>CAYRWN010000044.1:0-29498 GCA_964428045.1 uncultured Hydrogenophaga sp. | reverse complement strand
TTGGCTCCCCGACCTGGACTCGAACCAGGGACCTGCGGATTAACAGTCCGTCGCTCTACCGACTGAGCTATCAGGGAACAGCCTCAAATTATAGTACGGTTTTGTCGCGTTTCGGATCGGGCTGCAAATTTTTAGCCGGCACCGTGGGCCGCTGGCGTGGTGTCCGGGTTCACGCCCAGCACCTGGTGCAGGTGGGTGCTGGTGGTGGTGTACTGCAGCAGCACCGGCCGCTCTGGGTGCACGATGGGGGCCGCCGCGTAGGCCGCCAGCGTGCATTCGTGAAAACCGCAGACCAGCAGCTTGCGTTTGCCCGGGTAGGTGTTGATGTCGCCCACGGCGAAGATGCCTGCCGCACTGGTGGAAAAGGTCTCGGTGTCGACGACCAGCTGTTTGCGTTCCATGGCGAGGCCCCAGTCGGTGAGGGGCCCGAGCTGGGGCGAGAGGCCTTGCAGCACCAGCAAGGTGTCGCAAGGCAGGGTGGATGTGCCGCCGTCCGGCAGCGCGAGGTGCAGCGCGCTGAGTCGGCCGTCGCGGTTTTCATGGCCGGTGATCTGCCCTGCGACGAAGCGCATCGCACCGGTCGCGCAGCGCTCGCGCATCTGGGCCACCCGCCCGGGGTCGGCCTTGAAACTGTCGCGGCGGTGGATCAGCGTCACGCTGCGCGCCCGCCGCGCGTGGTCGTCCGACAGCACGAGCGCCGTCTCGATGGCGTTGTCTGTATCACCCTGGATCAGCACGTCCTGATCCGCCAGGTCGGCGAGAGGACCGGCGTGGTAACGCAGTTGTGAGCCTTCAAATGCTTCGATGCCCGGTACCTTGAGCCGACGGGGCTCGAAGGCGCCCACTCCTGCCGCTATGAAGACGGTCTTGCTCAGGAAACGGGTGCCTTTGGAGGTTTCCAGGTGCCAGCGTCCATCGCCCGCCTGGCCGAGGCGGGTGACCGACTGCCCCAGGTGCAGCTGCGGCGAGAAGGGGGACGCCTGACGCATCAGGGCCACGGTCAGACCCTGGCCGGTACAGACCGGCAGGCCGGGTACGTCGTAGATGGGTTTGTCGGGGTACAGCTCGGCCGGCTGTCCGCCCACGTGCGGCAGGGCATCGATCACATGGGCCCGAATATCGAGCAGGCCCAGCTCGAACACCTGGAACAGGCCCACGGGACCGGCCCCGATGACCACGGCATCGGTGGCAATGGGCTCGCCCGTGGGGGCCGCGCCGCCGGGCCGTGGCAGCATGATCAGCGGATCAGTTCGGAGAGTTTGCCCGTGCGGTCCTTCCACTGCTCATGGTCGGGCAGCGGGTCTTTGCGCTTGGTGATGCTCTTCCAGGTGGGCAGCAGCGCGAGTTCGGCGTTGAGCGCCGTCATGTGCACCTGGTCCTTGGGCAAATCTTCTTCCGCAAAGATGGCGCTGACCGGGCACTCCGGGATGCAGACGGCGCAATCGATGCACTCATCCGGATCGATGGTCAGGAAGTTCGGGCCTTCGCGAAAGCAGTCCACGGGGCAAACATCGACGCAATCGGTGTATTTGCAGCGGATGCAGGATTCGGTGACGACGTGGGTCATGGTGTGGAAAGGAAGACGGACAAACCCCAGATTTTAGGCGGTGCGCCATGGCGGGGCGTACCCTTGCCCTTGCCCGGGGTACTGTTTCATGAAGCGGGGCGTTCAGCCGACGAGCACGGCACCCGAAGTGCGGTGGCTGGCGGTGTCCACCAGCACCAGCGATCCCAGCGCGCGCGACCGGGCAAACGGCGCGGTGGCCAGCGGTTCCTGCAGTGCCAGTTCGATGTGGCCGATGGCATTGGGTTCGAGTTGCGTGGCGTCTTCTTCGGCCAGCGTGTGGATGTCGAGCCTGTGAACGATGCGCCTGACCTTGGCCTTGACCCAGCGGTGGCCGTGCAGTGCCCAGTAGACGCGACCGGCGACCAGGGTTTCGTCGTCCATCCAGGCGACCGTGGCGCAGATCTCGCGGCTGGCTTCGAGCGATTGCCCCTGTTCATCCACGGCCAGCAGCCAGTCGCCACGGGACACGTCAACCTCACGGTCGAGCACGATGCCGGCGCTGTGCCCGGCGGGCACCGCCTGCGCCGTGCGCACGTGGTTGAGCACCTGCGCCACGGTCGCCGTCTGTCCGCTGGGCATGACCTTGATCGGCTGGCCAGGCTGCACGGTGCCGGTGGCCACGCGGCCCCAGAACACGCGGCGGCCTTTGCTGGTGTCGGAGGACGATGAGAACTTTTCAACCCACTGCACCGGGAAGGCGAAGGGCAGGGTGGTGTCGGCGGCCGTGACGGGCAGTCGCTCCAGGATTTCCAGCAGCGTGGGGCCTATGTAGCCGCACCAGCCGGCCTCGGACGCCGCGTCGACCACGTTCCAGCCCTTGAGCGCTGAGACGGGCACGGTGGCGGTGACGGCGATGCCGGCCTCGGCAGCGAAGGCGGCGAGGGCGCCCGAGATGTTCTTGAAAGCCAGGGCGCTGTCTTGGACAGCGTCGAGCTTGTTGACGGCAAACACGACGGAGGGCACGCGCAGCAGCTTGAGCAGCAGCGAGTGGCGGCGGGTCTGCGGCAGCAGCTTCAGGCCAGCGTCCTGCCAGTCCAGCTTGGTGGCGTCGACCAGCACCACGGCGGCGTCGGCGGCCGAGGCGGCCGTGACCATGTTGCGGGTGTACTGCTCATGGCCAGGCGCGTCGCCGATGATGAATTTGCGCGTTTCGGTGTTGAAGTAGCGGTAGGCCACGTCGATGGTGATGCCTTGTTCGCGCTCGGCCGACAGGCCGTCGGTCAGCAGCGCGAGGTCGGTCTCGCCCTGGCGCTGCACGCCGGCCAGGTGGTCCTGCAGCACGGCCTTGCTGTCGACCAGCAGGCGGCCGATGAGGGTGCTCTTGCCGTCATCGACGGAGCCGCAGGTGATGAACTTCAGCGCGGTGCGGGTGTCAGCGGCGGTGGAGGGGTTAACAACAGCGTTCATACAAAACTTTCGCGAGAGAGATGTCCAAATCCAGGGCGCCGCGGAACCGGCTTTGCCGGGCCGCCAGCGCCGCCCCCTGGGGGGTGACGCGCCCTTAGGCGCGGCGCAGGGGGGTCAAAAGTACCCGTCTTTTTTCCGCTTCTCCATCGACGCTTCCGACGTCTTGTCGTCCATGCGCGTCGCACCGCGTTCGCTCACATCGGCGGCCAGGGTCTCGATCACGATGTCGCCGGCCGTGGCGGCCAGACTCTCCACCGGGCAGGTGCAGGTGATGTCGCCCACGGTGCGGAAGCGCACGTCGCGGATCTGCACCGTCTCGCCGTCCCTGGGCGGGGTCAGTTCGGTCACCGGCACCAGCAGGCCGCGCCGGTCGACCACCTCGCGCTGGTGGGTGTAGTAGATCGAGGGCAGGGCGATGGCCTCGCGCTCGATGTACTGCCATACATCCAGCTCGGTCCAGTTGCTGATGGGGAACACGCGGAAGTGTTCGCCCGGGGCCAGGCGGGTGTTGAACAGGGTCCAGAGTTCGGGGCGCTGGGCCTTGGGCTGCCACTGGCCGAAGCTGTCGCGGTGCGAAAAGATGCGCTCCTTGGCGCGGGCCTTTTCCTCGTCGCGGCGGGCGCCGCCGATCAGTGCATCGAAGCGGAATTCCTCGATCGCTTCGAGCAGCGTGACCGACTGGTGCACGTTGCGGCTCTCGCCCGGGTGGGCCAGGCGCACGGTGCCGCGGGCCATGGAGTCTTCGACGCTGCGCACGATCAGCTCGGCCTGCAGCTCGGCGGCGCGGCTGTCGCGGAAGTCGGTCACTTCGGGGAAGTTGTGACCGGTGTCGATCATCAGCAGCGGGTAGGGAATGCGGCCAGCGCCAAACGCCTTCTCGGCGCACTTGAGCATCACCAGCGAGTCCTTGCCGCCGGAGAACAGCAGGGCCGGGCGCTCGAAGGCCGCAGCGACCTCGCGCAGGATGAAGATGGTTTCCTCCTCCAGCGCGTCGAGGTGGGCGTTGCTCAGGTGGTGTTCGGCAGCGTTTTGGGCGGATTGCAGCACAGCGGTGTCGGTACGGGCGTTCATGGTGATTCGGTTCTTTTTCGTCAAGCAGCCAGGAGGTCGGCCAGATGGGCGCTTGCAGCGCCAGAGGATGCCCCCGGTCCAGTGCACCCGTGGAACCGGCTTCGCCGGGCCACAGGGTGCGTCCCCCTCGAAGCGCCGAAGGCGCGCCACAGAGGGGGAAGACGCGAAGCGGCGCAGGGGGTGTTCATCAATGACTCAGGTGCAGGCCGCACTCGCGGTTCTCTTCGCCCTTGGTCGGGTCCACGTAGTCGAAGTTGTTGGGCAGGCCGTGCAGTTCACAGTAGTGGTACAGGTCCTTGGACGTCCAGTGCAGCAGCGGCGCGACCTTGATCAGGCCGTCCGGGTTGATGCTCACCGGGTCCATCTGCGCGCGCACGGCGGTGTCGGTGGCACGCAGGGCAGTGAACCAGACTTTGGGCGCGGTTTCGCGCAGCGCGCGGGCAAAGGGCTCAAGCTTCACTTCCTCGGTGAACGCGGCGTGGCGCGGGTCGTCCAGCGCGGGCGTCGGGCCTTCGACGGCCTCGCGGTGAGCGCGCGAGCGGCGTGGCAGGTAGATCTTCAGATTCAGCTTCAGCTGCTTCGTCACCTCGTCGGCAAAGCGGTAGGTGGCTTCGGTGTTGTAGCCGTTGTCCATCCACACCACGGGCACGTCCGGGTTGACCTGGGTGACCAGATGCAGGATCACGGCCTCGAAGGGGCGGAAGTTGGTGGTGACGATGGAGGGCTGGCCCAGGCCGAGGGCCCATCGGACGAGAGCGGGTGCATCGTGGCCAATGTCGGCGTTGATTTTGGCGAGGTCGAGGGTGCTCATGGTGGATTTCGTCTTGGTGTTTCAGGCGGCCGCGAAATGGGGCTTCACATCCACCGCATCGCCCTGGTAGAAGGCGTCGTACTGGGCCAACAGCTTTTGTCCGTGCTCGACGCTCTGGTCGGCACGCAGCACCGCCTGGGTGAAGCCACTGCGCTGCATTTGCTGCAACTGGTCCACCAGCACGTCGCCCACCGCGCGAATCTGGCCGCCAAAGCCCAGGCGCCGGCGCAGCAGGAAAGCCTGGCTGAAGGCGCGCCCGTCGGTGAAGGCGGGGAACTGCAGTACCACGGTGTGGATGCCATCGAGTGAGACCTCGCGCGGGTCGGCGTCGTTGGCCAGGGTCAGGGTGCCGGCCTCGTCGGCGGTGAAGCTGTCGGCCTTGAAGAGTTGGATCGTGGGTTTCATGTGATGGGCTCCTGCGTTCAGGCAGCGACCGGGGTGCGGGCCGTGGCCACGCGCACCGCGTTGGCGGCGGTCTTGAAGGGTTCGATGCCCACGCGCTTGACGGTGTTGACGAAGGTCTCGGCCGGCTGTCGCTGGGCGCGGTAGGTGTCGATGACGGCTTCGATCACGTCGACCATCTCGTCGGCCGCGAAGGATGGGCCGATCACCTTGCCCGGCACCGCTTCACCCGACAGGCGCGTGCCGTCGGAGCCGCCCAGGGTCACCTGGTACCACTCCTGGCCATCCTTGTCGACGCCCAGGATGCCGATGTGGCCGCTGTGGTGGTGACCGCAGCTGTTGATGCAACCGCTGATGTGCAGATCGATCTCGCCCAGGTCGTGCAGTTCGTCCAGGTCCTGGTAGCGGGCCAGGAGGGCCTGTGCGATGGGCAGCGAGCGGGCGTTGGCCAGGTCGCAGAAGTCGCCGCCGGGGCAGGCGATCATGTCGGTCAGCAGGCCGATGTTGGGCTTGGCCAGGCCCAGCCGGCGCGCCTCCCGCCACAGCTCGGGCAACTGGTCGCAGCTGACCCAGGGCAGCAGCAGGTTCTGTTCGTGGGTCACGCGGGCTTCGCCGGCCGAGAAGCGGTCGGCCAGCTCGGCCGCGCGCTCCAGCTGGTCGGCCGTGGCGTCGCCGGGGGCGGAACCCAGGCGTTTGAACGACAGGGTGACCGCGCGCAGATCCGGGTTCTGGTGCGGGCGCACGTTTTGCGTCAGCCAGCGGCTGAACTCCACGTCGTCCTCGGCGGCGGCCTTGAGGATGTGGGCGATCTTGGCGTCGGCGCTCTTGCGGTCGCAACTGAGCTGTGGCTGCACGAAGAAGGCGCTCACGCGGTCCAGTTCGGCCTGGGTGATCGTGTGCGGTGCACCGTCTTGCTCCACGATGTCGCGGTACTCGGCTTCGACCTGGTCGGTAAAGGACTGGCCTTCGGCTTTGACCAGGATCTTGATACGGGCCTTGTATTTGTTGTCACGGCGGCCGAAGCGGTTGTAGGCGCGAACGATGGCCTCAAGGTAGTTGAGGATCTGGTGCCAGGGCAGGAACTCGCGGATCACCGAACCGATGATGGGCGTGCGGCCCATGCCGCCACCCACGCGCACCTGGAAGCCCAGGTCGCCATCCACATTGCGCAAGAGGCGCAGGCCGACGTCGTGCCAGGGCGTGGCGGCCCGGTCTTCGCGGGCACCGGTGATGGCGATCTTGAACTTGCGCGGCAGGAAAGCGAACTCGGGATGCAGCGTGCTCCACTGGCGCATGATTTCGGCGAACGGGCGCGGATCGGCCACCTCATCGACGGCGATGCCGGCCAGCGCGTCGGTGGTGATGTTGCGGATGCAGTTGCCGCTGGTCTGTATGCCGTGCAGGTTCACGCTGGCCAGCAGGTCCATCACGTCGGCGGCGCGGCTCAGGGGGATCCAGTTGAACTGCACGTTCTGGCGCGTGGTGAAGTGCGCGCAGCGGTCGGGCAGGCTGGGCACGTCGGCCAGGGCGGCGTTGGCCTTGGAGGTGTCGTGCGCCTCCTTGTGGTCGAAGTCGCGGGCCAGCCGGGCCAGCACACGCAACTGCGCGCTGTTGATCTCGCCGTAAGAAACAGCCACGCGCAGCATGGGCGCGAAACGCTGCACGTACCAGCCGTTCTGCAGCCGCAGCGGTTTGAAGGCCTCGCCGTCCAGCGTGCCGGCCTGGAAGCGCTGCAACTGGTCGCGGAACTGGGCCGCACGCTGCTGGACGAACTGGCGGTCGAAGTCGGAATACTGGTACATGGAGGTCTTGGGAAACGGGAATCGAAACTCAGAATGCGATCAGCTTGGTGCCGGCGTACGCCAGCAGCAGCGAGAGCAATGAGCGCACCAGGCGCTCGGGCGTGTGGCGCATCAGGCGTGTACCCAGCCAGATGCCGGGCAGTGAACCGGCCAGCAACGTGGCCAGCAAGGGCCCGTCCACCGAGCCGAGGCTGGCGTGGCCCAGCCCGGCCACCAGGGTCAGCGGCACGGCGTAGGCGATGTCGGCCGCCACGATGCGCGGCAGCGGGAGCAGCGGGAACAGGATCAGCAGCACCGAAACCCCGATGGCGCCGGCGCCAACCGAGGTCAGCGTGACCAAGGTGCCGATGACGGCGCCGAACAGCACCGGCAGGCTCCAGTGGCGGGCGCGGGTGGCTTGTGCCGGATCGGTGCCGGGCAGGCTGGCGGGCAGCACCTTGCCGCGGGCAGCCTTGTACAGCATGGCGGCGGCGGTCAGCAGCAGCGCCACGCCCAGGGTGTGGGTCATGACCGACTGCACCTGAGGACTTGCGGGCCCGACCCGGTGCAGCACCCACAGGGTGGCCAGCGCGGCCGGAAGGCTGCCGGCGCAGAGCTGGCCCACGACACGCCAGGGGACCAGGCGTTGCCGGGCCAGACGCCAGGTTCCGCCGGCCTTGGTCACCGCCGCGAACAACAGGTCGGTGCCCACCGCCATGTAGGGCTTGATGCCGAAGAAGAAGATCAGGATCGGCGTCATGAGCGAACCGCCACCCACGCCGGTCAGACCGACGATGAGGCCAACGGCGAAGCCGGCCAGGATGAGTGCGTATTCGGGCATGGGCGGCACTGTAGGCCGGCGCGTTTAGATGGCAAACGACTTTTTTTTCATTCGATCATGCCTGGTGGGAATATGGGGAGGGCCTTCGGGGCCGAAGTCAAGGCCGGATCGTGAACGGCATCACCCAGGCAGGGGGTGCGTGCGTCGTAACACCTACCCCATGCTGAATCAGCGCATCTATGTCAGTGTGGTGGGCTTCTCCGATGTGGAGCGTCACGCGCTCAACACCATGTTCCGCCTCTCCGAAGACCGTGACGTGTCCTATGCGCCCTGGGTGCCGCTGGTGGCCCCCGGTGCAAAACCCTCACCCATGACGGCCGAGGTCCTGCTGGTCGACGGGGAAAGCGCCGAGGCGGTGCTCTCCCACGCCCGGGAGACCCCCACCGGACAGCGCCTGATCTGGGTCGGCCCCGACGCACCCGAACACGCTTGGCGGGTCATGCAGCGGCCGATCCAGTGGGCCCACGTGTTGCACGACCTGGATGCGGTCTACGCCGCCCGGCTGGCGGATTCGGGCTACCTGGACCTGGATTTCAGCTCGCCGGCCCCCCTGGGCTTCGACCCGGAGGAGCCCACGCCCCCGATGCGCCGCGCGCTCCTGGTCAGCAGCGACCTGGCCGAGCGTGAAATCCTGCGGCAGCGGCTGACCGCAGTGGGTGTGCCGGACATCGACGAAGTGAGCAACACGGAATCGGCGGTGGAGCTGGTGGGGCGCAACCATTACGTCTGCGCTGCCTTCAATCTCGACGAAGAGCTGCTGGACAGCTGGTCGCTGGCGCGCCTGTTCGCGGAGCACAACCCCCATTCCCTCAACATCGGCCAGACCAGGCACCTGGGGCCGGAAGGGCACTGGTGGAGCCGCCGCCGGGTGATGCGCGACGCGAAGAAGGCCCAGCTGACCACCGTGCTGCCGCGCCCCTTGCAGCTGCACGACATCGCCCCCTGGCTGGACCTGCTCAGGCAGGACTGACGTTGACCGGGCCGGGAGCCTGCGGCTGACGCCGTGAGCGCTTCCAGGCAAACCGCGCCGGATCCAGCGCCGCGATCAGGTCGGCATCGCCTTCGGGCAGGTCCGGCGCATGTCCGTCGATCAGTGTGGCCAGTTGTGAGGCGCACCAGTGGGCCAGGGTGAGCCCCCGGGAACCCAGTGCGCTGAGGGTGTACAGCCCCGCCAGGCGCGGCACCTCCGAAAGCCGAAGCCGCGAGCGCTGGTGACCCCTTGCGGTCATGAGCGACCGCAGCGCGGCGAGATCGGGCACGGCGCCCATGAGGGGCAGTCGGTCGAGCGAGGCGCAGCGCACCTGTGCCCAGCCCAGCAAGCGGTCTTGTTCCAGGGCGGCATGCAGCCGCTGCGCTGCGGCGGAGTGGATCGCGTCCAGGCTCTGGGCGTTGCGACTGTGCGCCGCCTCGCTCACTGCGCAGCTGGTCTGGCCACGTTCGTAGGTCGAACCCATGGCCCACACGCGGGCGGGCCATTGGGGCGGCAGCCCCGTGTCTTCGTAGCAGGGCACAAAAACCCCGTTGTTGCGCAGCGGACGGGGCGCCAGCGGTTCCCCATCCAGAGCAGCCAGACTCATCTGGCCCTGCACCGGGTGCAGCGGCAGGGCCTCGCGGTCCAGCTGCGCCGTGGCGGCCAGCAAGGCCTGGCTGCCGTAGGCCGACGCCACCACCGCCACGGGCGCTTCGGCCAGCACCCGGCCATCGGCCGCCAACGCCTGCCAGCCACCCGAGCCCGCCCCACCGCCGACGGCTTGCAGCCGGGCCACCGGGGCGTTCCAGCATTCCCGCAGGGGCAGACCCGCCCGCGCTTCCTCCAGCCAGGCCTGCACCAGCGCGGCGGGTCGCACCAGTGCCGCCGGCCAGCGGCCCAGGTCGTGACCCAGGTTGTCCACCTCGCAAGGCTGCCAGCCCGCGCCCGGTGCAATCCGGCTTTCAAGCTGCCGACGCATGTCGGCCACGCCCAGCGCGGACAGGCGCGAGAGCGGCGTCGGCGCACGGGTGACATGGGGGCTGAGCATGCCGACGGGCAAGGCCGAAGCACCCTGGGCGGGACCGGATGCTTCATCGATCAGCGTGGTGGACCATCCGCGGCGGGACAGGGCCGCGCAGACGGCGGCGCCCGCCAGTCCGGCGCCGATGACCAGAGCGTGGCGGGTGGAGGAAAGAACTGGCAAGGGGAGGGAAGGGACGGAGGCGGACTCCCGCCGGTGATCAATTGGCCGGCGGCACGAAACCGGCCGCGGCGTCGGCGCCTTCACCGAAGAAGTGCTTTTCCATCTGGCGCGCCAGGTACTGGCGCGCACGGGCATCGGCCAAATTGAGGCGGTTCTCGTTGAGCAGCATGGTCTGGTGCTTGAGCCAGGCGGCCCAGGCCTCTTTGCTGACGCTGTCGAAGATCTTCTTGCCCAGTTCGCCGGGGTAGGGCGGGAAGTCGAGGCCCTCGGCTTCCTTGCCGAGTTTGATGCATTGCACGGTACGGGCCATGGTGTGATCCTGTTTCAGATGGCGCTGTGAATAAGCGATATGACGATTGATTCGTTCCGGACGCAGCGGGTTGCGGGCATGATGCGCGCGTCGATTGGACGCCAGCAGCCCGCTCTCTTCGCTCGTGAAGCCCCGACTGTATCAACGAAAGTGGGACCCTGCGGGGCATGTGGGTGCCCGCTGCCGGTGCTGACCTAACGCAAAGTGGCGTGTGGCCCGCACTTTTACAATCGCACATTGTTCGCGGTCAGCGCTGAACGGGTTTCTCGCCCGGTCGGGTCCGGGCCGCAAGCCTTCCGGCCCGCTTTCAGGGGCCTTCCAACCACCAACCACAGCATGAGTGCATTTCAGGAAGAGCGCGTGTTGAGCGTGCACCACTGGACCGATCGCCTGTTCAGTTTCACCACCACCCGCGACCAGTCGCTGCGTTTTTCCAACGGGCACTTCACCATGATCGGCCTGCGTGTGGACGGCAAACCGCTGCTGCGCGCCTACAGCATCGCCAGCCCGAACTACGCCGACCACCTGGAATTCCTGAGCATCAAGGTGCCTGACGGTCCGCTGACCTCGCGCCTGCAACACATCCAGCCGGGGGACACCATCACGGTCGGCCGCAAGCCCACCGGCACCCTGCTGATCGACTACCTGCTGCCGGCCAAGCGCCTGTACCTGCTGGCCACCGGTACCGGGCTGGCGCCGTTCCTGAGCACCATCCGCGACCCCGAGACCTACGAAAAATTCGAGCAGGTTGTCCTGATCCACGGCGTGCGCGAGGTCAAGGAACTGGCCTACCGCGACTACATCGAGAACGAGCTGCCCAAGGACGAATTCCTGGGCGAGATGGTCAGCAAGCAGCTGCTGTACTACCCCACCGTCACGCGCGAACCGTTCAAGCACCAGGGCCGCATTCCGCAGCTGCTGGAGAGCGGCACCATCGCCAGGGACCTGGGCATTCCCATGCTCAGCCCGCTGGAGGATCGCATCATGATCTGCGGCAGCCCCGAGATGCTGCGCGACCTCAAGGCCCTGGCCGAAAAGCTGGACTTCGAGGAAGGCAGCACCAGCCGGCCGGGCGACTTCGTGATCGAACGCGCTTTCGTCTCCAATTGAGCGGACCCGACGGCCCGGAACTTGTGCCGGGCCGTCGGGTCTAGCTCCGGGTCACGCGGACTTTCCCGCTCATCCCTTCAGGCACATGGCATCACTCTCTCTCGCGGCAACGCCGCTGGTCTGGCTGGAGCGCTTTCCCAGGCGCATCCTGGCCCTCACGGCACTGGCGTGCGCGGGTCTGCTGGCTTTCGGTCTGTACCTGCAGCATGCCGTGGGGCTGGAGCCTTGCCCCATGTGCATCGTGCAACGCTACGCACTGCTGCTCGTGGGCGTGACGGCCGCCGTGACGGCCGCTTTTGTCGGCGGGCGCGGGTTCACGGTCGGTGTCGCGCTGATGGGCCTGCTGGCCGCGTCCGGCGCCTTTGTCGCCGCCAGGCAGAGCTTTCTGCAGTGGTACCCACCCGAGATCCTCAGCTGTGGCCGCGACCTCTACGGCATGATCGAGTCGTTCCCGCTCAAGCGGGTGATTCCCATGGTGTTCAAGGGCAGTGGCGACTGCTCGACCGTCGACTGGACCTTTCTGGGTCTGACCATCGCCAACTGGTCGTTCCTGTGGTTCACTGGCATCGCGGTGCTGGCGCTGGCACTGCTGCTGCGCCGTCGCCAGGGTTGAGGGGCGGTGAACGGTTCACGGCCGTTCCCCGCCAGCCATCACAGAATCGCGCTGCCGGGACGTTCGCCCCGCTCGTAAACCACGTGGGCACGGCCCACGATGAGCGTGTCCAGGGCGCCGATGTTCCTGGGCTCCTTGTTGGTGTAGGGCAGCTTCTGCAGGACATACCGCATGGCATTCAGGCGCGCCCGCTTCTTGCAGTCGCTCTTGATCACGGTCCAGGGCGCGTCGGCGGTGTCGGTTTCGAAGAACATCGCCTCCTTGGCCTTGGTGTAGTCCTCCCACTTGTCCAGGGAGGCCATGTCGATGGGGCTGAGCTTCCATTGCTTGAGCGGGTGCGCCTTGCGCTCCTTGAAGCGGCGGCGCTGCTCATCGCGGCTGACCGAGAACCAGAACTTGATGAGGTGCACGCCGCTGCGGACCAGCTGCCGCTCGAACTGCGGCGCCTGGCGCATGAACTCGTGGTATTCCTCGTCGGAGCAGAAGCCCATGACGCGTTCGACGCCGGCGCGGTTGTACCAGCTGCGGTCGAACAGCACGATCTCGCCCGCCGTGGGCAGGTGCTGCACGTAGCGCTGGAAGTACCACTGGCCGCGCTCGACCTCGGTGGGCTTCTCCAGGGCGACCACCCGCGCACCGCGGGGGTTGAGATGCTCCATGAAGCGCTTGATGGTGCCGTCCTTGCCCGCCGCGTCGCGGCCTTCGAACAGGATCACCACGCGCTGCCCCGATTCCTTCGCCCAGGCCTGCAGCTTCAGCAACTCCACCTGCAGCAGGTACTTCTGGCTCTCGTACACCTTGCGCGAGAGCAGGTTCTTGTAGGGGTAGCCGCCGGTGCGCCAGTCGCTGGCGAGCTGCTCATTCGGATCCACCGCCTCGACGGAGCCAGTCCGCCTGGTGGACCTGGCTTCGCCCCGCAGCAGTTGCCGGATGGCCTTGGCGTCGTCCGGTGACGATCCTTCCAGAATGGCACGCAGCGACTCGGCCTTTTCGGCCTTGCTGTTCTCGGGGCGGGCAAGGATGTCCCGAACAGCGGCCAGCTGGCCGGCCTGGCGGGCCGACACCGCCTGCGAAACGGTGTTCTTGCGGATGGTCTGGGGTTTGCGGCTGCCGCTGGTGTCCCCCAGGGCCACGCGCCGGGGCGCATCGGCCTTGCGGGGGGCGGTCCTGGCGGCCTTTCGGGCTGCGGGTTTCGAGGTGCCGGGAGTGGCAGCGGTGGTGGGCGGGGTCGATGTGGTGCTGCGTTCTGTCATGCGTTTCTCACCGATGTGTCATGCAATCTGCCAGTATCGACAGACGCAAAGGTGCTGGATTGATGTGGGTCAAACCCGCCCTGACAAGCCGGGCCTCATGCCAGCTTTTTCACCAGCACCTGGCTGCGACGGTCCCAGTTGTACTTGCGTTTGCGTGCCTCGGGCAGCCAGTCGGGGTTGACCTGCACAAAGCCGCGCTTGATGAACCAGTGCATGGTGCGCGTGGTCAGCACGAAGATGCTCTGCAGCCCCTGGGCCCTCGCTCGGGTTTCGATGCGCTTGAGCAGGCGTTCGCCATCGCCCTGGCTCTGGCTTTGTGGCGAGACCGTGAGGGCGGCCATTTCGGCGGTGCGCTCTTCCGGGTAGGGGTAGAGCGCGGCACAGCCGAAGATCACGCCGTCGTGTTCGATGATGGTGTAGTTGCCCGCGTCGCGCTCGATCTCGGTGCGGTCCCGCTTGACCAGGGTGCCGTCTTTCTCGAACGGCTCGATCAGGGCCAGGATGCCGCCGACGTCCTCCAGCGTGGCTTCGCGCACGCTCTCGAGCTTTTCGTCCACCACCATGGTGCCGATGCCATCGTGCACGTAGATTTCCAGCAGCAGCGATCCGTCCAGCTGGAACGGAATGATGTGGCTGCGTTCCACGCCGCCCTCACAGGCCCGGATGCAGTGCTGCAGGTAGAAGCCCGGATGGATCGGCTGGGTGGGAGCAGGCAGGCTGGCGATCAGGCGTTTGGCATCGATCAGCGGCAGTTCGGTGTCGATTTCGCTTTGCGGATCGTCCAGGTCGATGCGGATGCCCGGCACCTCGGTCATGAAAATCAGCTTGTCGCTCTGCAGGGCCACGGCCACCGAGGTCGCCACGTCTTCCATGCCCAGGTTGAAGGCCTCGCCCGTGGGCGAGAAACCGAAGGGTGAAATCAGCACCAGGGCGCCCAGGTCCAGCGTGCGCTGGATGCCTTCGGCGTCCACCTTGCGCACAAGGCCGGAATGCTGGAAGTCCACGCCATCGATCAGTCCCACCGGGCGCGCGGTGATGAAATTGCCGGAGATGACGCGAACCCGGGCGCCGGCCATGGGCGTATTGGGCAGACCCTGGCTGAACGCCGCCTCGATCTCGTAGCGCAGCTGGCCGGCGGCTTCCTGCGCGCAGTCGAGCGCCACCTCGTCGGTGATGCGCATGCCGTGCGAATAACGCGCTTCCTGGCCCTTGAGGCGCAACTGCTCGTTGACCTGCGGACGAAACCCGTGCACCAGCACGATCTTCACGCCCATGGCCTGGATCATCGCGATGTCCTGCGCGATCGATGCCAGCTTGCCCGCTGCAATGCCCTCGCCGGTCAGGCCGATGACGAAGGTCTGGTTGCGGAACTTGTGGATGTAGGGCGCTACCGACCGGAACCAGGGCACGAAGGTGAAGTTGAAGACGTTGGACATGGCGGTCGATTCAGATGAAGGGATTTTCCAGCGTGAGCTTGCCAAAGCGTTGTCCGTGCTGGCCGTCCTCGGTCACCAGCACGTCGGCCTGGGCGCGCAGCGCGGCTTCCAGGATCAAGGCATCCCACCATTGCAACTGGTGGCGCTGTGCCAGGCGGGTGGCTTCCAGCAAGCTGGTGGCCGAACTGCCGATCACTTCAAAGCTGGCCAGTCGCTCGACCTGGGCTTGCGCCTCGGCGGGCGAGAGCGCGGGCGTCAGCTTGCGCGTGGTGATGGCATAGAACTCCTGCAGCACCTGGGCGCTGAGCACCACCGTGTCGTGCTCGCAAGCCTGGGCAAAACGTTCGATGGCACGCACCTGGCGCAGCGGGTCGCCCGCGTCCATGCAGTACACGAGGACGTTGGTGTCGAAGAAGCAGATCATGGGCGGCCCGGTGCCGTCTGGCCGGGGTAGGGGCGGTCGTGCGCGTCGGCACGGCTCCAGCGCGCTGCGGACCGTGTGGTCTGGCCCGCCTGGGCCTGGCGGTGGCGGGCGGCCGCGATGAAGTCTTGCGCCGCAGTCTGCTGCGGCTGCCCACCCTGGGCGTACACCGCCAGAAAATCGCGCACCTTGGCGCTGACCGAGGTGCCCTCCTGAATGGCGCGCACCCGGGCCTGGCGTACCACGGCCTCGTCGATGGAGATGGTCAGGTTGGTCATGGTGGGCTCCTGAAATCAAAACACGAAAACACGTGCTGCACGTGAACCTGTGCCTGCAATAATAGCGCCGTGACCGACCCTGTCAAATCCGCTGCTCCTGCTCCTGCTCCTGCGCCTGCCGCACGTCCGCCATTGCTCATCGAGTTTCCCGAAGCCTTGCCCGTCTCGGCCCGCCGGCAGGAGATCGAGGACGCCATTCGCGATCATCAGGTGGTGATCGTCTGCGGCGAGACCGGTTCGGGCAAGACCACCCAGCTGCCCAAGATCGCGCTGGCGATGGGGCGTGGACGCCTGAACGCCCGGCCGGGTCAGCGCGGCCAGCTGATCGGCCACACCCAGCCGCGGCGGATCGCGGCGTCCAGCGTGGCCAAGCGCATTGCGGAGGAATTGAAGACGCCGCTGGGCGAGGTGGTGGGCTTCAAGGTGCGCTTCCAGGACCGGCTCTCGAAGGATGCCTCGGTCAAACTGATGACGGACGGCATCCTGCTCGCCGAGACGCAGACCGACCCCGACCTGCGCGCCTACGACACGATCATCATCGACGAGGCGCACGAGCGCTCGCTCAACATCGACTTCCTGCTGGGCTACCTGCGCCAGCTGCTGCCGCGCCGGCCGGACCTGAAGGTCATCGTCACCTCGGCCACCATCGACGCGGACCGGTTTGCCGACTACTTTGCTTCATCCAAAGGCAAGGCCCCGGTGCTGATGGTCTCGGGCCGCACCTTCCCGGTCGAAGTGCGCTACCGGCCTTTCGAGGAAAGCCGCGAGTACGACCTGAACAACGCCATCGCCGATGGCGTGGACGAGCTGTGGCGTGGCCCCCAGGGCGGCGACATCCTGGTCTTTCTGCCGGGTGAGCGGGAGATCCGCGAAGCCGCAGACCACCTGCGCAAGCACCTGTCCCACCAGCCCGCGTTGCGCAACGCCGAAGTACTGCCGCTGTTCGCGCGCCTTTCGCAGGCCGAGCAGGACCGCATCTTCCAGCCCCACGGCCAGCGCCGCATCGTGCTCTCGACCAACGTGGCCGAAACCTCGCTGACGGTGCCGGGCATCCGCTTCGTCATCGACGCGGGCACGGCGCGCGTCAAGCGTTACAGCTTCCGCCAGAAGGTGGAGCAACTGCTGATCGAGCCTATCAGCCAGGCGGCTGCCAACCAGCGCGCCGGCCGCTGCGGCCGCGTGGCTGACGGTATCTGCATCCGCCTTTACGACGAGGCCGGCTTCATGGGTCGACCGAAGTTCACCGACCCGGAAATCCTGCGCAGCTCGCTGGCGGGCGTGATCCTGCGCATGAAGGCCCTGCACCTGGGCGCGGTGGAAGACTTCGCGTTTCTGGAAGCGCCGCAGCGCCGCGCCATCACCGACGGTTACCAGCTGCTGGCTGAGCTGGGCGCGGTCGACGATGCGAATGAACTGACACCGATTGGCAGGACACTGTCCAAACTGCCGCTAGACCCGCGCGTGGGCCGCATTCTGCTCGAAGCACGCGAGCGCGGCGCGCTGGACGAGGTGCTGGTGATCGCGTCGGCCCTGAGCCTGCAGGACGTGCGCGACCGGCCGCTGGACAAGCAGACCCAGGCCGACCAGGCGCACAAGAAATTCGACGACGAGAAAAGCGAGTTCGCCGGCACGCTCAAGCTCTGGAAGTGGCTGGAAGACAGCAAAGGCGGCCATGGCACCGACCACAAGCTCAGCCACCGCCAGTACGAAAACCTGCTGCGCGAGAACTACATCAACGTGCGGCGCGTGCGCGAATGGCGCGACATCCATTCGCAGCTGCACACCGTTCTCGCTGAGCAGAGGTGGTTCGACAACGTCAACCCCGCCCGCCCGGCGCCGGGCCGCCCCAAGCCGGGCGACACCCCCTCGAGGGGCAGCGACCCGCGCAGCGGCGGAGCGTGGGGGCCTGCGTCTTATGAACAGCTGCACCTGTCCATGCTCGCCGGTCTGCTGGGCAACATCGGCCAGAAGAACGACACCGAAGACTGGTACCTGGGCGCGCGCGGCATCAAGTTCCACCGCCACCCGGGCGCCAACCTGAGCAAGAAGCCCGGTCGCTGGATCGTGTGTGCCGAACTCGTGGAGACCGCGCGCCTGTTCGGCCGTGGCATCGCCAACATCGAGCCGCAGTGGCTGGAACAGGTGGGCGGCCACCTGCTCAAGAAGCAGGTGCTGGATCCGCACTGGGAGAAGAAGGCCGCCTGCGTCTCGGCGCTGGAGCGCGCCACGCTGTACGGCCTGGTGGTCTACCACCAGCGGCGCGTGGATTACAGCAAGGTGGACCCGGCCGGCGCGCGCGAGATCTTCATCCGCGAAGCCCTGGTGGGCCACCTGCACGACGACACCTGGGACAGCAAGCTGCCCTTCCTGGCCGCCAACCGCCGCACCGTGCGCGAGGTGCAGGAGCTGGAACACAAGGCCCGCCGGCAGGACGTGCTGGTGGACGACGAGCTGATCTACGCCTTCTACGACCAGCAACTACCGGCCGACGTGTGCAACGGCGCGGCGTTCGAACGCTGGTACCGGGACCACAGCCGGGAGAATCCGAAGCTGCTGTTCCTCACGCGCGAAGAGCTGATGCGCCACGAGGCCGCGGGCATCACCACCCAGGCCTATCCCAAGACCCTTCGCCTGGGCGGCGTGGACTGCGCCGCCGCCTACCTGCACGAACCGGGCGACCCGCGCGACGGCGTGAGCGTGACGGTGCCGATCTTCGCGCTCAACCAGGTCAGCGAAGACCGTTGCGACTGGCTGGTGCCCGGCATGCTCAAGGACAAGGTGCAGGCCCTGCTCAAGACCCTGCACCAGCGACCGCGCTCGCGCCTGGTGCCGCTGCCGACCACGGCCGAGAAGATGACCGAGGCGCTGTGCCAGCCCGAGACCTTCGGCAGTGGCAGCCTGATGGACGCGCTGCTCAGGCTGGTGCGCGACGCGACACAACTGCCGGTGCAGCGCAACGACATCAAGCTCGACATGCTGCCAGCGCATCACTTCATGCACCTGCGGGTGGTGGACGAGCACGGTCGCCAGCTGGGTCAGGGTCGCAACCTGGGCGCGCTGAAAGCCGAGCTGGGCAGCCAGGCGCGCGGCGCGTTCCAGGCGCTGGCCTCGCTCAAGCTCAAGGACATTGCCGGTCCCGCAACGACCGCGCCTTCACCCACTACGGCGCCTGCGGTGGCCGATGGCGCCCGCCGGGTGGCCGCGCCGAACAAGTCTCCGGTGCCGCCTGCGGCCACCGCCGACCAGCGCCACACCAGCTGGGACTTTGGCGAGCTGCCCGAGCTGATGGAAATCCGCAAGGGCGGCCAGACGCTGATTGGCTTTCCGGCCCTGATCGACGACGGCGACGCGGTGCGCATCGAGGTGTTCGACGAACCCGAACTGGCCCAGCTGCGCCACCGCGCCGGCCTGCGCCGCCTGTTTGCGCTGCAGATCAAGGACGCGCTCAAGTACCTGGAGAAGAACCTGCCCGGCCTGCAGGCCATGGGCGTGGCCTACATGGCCGTCGGCAAGACCGATGGCGGCGGTGGGGGCACGCTGGACGAGCTGAAAAACCAGATCCTCGACCTGGCACTGGACCGCGCCTTCCTGACCGACCCTTTGCCGGCGGATGCGGCGGCTTTCAAGGCGCGGGTGGACGAGGGCAGAGGGCGCCTGACCCTGATCGCCAACGAAATCGCCCGCCAGGCCGGCGTGATCCTGACCGAATACGCCGCGGCGGCCCGCAAGCTCAAGGACAGCAAGCCACCGGCCGACGTCGCGACCGACGTGCAGCAGCAACTGCAGCGCCTGGTGCCCAAGACCTTCCTGAGTTCAACGCCTTATGCGCAGCTGCAGCACTTTCCGCGCTATCTCAAAGCGGTGCAGCTGCGGCTGGACAAGCTGCGCAGCGACCCGGCACGCGACGCGGCCAAGTTCGCCGAACTGCGCCCGCAGGACCAGCGCTTCTGGCGCCTGGTGGCCGAGCGCAAGGGCGTGCAGGACGCGCGCCTGCAGGAAGTGCGCTGGCTGCTGGAAGAACTGCGGGTGAGCTTCTTCGCGCAGGAGCTGCGAACACCCCAGCCGGTCAGCGTCAAGCGGCTGGACAAGGCCTGGAGCCAACTGAACGGATGACGCCAGGCCCTTGAGCGCCAGCTCGCTCCTGCCCGGAGGGCATGTGGTGCCGTCGTTGCAAGGCCCGGGGCCCGCTCAACCGTCGAGCAGGGCAGGGCGCGTCACTGCGCGGCCAGCGCCACGCGCATTTCCTTGAGCTGGAGGTCGGGCAGAGCGCCCAGACGTTCCACCACAGCGCGGGCGTCTTGCTCGGTGGCGAAGCGGTTGATGCGCACCTCGAACCGACCGTCCTTGGGCAGCACCTCGGCCGGGTAGCCCTTGACGGACAAGCGGTCGCGCAGGGCACCGGCCTGCTCCGAGGTGCTGGTCATCGCCAGCACCGCGCGCCAGCGACCACCTTGCACCAGCACGCCGCTGCCGGGGCTCAGGTCGGCCTGGCTGATGAACTTGGCCAGTTGGTCGGGCGTGGCCTGGCCGGCGGGCTTCTCGGGCTGCCCGGTGAAGGTCACCCAGAAGGCACCCGGTTTGTCCAGGTTGATCTCGGGTTGGGCATCGCGCAGCACGGCCACCTTGCCTTCGAACACGCAGACCGCGTCGTGGTCGGCGTCGGTCATGCTCCAGAAATCGGTGCCGCGGATGCCGACGGTGGCGGTGGCTATTTTCAGGTTGAGCTGCCGCTGGTTGCCGGCGAGCTTGCTGGCCAGATCGGTGGCATAGCGGAAGACGCCCGTGACCAGGCGCAGCGACGAGTCGATCTGCCGTGGGCGAGCCACGCCGTGGGTGGTGACGTCCATGCGTTCGATCACCAGCTCGGTGGCCTCACCGAGTTTGACCTCGCTGCGGTCGGGCAGGCGCAGCAGCATGCGTGCACCACGGGCCGTCAGCGCCTTGTCGCCGCCGCGCAGCAGGATGCCGGGCTGGGCGGGCCGGCGCTGGCCATGCCGTTCCACCCAGGCGGGCAGTTGTACGGCTTCCACCTCGGTGGGGGCTGCGCCCGCATGCGCGGCGCGCGGGGCCATCCAGGCGGCGGTGCCGGCCAGCGCCAGCGCGGTCAGCGACCCGCTCAGCCAGCGGCGGCGTGATTGGGAAAGGGCGACGGAATGGACGTGACGGGGCATCGGAACTCCTGGTGGGTTGTTTCGGCAATGCCGCTGTATCGGCATGTGGTTCCGGCAATTGATGCTGTCGCACCACCGACTGCGCAGAGGACGTTCGGCTGGATGCGGGTGTGCCGCCCGGAGGCGGGAGGGCCGTGACGGAATTGGCGTCCCGGCGCCGGTTCAGAGCCGGGCGAGCCGATCCAGCGCCAGGCCCAGGGTCTCGTCTTTCTTGGCGAAACAGAAGCGCACCACCTTCTGGTCGAAGGCGTTGCCGTAGAAGGCCGAGAGCGGAATGGCGGCGACGCCGACTTCGCGCGTGAGCCACTGGCAGAACTCGCCTTCCGGCAGATCGCGCTCGGCCACCGCCAGGTCTCCGATGCCGACACACTGGAAATAGGTGCCCTGGCCGGGCAGCAGGCGAAAGCGCGTCTGCGCCAGCCCGTCGCGGAACAGGTCGCGCTTGCGCTGGTAGAAGGCGCTGAGCTGCAGGTAGGGCGCCGGGTCGGCCATGTAGGCGGCCAGCGCGTGCTGCACCGGCGTGTTCACCGTGAACACGTTGAACTGGTGCACCTTGCGGAACTCGGCCGTCAGCGGTGCGGGCGCGACCACGGTGCCGACCTTCCAGCCGGTGACGTGGTAGGTCTTGCCGAAGCTGCTGACGATGAACGCGCGCGCGGCGAGTCCCGGAAAGCGCGCCGCGCTCTGGTGCGGCTGTCCGTCGAAGACCATGTGTTCGTAGACCTCGTCGCTGATCAGCAGCACGTCGGTCGGGGCCAGCAGTTCATCCAGCCGGCGCATGTCCGCCTCGGTCCAGACCTGACCGCTGGGGTTGTGCGGGCTGTTGATGATCAGCGCACGGGTGCGCGGCGTGATGGCGGCGGCGATGGCGTCGAAGTCGGGCCGGAACGTACCGGGCACCAGCGGCACACGCACGACTTTGCCGCCCGCCAGCTCGATGTTGGGCACGTAGCTGTCGTAGCAGGGTTCGAGCACGATGACCTCGTCGCCCGGGTGCACCACGGCGAGGATGGCGGTCAGGATGGCCTGGGTGGCGCCGGCCGTGACGGTGATCTCGGTGTTCGGGTCGCAGCGCAGGCCATACAGCGCCTGCATCTTGGCGGCCATGGCCTGGCGCAGCGCCGGAACGCCCGGCATGGGGGGGTACTGGTTGTGGCCGGCCTGCATGGCGCGGGTCACGGCGTTGACCAGTTCCGGATCGCAGTCGAAGTCCGGGAAACCCTGGCCCAGGTTGACCGCACCGACCTCGGCGGCCAACGCCGACATGACGGTGAAGATGGTGGTGCCTACGCTGGGCAGACGCGAAGTGAGGGCAGGGGTGCGGGGCGCGAGATCCATGGGCTCGGTCAGATGTCGTATTGGTGGCCTTCGCCGGCCATGGCCTGCAGGATCAGGTCGCGCGAGAGGCGGTCGCTGAGCAACTCGGCAAAGCGCAGCACGAAGTGGCGCAGGTAGGTGCCGCGCTTGAAGGCCACGCGAGCCAGGTTGTGGCCGAAGAGCTGGGCCGCCGGGCGGGCCACCAGGTCGGGCGTGGCGTTTTCGCCCTGCATGGCCATCTCGGCCACGATACCGACACCCATGCCGAGCTTGACGTAGGTCTTGATCACGTCCGAGTCGATGGCTTCGAGCACGATGTTGGGCTGCAGGTGACGCAGGGCGAACGCCTGGTCGATGCGCGTGCGTCCGGTGAAACTGGGGTGGTAGGTCACCAGCGGCACCTGCGCGAGGTCTTCCAGCGTGATGCGCTCGCGCTGCACCAGCGGGTGGTCGAACGGCAGCACCAGCACGTGCTGCCATTCGTAGCAGGGCAGGGTGACCAGTTCGGGGTAGTTCACCAGCGACTCGGTGGCCATGCCGATCTCGGCGGTCTCCTCGATCAGCATCCGGGCGACCTGATCGGGCGAACCCTGGTGCAGGCTGACACCGACCTTGGGATAGGCCTGGCGCAGGGCCGCCACGGGGCCGGGCAGCACGTAGCGCGCCTGGGTGTGGGTGGTGGCGATCGACAGGGTGCCGCTGTCCTGCGCCGAGTACTGTTCGCCGATGCGTTTGAGGTTGTTGACCTCGCGCAGGATGACCTCGATGCTCTTGAGCACCTGCTGACCCGGCTCCGTCACGCGCTTGATGCGCTTGCCGTGGCGGGCAAAGATCTCGATGCCCAGTTCGTCCTCGAGTTCGATGATGGCCTTGGACACGCCAGGCTGCGAGGTGTGCAGGGCCTTGGCCGCCTCGGTGAGGTTCAGGTTGCGGCGCACCGCCTCCTGGACGAAACGGAACTGGTGCAGGTTCATGCGACGGTCTTTTCGAGCGCGATCTGGGCCAGCAACGCGGCCAGGCGCGGGTCTTCGCCGGCGGCGGGCAGGCATTCGCAGGGCACGCCCGGGTGTTGCGCAGCCAGTTGCTGCATGAGCAGGGGCAGGTCTTCCCGAGCGTGCTTGCCCATGCCGAAGAACAGGGGCAGCACCCGCAGACGGGTTGCGCCGCCTGCGATGAGGGTGGCTGCGGCGCCGGGCAGGTCGGGCTCGCTGAGTTCCAGGTAGGCGCAGGCCACGCGGGCCTGCGGATCGGCCTGTTCGATGCGCCGCGCGACGGCTTCCACCGGCTGGCGCCAGAGTGGGTCGCGCGACCCGTGGGCAAAAACAATCACGCCGAGCATGTCGTCACCTTCTGAGCACCAGCCACCCGAAGGCGCCGAGCGAAACCACCGAATAGATCAGGGCGGGCGAGGCCGCCGCCAGCCAGGGTTGCCAATGCTGGAGGTTGCCGATGTAGCCGAACACGTTGTTGAGCAGGAAGAAACTGATGCCCGCCATGACGCCCCCGAACACGTAGCCGGTGATGCTGCCCGAGCGGAAGTGCAGGTACGCAAAGGGCAGGGCCAGCACCACCATGACCAGGCAGGACAGCGGATAGAACACCTTGCGCCAGAACTCGATCTCGTAGCGCTGCGCGGTCTGGCCGTTGGCCTCCAGGTGGCGGATGTAGGTGTACAGATCGGCGGTGCGCATGCGGTCGGGCTTGAGCAGGGCGGCCGACACCATCTCGGTGGTCAGGCTGCTGGGCCAGCGCAGACTCTCGAACTCGCTGCTGACGATGCGGGCCGAGGCCAGTCCGGCGGTGTCGAACTCGCGGCGTTGCACCCGGTTCAGGGTCCACGACTCGTCGGCCTCGATCTGACCGCCTTCGGCCTGCAGGGTGGACACCAGAAAGCCCTGGTTGTCGAACTCGAAGATGCGCACCCGGCTGAGCCCGCCTTGCGGCGTGAGCGCGCCCACATTCACCGAGTAGTTGCTGTAGGTCTGGCGTTCCTTGAGCCAGGCGCCGGTCTGGCCCAGGCTGATGTTCCCCTGGTAACGCGCCTTGAGCAGCTGGCCGGCCTTGTCGGCCATCGGCGCCACGTAGTCGCCCAGCGCGAAGGTCACCACCACGAAGATCAGTCCCAGACCGAGCAGGCTGCGCAGCGCACGCCAGGGGCCCAGGCCGCTGGTGCGCAGGATGGTGTATTCCGAGCCCTGGGCCAGGCGTGCCAGCACGAAGACCGAACCGATCAGCACCGCGATGGGCAGCAGCTCGTAGATGCGGCTGGGCATGAGCAGGCCCACATAGAGCAGGGCCTGGGGCAGGCCGTAGACCAGGGACTTGTCCAGCGGTGAAGCGCGGCCCAGCGCCGACAGCTCGTCCACGAAGTCGAAGAAGAAGAACAGCGAGAGGAAGGCCAGCAGCACGAAGCCGACCGCCACGAACACCTCGCCATAGATGAGGCGGCGAATGGTTTTCATGCGGCCTCCGCCAGTGGGATGCGACCGCGGTGGCGCCGTGCCTGCCACCAGCTGCGCAGGCTGAAGTTGTGGTGCCGCTTGGTGAGCCAGAGCAGGGACAGGGCAAACACACTGCCGTGCAGCATCAGCATGAACGGAGCCAGGTCCACCAGCCCGGAGGCCACCCAGCTCTGGCCCAGGTTGAGGAAGTTGTAATAGAAGACAAAGGCGAACAGGGTGAAGAACAGGTTGCCGCCGCGCCCGGCGCGCGGGTTGCCGGTGGTGGTGGCCAGCGCGATGAGCACGAAATTGATGGCGGTGAGCGCCAGGCCGATGCGCCAGCCCAGTTCGCCCAGGTGGGCCTGCGTGGGCTGATCGACCAGCTCCCAGCTGGGTTTGGACTTCAGGCTGGAGCGACCGCTGGTGATGCGCGCGGACGAGCCGACCTGAGTCGTGTAAGTCTCGAATTCGCTGACTTTCAGGCTGCTGCGGTCGGCCGCCGACTCCATGCGCTGCCCGTTGTTGAGGATCAGCAGTTGCTGGTCGCCCTGCCACACGATGCGGCCCGAGCGTGCCGACGTGATGGTCTCGCGTCCATCCGGCTCCCGGCTGGAGATGAAGATGTTGCGGCCTTCGGTCCCATCGGCGGTGTCCTTGTCGATGAAGAAGACACGCCGCCCGCTGGATGACTCCTGGAACTGCCCGGGTGCCACACGTTCGAGATCGCCGCGGCGCTCGAAGCGGCCCCGCAGGTCGTCGGTCTGCCGGTTGGCCCAGGGCCAGACGAACAGGGTCATCAGGGTGATCACCAGCAGGATGGGCCAGGCAAAGCGCAAGACCGGGGCGACAAAACCCCCGAGCGAGCGGCCGCTGGACAGCCAGATGATCATTTCGCTGTCGCGGTACATGCGGGACAGGGTGAACACAATGGCGATGAACAGTGCCAGTGTGAGGATGGTGGACATGCGCCCGATCACGGTGTAACCCAGCACCAGCATGATTTCTTCCGGGTTGACACTGCCTTTGGACGCCAGCCCCAGGGTGCGGATCAGCAGCATCGTCAGCACGATGGTGAACAGCACCACTAGGGTCGCGCCAAAGCTGCGGGCCAGCTCTCTGCGAATGGAAGAATGGAATAACATCGACTGCACTTATTCGTAAACCGCAATTATGGACTTCGAACTCAAACCCCTTTCCGCCGAACAGACCGCCGGGCTGGCCGTCGACGCGATGCTCGTGCTGGTGCCCGACACCTTGGCCCAATCGGCGGGAACGGAGCCCACGGCGCTGCACGAATTGATCGCCCAGGCGCAGCACCATGGTGACCTGGAAAGTGGTGTGGGCAAGACCCTGGCCTGTTACCGGCCCGCCGGATTCAAGGCCGCCCGCGTGGTGCTGGCACGATCGGGCGATGGTTCACCGGCTGCGGTGCGCAAAGCCGTGGCCGCCGGCATGGCCAGCCTCAAGCTGCCCCAGGTGAAGAAAATGGCGCTGGTCATGGGTCGGATGCCCGACAGCGAAGCGGCCGTGCAAGCCGCCGTGTTGGCCTGCGCCGACGCGACCTATGTCTACACCCATACCAAACCGTCGGCCAAGGCGCGCCACCTGCAACGCGTGACCGTGGGGGTGGCCGACGTCGCCGCCGTGCGTGCCGGGTTTGCTGCCGGCAAGGCCATGGTCACCGGCGTGGAAATGGCCAAGGAGTGGGCCAACCGGCCCGCCAACCACGCCACGCCCAGTCTGCTGGCCGACGCGGCCCGTCAGCTGGGCCGCCGGCCCAACATCAAGACCGAAGTGCTCGGCCCCAAGGAAGTGGCCGCGCTCAAGATGGGGGCCTTCCTGGCCGTGGCCCAGGGGTCTGCCGAACCGCTTCGCTTCATCGTGCTGCGCTACAACGGCGCGGCCAAGTCCGAGGCGCCGGTGGTGCTGGTGGGCAAGGGCATCACCTTCGACACCGGCGGCATTTCCATCAAGCCGGCGGCCGAAATGGACGAAATGAAGTTCGACATGGGCGGCGCGGCCAGCGTGCTGGGCACCTTCGCCGCACTGGCCGAACTGCAGCCGGCCATCAACGTGGTGGGCCTGATTCCCAGCTGCGAAAACATGCCCGACGGCCTGGCGGTCAAGCCGGGCGACGTCGTCACCAGCATGAGTGGCCAGACCATCGAGATCCTCAACACCGACGCCGAAGGCCGGCTCATTTTGTGCGACGCGCTGACCTATGCGGCTCGGTTCAAGCCGCGCGCGGTGGTGGACATTGCCACGCTCACCGGTGCCTGCGTGATCGCGCTGGGTGCGATCCGCTCGGGTCTGTTCTCGGCCGACGATGCGCTGGCCGGGGCACTGCAAGGGGCCGGCGAACGCTCGCAGGACCTGTGCTGGCGCATGCCGCTGGACGACGACTACGCCGAGGGATTGAAGTCCAACTTCGCCGACATGGGCAACGTGGCTGGCCGCGCAGCCGGGGCCGTCACCGCCGCCAAGTTCCTGCAGAAGTTCACCGGTGATATGGCCTGGGCCCATCTGGACATCGCCGGCTCGGCCTGGAAAAGCGGTGCCGCAAAAGGTTCCACCGGTCGCCCTGTGCCTCTGCTGGTCCAGTACCTGCTGGACCAGGCGCACGCACCACGTGCGGCCAAGTCCACGGCCCGCAAGTCCAGGTCCTGAAGGCGGCTGGGCCGGTACCGCACGCGCGTCTCATGACCGAGGTGGCGTTTCATTTCAATGCGCCCGACCGGCTGGGCTACGCCTGTCGGCTCTTGCGCAAGGCCTATCTCAAGGGCGCACGGCTGCAGGTGCTGGCCGATCCGGCGTTGGCGGCGGCGCTGGACCAGCAACTCTGGCTCATGACGGGCGTCGATTTTGTTCCGCATTGCCCCAGCGACGCGCCGGAGTCGGTGCGGGCGCGTTCGCCGATCGTGATCGGCCGCAGCCTGGTCGACCCGGCTGGCGAAGGGCAGGTGCTGGTCAACCTGGGTGACGCGATGCCCCCGGGATTCCAGCGTTTTGCCCGTGTGATCGAGGTGGTGACGGCCGATCCGCCTGCCCGGGCACTGGCGCGGGAGCGCTGGAAACAGTACAAGGCCGCCGGTCTGGAGCCGCAGCACCTGGACTTGAACCCGCCCCCGGTGTCGCCGGCCTGAGGTTCGCGCCCGGCCAGTCGCTGCTGGCATGGGCTGCACCTGTGGCGCTAATGCAGCATTCGCCGCACTGATGTGTCTACAGGCAAACCCTTGATCTCCCGTGTGTAGCCACGGGTAGTGCGGGTGACCGCCATTTTTTGGAGTATCTTTGTGGTTGTGGAGAAAAAAGTTCCCTCCGCAAATCACAAACCTGTTCCTTTTCGAGGATTTTTATGCAACTGAATCTGAAACTGGCCGTCATCGCAGCGGCCGTCGCCCTGGCCGCTTGCGGCAAAAAAGAAGAGGCTGCACCTGCTGCCGCTCCGGCTGCGGCACCTGCGGCTGCGCCCGCTCCGGCTGCTGGCGGCGTCATCAAGATCGGTCACGTTGGTCCCACCAGCGGCGCCATCGCCCACCTCGGCAAGGACAATGAGAACGGCGCCCGCATGGCGATCGAAGAGCTGAACGCCGCCAACATCACCATCGGTGGCCAGCCGGCCAAGTTCGAACTGCTGGCCGAAGACGACGCGGCCGATCCGAAGCAGGGCACCGCTGCCGCCCAGAAACTGGTCGACGCCAAGGTCAACGGCGTGATCGGTCACCTGAACTCCGGCACCACCATCCCGGCCTCGCAGCTGTACAACGACGCCGGCATTCCCCAGATTTCCCCGTCCGCCACCAACCCCAAGTACACCCGTCAGGGCTACGCCGGCGCCTTCCGCATGGTGGCCGACGACGTGCACCTGGGTGGCACGCTGGGCAAGTACGCCGTGGAAACCCTCAAGGGCAAGAACATCGCCGTCATCGACGACCGTACCGCGTACGGCCAGGGTGTGGCCGATGAATTCGAAAAGGGCGTGATCGCAGCAGGCGGCAAGGTCGTGGGTCGTGAGTTCACCAACGACAAGGCCACCGACTTCAACGCCATCCTGACCACGCTCAAGGCCAAGAAGCCCGACATCGTGTTCTTCGGCGGCATGGACGCCGTTGCAGGCCCCATGCTCAAGCAGATGAAGCAGCTGGGCATCAAGGCCAAGTTCATGGGTGGCGACGGCATCTGCTCCTCGGGCCTGGTGGATCTGGCCGGTGACGGCATGGCCGACGAGCAGGTCTACTGCGCCGAAGCCGGTGGCGTGGAAGGCGAGCAGAAGGCAGGCATGGAGAAGTTCAAGGCTGACTTCAAGGCCAAGTACAACGCCGACGTGCAGGTGTACGCACCGTACGCGTACGACGCCGTGAAGGTGATGGTCGAAGCCATGAAGGCCGCCGATTCGTCCGACCCGGCCAAGTACCTGCCCAAGCTCAAGGAAATCCAGTACAAGGGCGTCACCGGCAACATCGCCTTCGACGAAAAGGGCGACATCAAGAACGGCGCCCTGACCCTGATGACCTACAAGGGCGGCAAGCGCACCGAGATCGCCGTGATCCGCTGATCGTGCACCTTTGAGCATAAAGGGCCTCAGGTGCCATCAAACTGACTCGGTGCTCAGCGGCATCTGAGTCTCTTGAAACCAGTTGAACAGCGCCTTGGAGCAATCCAAGGCGCTGTTTTCTTTTGCGTTCTGGTGCTATCAGGGACAACTGACCAATGGAAGCTTTGTTCCATAAGTGAGCATTTGTGTGTTGATGGTTTACGAAACATTCACACAAGCGGTGTGGTTTACTGATGCGTGGGTTGTTTATGTGCTGAGTATCGGGAAAACAATTGGTTACGCGTGTTTACGCGAAGTGGCAAACGTCCATCAGGTCCTTGGATAATGCGCAGCCATCGAGTAGCTGAATCCGTCCACTTGTCCTCTTGCGTGTATACCCTGCAGGAGGAGAGGGGCGACACTAGCACTTGTCCAAATGCCGTTGAATCTGGCGATTGATTTCGGTTGAGTTGAATGCTCTCCCAGTAATGTTCACGAATCCAATGACGAATCCGAAACTCCCACCTGCAAACTCTCAGCTTGTCGCGGCGGCACGCCTG
>CAYRWN010000043.1:0-29628 GCA_964428045.1 uncultured Hydrogenophaga sp. | reverse complement strand
AAGGCCGCGTAATCGTCGGGCTAAGAGCTACACGAAACGAGGGCAAGGTCAGTCCGCACGGCCGAGCACGAAGGCGCTGTAGCGCGAGCGCATGAGGTGTTCGGCGTCGGGGGCGGGGGTGTCGTGGTCGAGGTAGCGGCCGCAGCAGTCGGCCAGGGCGACCGGTTTGCCGCCCGTGCCGGTGCGGCCGCAGGGGCAGGCCGGGTTCATGCGCGCTGGGTCTTGCTGCGCGCCTTGTGCGCTTCCAGGGTTTCGGTGGGGGCGCCGGCTTTCACCCAATCGGTGAAACCACCGTCGATGTGCGCCACGTTGCTCATGCCCATGTCTTTCAGCGCCTTTGTGGCCAGGGCGCTGCGCCAGCCGGCCCCGCAGAACAGCACGAACTCCTTGCTGTCATCGCCAAAGGCGGGCTTGAAGTACGGCGAGGCGGGGTCGACCCAGAATTCGAGCATGCCGCGCGGCGCGTGCAGGGCGCCGGGCACCGTGCCTTCGCGTTCGAGTTCGCGCACGTCGCGGATGTCGACCAGCTGCAGCTTCGGGTCGGCAGCCAGGCGCGCACGCACCTGGTCGACGGTGTAGGTCGTGATCTGGGCGGTGGCTTCGTCCACCAGTGCGCGAAAACCTTTGGTGATGGGCATGGGTGTCTCCTGAATCGGTCGGGTCAATGGTAGCGGCGTGCAGCGGGCCCGGCGCGAAGCTGCTAGCGTACGGCTGTCCAACCCGCGAGGAGACCGAACCCCATGACCGACCTGTCCGCTTTTCCCATCACCCGCAAATGGCCCGCCCGACACCCGGACCGCCTGCAGCTCTACAGCCTGCCCACCCCGAACGGGGTGAAGGTGTCCATCCTGCTGGAGGAGTGCGGCCTGCCCTACGAGGTGCACCGCGTGAGCTTCGAGACGCAGGACCAGTTCACACCCGAGTTCCTGTCGCTGAACCCGAACAACAAGATCCCGGCCATCCTGGACCCGAACGGCCCGGGCGGGCACCCGCTGGCGCTGTGGGAGTCGGGCGCCATCCTGGTGTACCTGGCCGAGAAGACCGGCCAGTTCCTGACGGCCGACCCGGCGCAACGCTACGAGACCCTGCAGTGGCTGATGTTCCAGATGGGCGGGGTAGGCCCGATGTTCGGCCAGGTGGGCTTCTTCACGATCTTCGGCGGCAAGGACTTTGAAGACAAACGCCCGCGCGACCGCTACACCGCCGAATCGAAGCGCCTGCTGGGCGTGCTGGACCAGCGCCTGAAAGGCCGCCAGTGGATCATGGGTGACGCATACACCATCGCCGACATCGCCATCTGGCCCTGGGTGCGCAACCTGGTGGAGAAATACAAGGTGGGCGACCTGGTGGGCTATGCCGAGTTCACCGAGGTGCAGCGCGTGATGGCGGCGTTCGTGGCACGGCCTGCGGTGCAGAAGGGCCTGACCATCCCCGCCGCAGCCAACTGAAGAAACGCCACGAGCGAAAGGCCCCCGGCCAGCATGCGGTGGAACAGGCTCCGCCGGGACCCGTACAAGCGAAACGAGCGAAGGGCTTTCATCACAGGGCACCCGTGGAACCGGCTCCGCCGGGCCACAGGGTGCGGCCCCCCTCGAAGCGCCGAAGGCGCGCCACAGAGGGGGGGAAGCCGCGTCAGCGGCGCAGGTGGGTGTTCACGGCTACTTCCTCCAGAAGGCGCCCGTGAACAGCACGAGCACCGTCAGCAGTTCGAGCCGCCCGAGCAGCATGGCGAAGCTCAGCACCCAGATCTGCACGTCATTGAGCACACCGAAATTGCTGGCCGGCCCCACCAGGCCGAGGCCAGGACCGATGTTGTTGACCGTGGCCACCACCGCGCTGAAGGCGGTGACGATGTCCAGCCCCGTGAACAGCAGCACCATGGTCAGGCCCATGGTGACGGCTCCGTAGATCAGCATGAAACCGAAGGTGGCGCTGATCACCGTCTGCGGCAGCACCGTCCCACCCAGCGTCACCGGGTTGACCACCCGCGGGTGCACGATGCGCACCAGCTCGCGCCGCGCCTGTTTGATCAGCAGCACCATGCGGACCATCTTGATGCCGCCACCGGTGGAGCCGGCGCATGACACGAAGGTGCCCAGAAACATCAGCAACACCGGCGCGAAGACGGGCCAGGTGGAATAGTCGGTCGAGGCATAGCCGGTGGTGGTGGCCAGAGAAAGCACATGGAAGGCGCTGGTGCGCAGCGCTTGGGCCGGATCGTCATACACCTGGTGCGTCAGCAGCATGGCCATGACGAAGACGATGGACACCAGCAGAACTGCCAGGTAGGTGCGGATTTCCCGGTCAGCCACCATCGGACGCAGCGAGCGGCTGCGGATGACGATGAAGTAGCGCAGGAAGTTGATGCCCGCCAGCGCCATGAACACAATGGCCACCCACTCGATGGCGGGCGACTGGAAATGGCCAATGCTCGCGTCGTGCGAAGAGAAGCCTCCCAGCCCCATGGTGGTGCACATGTGCATGAAGGCGTCGGCCCAGTCCATGCCGGCCCAGCGGTAAGCCAGCAGGCAGGCCACCGAGAAGCCGAAGTACACGCTCCACAGGCCGCGCGCGGTTTCGGAGATGCGCGGCGTGAACTTGGCCTCCTTCATCGGCCCCGGCGTCTCGGCCTTGTAGACCTGGTAGCCCCCCAGGCCCAGCATGGGCAGCACGGCCACCACCAGCAGCATGATGCCCAGCCCCCCCACCAGTTGCAGGAAACAGCGCCACACGTTGACCGATACCGGCAGGCTGTCAAGCCCCGACAGTGCCGTGGATCCGGTCGCCGTAAGTCCGCTCATGGCCTCGAAATAGGCCTTGGCCACGTCGATGCCGGGCACGGTGAACATCAGCGGCACGGCCGCGAAGGCCGGGAGCACGATCCACACCAGGTTGACCAGCAGAAAGCCATCGCGCGCCTTGAGTTCACGCCGGTGCCTGCGACAGGCGTACCACAGCAGCAGCCCACTGGTGGCGGTGAGCGCAAAACCGCCCGCCCACACCAGCGAGTGATGGTGCGCGTCCAGGAACCAGGACCAGGCCAGCGGAACCAGGAAGGAGAACGAGAATGCGAAGAGGATGCGCGAGAAAATGTTGAGGACAGGCAACAGCATGTTCGCCTCTCAACCGAAGAACGTGGCGCTGACCTGGAACAGCTTTTCCACCTCGCGCACCAGACGCTTGTTCGGTATGAAGATGATGATGTGGTCGTCGGCCTCGATGAGGGTGTCGTGGTGCGGCATCAGGACCTGCGAACTGCGGCCTTCACCGCGCACGATGGCGCCGATGCGCGCTCCCTTGGGCAGCTTGATCTCCTCCACCCGGCGCCCCACCAGCCTGGAGGTCGTGGCATCGCCGCGGGCCACGCCCTCGAGCGCCTCGGCCGCACCGCGGCGCAGGCTGTGCACAGCGGCCACGTCGCCCCGGCGCAGGTGGGTGAGCAGTTCGCCGATCACCGTCTGGGACGGCGAGATGGCGATGTCGATGGTGCTGCGCTGCATCATGTCGGCATAGGCACGGCGGTTGATCAGCGACAGCACGCGGTTGGCGCCCATCCGCTTGGCCAGCATGGCCGAGAGGATGTTGTCTTCGTCGTCGCTGGTCAGCGCCAGGAACAGGTCCATGTCACCCACGTTCTCTTCGAGCAGCAGGTCTTCGTCGGCCCCGTCGCCCTCCAGGATCAGCATGCTGGTGGGCAGCTGGCTGGCCAGGTATTCGCAGCGCCGCCTGTCGCGTTCGATGATCTTGACTTCGCACTGCCCGACCAGGCTGCGCGCCAGCCGCAGGCCCACCTTGCCGCCGCCGGCGATCATCAGCCGCCGCACGGGCTGGTCGATGTTGTGGATGGCGCCCAGGACCATGCGGATCTTCTGGGCGTCGGCCAGCACGAAGACCTCGTCGCCGGGCAGGATGCGGGTCTCGGGAACGGCTTCCACCTCGGCGTCCTGCCGGTAGATGGCCACCACGCGCATCTCGGCGTGCGGGATGCGCTCGCGGAACTCGGCGATGGTGTGGTTGGCCAGCAGACTGCCCGCCGAGGCGCGCACCGCGATCAGGCTGGCGCGGCCTTCGGCAAACTCCAGCACCTGCAAGGCTTCGGGGTAGCTGATGAGCTGGTGGATGTAGCGCGTGACCGACTCTTCCGGGCAGATCACGTGGTCCACCGCAAAGCCGCTCTTGCCCAGCAGTTCGTCGCCTTCGATGAATTCCGGTGATCGCAGGCGGGCGATGGTGGTGGGCACGTTGAACACGTCATGGGCGATCTTGCACACCACGAGGTTGGCCTCGTCGGCCGCCGCACAGGCGATGACCATGTCCGCATCGCGGGCGCCCGCTTCCTGCAGCACCGACGGTTGGATGCCATTGCCCACCACGCCCCGCAGGTCCAGCCGCTCTTCCAGCAGGCGCAACCGGGTGGGATCCTGGTCGATGACGGTGATGTCGTTCTGTTCCGAGACCAGGCTCTCGGCCACGCTTTCGCCGACGCGCCCGGCGCCGAGTACGATGATCTTCATGTAGAGGATTATCCCCCCCCCGCGCAGGGAGAGGCCCACCCCCGCGCCGCCTGCGGCGTCACCCCCTCAAGGGGGCGGCACTGGCGGCCCGGCAAAGCCGGTTCCGCGGTGCCCTGGAATCAACTCCCCATCCGGCGTGAGATGTCTTGTTCAAGGATGCGGTGGAACCGGCTTTGCCAGGCCACTCGCATCGCCCCCCTCTGGGGGGTGACCGCGAAGCGGGCGCGGGGGGCCGAGCGCCTACAGCGCTCGCTGGATGATGATCTTTTGAACGTCGCTGGTGCCTTCGTAGATCTGGCAGACGCGCACGTCGCGCCAGATGCGCTCGACCGGGAAATCGTTCACATAGCCGTAGCCGCCCAGCGTCTGGATGGCGGCGGAGCAGACCTGTTCGGCCACCTCGCTGGCGAACAGCTTGGCCATGGCGGCTTCCTTGAGGCAGGGGCGGCCCGCGTCGCGCAACGCGGCGGCGTGCCAAATCAGCTGGCGCGCCGCCTCCAGCTTCGTGGCGCATTCGGCCAGGCGGAAGCCCACGGCCTGGTGGTTGAAGATGGCCGTGCCGAAACTCTGGCGCTCCTTGGCGTAGGCAATCGCCACGTCCAACGCGCTGCGCGCCATGCCCACGCTCTGCGCCGCGATGCCGATGCGCCCGCCTTCGAGCGCGGAGAGCGCGATCTTGTAGCCTTCGCCTTCCTGACCGATCAGGTTCTCGGCCGGGATGCGGCAGTGGTCGAAGTTGATCTGGGCGGTGTCGCTGCTGTGCTGGCCGACCTTGTCTTCCAGCCGCGCGACCACATAGCCCGGGTTGTCGGTCGGCACCATGAAGGCGCTCATGCCCTTCTTGCCGGCGCCCTTGTCCGTCACGGCGATCACCACCGCCGCCTGGCCGTTCTGGCCGCTGGTGATGAACTGCTTGACGCCGTTGATGACGTACTCGCCGCCCTCGCGCACTGCGGTGGTTCGCAGGCCGGACGCGTCCGACCCCACGTGCGGTTCGGTCAGACAGAATGCCCCGAGAAGGTCGCCGCGCGCCGCCGGCACCAGCCACTGCTGCTGCTGCGCCGGCGTGCCGTACTTCATCAGGATGGCGTTGTAGGGGCAGTTGGTCACGCTGATGGCGGTGCTGGTGCCGCCGTCGCCGGCGGCGATTTCTTCCAGCACCAGGGCCAGCGTCACATAGTCGAGCCCCGCGCCGCCCAGTTCCTCGGGCACGCAGATGCCGTAGGCGCCGAGTTCGGCCAGGCCCTTGTGTACATCTTTCGGAAAGTGGTGTTCCTTGTCCCATTTCGCGGCGTTGGGCCACAGCTGCTCCTGCGCAAAGCTGCGCACGGCGTCGCGGATCATGTCCTGGTCTTGGGTCAGCAGCATGTCGTGTCTCTTCGGGTGGGGTCGTGTTCGTTCACCACGAGGTGGCGCGCCAGCCGTCGTGGTGGATGAGTCGTCCGTTGTCGTCCGGCGTCAGGCCGGCCAGCACGCTGCGCAGGCCGCGCACGCTGGCTTCGGGGGTGAGCGGTGCGCCCGCGCCGCCCATGTCGGTCTGCACCCAGCCGGGGTCCAGCGTCACCAGGGTGGCTTGGGGGTAGTCGAAGCGCGCGCTGCTCACTGCCATGTTCAGCGCAGCCTTGCTCACGCGGTAGAGCCAGCTGTTGCTACCCGGCACCGGGCCGATCTGCCCCATGGACGAAGACAGCGCGCCGAACACGCCGCCCGCCGCCTCCACCATGGGCATGACCTGCGGCAGCACCTGCATCAGGCCCAGCACATTGGTGTGCATCACGCGGTCGAAAGCCTGCTGCGTAGGCGGCGAGGCGGCGGTGCCACGGTCGATGACACCGGCCACGTACAGCGCCACGTCGATCGCCTCGCCGTCGAGCTGCCACGACAGCCCGCTCACGCTGGCCGGCTGTGCCACGTCCACGCGCAGCGTCTCCGCGCCGAGCGCGCGCAGCCGCGCCAGCCCCTCGTCATCCCGCGCGGTGGCGATCACGCGCTCGCCCGCGTCGCGGTACTGGCGCACGAATTCGTGGCCAATGCCGCGCGAGGCGCCGATGACGAGGACGGTGGCCATCAGACCATTTCGACCGCGAGTGCGGTGGCTTCGCCGCCGCCGATGCACAGCGTCGCCACGCCCTTCTTCTTGCCCTGCGCAGCCAGCGCGTGCAACAGCGTGACCAGGATGCGCGCGCCCGATGCGCCGATGGGGTGACCCAGCGCGCAGGCGCCGCCATTGACGTTGACTTTGTCGTGCGCAATGTTCAACTCGGTCATCAGCGCCATGGGCACCACGGCGAAGGCTTCGTTGATTTCCCACAGGTCCACGTCGCCCACGCTCCAGCCGGTCTTGGCCAGCAGCTTCTGCGTGGCGCCCACGGGCGCGGTGGCGAACCCGTTGGGTTCCTGCGCGTGGGTGGCGTGGGCCACGATGCGCGCCAGCGGCTTCAGGCCCTGGGCCTTCGCCGTCGACGCACGCATCAGCACCAGCGCGGCGGCGCCGTCGTTGATCGACGAGCTGGAAGCGGCCGTGATGGTGCCGTCCTTCTTGAAGGCGGGCTTGAGCGAAGTGACCTTGTCGAGCTTGACCTTGCCCGGGCCTTCGTCCACCGAGACCACGCGCTCGCCGCTGCGGTCCTTGACCGTCACCGGCGCGATCTCTTTCGCAAACGCGCCGCTCTCGGTGGCGGCCTTGGCGCGCGTCACCGAGGCGATGGCGAAGGCGTCCTGCTGTTCGCGGGTGAATCTGTACTTGGCGGCGCAGTCTTCACCGAAGGTGCCCATGCTGCGGCCGGGTTCGTAGGCGTCTTCCAGACCGTCGAGCATCATGTGGTCGAAGATGCGGTCGTGGCCCATGCGGTAGCCGCCGCGGCCCTGGAGCATGAGGTAAGGCGCGTTGGTCATGCTCTCCATGCCGCCCGCCACCATCACGGTCGCGCTGCCGGCCAGCAGCATGTCGTGCGCGAGCATGGTGGCCTTCATGCCCGAGCCGCACATCTTGGACAGCGTCACCGCACCAGCGGACAGCGGCAGACCGCCCTTGAGCGCGGCCTGGCGCGCAGGCGCCTGGCCCTGGCCGGCCATCAGGCAGTTGCCGAACAGCACTTCGTCAACCAGCTCGGCCTTCACGCCGCTGCGTTCGACCGCGGCTTTGATGGCCACACCACCCAGGTCGTGGGCGGACAGGCTGGCGAAGTCGCTCTGGAACGAGCCCATGGGGGTGCGGGCGGCGCCGACAATGACGACGGGATCGGTGTTCTGGCTCATGTTCAAGTCTCCGGTGATGGATGAAGGGGAAAGGGATCAGTTCAGCAGCTCTTTGCCGGCCTGCACATGGAAGCGCCGGTCGCGCTCGTAGGGGAACACGTCGAACACATGACCGGCGGCGATGCGTTCCTTGTGCGACTGCCAGAAGGCCGCGTCCAGCAGGTCGGCGTGGTGCTGCATGAACACTTCGCGCACCAGCGGGTTGCCCAGCAGGAAAGGACCGAAGGTCTCGGGAAAGACGTCGTTCCTGGCCACCGCGTACCAGACCTCGCCGCTGAGTTCGTCTTCCTCGTTGCGCGGCGGTGGCACCCGGCGGAAGTTGCAGTCGGTGATGTATTCGATCTCGTCGTAGTCGTAGAACACGACCTTGCCGTGACGCGTGATGCCGAAGTTCTTCCACAGCATGTCGCCGGGGAAGATGTTGGCGGCCACCAGGTCTTTGATGGCGTTGCCGTACTCGATCACGGCCCGCCGGATCTGCTCGCGCGCGCGCTCGCGGTCGTGCTCGTCGGCGTTCGCCGCCTGCAGCGTGTCGAAGGCTTCCTGCAGATAGATGTTGAGCGGGATCATCCGCCGTTCGATGTAGCAATGCTTGAGGATGACCTCGGTCGTGCCGTCGCCGTCGCGGTCGCTGATCTCCAGCTGGCTGGGCGCGAACTTCTGGATCTCGGCGATCAGTTCGTCGGTGAATCGGTCGCGCGGGAAACCCACCTCGGAGAACTCCAGCGTGTCGGCCATGCGGCCCACGCGGTCGTGCTGCTTGACCAGCAGGTACTTGCCGCGGATCTGTTCGCGCGTGGTGTCCTTCTGCGGCGGGTAGAAGTCCTTGATGAGCTTGAACACGAAGGGGAAGCTCGGCAGGTCGAACACCAGCATCACCATGCCCTTGATGCCGGGCGCGATGCGGAACTTGTCGGTGCTGTGGCGCATGTGCGCCAGGAAGTCGCGGTAGAACAGGGTCTTGCCCTGCTTGGCCAGACCCAGCGCGTTGTAGAACTCGGCCCGCGGCTTGCGCGGCATGAGGCTGCGCAGGAACTGCACGTAGGCGCTGGGCACTTCCATGTCGACCATGAAGTAGGCGCGCGCGAAGCTGAACAGCATCAGCAGGTCGTCTTCACCGAACAGCGCCGCGTCCACCACCAGGCGGCCCTGGCCATCGTGCAGGATGGGCAGCGCGAACGGCACTTCCTGGAAGCCGTTGATGATCTTGCCGACCACGTAGGCGCCTTTGTTGCGGTAGAACAGGCCCGACAGCGCCTGGATCTGGAAATTGGCGCGCAGCCGGACGTGGTCGAAGCGCTGGCGCATGGCGTCGAGCACCAGCCCCGCGTCGCGCCCCAGGTCGTCAAAAGGCACGCGCAGGTCGAAGTCCTCGACCATGCGGCGCACTTCGGCCTGCATGGTGGCCTGCGTGGGGTAATAGCAGCGGTAGGTGGGCAGCGCCTTGGGTTCGTCGTTCTCGATGTATTCGGTCGAGACGGCCGGCCGCACGAAGATGAAGTCGTTCTGGAAATACGCGCGCTGCAGGATCTTGGTGGTGACCGAGTTGAAGAAGGTCTCGGCCAGTTCGGGCTGGTGGTGGTTGACCAGCAGGCCGATGTACAGCAGCTTGACCTGCTCCCACACGTCCATGGGCTGCTGCTCGGCCTTGAACTCCTTGTGCAGGCGCATCACGCATTCGTTGACCCGCAGGTCGTAGAACTCGATGCGCTCGCGCTGTGCCCGCTGCTGGGCTGCCCAGTCGCGCGTCTCGAAGCGGTGCTTGGCCCGCGCGGATTCGGCACGGAAGAGGCGGTAATGGCGGTTGAAGCCGTCCATCATCGCCTTGGCGATGTCGTAGGCTGCGGAGGAGTCCAGGCGCCGTGGGAACATGGGGGGTCGGATGCTTTGAGGGTGGCGAACGGGGGGAGCAGTTTCTCACGCTCGCACGCGCCGGGCCAGCGCCTTCACGGCGGCTCGGCAGGTGTCGTCCAGCGCGCCGGCCCCGTGGCGGTCCCTCACACCCCTGATGCCGCGCAGCCCGTTGGCGGCCAACCCAGCACGCACGCCGTGCAACGCCGCCCGCACCCCGCCGCAACCGCAGTGCACCACCCCCATCAGACGCTCCGTCATGCGCCCGTCCACCGCTTGCCGGAGCAGGGGCATCACATCGTCTGCGCAAACAGCTCGCGGCCAATGAGCATGCGGCGGATCTCGCTCGTGCCGGCACCGATCTCGTACAGCTTGGCGTCGCGCCAGAGCCGGCCCAGCGGGTACTCGTTGATGTAGCCGTTGCCGCCGAAGATCTGCACGCCCTCGCCGGCCATCCAGGTCGCCTTCTCGGCGGTCCAGAGGATGACCGAGGCGCAGTCCTTGCGCACCTGGCGCACGTGCTCGGTGCCCAGCAGGTCCAGGTTCTTGGCCACGGTGTAGGCAAACGAACGCGCGGCCTGCAGCACGGTGTACATGTCGGCCACCTTGCCCTGGATCAGCTGGAACTCGCCGATGCTCTGGCCGAACTGCTTGCGGTCGTGGATGTAGGGGATCACGTTGTCCATGACCGCCTGCATGATGCCCAGCGGCCCGCCGGTCAGCACCGCGCGCTCGTAGTCCAGGCCGCTCATCAGCACCTTGGCGCCGTTGTTGAGGCCGCCCAGGATGTTCTCGGCCGGCACCTCGACGTTCTGGAACACCAGCTCCCCGGTGTGGCTGCCGCGCATGCCCAGCTTGTCCAGCTTCTGGGCGATGCTGAAACCCTTCATGCCCTTCTCGATCAGGAAGGCCGTGATGCTGCGCGCGCCCCCACCGGCCGCCCGGCCGCCCGAAGGCCGGTGGGCCCCCTCGGGGGGCAGCGAAGCGTGGGGGTCCATGCCATCGGGTTCGCTCTTGGCGTAGACCACCAGGGTGTCGGCGTCGGGGCCGTTGGTGATCCACATCTTGCTGCCGTTGAGCAGGTGGTAGCCGCCCTTGTCCTCGGCCTTGAGCTTCATGCCGATCACGTCCGAACCGGCGCCCGGCTCGCTCATGGCCAGTGCGCCCACGTGTTCGCCGCTGATCAGCTTGGGCAGGTACCTGGCCTTCTGCTCGGGCGTGCCGTTGCGGTTGATCTGGTTCACGCACAAGTTGGAGTGCGCGCCGTAGGACAGGCCCACCGAGGCGCTGGCGCGGCTGATCTCCTCCATGGCCACCATGTGGGCCAGGTAGCCCATGTTGGCGCCGCCGTACTGCTCCGGCACGGTGATGCCCAGCACGCCCAGCTCGCCCATCTTGCGCCAGCAGTCCATGGGGAACTGGTCGCTGCGGTCGATCTCGGCCGCGCGCGGGGCGATCTCGGCCTGGGCGAAGTCGCGCACCGCGTCGCGCAGGGCGTCGATGTCTTCACCGAGCTGGAAATTGAGGCCGGGCAGGTTGTTCATGGGGTGCCTCCTGGTGATGATGGATGGGGTACACGATGACAGATGACGTCAGGCAAACCGTCATTGAAGCGCAGCGAAGTCATTCGTCATTCGTCATTCGTCAATAGGTCTTGGGCACGGGCACGATGGTCTGCTGCATGACGGCGCAGTCCGAGCGCTTGCCGTCGGCCGCCACGTGCACCACCTCGGCGGTGGTGACGATGATGCGTTTGCCCGCCCGCAGCACGCGGCCGGTGGCCTGCAGTTCGCCGTCCTGGAAAGCGGCGAGGAAGTTGATCTTGAATTCGACGGTGGTGACTTCCATGCCCTCGGGCGCCACGGTCAGCGCCGCGTAGCCGCCGGCGATGTCGGCCAGCGCCCCCATGGCGCCGCCATGGAAACCGCCCTGCTGCTGCGTCACGCGGTCCGAGTACGGCAGTGCCAGCGTCACCTCGCCGGGCGCCACGGCCAGCAGCCGCACGCCCAGCGCCTGCATCATGCCCTGGCGGTCCAGGCTGGTCTGCACGCGCTGGCGCAGCGCGTCGTGTTCGGAGATCTGGGTCATGGGCCTGATTTACGTTTACGTAAACGTCAATTATGAGCCAGAGCCGACCTGACCGGCAAGCAAGCGGCCTCCCGACTTACCCGAACGGGTGTCAGGCTTTGGCGGCTTTCTCGACCTTGGCCAGCAGGGCCCGGGCTTCCTTCTCGTGCACCTTGACCTCGTCCAGGTTGGCCATCAGGTCGGCCAGCTGGTCTTCAAGCTGGCGCTTGTGGTCGGCCAGCACGGTGAGGAACTTGCGCAGCTGCGGCCCGGTGTCACGCGGGCTGTCGTACATGTCGATGATGTCCTTGGCCTCGGTCAGCGACAGCCCCAGGCGCTTGGCGCGCAGCGTGAGCTTCAGGCGCGTGCGGTCGCGCGCGCTGTAGACGCGGTTGCGACCCCCCGGGCCTTCGCGCTGCGGCTGGAGCAGCCCCATGTCTTCGTAGAAGCGGATGGCGCGCGTGGTCAGGTCGAACTCGCGCGCGAGATCGCTGATGGTGTAGATCGGTTGGGTCGCCATGGCATCGGGAGGGCTTGTCGGCTGGCGGACAACGGGAACGCGGATCGCTCCCTAGAATGCATCGCAGCTTGACGTTTACGTCAACGTCAGTTTAACGGAATCCCCCCACATGACCAGCCCCACCCGCGACCAGCTCGAAGCCCGCCTGCACTACCCGCTGGGCGATGCACTGCCCGAACCCGGCCGGGCCCTCGTCGTGGCCCCGGGTGTGAAGTGGATCCGCATGGGCCTGCCCTTCGCGCTGGACCACATCAACCTCTGGCTGCTGCGCGACCGCCTGGACGACCGCGAAGGCTGGACGGTGGTGGACACCTGCATCCACAAACCCGAGACGCAGGCTCTGTGGGAGCAGGTGTTCGCGAACGAGCTGGACGGCCTGCCGGTGCTGCGCGTGCTGGTCACCCACATGCATCCGGACCACATCGGCCTGGCGCAATGGCTGTGCGAGCGGTGGACTGGCGACCCCGGCGCCGAGCCACCTCAAGCCGGGGTCAGCCCCCTCGGGGGGCAGCGACCCGCGCAGCGGCGGAGCCTGGGGGCCTGCCGTTTATGGATCAGCGCGACCGACTACAACTCGGCCCGCATCGGCTCGCAGAGCACCACCGGCTTCGGCGGCGACAGCGCAGCGGCCTTTTTCCGCTCGCACGGCCTGACCGACGAGGCCAGTCTGGAGAAGATCCGCAGGCGCGCCAGCTACTACCCGAGCATGGTGCCCGGCGTGCCGCGCAGCTTCTGTCGCCTGCTCGACGGCCAGAGCCTGCGCATCGGCGACCACGACTGGCGCTGCATCGCCGGCTACGGCCACGCGCCCGAACACATGGCGCTGTACGCCCAGAACCTGGGCGTGCTGATCAGCGGTGACATGGTGCTGCCGCGCATCAGCACCAACGTGAGCGTGTACGACGTGGAACCCGAAAGCGACCCGCTGGCCCTGTTTCTGGACTCGCTGCAGCGCTACCAGCCGTTGCCGCAGACGACGCTGGTGCTGCCTTCGCACGGCAAGCCGTTCACCGGGCTGCACGAACGCATCCGCCAGTTGCAGCAGCACCACGCCGACCGCCTGGCCGAGGTGCAGGAAGCCTGCGCGCAAAAACCTTGCAGCGCCTTCGACATCCTGCCGGTGCTGTTCGGCCGAACCCTGGACCTGCACCAGACCACCTTCGCCATGGGCGAGGCGGTGGCCCACCTGCACCGGCTGTGGTTCAGCGGGCAGCTCCAGCGTTCCCCGGGCGCCGACGGCGTGTACCGCTTCAGCCCGGCCTGAGCCTGGATTTCTCCGGGGCCCGCCGCCAGGCTGCCCCGGGGCGGGCCCAGTGGCTTGGGGGCAGCCACCCGCGCAGCGGCGGAGCGTGGGGGCCCTTCTACTCGCCGAGAGGCACCGCCGCCCGCCTGAGCGCCTGCCGGCGCTCGATGTGATCGGGCATGACGCTGGCGACCACGTCCCAGAACTGCGGGCTGTGGTCCATGTGGCGCAGGTGGCTGAGTTCGTGCACCACCACGTAGTCGATCATGTCCAGGCTCAGGTGGATCAGGCGCCAGTTCAGGCGGATCGTGCCGTCGGCGCTGGCGCTGCCCCAGCGCGTACCGGCGCTGGACAGGCGCAGGGTCTTGTACGACACCCCCAGCGCGGGTGCGAAATGCGCCAGCCTTTCGGCAAACAGCGCCTTGGCCTGGCGCATCAGCCAGGCCTGTGCGGCGTCGCGCACCTGCTGCTCGGTGGCCTGGCGCGAGAGCCCCAGGCGCAACCGGGGCAGGCCATCGGCATCGGCCGGCTCCAGCCGCTGCCCCTGGGTCTGCGTCGGATCCAGCAGCAGGCGCGTGCGCTGGCCCAGGTAGTCGAAGTCGCAGCCATCGGCCCACTCGGTACGGGCGCGCTCCAGCTCGCCGGCCCGCTCGCGCGATGCACGCAGCTTGTCCAGCACCCAGTCCGACTTCTGGTGGATGAAGGCCTCGACCTCGCCCAGCGTCGTCCAGCGTGGCGCGCTCACGCTCAGCCCTTCGGGCCGCACCGTCAGGCCGATGGTGCGGCGCTTGCCGCGCTTGAACTCGTAGGCCACCTCGCAGGCGCCCAGGCGCAGCAGGCGGTTGGCGCGCGGGTGGTGCCAGGTGCCGGGCTGGAACACCGCGCTCAAGGGTTCGGCGGGCGCGGCATCGGCCAACGGTGCGGGCGCCACCGGCTCAGGGCCGGTCAGGAAATCGAGCGCCAGCTGCACGAAGCGCTGCATGGTCCCGCTCAGGCTGTGGCGTAGGCGGTAGGGTCGAGACGCCGCATTTCGGCTTCGATCCATGCCTCCACCTCCCGCATCAGCTCATCCGGCTCACGGCCCGCACTGGGGATGGGTTTGCCGATGGAGAACTCCACGGTGCCGGGGGTCTTGATCAGCGCCTTGCGCGGCCAGCATTTGGCCGACGTGACGGCGATCGGAATCACCGGCGCGCCCGTGGCCACGGCCAGGCGGGTGCCACCGGTCTTGTACTGCCCCTGCTGCCCGCGCGGGATGCGCGTGCCCTCGGGGAACATGATCACCCACGTGCCCTGGTCCAGCAGACGCTGGCCCTGTTCGACCACCTTGTTGAAAGCCTGGGCGCGCTTGCTGCGGTCGATGTGGATCATGTCCATGCGGCTCATGGCCCAGCCGAAGAAAGGCACGTACAGCAGTTCCTTCTTGAACACATAGGCCAGCGGGTGCGGCATCAGCGTCGGCATGCTGAAGGTCTCCCAGGTGGACTGGTGCTTGAGCAGCAGGATGGCCGGCGCGGTGCTGCCCACCGGCAGGTTCTCGAAGCCGATGACGTGGTTGCGGATGCCCAGCATGAGCTCGCCGCTGCGCACCGCCAGCCGCAGCCAGCCCACGCACATCCAGTAGATCTGCGTGCTGTTGAGAAAGGGCGCCGCCACCACCACCGCCAGCCCCCACGGAATCACCGTGACGGCCATGAACAGCAGGTGGAGCACAGAGCGGATGAGGTTCATGGGGGGTGGATCGCAAAGGTGAAGGTCGGGGCGTCACGGTGTCGCCGGGCCGGGTGCGCGGACCTGTGCCACCAGGTCCTGCGCCAGCAGCCAGTCGGCAAAGGCGGGCAGATCGGCGTGCACGCAGGTGCCTGCGGGCAGGCCGGGCAGCAGGGTCGGCGCATTCTCCTGGGGCGCCAGGGTGTCCAGGCGGCCACGCAGGTGTTCCGACTTGCCCGTCATCAACAGGTGGGTGGGGCAACCGGCAGCGGCCGCAGCCTGCACATGCCGCAGGGCGTTGCCGGCGGCCGGCACGTCGGCCAGCGGTACGCCGAAGCGCTGACCGATCTGCTCGAACAGGCCGGGCGCCGGTTTGCGGCAGGTGCAGGCGTCTTCGGGGGCGTGCGGGCAGAAGAACACCGCCTCGACCCGCCCGCCCATCGCGGCGAGCGCGCGGTGCATCTTGGCGTGGATGGCGTTGAGCGAGGCCATGTCGAACAGCCCGCGGCCGATGCCGCTCTGGTTGGTGGCCAGCACCACGCGCCAGCCGCCGTGGTTCAGGCGCGCCACCGCTTCGAGCGCGCCGGGCAGCGGCTCCCACTCGTCGGCCGACGCCACGTAGTCGTCGCGGCTGCGGTTGAGCGTGCCGTCGCGGTCGAGGATCAGCAGCTTCATGCGGTGCTCCAAACGTCAGGGCCGCAGCGCCGGGCCGCCCCAAGCAAGGCCGCGCCCCGGAATCCGGCCATGACCGGAGCCCTCCCCGGTCCTGGGGCAGCGACCCGCGAAGCGGCGGAGCGTGGGGGTGGTCATGTTGCCAGTCGGGAGAGGTCGGCGACGCGGTTCATCGCCTCGTGCAGCGACTTCAGCAGCCCCAGGCGGTTGGCCTTGAGCGCCGGGTCGTCGGCGTTGACCATCACGCCATCGAAGAAGGCGTCCACCGGCGTGCGCAGCGCGGCGAGCTGCTGCAGGCTGGCGGTGTGATCGCCCGCATCGAACCGGGCGTTGGCGGCGGGCACGGTGGCCTGCATCGCGGCGTAGAGGTCCTTCTCGGCGGGCTCCACGAAAAGCGCCGCGTTCACGGCGGCGCCCTCGCCTTCGGACTTCTTGAGGATGTTGCCGATGCGCTTGTTGGCCGCGGCCAGGGCGGGTGCTTCGGGCAGCGCGGCGAAGGCACGCACGGCCTGCAGGCGCAGGGCCACGTCGGCCAGGCGCTGCGGGCGCAGGGCCAGCACGGCGTCCACTTCCTGGGCACTGGCGCCTTGCTCGCGCAGGCCACCGGCGAGGCGGTCGTAGATGAAGTCGGCCAGGGCCGTCGTGGCGTCGCTGATCTTGTCGCCAAAGGCGGGCACTGCGGCCGACAGCAGCGGGGTCAGCTCCAGTGGAAGGTTCTTCTCGACCAGCATGCGGATCACGCCCAGCGCATGGCGGCGCAGCGCGAAGGGGTCCTTGTCGCCGGTCGGCAGGTTGCCGATGCCGAACATGCCGACCAGGGTTTCCAGCTTGTCGGCCAGCGCCACCACCACACCGGTCTGCGTGCGCGGCAGCTCGTCGCCCGCGAAACGCGGCTTGTAGTGGTCTTCGATGGCGAAGGCGATGTCTTCGGAGAGGCCGTCGTGGCGCGCGTAGTAGCCGCCCATGATGCCCTGCAGCTCGGGGAACTCGCCCACCATGTCGGTCACCAGGTCGGTCTTGGCCAGGCGCGCGGCCAGCAGCGAACGCGCCGCCAGCTCGGGGCCGCCCAGCTGCAGGCCGATGGTCTCGGCGATGGAACACACGCGCTCCATGCGCTCGCCCTGCGTGCCCAGCTTGTTGTGGTAGACCACCTTGGACAGGGCCGGCACGCGGCTCTCCAGCGTCTTCTTGCGGTCCTGGTCGAAGAAGAACTTGGCGTCCGCCAGGCGCGGGCGCACCACGCGCTCGTTGCCGCCGATCACCGCGCTGGCGTCGGCTGGGCGGATGTTGCTGACCACCAGGAAACGGTTGGTCAGCCTGCCCTGCGCGTCCAGCAGCGGGAAGTACTTCTGGTTGGCCTTCATCGTGAGGATCAGGCACTCCTGGGGCACGTCGAGGAACTGCTTGTCGAACTCGCAGATGAGCACGTTCGGCCGCTCGACCAGGGCCGTCACTTCGTCCAGCAGCGCGTCGTCCTCGATCGGCTGACAGCCCCCGCCGACCTTGGCGGCCGCAGCGGCCAGCTGCTTCTTGATTTCGGCCTTGCGATCGGCGAATGAGGCGATCACCGCGCCGTCCTTGGCCAGTGTGGCGGCGTAGGCGTCGGCCTCGGCCAGCGGCACCGGATCGATGGCGGCTTCAAAGCGGTGGCCGTGGGTGGCATTGCCCGCCGTCAGGCCCAGCGCCTTGACCGGCACCACGTCGGCGCCGTGCAGAGCGACCAGGCCGTGCGCCGGACGCACGAATTGCACACTGGTCCAGCCGGGGAGCTCGCAGTCCGTTTCCAGCTGGTAGGTCATCACCTTCGGGATCGGCAGCTTGGCGATGGACTCGTCCAGCGCCTTCTGCAGGCCTGCGGCCAGTTCGACGCCCGGTTGCACGCTGTCGAAGAACAGGGCTTCAGCCTTGCCGTCCATGGCGCGCTTGAGGCCGGCCACGGCCGACGCCGTATTGCCAGCATCAACGCCCAGACCGGCCAGTCGCTTGAGCAGCGCGGGCGTGGGCGCACCGCTGGCGTCCAGGCCGACGCTGACCGGCATGAGCTTCTGCGACACGGCCTTGTCGGCGGCCTTGGCGGTCACGCCGGTCACGTGCGCGGCCAGGCGGCGCGGCGAGGCGAACGGCGTCACCACCGCATCGGCAGCGGCCAGACCCTGGGCCGTGAGTTGCTCGGCCAGCACGCCGGCAAACGCATCACCCAGCTTCCTGAGCGCCTTGGGCGGCAGCTCTTCCACGAACAGTTCGACGAGCAGATTCTTCGTTGTCATTCTTGTGTGCTCCCGCTCAGGCGGCTTTCTTCTCGATCTGCGCCACCCACTCACGCGGCGCCATGGGAAAGCCCAGACGTTCGCGGCTCTCGTAGTAGCTCTGCGCCACGCTGCGGGCCAGATTGCGGATGCGGCCGATGTAGGCGGCGCGCTCGGTCACGCTGATGGCACCGCGCGCGTCCAGCAGGTTGAAGCTGTGCGCGCACTTGAGCACCTGCTCATACGCCGGCAGCGCCAGCTGCTGCTCCATCAGGTGCTTGGCCTGCTTCTCGTGCGCGTTGAAGGCGGTGAACAGGAAGTCGGCGTCGCTGTGCTCGAAGTTGTAGGCCGACTGCTCCTTCTCGTTCTGCAGGTAGACGTCGCCATAGAGAATCTTTTTGCCCCCACGCTCGCCCGCGCTGCGGGCATCGCTGCCCCCCGCGGGGGCTGGGTCAGCTTGGGAGCGGCCCGGCGCTGCCCCGGCCTCGGTCCACACGAGGTCGTAGACGTTGTCCACGCCCTGCAGGTACATGGCCAGGCGCTCCAGACCGTAGGTGATCTCGCCGGTGGCGGGCCTGCAGTCGATGCCGCCGACCTGCTGGAAGTAGGTGAACTGCGTGACTTCCATGCCGTTGAGCCAGACCTCCCAACCCAGGCCCCAGGCGCCCAGCGTGGGGTTCTCCCAGTCGTCCTCGACGAAGCGGATGTCGTTCTTCTTCAGGTCAAAGCCCAGCGCCTCCAGCGAGCCCAGGTACAGCGCCAGGATGTTGGCCGGCGCGGGCTTGAGCACCACCTGGTACTGGTAGTAGTGCTGCAGGCGGTTGGGGTTCTCGCCATAGCGCCCGTCCTTGGGCCGGCGGCTGGGCTGCACGTAGGCGGCCTTCCAGGGCTCGGGGCCGATGGCGCGCAGGAAGGTGGCGGTGTGGCTGGTGCCGGCGCCGACCTCCATGTCGTAGGGCTGGAGCAGGGCACAACCCTGCCGGTCCCAGTAGGACTGCAGGGTCAGGATGATTTGCTGGAAGGTCAACATGCGCTTGTGGCCCGCGGATGCGCGGGCCCCGGAAAGTCTGGGTAACGAACACGCTGCGGCGGTCGGGCGCGCAGGCAAAGCGTGGATTTTACGGGGCGGCCTTCAGCGGCGGCGGCCGCGTGCGGGTCGCTGGCCCAGGCCGGCGATCAGCAGCACCACCAGGGCACAGAGCCCCCAGGCCGGCCACAGGCCCCAACGCCCGACCCATCGGGCGTACGGCGAGAGACCTTCGCGACCCTCGACGCGCACCAGCAGCCGGCCCTGGGTCAGACGCGGCAGCTGGTGAGTGACCACGCCCCGGTGGTCGATGGCGGCGGTGGCGCCGGTGTTGGTGGCGCGCAGCATGGGCCGGCCCAGCTCCAGGGCGCGCAGCCGCGAGATCTGCAGATGCTGGTCGATCGCCACCGTGTCGCCGAACCAGGCGATGTTGCTCAGGTTGACCAGCACGGTGGGCGCGGTGGCGGGGTCGGTGAAACCCGCGGCCAGCTCTTCGCCGAACAGGTCTTCGTAGCAGATGTTGGCGGCCACGCGTTGGCCAGCCCAGGCCCAGGGCGCCTGCGCCAGGTTGCCCCGGCTGAAGTCACCCAGCGGGATGCGCATGAGATCGGTGAACCAGCGGAAGAACGGCGGGATGAATTCGCCAAAAGGCACCAGGTGGTGTTTGTCGTACCGGTAGAAGCCTTCGCCGGCGGGCGCCTCGGAGGCGGTTGCCGCCGCAGCCCGTGCGGCGGCTGGCGTGATGCCCCAGGCGGAGTTGGTGTACCCGGTCTGGAAGCTGCCCAGCGGCAAACCCAGCAAGGCCGCCACCGGGGGCGTGGCGCCGGACTGGTTGGCCAGATTCGACAGCAAGGGCTGCCAGAAGGCGGCCCCGGCCTGCTGCGGCAGCAGCGGTACCGCGGTTTCGGGCGCCACCACGAGCTGCGGCGCGTCGGCGCCGGCCGCGGCCGCCACCCGCACCGCGTCGGCCAGCTGCTGCGGGTACCAGGCCATGGCGGTGGCCACGCCGGTACCGGGTTCGAATTTCTGGTCCTGCGGAATGTTGCCCTGCAACAGCCACACGGCCAGCGACCCGCTGGACGTGGTGCCGCGCTGGCCGAGGTCGCGCCAGAAGCCCCCGCCGAGCACGCCGAGCCACACCGCGAGCACGATGGCCGCAGAGACCGCGCCGCGAAGGCCCAGCGGCGCGTGGCGGGGCGGCTGCAGGGCGCCGTGCCCGCGCGCCCGCAGCAGTGCCTGGGACACCAGGGCCCGTGCGCCCTGTGGCAGCACCACCGCCAGGCTGAACGCCAGCAGCGCAGCCACGGCGCCCATGCCGTAGACGCCCACCCAGGGCGCCCACGCCGCCATCAGGTCCACGTGGGCGTAGCCCCCGGCGCCCCAGGGGAAGCCGGTGAACCAGCGCCCCCGCATCAGCTCGGCCAGCGTCCACAAGGCCACGAACAGCAGCCCTTGCAGCCAGCGCGACCGGGGCGCCCACAGGGCCAGCAGGCCCGCCGCGAGGGCGTAGTACAGCGCCAGCAGACCCGCCAGGGCCAAGACCGCCACCACCGCCAGCCAGGCCGGCAGGCCGCCATAGGTGTGCATGGACACGAACAGCCACCAGAAGGTGCCGCCCAGCCACGCGGTGCCAAACACCCAGCCCCGCCAGGCCGCCTGCCGAGCGCTGTGCACGTTGCGCAAGGACCAGACCAGCAAGGCCAGCGAAACGATCTGCAAGGCACCGCTGGGTTGACCCGCCGTCAGACCGGGTGGCGTCCAGGCCTGCAGCGGCCAGGCCAGCGAAGCGGCCTGCAAGCCACCGGCCAGCAGGCACAGCAGCAGCCAGAAGAGGCCGCCTCCGCGCGTCGGGCGTCGGGGCGGCCGCCCGCTGATCGCCGAGAAGGTGGATGGGGCGTGCAGGTTGCCGAACAGGCTGCGCATGGGAAAGCGGGGCTCGGCGCGTCGGACGCTCAGTCGGCGGCGGGCACCGCAAGGACCTTGAACCATTTCACCGCACCGCCCTTGCTGTGCAGCACCACAAATCGCAGACCGTGCATGACGTGCTCTTCGCCGCGCTTGGGCACATGCCCCATGGTGTGGGCGATCAGGCCGCCGATGGTGTCGAAATCGTCCTCGTCCAGCGAGAGGCTGAAGGCTTCGTTGATGCGGTCGATGGGGGTGTCGCCGCTGACGCGCCAGGTGCTGTCGGCCAGTGCAAAGATGTCGCCGTCGTCTTCGGCCACGTCGAACTCGTCTTCGATTTCGCCGACGATTTCCTCCAGGACGTCCTCGATCGTGATCAGGCCCGCCACGCGACCGTACTCGTCGATCACGATGGCCAGGTGGTTGCGGTTGCCGCGGAATTCACGCAACAGGTCGTTCAGGCCCTTGCTCTCGGGCACGAAAGTGGCCGGGCGCAACAGGGCGCGGATGTTCAGTTCGGGCGCGCGCTGCAGTTTGAGCAGGTCCTTGGCCAGCAGGATGCCGATGATGTTCTCGCGCTCGCCTTCGTAGACCGGGAAACGCGAATGTGCCGTGTCGATGACCAGGTGCAGCATCTCGTCGAACGGGGCTGCGATGTCCAGCACATCCATGCGCGGGGCCGCCACCATCACGTCGCCGGCCGTCATGTCGGCGATCCGGATCACGCCCTCGAGCATCACGCGCGATTCGGCGTTGATGATCTCGTTGTCTTCGGCGTCGGCCAGGGTTCCGATCAGCTCGTCCTTGGAATCCGGTCCCGGATGGATGAACTCGGCGAGCCGTTGCAGGAAACCACGTTTGTCTTCATGCCGCAGGCTGCGCTGCGGCCCCGTACTGGGGGGTTGGTCGGTCACGGGGCTACTGGGAAGTTGCTACAGCCGGGAAGGATACCCCACGAGCATGACGGTGCGAAGCTGCAAATCGCCCGGCTCCGGCACGCGCCGTGGCCAGCGTCGGGTCACAGGGCGGGCCTGCGACGTCGGTGGCGCGGGCGGTTCAGCGCATCTTTTCCCGGGCCTCGCGCACGCCCTGTCGGATTTCCTGCAACAACGCCAGGGCATCGCGGAACCGCTTGGCCTGGGCCTTGAGCTGGTAGTTGGTGACGGCCAGCTGTTCGCTGATCAGCTCGGTCACGCGGGAGTCGAAGTCGGCCGGTGGCAAGCGCAGGTGGGCCTCGCTTTCGGACCCGTCCCGCTCGATCACGGCGCCCGCCTGGCGGGCGATCCTGAGCATGGCGGTGTTTTCGGTCAGGGCGTGGATGAACAGCAGACTCACGCCTTCGTTGCGGGCGTGCATGACGGCGCGCTCGAACAGGCGGCTGCCGTAGCCCCGGCCCCGCGCGGCGCGCGAAACGGACACCCCGAATTCGGCGCAGCTGCGGCACTGCGGATCCACCGAGAACGCCAGATGGGCCATGGCGATGAGCTCGAGCTTGCGGTTGAAGATGCCGAACAGCTCGTCGCGCTGGAAGTTCAGGCCGCTGACGTAGCGGCCGATCTGTTCGTCGTTGGCCGCGTAACCGAAGCGCAGGTAGCGGTCGTGCGGGTCCAGGGCGAGCAGATGAGCCCGCACCCGCTCCAGGTGGGCCGGACCCAGCGAACGGATGGGCACCACCGGGCCGCCCGCCCAGACGTCGACCCGCGCCGCGTCGGGTGACGGGGTTGCGTCGTGCGTGGAGGGCGGAGGAACCGGTGTGACCATGGACCGAATGTTAGGGTTTGCCCCATGACAACAACCGGGCAACGACCCTAAATCCGGGAGAATCCGACGGAAGGGTGACTTTTTGGGCGCTTGGCACCCTGCTTTTGTTGCTGTGCAGCAAACAAGTCGGCCAGTGCTCACACCGGCAGGGCTGTGGTGCTCTTGACGCGGTCCATGACGAAGCTGGTCTTGCAGTCCTGCACGCTGGGGTGGCGCAACAGCACGTCCATCATGAAGCGCGAATACGCGGCCATGTCGGCCACCACCAGGCGCAGCTGGAAGTCCATTTCACCGGTCAGCGCGGCGCATTCCACCACCTCGGGCCAGTTCAGCACGCTGGCGCGGAACTCGTCCATGGGGTTGCGTTTGGCCGCGCCGCTGTATTTTTCCAGCCGCACGGTCACATAGGCCGTCAGGCCCAGGCCCACGCGCTCGGGCCGGACCAGGGCCACGTAGCGGTCGATCACGCCCGACTCTTCCAGCCGCTTGACCCGCCGCAGCACCGCGCTGGGCGAGAGGCCCACGGCGTCGGCGATCTGGTCGTAGGTGGCGCGACCGTCGGCCTGAAGGCTGCGCAGGATGTGTCGGTCGAGCTTGTCCAGTGCTTGCATGCAGATCATTCTGCAGAAATCCTGCAAAACGGACCAGTGGTGCGCCCCATTTCGCAATCATCGTGCGACCCTGCGCTCCTACAGTGGCGCTTTCCCCAAAACACAGGAGACAGCCATGAACGCAGCCTTGCCCGACGCCATCGCCCAGACCGCCCAGACGTGGGAGAACCCGATGGGCACCGACGGCTTCGAGTTCATCGAATACGCGGCACCCGATCCGGTGGCCATGGGCCAGCTGTTCGAACGCATGGGCTTCAAGGCCATCGCCCGGCACCGCCACAAAGCCGTGACCCTGTACCGCCAGGGCGGCATCAACTTCATCATCAACGCCGAACCCGACAGCTTCGCGCAGCGCTTCGCCCGCCAGCACGGCCCCAGCGTCTGTGCCATCGCCTTGCGCGTGCAGGACGCCAAGGCCGCCTACGAGCGCGCCATTGCGCTGGGCGCCTGGGGCTACGCCAACACCGCCGGCCCGGGCGAGCTGAACATCCCGGCCATCAAGGGCATCGGCGACTCGATCATCTATTTCATCGACCGCTGGCGCGGCAAGAACGGCGCGAAAGAGGGTGACATCGGCAACATCGGCTTCTACGACGTCGACTTCTACCCGCTGCCGGGCGCCGAGTTGAACCCGGCGGGCCACGGCCTGACGGTCATTGACCACCTGACGCACAACGTGCACCGCGGCCGCATGGCCGAGTGGGCCGGCTTCTACGAGCGCCTGTTCAACTTCCGCGAGGTGCGCTACTTCGACCTGGAAGGCCAGCAGACCGGCATCAAGAGCAAGGCCATGACCAGCCCCTGCGGCAAGATCCGCATCCCCATCAACGAGGAAGGCAACGACAAGGCCGGCCAGATCCAGGAGTACCTGGACCGCTACCAGGGCGAAGGCATCCAGCACATCGCGCTGGCCTCGACCAACCTCTACGACACGGTGGACGCGCTGCAGATGGAAGGGCTGAAGCTGCTCAGCACCAGCGAAACGTATTACGAGTTGCTGCCCCAGCGCATCCCGAACCACGGCGAGGACATCGAGGCGCTCAAGGCCCGCAACATCCTGGTCGACGGCGCGCCGGGCGAGCTGCTGCTGCAGATCTTCAGCGAGAACCAGCTGGGCCCGGTCTTCTTCGAGTTCATCCAGCGCAAGGGCAACCAGGGCTTTGGCGAAGGCAACTTCAAAGCGCTCTTTGAGACGATGGAGCTGGACCAGATGCGCCGCGGCGTGCTGAAAGCCTGACATGGCCGTCGAACCCGTGGTCTACGGCGCCAGCGAGCGCCCGCCGCGCGGCGACTACGCCCGCGCCCGCGACGACTACACCTGCGCCCAGGACTGGTCGGCCTACACCGAGGCCGACCACGACACCTGGCGTCGGCTCTACCAACGCCAGAGCGCGCTGCTGCCCGGGCTGGCCTGCGACGGCTTCATCCATGCCCTGCCCTGGCTGGGCATGCCAGACCAGATCCCGCGCTTCGAAGACATCAACACCCGCCTGTGGGCCGCCACCGGCTGGGAGATCGTGGCGGTGCCGGGCCTGATCCCCGAGCGCCCCTTCTTCGAGCTGCTGGCCAACCGGCGCTTCCCGGTCACCGACTGGATCCGAAAACCCGAAGAGTTCGACTACGTGGTCGAGCCCGACGTGTTCCACGACCTGTTCGGCCACGTGCCCCTGCTGTTCGACCCGGTGTTCGCCGACTACGTGCAGCGCTACGGCCAGGGCGGGCTAAAGGCGCACGACCTGGGCGCGGGCGAACTGCTTTCTCGCCTGTACTGGTACACCATCGAATTCGGCCTGATCCGCCAGGTCGGTGGTCTTCGTGCCTACGGCGCCGGCATCCTGAGCTCGGCCGGCGAACTGCGCCACAGCGTGACGAGCCCGCACGCGCGGCGCATCGCGCTCGATCTGCAGCGCTGCATGCGCACCCGCTACAAGATCGACGACTACCAGACCACCTACTTCGTCATCGACAGCTTCCAGCAACTGTTCGACCTGACGGCACCCGACTTCACCCCGCTCTACGAAGCCGTGCGCGCGCTCGGTGAGCTGTCTGCCGACGCCAGCATCGCCAGCGACGTGCCCATCACCTTGGGGTGATAGGCCATGGCCACGTGCGGCACGGCGTCCAGATGGCGGTTGTCGGCCCCCTCCAGGGTGGCGGTCGATGCCGGGAACACGATGTTGTCGCCGTTGGAGTACCAGCAGACAAACGGCGGGCGGCTCTGATGAGCCTCCAACGCACGCATGCGTTGCAGCCATTCCCCGTCCACCCGCATCTGCCGTCCGTTGGGCGTGTGGCTCAAGCGTGCCAGCCAAGTGCCGTGGTGGGGCGTGCCGATGGTGATGACGCAGGACACACGCGCCGCGGCATCCGGGGTCACGGCCAACCAGGCGCGCGCCGCCAGCCCTCCCATGCTGTGACAGACCAGCGCCGGAGGCCGACCCGTCAGCGCGTGCGCACGCCGCACCGCATCGTCGATCAGGGGCACATAGTCGTCGATGGAACCGAACACGGGCTCCAGGTTGACCGAGGTGTAGGGGAGGCCGCGTTCCCGCCAGACCCGCATCCACGGCAGCCACATGCCCCGGTTGCACACGAAACCATGTACAAACACCACAGCGGTACACCCGGGTGCTGCGGGCACATCGGCATCCGGCGCCAGACGCCAGCGGAAGGGCTGGCGCCAGCCAAACACCAGCGTGGCCACCCGCACCTCGTCCCACCAGGCTCGCAACCAGGCGCAGGGCCTGATCGGGGGCGCCGGGTCCCGCCGGTTGACCCAGACCATGAGTCCGAACTGCAGCGCCAGCACCAGCACGTACAGCAGCACGATGGTCGCCGAGCCGAGCACCGCTTTCACCGGGTTGTCGGGCCACCAGCGGAACCCCCACAGCCCGGCACCCGCCAGGATGGACAGGACCACGACCTGCTGCAGGCGAGCGAGCGTGGAGGTGGCGCGGGATGCCGACTTGTTCATGGAGCAACTATCGCACGCACACGATGCTGGACAAGCGGTGTGCCTAGAGGTCTGCACCTAGCCCGCAAGCGGGCGCAGGCCTAGACTGAGCAACCGTGTTCAAAGTCAAGCCTGCGCCTTCACTGAGTACGCTGCTCTGGGGGCAGCCAGCTCTGGCCGGTCTTGAGCATGGTGTTCATGATGGTCAAGAGTTTGTGCATGCAAGCGACGATGACGACCTTGGGCTTCTTGCCGCTCAAGTGCAGTCGTGCGGCGAAAGCGGCGATGACGGGGTTGTGGCGTATGGCCGACTGGGTTCCCATGTACAGAACACGCCGGATATCGGCGCGCCCGCCCCAAATGCGGCGGGGACTGCGGTACTTGCCGCTGTCGTTGGCCAAGGGTGCCAGGCCGACGAGCTTGGCGATCTCGCGCCGGTTGAGCTGGCCAAGCTCGGGGCACAAGCCGAGCATCGTCAGGCTGAGCACCGGGCCGACGTCGGGGATGCTGCGCAGGAGGTCGTCCTTGGCGCGCCAGATGTCGCTGGCGCGCAGCCGCTGGCCCATGTCCTCGTCGAGTTGAGCGATGCGCTTGTCCAGCCAGGCGATGTGCTCGGTCAGACTCTTTTGCATCGTGCGCGAGGAGGCGGTGTGCTGACGCTGCAGCTCCTGCACCCGCATGTCCACCAGTTGCCGGCGGCGCGAGAGCAGATCGGCCAGGTCGCGGGTATCGGCATCGTGAAGAGCTCGTGCCTGCGGCCGGATCGCCCGTGCGAAGGCGCACAGGATGCGCGCATCCAGGGCGTCGGTCTTGGCCAGCTCGCCCAAAGCGCAAGCGAACTGGCGCACCTGGCGAGGATTCACGACTGCCAGTCGCACGCCGCATGCGGCCAGCTCGGCAGCCAGGCGCTGCTCGATGCCGCCGCTGGCCTCCATCACCACCAGGGTGGGCGCCAAGTCGGCCAAGGCGTCAGACAGCTTGTGCACCGTGGCGTCGTCGTAGCCGCAGTGCGTGGACAACTGTGGCGCAGAGGGGGCGGCAAACAAGTCAAGCGTTTCCTTGGACACGTCGATGCCGACGAAACGTTCAGTCGAATCACTCATATACCCTTGCTTGTCGAACATGCGAGCTGCAGCGGCACGAGGCCGAATGCGCCCAAGCAACCGTTCGGGCTACAGATGAGGAGAGGGCGCCGCACTCCGAGCTCAGTCGCGGGGTCGGTAAACCGCCCCCAGAGGCTGACGAGCTACGGCGCCAAACCGAAGCAGGCTGTGCTCGATAAGATGCACAAAGTCCAAGATACAAGGCGATGAACGCCCGCAACAACCCAGGCTCCAGTGCCGCCGAACGCATCCGCCAGCAGCTTGATCGTGTGTCCCACCTGCGCACGCAGGCCCGGCGTGTGGGCCTGTCCACGGCCGTGCACGAGATCAAACAGCTGCAGGCGCGGCGCTTCCGTGCTTCGTACGTCGATTTTCTGAACGACTCCAGACACGCGCCCGCCAGCGCGTTCTTTCTGGACGAACTGTATGGCGAGCACGATTTCGCCGAGCGGGAAGCGCAGTTCGGGCGCATCGCCAGCGCCATCGAACGCTTGTTCCCCGAGGCGGTGGCCGATCTGGCGGTGGACCTGGCCGAAACCCACGCACTCACCGAAGACCTGGACCACCGCATGGCCGCGCACTGGATGGCGCTGGACGGTGGGATGCCCTACACCGAACGGTACGTGCGCTGCTGGCGCCTGACCGACGACCGCCAGGCCCGCGAGCGCCAGCTGGCGGTGGTGCTGCACATGGGGCAGGAACTGCAGCGCCTGACACGGATGAAGTCGCTGCTGGTGGCCCTCAGGCTCATGCGCGGCCCCGCCCAGGCTGCCGGCCTGGGCGCGCTGCAGCAATTCCTCGAAAGGGGTTTCTCCGCGTTCGCCACCATGGGCGATGCCCGCCGTTTTCTGGGTGCCATCGCGGAGCGTGAACGGCGCTGGATCGACGCCTTGTTCGATGCCGAGGAGCCCGCTTGCCAGGCAGCGCTCGCCCAGGAGCTGCTGCGCGCCTGAGGTTTGTCAGCTGCGGTCAGAATGCAGGAAATGGTCGATCATGGCGCCCCATCAGGACCGCCCCCGGCGGTAGCCTCACGCGGCCGGTGTGGCGATCCTTTTGTCCACCGTTTCCCAAACGCTTGCCGGAGCCGAGCCTTCCTGCTTCGCTCGGCTCCTGGTCCCATTTGCATCGACAAACACCCGAACATGCCATTGCCGTCCATTCAAGAAGTGTTCGCGTCCTCCGGGGTCACCCTGTTCGAACGGGGCTGGCTGTCGGCCAACAACGTCCTCGTGCGCGGCGATGGACCCACCGCACTGGTGGACTCGGGCTACTGCACCCACGCCGAACAGACCGTTGCTTTGCTGCAGCACACCTTGGGCGGTCAAACTTTGGACTTGCTGCTCAACACCCACCTGCACAGCGACCACTGCGGCGGCAATGCCGCTCTGCAAAGTTCGTTTCCGGCCGTCCAAACCTTGATCCCACCCGGCGAGGCCGACGCGGTGCGCAACTGGGACGTACAGGCACTGACATACGAGGCCACCGGTCAGGAATGCCCACGCTTTGAATACCAGCAACTGTTGCGCCCTGGCACTCGCATTCAGCTGGGCAGCCATGTCTGGGAAGTCCACGGCGCCAGCGGCCACGACCCGCACGCCATTGTGCTGTACCTGACTTCCCACAGGTTGCTGCTTTCAGCCGACGCGCTCTGGCAGAACGGCTTTGGCGTGGTGTTTCCGGAACTGGAAGGCCACTGCGCTTTTGAAGAAGTCGGTGAAACCCTGGATCTGGTCGAGGCCCTGGACCCGTTGACCGTCATTCCCGGTCATGGGTCAGCGTTTCAGGACGTACAACCGGCCTTGCTGCGCGCGCGCACCCGCTTGCAGCAGTTCCAGGAGGCGCCGAACAAGCACCTGCGTCATGCGCTCAAAGTCCTCGTCAAATTCAAACTGCTGGAATGGCAGCGCGTGGCATTCAACGACCTGCTGGCGTGGTCACGGAAGACCCCATACTTGGCGACGCACTTGCCCATTGACACAGAGGCGGCCGTCGACTGGCTGAAGCTCTTGCTGAGTGAGCTCGAACGCAGCCATGCCCTGCGAGTGGAAGGAGGATGGGTTTTGAATACCTAAGTGGGCAGACGGCAGCTCTGTCCAAGCGCGCTGAATCAAGCCACAAAAACTGGCCGCCAAAAAGCCCAAACCCCCAGCCTCTGTGTAGAGACTGGGGGTTTGGGTGGCTTTGTAA
>CAYRWN010000042.1:0-30083 GCA_964428045.1 uncultured Hydrogenophaga sp. | reverse complement strand
GCCTCGATCATGCATGCCTCGCGTCACTTCTGGACTTGTTCAGCGTAGCCCTAAGATGGACGCTGCGGCGGGCCCTTTGCCCTCCGCGCCATCGGGAGAAACGGCATGGAAACCTCGCATGTGCGTGTGATCACCGCTGCCCTGCTGGCCGCTGGGCTGGCGCTGGGTGGCTTTTTCGTCAGCGGCGGCCTGGAGCGCTTCCGCATGGCCGACCGCAGCATCTCCGTCAAAGGCCTGGCCGAAAAAGACGTGGAGAGCGACTTCGCCATCTGGACGCTGAACTTCCGCCGGGCGGGCAACGAGTTCCCGGGCGTGCAGCAGGCCCTGGCCAGCGACCGCGAAAAGGTGCTGGGCTTTCTGAAGGCCCGGGGCTTCAGCGACCAGGAACTGGAGGCCAAGCCCCTGTCGGTGCAGGACCTGCTGGCGCGCGACTACGCGCAGGGCAATGTGCCGTTGCGCTTCAACGGCAGTGGTCGCATCGTGGTCAAGAGCGCGCGCGTGGCCGAGGTGGAGAAGGCCGCGCTGGCGCTGGACCCGCTGATTCAGGCCGGTATCCAGCTGGGGGGCGAGGGGGACGGTCCGCAGGCCGGTCCGCGCTACCAGCTGCGCGGCTTCAACGACGCCAAGGCGCCGCTGCTGGCCGAGGCCACCAGGAACGCGCGCGAGCAGGCGCAGAAGTTCGCGGCCGAAGCCGGCGCCACGCTGGGACCGCTCAAGTCCGCCAACCAGGGCGTGATCCGCATCACCGGTGACGACGGGCAGGACTTCGACGACGGCAGCTCGCGCACCAAGCGCCTGCGCGTGGTCAGTTCGTTCGAGTACGAACTGCGCTGAAGCGGCACTGGCTGGTTCAGATCGCTTTCTGAACCAGCCAGCCCTTGAACAGCCAGGGCAGGCTGGGCGGGGCTCCGGCGGGCACGCCGCCTTTGTTTTCGGCGCTGATGCCCAGCTCGGTCGCCCCTTGCAGGTCCGCGGGCTGCACCGGGATCTGCAGCGTCTTGTACTTGCTGGTGATGACCCCAAGCGACCGTGGCCTGCCGTCCGGGCCGATCGCCCAGACCTGCATGCTGTCCTCCCGGCCTTCCTTGACGTCGTTCAGGCGTTGCAGCTGCAGCTGGTTGTCTTTGGCGGTGAAGGTGGCCAGCATGGCGGGCAGGCCCTGGCCATCCAGCAGCACCGCGACCTGGGTGATCTGCGGCCGATCGGCCAGCTTGGCCTGCGCGTGTCCGATCTGTGCCTTCAGCTGCTCCACCAGACTGGCACTGGCGGCCCATCCGAGCAGCAGCACCAGCAGCAGCACGATGGCCAGGGCCCGCCACCAGGCATTGACGCGCCTGGTGGCGGGCGGGTTCGCGGGCAGATCGGGCGGGGTCGGCGTGGATTCGGACATCGGCGTTCAGGTGGGATAGGTACCGGGCAGGAGTATGCCCTTGTCCACACTCCGGATGTCCGTGCGACCGCAGAACGCCATGGTGATGTCCAGTTCCTTGTGGATGATCTGCAACGCCTTGAGCACGCCCTCTTCACCCATCGCGCCCAGGCCGTAAACCATGGCGCGGCCGATCATGGTGCCGCGCGCGCCCAGGGCCCAGGCCTTGAGCACGTCCTGCCCGCTTCGGATGCCGCCGTCCATCCACACCTCGATCTGGTCGCCCACCGCCGCCACGATGGCCGGCAGCGCCTCGATGCTGCTGGGCGCGCCATCAAGCTGGCGGCCGCCATGGTTGCTGACCACGATGGCGTCGGCCCCGCTGCGCACGGCCAGCTGCGCGTCTTCCACGTCCATGATGCCCTTGAGGATCAGCTTGCCGCCCCATTGCGCCTTCACCCAGGCCACGTCGTCCCAGTTGAGGGTGGGGTCGAACTGTTCGTTGGTCCACGACGCCAGCGAGCCCATGTCGCTCACGCCTTTGACATGACCGACCAGGTTGCGAAAGGTGTGGCGGCGTGTGCCCATCATGCCCAGCACCCAGCGCGGCTTGGTGGCAATGTCGATGGCGTTGCCCAGGGTGGGGATCACCGAGGCGCGCAGCTTGTTCTTCAGGTCCTTGTGGCGCTGGCCGATCACCTGCAGATCGAGCGTGAGCACCAGTGCGCTGCACTTGGCCACCTTGCAGCGCTGGATCATGCGGGCCATGGCCTCGCGGTCGCGCATCATGTAGAGCTGGAACCAGAAAGGCGCGGTGGTGTTCTCGGCGATGTCCTCGATCGAACAGATGCTCATGGTGGACAGCGTGAACGGGATGCCGAAGCGCTGGGCCGCCTTGGCCGCCTTGATCTCGCCGTCGGCGCTCTGCATGCCGGTCAGGCCCACGGGGGCGATGCACACCGGCATCTTCACGTCCTGACCCACCATCTTCGTGGCCGTGGTCCGGTTCTCCATGTTCACCGCCACCCGCTGGCGCAGCTTGATCTTCTGGAAGTCGTCGCTGTTGGCGCGGTAGGTGCTTTCGGTCCAGGAGCCGGAGTCGGCGTAGTCGTAGAACATGCGCGGCACGCGTTTCTTGGCCAGCACGCGCAGGTCTTCGATGGTGGTGATCACGGTCATGGGGCTTGTCTCCGGTACGGTTGGGTGGACTTTGTGCGAACCGGTCCCATGGTAGCCAGCCGCCTGTGAAAAGGCTTGTGAAAGCGCGGCCGGCGGGATTGAAATTTATTCGGGCGGGGGCAGGCGCGCTGGGCCGGGGTCATCGGCTCCAGCACTGCCACTGCTGCTCCAGCACCGCCTGGGTCTCCGGCGCCAAGACATCGCCACAGGCGTCCAGACACGCGCTGTGCCACACGTTGGCCAGTCCGGATTCACCATGGTCGATCATGTCCATCCAGGTCAGGGCCATGTCGCTGGCCACGTCGATCCAGCGCCGTTCTTCACGGAACCCGATGGCGCCGAACGGCAGCACCTCGTCCCGGATCAGCGCCGGGCAGGCCAGGCGCAGGTCAACGTGTCCTTCCCGCACCCGTTCCTTCTGGCGCCACCGCGACAGCAGCTCGATGGTCACAAAGCGCTGCCCGGTCCACCCGCTCAGGGCGCCCGGCCTTGCCGCGTCGTCCGGTGCGGACAGCGCGGCGCGCCGTGTGGCGAAGTTCGGCCGCAGCCGACGCATTGCTTCGGCCGCGTGTCCCCACGGCCACCCGCGCCTGCACGACGGCCATGCGCCAGGCCAAACCGGTCAGGGGTTCCGGTCTCAGCACGCCTTGCACGCTCAGACGGCCCAGCCGGGTGCCGGGGTCCAGGCGACGCATTGGTCGGGCCGATGAAAGCGCCGGTTTGGCCGGAGTTCGGCCTCGCAGGCCTGGCGGCGCTGCGCCAGCGGACACGGGTCCAAGGCGATCGACCGCACGGGTTTGGCGATCCTGTAGGCCTATTCGCCGACCAGCAACACCCAGGCGACCGGCGATTCCCGCAGTTCCACGCCAGCCACCGGGTGCGGGTTGCGGGTCGGCGCCAGTAGCGCGGTCATCAGCTCGGGCAGAGGCGGACGCATGCGGCGCCACTCTGGGACCGCTCCCGTGGAGATCTCGGGCGACACGGGCAGTTTCCGCGAAACCTCCGGTTCTCTGGAAATGAGCTTCCGTTTCGCCACACTTTTTTCGGAACGGGGCGCCGACTAGATTGCCCAACGCGCCTTGGCCCTTTGAGCTATTCAATCACCAGGAGACGTTCCCATGATGGACCCGACCCCTACCCACCCCAGCCCAAGACCCGGCGCCATACGGTGCCGCTGGGATGGCCCTCTGACTCACGAACAGCTTGTGCGGGCGCAGCGAGAAGGCGTCCGGCTGGCCTACGACCCGGCCCAGAGCGGCTGGGTGCCCGTTTCGGCCCCGGACCTTCTCGATGACCCCGAGCCGCCGCTGAGCGCCCAGATCGGCTCCCTGTTGCTGCGACCCTGGCGCGCGCAGGACCTGGACCAGTACCACGCCCTGCTGGATGACCCCGCCCTCTGGCGCTTCATGGTCGAAGACATGCCCCACCCCTTCACACGCGAAGTGGCCGCCGAGCTGATCGCCATCGCCAACCTGGGCGCTCACCACGTGGTGCGGTCCATCGTTGCGCCGCAGGTGGCGGCCGGTCAGGTGCGCATCGTCTGGTCCGGGCCGGACCTGCAGCCCGGTGATGCCGAAATCAGCTACTGGCTGGGCCGCAACTTCCGCGGCCGCGGCCTGGCGACCCAGGCGGTGCGTCTCATGGTGCGCGACACGTTGCGCTCATGGCCAGGGCTGCGGCGCATCGTCGCATATGTCCACCCTGAAAACAGCGCCTCGGTGTCGGTGTTGCAGCGCGCCGGGTTCCTGCCCGCCGCTGCGAGGGCTTCGGATGGCTGGCTGGGATTTGCGGTTTCACGGCCGTCGCTCTGAACAACTGTCGCTGGGGTGCGGGCGGGCGGTCAGGCGCTGCCGCCACAATCGCTTTCGAATCTACCCCGGGATCGATTGCGGCCACATGCCCAAGATGGGCCTGCGCCACCACCTGTCCAGAGCCATGCGGCGGGCTTCAGGGCTGGTGACCGCGACGCGCACTTGGGTGGCTGTCTGTCTTTTCGCGCAGCGCGTTGAAGCGGAACGGCTTGCTCAGAAGGGTCTCCATGCCGGCCTGCGGGCAGCGCTCGCGCTCGCTTCCCAAGGCGTTTGCCGTGAGCGCGATGAGGAACCGCTGCGTGGGCAGTGAGAGTCGGTGAACGGCCCGGGGGCCATGCCCGGCATATACAGCCCAGCCGCGCGGCGCTGTGTGGCCCGTCCGGTGCCATCGCCAGTGCCGCCTGGCCACTGCAGGCGGCGTCCGCTTTCAGGCCGGGATTCGGCAACAAGGCCACCGACAACGTTCGGATGACGTTCGCCGTTCGTGCCTTTCCATGCAGAGAACCCTCGAAATCCGATCCCGACGGACCGCGTTGGCCGACGGCATCGTGGCCGAGAACGGCTTTGAGGTGCTGCGCATCGAAGAGTTGGTGCTGCGCGCGGGCGTGGCCAAAGGCACCTTGTTTGCCCACTTCAAGGACAAAGACGAACTCATGGACCTGCGCATCGGCGATCGCAGCGCCGTACTGAATCGAACGCCCGACCCGTGGCACCTTGCTTACACTTCATGGCCACAGCGACGCCGGCATGGCTTCCCGTGTCTTGCGGCCGTGACCCAAGCGCTCAGCACAACCCGTTCCTGGAGTAGACCCCCGTGACTTTCAACGTGATCGGCATCGGCAACGCCATCGTCGATGTGATTTCCCACGCCAGCGACCTGTTCTTGGACCAGATGGGCATCGAAAAAGGCATCATGCAGCTGGTAGACCGCGAGCGCGCGGAATTGCTCTACGCCGCCATGCACGACCGGGTGGAAGCCCCCGGGGGCTCGGTCGGCAACACGCTGGCCGGCATCGGGGCGCTCGGTCTCAAGACCGCCTTCATCGGCAAGGTCAAGAACGACGCGCTGGGCCGCTTCTACGCGCAGTCGCTGGCCGACAGCGGCACCGCCTTCCCCCTGGCTCCCCAAGCGGTGGAATTGCCCACTTCGCGCTCCATGATCTTCGTCTCGCCCGACGGCGAACGGTCCATGAACACCTACCTGGGCGCCGGTGCCGACATCTCCAGCGCCGACGTGCCTGACGTGTTCCAGGGCGCCGACATCCTGCTCCTGGAAGGCTACCTGTTCGACAAGCCCGAAGGCAAGACCGCCTTCACCGAAGCCGCCGCCAGGATGAAGGCCGCCGGCGGCCGAGCGGCCATCACCATCTCAGACCCCTTCTGCGCCGAACGCCACCGCAGCGACTTCCAGCGTCTGATCGCCGGCGACGTGGACATCGCCATCGGCAACGCCAAGGAGTGGATGACGCTGTACGAAACCGACCTGGAAGCCGCCTTGGCGCGGGCCAGTTCGGTCTGCGACATCGTCGCCTGCACCCGCACGGGCGATCCGGTCTGGGTGCAGCAAGGCAGCCGGCGCTTCGAGGCGCCGGTCCGCCGCGTGGTGCCGGTGGACGCCACCGGCGCGGGCGACCAGTTCGCGGCTGGTTTCCTCTACGGCATGGCCACCGGCCGCGACCTGGAGACCGCCGCGCGCATGGGCGTGGTGTGCGCCGCCGAAGTCATCGGCCACATCGGCCCGCGTCCCAATGCCGACGTGCGCGCACTGCTCGCGGCGGCAGGTCTGGTCTGATGCCGCTTCTGACTGCAGCCCGGCCGGAGCGCTGTCATACCCCCGCCCCCATCATTGGGTATGCTTGCGTGCTTTGGCAACGCGTGCCCTCGAACACCCCATGTCCGCCACCCCCAACCGACTCGAACTGACGCTGGAGAAGCTCATCTTTTCCAGCCGCTGGCTGCTGGTGCCTTTCTTCCTTGGCCTCATCGTCAGCATGGCGGTGCTGCTGATCAAGTTCTTCAAGGAGATGGCGCTGCTGATCCAGGGTGTGCTGGGCATCATCCAGCACGACACGGTGATCTCCATCCTGACGCTGGTGGACACGGCCCTCATTGCGGTGCTGCTGCTGATCATCGTGTTCAGCGCCTACGAGAACTTCGTCTCCAAGCTGAGCATTGGCGATCACGAGGACCGCCCGGCCTGGATGGGCAAGGTCGGGTTCTCGGACCTGAAGATGAAGCTGATCGGTGCCATCGTGGCGATTTCGGCGGTAGAACTGCTCAAGGCTTTCCTGGTCAGCACCACGCTCACCAGCGAGCAGCTGAAGTGGAAGATCGCGATCCACCTGACCTTTGTGATGTCGGGCGTGCTGTTCGCGCTGGCCGACTGGATCAGCGAACAGCGCAAGTGAACGGGTTGCAGCGCCCGGCCGATGGCGCTGTCGCAGTGGCGCGGATCAACTGCAGCTGACGCTGCCGCAGCCGCTCATGGTGGCGGGGCGCACCCGGCTGGGGTCGGCCAGGGTTTCGGTGCGGCTGTCGAAGCCCACGGCCTTCATGTGCAGGGCCAGGCCGGCGTCCATGGTGGCGGCGTGCTGCGGGAACCATTCCACCAGCGCTTCGGCCAGGCGGGTGATGATGTCCTGGTCGTCCTTCTCGTAGTGTTCGACCACGGCGTGCAGCGTTTCCATGATGGTGGCGTGGTGGCTGGCATGGCAATTGTCGGGGGCGAACCCGGTGGCCACCATCCAGCGCTCTTCCTGCGCGAAGTGTTCCTTGGTGTGCTCGACGAACTGCAGGTACAGCGGCAACTGCTGGTCGGTCGGGGTGGCCAGCAGCTGGTTGAGCATGTCCACGAATTCCTCGTGGGTGTCATCCATGCGGGCATCGCCGGTCTGCAGGCCTTCGTTCCAGGTCAGGCCGGTGGCGGCGGTAACGGTTTCGGGGGTGGCGGTGGTGTTCATGGGGCTGGGGCGCAACGCTGGACAGAACGGAAAGGGCCGGTGTGGATGGGCATCCGACCCGAACCGGTCCGGTGGACAGTTCGCTATTGTGCGCTGACCGGCCCCACGGCCCCTTGGTCGGCGGTTTCAGGCGGCCGCCGTTTGGCCCAGCATTTGCCGCACCGTGGCTTGCAGCTCGGGCGCCTGCAGCGCCGCGTCCAGCCGGCTCGCCAGGGCGGGATGGCTCAGCGCGGTGCGCAGGTGGTGGGTGTCCACGGTGGCATCGTCCTGCGGGTGGTAGCCTTGGAGCGAAGTCAGCCGGCCCAGTGCCAGACGTTCGCCCAGGCGCATGCACAGGTAGGCCATGGCCAGCCGCGGCAAACGGGCGAGGTCCATGCCGTGGGGATCGGTCACCAGCAGGCGACCACTGTCGGCGACGTCGGCCACCAGCGCCTCGGGCAGTTCCCAGGTTTTCATCAGCACGGCGCCCATTTCGCTGGCACTCAGGCCGACCAGATCCTGTTCCTGCCGGGCGCGTTCCAGCCGGTCGTTCCCGAGCCACGCAGTCAGACCGGTCGGCGGCATGAGGGAAGCGGTGGCCAGCGGGCCCACGAACCCCAGCACCACCTGTGTCGCCAGGGAACCCTGGTCGTGCAGGTGCAGGGCCTTGCCCAGGCGCACGGCCAGTTCGCTGGCGATCGCGCTGGCCTTCCAGATGCGGTCGAAGGCCTGCTGGGCCTCGGCGAGTTTGGGTTTGAAGGCTTCGGCGAGCATGTACTGCAGGCAGATGCTGCGCACGCTGTTGATGCCCAGGAAAGTGACCGCCTGACCGATGCTGGTCACCGGCTGTTGCAGGCCGTAGAAGGCGCCGTTGACGGTGGCCAGCACCTTGGCGGCGATCAGCGGCTCGCCCATCACGAGTTCGCTCAGGTCGGCCGAACTGGCTTTGGCGACAAAGTCGGGCGAGAGCAACTGCTGCATGGACCGCGGCGGGCGGGGAATGCCGCGAACGGCGGCCAGCAGGCGGTCGCGCCGCTGGGGGGCGAGATCGGCCTCGGATTGCCATGTGAACTGGGCCAGGGCGGGTGGCAGGGGCTGCGCGGGCGCCAGCGCCGCTGGCAGGCCGGTGGCAACGGCCGAGCCGGCGGCCGCGCTGGTGCGGCGCTGGGTCACCGGGCCCGAGCTGCCGCCCGGAACAGGCAACGGTCGCGGTGATGCCGCCGCCGGCTTGCGGATGACCCACCAGACCAGGGCAAGGGCCGCGACGGCGGCGATCAACATCACAAAATAAGGCACTGAAGGCACTCCCGATGAAGCAATGGGGCCACGCCGTTCACACGGCGACATGCCCGTCTGCATCGGCGTCCGGGCGCACTTCTTGAGCGCGCTCATGCCTTGAAACAGACCGCCCGCAGCGGCCCGGACCTGCGGCCCGCGCGCGGTGCCGCCGCCGCTGGCCGCGGCCGTTCACGACAGCCGGTAATGCGCCAGGTCGGGCCGACGGACGGCCCCGACGTATTCGGCCGTGAAACCGGGGAACAAGGCGACGATCTTGCCGTTGTCCATGCGGTACCAGCTGCGGCACTGGCTCCAGACCGAGCCCGCCAGCCGCGTCTGCAGGTTGTGGTTGTGGTCGGCCATGGCGTTCTGGGTCACTTCGATGCTGCGGTGGCCACCGGCACGCACCGCCTGCATGCAGGCGATGGCGTGCTGCACCTCGGCCTCGATGTAGAAGAGGGTGGACGTGTGGCCGGTGGCGGTGTTGGGGCCGAGCATGAGGAACAGGTTGGGAAACCCCGCCACGCTGACGCCGTGGTAGGCCTCGGGGCCGTCGCGCCAGGCCTGCGCCAGGGTCTGCCCGTCGCGTCCGGTCACGGTGACGCTGGCCAGCAGGTGCTGGGTGTCGAACCCGGTGGCGCAGACCAGCACGTCGATCGGGCGTTCGCGGCCGTCGCGGGTGACGATGCCGTGGGCCGTGAAACGTTCGATGGGCGAGGTCACCAGCTCCACATGGGGCTGGCCCAGCGCGGGGTAGAAGTCGTTGGAATAGATGATGCGCTTGCAGCCCAGCGGGTAGTCGGGGGTGAGCCGGGCGCGCAGCACCGCGTCGGGCACCTGCCGTTGGCGGTGAGCGGCTGCGGTCTTGAGCATGCCCTGGCGCGCCAGCGTGCCGTCGTCGAACCCGCGGCGGCCCAGTTCCAGCAGCTGCATCCAGCACCAGCGCGCCATGCGGTTGTAGAGCGCGGACTGGGCCAGCGCCCGGTCCAGCGCGTTGTACGGTCGGTCCAGCCGGGGCATGACCCAGTTGGCGGTGCGCTGGAACACATGCAGTCGGCTCGCCTGCGCGGCCACCGGCGCGATGAGCTGCGAAGCGGTGGAGCCGGTACCGATGACCGCCACGCGCCGGCCCGCCAGCGGCAGTTGGTGGTCCCAGCGCGCCGAATGCAGGCGGTCGCCCTGGAAACCGTCCAGACCGGGAATGTCGGGCCAGCGCGGCTGGTTGAGCGGGCCGGTGCTGCAGACGAAAAACCGCGCGCGCAGCCGGCGCCCGTCCTCGGTCTTGAAGTGCCAGCGGCCGGTGGATGCTTCAAAGCGCGCCTCGGCCAGCCGGGTGTTGAAGCGGATGCGCTCGGTCAGCCCGTGGCGTTCGGCCAGCTGCTGCATGTAGGCCTGGATTTCGCGGGCACCGGCGAAACGGCGCGTCCAGGACGGATTGGGCGCGAAGGAGAACGCGTAAACGGGCGATGGCACGTCCACATGCGCGCCGGGGTAGGTGTTGTCCCACCAGGTGCCGCCCAGACCGGCTTGCTTTTCCAGCAGCACGAAGTCGTGCTGCCCGGTGCGTTGCAGCTGCATGGCCATGCACAGGCCCGACATGCCGGCACCCAGGATCACCACCTCGTGGTCGCTCACCCCGTCCACCACGCGCGGCAGGTGGGCGTGGGCGAAGCTGGCCAGGCGCACGATGGCTTCGTCCGCGCTGCGCAGCACACCGCCGTGCAGCTGAACACGTGCCAGCGGTGCTGGGTGATCTCGCAGCGCACCGGCACGCCGGCGGCCAGCAGCGCGGCCTCCAGCGCGAGGGCCTGGTCGTGCAGCAGTTCGTCGGTGCCGGCCTGTATCAGGGTCGGCGGCAGGCCCGCCAGATCGCCGCGCAGTGGCGAGATGCCCGGCACCGCTTCGCTGTGGCTGCCACGGTAGAAGCCGACGCAGGTCCGGGCCCAGGCGGCGCTCAGCATGGCTTCACCGGGCGGCGGCACAGGTTCCGGGTCGGGCGCGACCGCGTCACCCAGCGGCGAAATCAGCAGCAAGGCCGCAGGGCCGGGCTCGCCGGCATCGCGCAGCGCCATGGCCAGCGCGAGCGCCAGGTTGCCGCCCGCCGAGTCTCCCCCCACGATGACCGGGCCTTCGGCCCGCAAGGCGCGGAAGGCCGCCAGGGCATCTTGCAGCGCCGCGGGGTAGGGGTGCTCGGGTGCCAGCCGGTAGTCCAGCGCGAACACGGGCAGGCCGCTGGCCAGGCTCAGCCGTGCCGTGAGCGAACGGTGCGTGCGCGGCGAGCCGATGCAGAAAGCGCCGCCGTGCAGGTACAGCACGCGGGCGGCGGGCGTGACCGGTCCGGCCGAGCGGGGGCGCAGCCATTCGCCCGCCACGCCTCCCACCTGTGCAGGCGTGGCTTCGGCGGCGCGCGGCACCGGCAGCGACAGCCGGGCCAGCACCTCCAGCCAGCGGCGCTGCAATGCGATGGAAAAGCGCGGTGAAAACACCGGCTTGATCAAGGCCTGCAGCGACTTGCGTTGCAGGCCGGCCAGCAGCTTTTCCAGCCAGCCGTGTGGGGTGAACAGCACCATGGCGCGCCCTCGTGTGGTGGATCAATAGTGCGAAGGTTGGCCGCAGTCACCTGGGCGCGCAAGTCCCTGCCGGTCGTTCAACCCAGCCGCTGGCGGTGGCGGGCGATCTGCGCCGTCACCTGGGCCGGCGCCGTGCCGCCCAGGGTGTTGCGGGCATTCAGGCTGCCGCGCAGGCTCAGGCATTCGTAGACGTCTTTTCCGATCGACGGGTGGAAGCCCTGCAGCACGGCCAGCGGCAGTTCCGACAGGTCGCAGTTGTGGCTGGTGGCGGCCTTGACGGCGTGGGCCACGGTTTCGTGCGCGTCGCGGAAGGGCTGCCCCTTTTTGACCAGGTAGTCGGCCAGGTCGGTGGCGGTGGCATAGCCCTTGTTGGCGGCGGCCTCCATCGCGATGGCGTTGACCGTGATGCCGCCTTCCTTGGTGCCGGTGGCCGGGTTCGGCTGGCCGCCCACCATTTCGCAGAAGATGCGCAGCGTGTCCTTGAGCGTGTCGACGGTATCGAACAGCGGCTCCTTGTCTTCCTGGTTGTCCTTGTTGTAGGCCAGCGGCTGGCCCTTCATCAGGGTGATCAGGCCCATGAGGTGGCCGACCACGCGGCCGGTCTTGCCACGCGCCAGTTCGGGCACGTCGGGGTTCTTCTTCTGCGGCATGATGGAACTGCCGGTGGTGAAGCGGTCGGCGATCTTCACGAAGCCGAAGTTCTGGCTCATCCACAAAATCAGTTCTTCGCTGAAGCGGCTGATGTGCACCATGCACAGCGATGCGGCGGCGGTGAACTCGATCGCGAAGTCGCGGTCGCTCACGCCGTCCAGGCTGTTCTGGCACACGCCTTCCATGCCCAGCGTTTTCGCGACGCGCTCGCGGTCCAGCGGGTAGGTGGTGCCGGCCAGCGCGGCGCTGCCCAGCGGCAGGCGGTTGGTGCGGCGGCGCACGTCGGCCATGCGCTCGGCGTCGCGGCTGAACATTTCCACGTAGGCCAGCAGGTGGTGCGCAAAGCTGACCGGCTGCGCCACCTGCAGGTGGGTGAAGCCGGGCAGGATCACGTCCACGTTTTTCTCCGCCACATCGACCAGCGCGACCTGCAGCTCTTTCAGCAGATCCGCAATCAGGTCGATCTCGTCGCGCAGCCACAGGCGCACGTCGGTGGCGACCTGGTCGTTGCGGCTGCGGCCGGTGTGCAGGCGCTTGCCGGCGTCGCCCACCAGCTGCGTCAGGCGGGCCTCGATGTTGAGGTGCACGTCTTCCAGGTCCAGCTTCCATTCGAAACGGCCGGCCTCGATTTCAGAACGGATCTGCGCCATGCCGCGCTGGATGTCGGCCAGGTCCTGCGCACTGATGATGTTCTGCGCCGCCAGCATGTCGGCATGGGCCAGACTGCCGGTGATGTCGGCCAGCCAGAGCCGCTTGTCAAAAAACACGCTGGCGGTGTAGCGCTTGACCAGCTCGCTCATGGGCTCCGAGAATAGGGCGGACCAGGCTTGCGATTTGGTGTCGAGTTGGTTGGTGGACATGGTGATGCCAGCAGCTGGGTGAGGGGTGGGGCGGAACACGCCGCCCGAAGGCACGGGCTGGGGCTGCACAGGCTCCGGCGGCCGGTGTTCGTGCAGCCTATAGTGAGACCCATGAAAGACTCCCGAATTTTATCCAGCTTCCAGGAGCTGCCCCATGCGCAGGGCGCACTGCCGTTGTCGCAGATGCCCGACCTCAACCGGACCAAGGAGTACGTGTTCGACACCTGCCAGGTCGGGGTCGTGCTGAGGGCGGTCCTCTTCGTGCAGGCCATCGTGCTGGTGGCGTCGCTGTTCGAGACCAGCGGCTGGATGGCCTGGGTCGGGCTGACCATGTTGCTGACGGGAGCCGCACAGCCGGCGGTGGTGGTCTGGCTGCTGGTGGTGTGTCTGCTCAAGCGCCCGCTGGAGCGCCTGCCCGAGTCGGTGCAATGGGCAGCGGCCACGGGCCTGGGCGCTCTGGCCGGCGTCTACGGCTGCGCCATGCTGTGGTGGCTGGGCTTGCTGGATCCGGTGCCCTGGCTGGCGAGTGCCGCGGCCGGCGCGCTGGTGTCGGGCGTCCTGGTGGCGGCCCTGGAGTGGCGCATGCGGGCGCGCATGCCGGCGGGTACCACCGCGCGCCTGACCGAGTTGCAGGCACGCATCCGCCCGCACTTCCTGTTCAACACCCTCAACAGCGCCATTGCCCTGGTGCGCGAGGAGCCCGCGAAAGCGGAGAACCTGCTGACGGACCTGAGCGAACTGTTCCGCCATGCGCTGGCCGATTTCAAGGAAGCGCGGCCGCTGTGGCAGGAGCTGGAACTGGCCGAACACTACCTGGCCATCGAGCAGGTGCGTTTCGGGGATCGGTTGAAGGTGGAGTGGAATCTGGACGAAGCCGCCGCCAGGGCCAAGCTGCCGCCCCTGATCCTGCAACCGCTGGTGGAGAATGCGGTCAAGCACGGTGTGGAACCCAGCCCGACCGGTGCGACGGTGCGCATCACCACCCAGCGCCGCGGCAGTGTGGTGGTGATCAAGGTCACCAACACCGTGCCCGCAGGCAGCGGGGCCAAGGGCAACGGGCTGGCGCTGGACAATGTGCGCCAGCGGCTGGACCTGCTGCACGACGTGCAGTGTCGCTTCCAGAGCGCCCTGGTCAATGGGGTGTTCCAGGTGCGGCTGGAAATCCCGGTATAACCTTGGCAGGGACCTCACCCAACGGGACGGAGCGCGACATGGCACTGAAGGTACTGATCGTCGACGATGAGCCGCTGGCGCGTTCGCGCCTGCGCACGCTGCTGGGAGACTGCACCGAGCCACGCGCCGAAGTGGTGGCCGAAGCGGGGAACGCGGTGCAGGCGATGGAATGCATCCAGCGCACCGCCTGCGACCTGGTGTTGCTGGACATCCACATGCCCGGTGTGGACGGCATCGCGCTGGCCGCCGCGCTGCGCGAGCTCGAAGCGCCGCCGGCCATCGTGTTCGTCACGGCACACGCCGAACACGCGGTCCACGCCTTCGAGCTGGAAGCGGTGGACTACCTGACCAAGCCGGTGCGGCAGGAGCGTCTGCAGCAGGCGCTGCAGAAGGCACAGCGCCAGCTGGCTTCCGGAGGGCAGACCGAGGTGCCGGGTCTGGGCGAGGCGCTGATCATCCAGGAGCGAGGGCGCAGTGAGCGTGTGGCGCTGTCGGACATCGTCTACCTCAAGGCCGAACTCAAGTACATCACGGTGCGCACGGCCGAGAAGGAACACATCTACGACGGGGCGCTGAGCGACCTGGAGCAGAAGTACGCCCACCTGTTCGTGCGCGTGCACCGCAATGCCCTGGTCGCACGCCGCTGCGTGCGCGCCGTGGAAAAGCACCACGACCCCATCGACGGCGAGGGCTGGATGGTGCGGCTGGATGGGGTGGACGAGCGCTTGTCGGTGTCGCGCCGTCAACTCGCTGCCGTTCGCGAAGCGCTGATCGGGTAGCTTGTTGATCCCCCCGCGCCGCCTTCGGCGTCACCCCCCAGGGGGCGGCACTGGCGGCCCGGCAAAGCCGGTTCCGCGGTGCCCTGGACGACGTCCTTTCCGGCGCGGCGTGTCCCCATCAAGGATGCGGTGGAACCGGCTTTGCCGGGCCACACGCATCGCCCCCTGGGGGGTGACGCCGAAGGCGGCGCGGGGGGTTAAATTTCAGCAGCCTCGATGAGGAAGCGCACGCGGCGCTGACCTTGCCATTCGTCCGCGTCCAGCCGGAAAGCGATCTTCACCGTTGGCGGCAGCGGCTCGGTGTGGCCGAACCAGATGCCGTCCACCGGCTCGCCCTGGTGCTTGAGCTTGAGCGACAGGTGCTTCTCGCCCACCAGCCGCTGGCTGATCACCTGCACCTCTTCGCAGAACACCGGCGGCGCAAAACCCTGGCCCCAGACCTCGGTGTGCAGCGTGTCCACCAGGTCCGGGCGGCGGTACTGCTTGTCCAGCGCACCGTCGGCTTCCAGCCGGCGCTGCAGCGTGGCGGCGTCCAGCCACTCGTGGGCCACCTGGGCAAAGGCCTGCTCGAAGGTGTCGATGTGTGCTTCGTCGATGGTGCAGCCCGCAGCCATGGCGTGACCGCCGAAGCGCAGCAGCACGCCGGGGTGGCGCTTGGCCACCAGGTCCAGCGCGTCGCGCAGGTGAAAGCCGGCGATGGAGCGGCCCGAGCCCTTGAGTTCGTGCTCCTTGCCGGAGGCAGCGCTGGCCGCGAACACGAAGGTCGGCCGGTGCAGCTTGTCCTTCAGGCGCGAGGCCACGATGCCGACCACGCCCTCGTGGAAGTCGGGGTCGAACACGGTGATGGCCGGCGGCGGTTCTTCGGATTCGTCGAACAGTTCCTCCACGATCATCAGCGCCTGCTCGCGCATCTCGCCTTCGATGGTCTTGCGTTCGCGGTTGATGCCGTCCAGCGTGCGCGCCAGTTCGTCGGCGCGGCCGGGATCGTCGGTCAGCAGACATTCGATGCCCAGCGTCATGTCGGCCAGGCGACCGGCCGCGTTCAGGCGCGGGCCGAGGGCGAAGCCGAAGTCGAAGGCGCTGGCCTTGGCGGGCTGTCGGGCCGCGACGGTGAACAGCGCGGCCATGCCCGGTGGCATGGCGCCGGCGCGCACGCGCTTCAGCCCTTGCGCCACCAGGCGGCGGTTGTTGGCGTCGAGCTTCACCACATCGGCCACGGTGCCGAGTGCAACGAGCGGCAGCAGGGTATCAATTTTTGGCTGTGGAACCCGCGCCCCCACGCTCCCCGCTGCGCGTGGTTCGCTGCCCCCCGAGGGGGCTGCCCCGCCTTGGGGCGGACCGGCGGCGGGGCGGGCATCGAACACGCCGCGCTCGCGCAACTCGGCGCGCAGGGCCAGCAGCACATAGAACATCACGCCCACGCCGGCGATGCTCTTGCTCTCGAAGCCGCAGCCGGGCTGGTTGGGGTTGACGATGGTGCAGTCCTGCGGCAGCACCACCGCACCGTCGATGACCGCAGGCAGGTGGTGGTCGGTCACCAGCACGTTGAGGCCGGCCTCGCGCGCGGCGCGCACGCCGGCCACGCTGGCGATGCCGTTGTCCACCGTCACCAGCCAGTCGGCGCCGCGCTGCTTGACGCGTTGCGCGATCGCAGGGGTGAGACCGTAGCCGTCGGTCACACGGTCGGGCACCAGGTAATCGACCCGGTCCCAGCCCATGGGCGCGCCCAGCAGCTTGAGCCCGCGCACGCCCACGGCACAGGCGGTGGCGCCGTCGCAGTCGTAGTCGGCCACGATGCACAGGCGCTGGCCGGCGGCCATGGCGTCGGCCAGCAGCCGGGCGGCCTCCTGCGCGCCTTTCATCTGCGCGGGCGGAATCAGCAGGGCCAGCGCGTCGTCGAGCTGTTCTTTGGCGGTGATGCCGCGGGCGGCGAACAGGCGGGCCAGCAGCGGGTGCAGGCCGGCCTGCTCCAGCGCCCAGGCGGCGCGCGGCGGCACGTCGCGGGTGATGATCTTCATAGGTCTTTCAGGGTGTCGCCGATCGGCACGGTGCCGAACAGCTGCTGGATCGAACGGCCTAGACGGGCGAAAGCGCTGGCGGGGGCCGTGGTCCAGGTGCGGGCGTGGCGTTCGCCGCAGAGGGTGAGGGTGACGGGCTCGCCGCGCCGTGCGGCAGCCAGCAGGGTGGCGATATCGCCGTTGTCCAAGGTCTGCCAGGCCTGTTGCCAGGCCGCCCAGTCGCCGCGCAGCGCGGCCTGGCGCAGCGTGTCGGGCATGCGGGGCGGTTCGCGCAGTTCGGGTGCGGTCGCCAGGGCACCGGCGCCGTGCACCCAGAAGCCGTTGATGGCGGTCTGCCCGCGCGCAGCCCGTGCGTCATGCACCGGGTGGCTGTAGAACAGCATCTGTGCTTCGCTCTGCAGGCGCTGCAGCAGCCGCGCCTGGGGGAGCGTGCTGTTGTCGGGCATCCAGTCGCGCGCCGGGCGGCCGCTCACGCGGTCCAGGCTGGCGCAGGTCAGGCCGCGCAGGGGCTCGCCGCGGGCATGCCATTCGGTCGGGCTGTCCCAGCGCAGGGTGAGGCCGTCTTCGGCGCACAACGGGGCGAAGGCGTCGAACAGGGCTTTTGAATCGGCCGCGTCCAGCCCCAGACCGGCGCCCGGCAGCACCAGCACCTGGTCCATGCCGACCTGGTAGTGGCAGAGGCTGAAGAAGGCCTGCGGCACGGTCGGCGAGTCGCTCTGTGCCGCCGCCCAGGGGATGGTGCCGTCGGCCACCGGCAGGCCCAGGGCGCGCGCCAGGGCGCTTTCGTGCGGCGGGCTCAGGCTGTGGTCGTCGCCGCGATCAGCGGGCTGCTCGGCCAGCCGTTGCAGCAAGGCCTGCAGGTTGGGCAGGGTCAGACGGTCCAGCAGGGCCTGGCATTCGGGCGCGCTGGCGGCGGCAAAGGGAACCAGCAGGTGGCGGGCCAGATCGACAGGTGTTGCGGGCATGCCGGGATTGTCGGGGATGCCACAATCGTCGCAAACCCGACGGACAAATGCAGACTCCTTACGAACTCATTCTGGGCTGGCGCTACACCCGCGCCGGCCGCGCCACGCGGCGCAACGGCTTCATTTCCTTCATATCGGGCGTGTCCATGCTGGGCATTGCGCTGGGCGTGGCCGCGCTCATCATCGTGCTGTCGGTCATGAACGGCTTCCAGAAAGAGGTGCGCGATCGCATGCTGGGCGTGCTTTCGCACATCGAGGTGTTCGAGCCGGGCGGCCAGGCCATCCCCAACCTGAACGCGGCGCTGGCCACGGTCCGGCAGAACCCCGAGGTGCTGGGCGCCGCGCCCTTCGTGGGCGCGCAGGCGCTGATGGCCCGCGGCGAAGACATGAAGGGGGCGCTGGTGCGCGGCATCGACCCCGCGCTGGAGCCTTCGGTCACCGATCTGGCGGCCGACCTGTCGCAGACCGTGCTGCCGCGACTGGTGCCCGGCGCTTTCGGTGTCATCCTGGGCGGCGAACTCGCCCGCAGCCTGGGCGTGGGGGTGGGCGATGTGGTGACGCTGATCGCCCCCAGCGGCCAGGTCACGCCCGCGGGGGTGGTTCCGCGCATCCGCCAGATGACGGTGGTGGGCACCTTCGATTCGGGCCATTTCGAATACGACTCGGCGCTGGCGCTGCTGCACCAGGACGACGCGGCGCGCATCTTCCGCGTCGAGGGCCCAACCGGCGTGCGCGTGAAGATCAAGAACCTGCACGAAGCGCGGGAAGTGGCCATCGCGCTGGCTTCGGAACTGGACGCCGGGCTGCTGGTGCGCGACTGGACGCGCCAGAACCGCACCTGGTTCGCCGCAGTGCAGCTGGAAAAACGCATGATGTTCATCATCCTCACGCTCATCGTGGCGGTGGCGGCGTTCAACCTGGTGTCCACGCTGGTGATGACGGTGACCGACAAGCGCGCGGACATCGCCATCCTGCGCACGCTGGGCGCGAGCCCGCGCAGCATCATGGGCATCTTCATGGTGCAGGGCGCGACCGTCGGGGTGATCGGCACCGGTGTGGGCCTGCTGCTGGGCATGGGCGTGGCCTTCAACATCGACACCATCGTGCCGGCGCTGGAGCGTGCGCTGGGTGCGAGCTTCCTGCCGCAGGACGTCTACCTCATCAGCCGCATGCCCAGCGACCCGCAGCAGGGCGACATCGTGCCGGTGGGCGTCATCTCGCTGGTGCTGGCGTTCGTGGCAACGATCTACCCGAGCTGGCGCGCCAGCCGGGTGAATCCTGCAGAGGCGCTCCGATATGAATGACGTTGTCTTGCAGGCGCAAGGTCTGACCAAACGCTTTACCGAAGGTCGGCTCGACGTGACCGTGCTGCAGGGTGTGGATCTCACCGTGCGCAAAGGCGAAACGGTGGCCATCGTCGGCGCATCGGGTTCGGGCAAGAGCACCTTGCTGCACCTGCTGGGCGGGCTGGATGCGCCCACCGGCGGCAGCGTGCAACTCATGGGCCAGGCCATGTCGGGCCTGAACCCATCGCAACAGGGCGATCTGCGCAACCGGCACCTGGGTTTTGTGTACCAGTTCCACCACCTGCTGCCCGAGTTCAGCGCCCGCGACAACGTGGCCATGCCGCTGTGGATCCGCCGCATGCCGCGCGCCAAGGCGGGCGAGCAGGCGGCCAGGGTGCTGGGCAAGGTCGGCTTGTCCGAACGTCTGGCCCACCGCCCGGCCGAACTCTCGGGCGGTGAACGTCAGCGGGTGGCCATCGCCCGCGCCCTGGTCACGCAGCCGGCCTGCGTGCTGGCCGACGAACCCACCGGCAACCTCGACCGCAGCACGGCGGATGGCGTGTTCGAGCTCATGATGCAGCTGGCGCGCGACCAGGGAACCGCCTTCGTCGTGGTCACGCACGACGAGGCGCTGGCCGCGCGCTGCGGCCGTGTGCTGCGCCTGACCGCCGGCGTGTTGAGCGGCGCCTGAGGCTCAGCGCCCCAGGCCGCGCTTGAGTTCCTTGAGCAGCAGCACCACCTGGGTGGAGGCGTGCCGGTAGCCCGAGTGCAGCCTCTGCTCGGCGCGCGGCTGATCGCCCGACTGTGCGAGCACCAGCACCGCGGACGCCTCCCTGTGGAAGTGCTGGTGCCGCGCCACGAGCACGCTGAACGCCGGGTATTTGCCCAGCCGTTCGCGGCCCGGCCCGTGCAGCCACTTCCCCAGATCGCAGCGGTCGTCCAGGCAGACGACGTCGGGGTGCAACTCTTCGGTGGAAGTGCCCTTGATCACCGCGTTCAGGCGCGCGCTCCAGTTCACGTGCGCGGCGATCGCGGAGTCGATGTCCAGTTCGGCCAGTACCGCCTTGGCGGTGGCCGCGTCCAGGCCCCGTTCGCTGGCGGCGGCCTCGGTGGGCTGGCGGGCGGCTGGGGCGTTGTCGTTCCAACGGAACAAACGGCTGAAGAATCCCATACGACATCCTTGTGGCGGCCACTGCAGGCCGCACGGGCGCTCGTCTGGCGCCGTGTTGAACAGTTGGTCCCGGGGCGCATTCTGCCTCAGCGGTGCCCGGTCGTGTGGCGAGACGTGGGCAGGCAGAATGGGCGCATGCACGCCCCCTGGATGTGGATCGACTCGCATTGCCACCTGGACGCGCCCGAGTTCGGTGTCGGCCATGAACGGGCGCTGGCCGCCCGGGCGCTGGCGCGTGAGCGGGGTGTGGGGCTGTGTGTGATCCCGGCGGTGGAACGCAGCAACTTCGACACGGTACGCTTGCTGGCCCATCAGACGGGCGATGCCTACGCGCTGGGCATCCACCCGCTGTATGTACCGCAGTCAGCGGATGAAGACCTGGACGCGCTGGACGCTGCCTTGACCGCGCACCGCCACGACCCGCGCCTGGTGGCGGTGGGCGAGATCGGCCTCGACTTCTTTGTACCGGCGCTGTGCACGCCGGCGATGCGCGAGCGGCAGCTGCACGTCTACCGCGCGCAGCTGCGCTTGGCCCGAAAGCACGGCCTGCCGGTGATCCTGCACGTGCGCAAGAGCGGCGACGCCCTGCTCAAGCATCTGCGCGAGCAGCCCACGGGCGGCGGCATCGCCCACGCGTTCAATGGCAGCGCCCAGCAGGCCCAAGCCTTCATCGATCTGGGGTTCAAGCTGGGTTTTGGCGGGGCGGTGACCTTCGAGCCCGCCCTGAAGCTGCGGCAGCTGGCGACGGCGCTGCCGCTCTCGGCCCTGGTGCTGGAAACCGACGCGCCCGACATCCCGCCGCACTGGCTGTACGCCACCGCCGCCGAGCGCGCAGCGGGAAAGGCCCAGGGCGTGAACTCGCCGGCCGAGCTGCCGCGCATCGGCGGTGTGGTCGCGGGGCTGCGGGGCATCGATCTTGCCGAACTGGCGCAGGCGACGAGCGCCAACGCGCAAGCCGCCTTGCCGCGTCTGTCGGCGCTGGTCTGAGCGCATGACCCGGCTGGTTGGCCTGCCCCCGGTGATCGGCCCGCAGACACGGCTGCTGGTGCTGGGCAGTTTTCCGGGTGTGGCCTCGCTGCGCGCGCAGCGGTACTACGGCCACCCGCAGAACCAGTTCTGGAAGATCCTGTCGGCGCTGTGGTCGGTGGATCTGGTGGGCATGGGTGACGAGGACCGCGTAGTGGCGGTGCGCGAGCGGGGGCTGGGCATCTGGGACGTGTACGGCGCCTGCGAGCGCGAGGGCAGCCTGGACAGCGCGATCCGCCACGCCGAGCGCAACGACTTTGTCTGGCTGCGGCAGCAATGCCCTCGGCTGCAGGCGGTCGCGCACAACGGCGGCGAGAGTTTCCGGCACGCGAAGCACACCCAGGCGCTGGGGCTGCCGGTGTACCGGCTGCCCTCCACCAGCCCGGCGAACGCGAGCTGGTCGTTCGAGCGCAAGCTGGCCGCCTGGCGCGAGGTGTTCAAGGCCGGCGGTCTGCTGGCCTGAACACTCACACCGTGCGGTGCGCCACCGGGGTTTCGGGCACCGGGTAGCCCGCCGCACCAAAGGTGGCGACGATGGCCTTGTGGGTGTCGAAGTACACCTGCCAGTAGTGGTCGGTGTGGGTGTACGGCCGCACGCACAGCAGCGGGCCTTCGGGGGTGAACTGCAGGATTTCGATGTCCGGCGCCGGCGACGCCTTCACGTTGGCGATGGCGGCAATGGCCGGGCGCAGGCGGGCGATGGCGTCCTGCACGTCCACGCTGTTGGCCACCTTGGCCACACAGTCCACGCGGCGGAAGGGCTCGGCGCTGAAGTTCTGGATGTTGTCGCCGAACACCTTGTTGTTGCCCACCACCGTCAGCACGTTGTCGGGGGTGAGCACGGTGGTGGCGAACAGGCCCAGTTCCTTGACCGTGCCCAGCGTGCCGCCGGCGCTGATGAAGTCGCCCACCTTGTAGGGGCGCAGCACCTGCAGGAACAGGCCGGCGGCGAAGTTGCCCAGCATGCCGCTCCAGGCCGCGCCGATGGCCAGGCCCGCGCCGGCCAGCAGGGCCGCGAACGAGGTGGTCTTGACGCCGAAGATGTCCAGGATGGCCAGCACCAGGATCAGCGTCAGCAGCACCGAGATGATGGACTTGAGGTACTGGGTGAGCGTGGCGTCGATCTTCTTGCCCTTCTCAAGGGCGGTGCCGATCAGACGCACCGTCAGGCCGATCAGCCAGCGGCCGACGATCCAGGCCGCGATGGCGCCCAGGATCTTGAGGCCGAAGTCGGCCCCCTGGGTGGACAGAAAGTTCCAGATCACTTCCATGTTCATAATCAATCCTTTCAAAAATGCAGAAACGGTCGCGGCAGTATTCCCCCGCTGCACGATCCGGTCGTGACATGCCGCTCTCCTCCTGTTTCCCGTCCGTGTCCAAGTGCACCTTGCTGTGGTTTTTCGTCGCCAGCGGGGTGTGCGCGTGAAGGCGGGTGCCAACGCCGCCGCCCGCCGCCGCCCGGCTGCGCCGACGCTGCCCGATGTGACCATTTCCGAGGACAGCGAGGTGCGCTTCCTGCACCTGGGCACCGAATGGATCCAGGGCTCGATGCTGCTGGACGCGCCGTTCGACATCGAGCTGGACTACGTGCAGCGCATGGTGGCGTGGCTGCTCTTTGTGGAACCCGAAACCGTGTCCAAACGCCGGGCGATGCAGCTGGGCCTGGGCTCCGCGGCCTTGACGAAGTTCCACTTCAAGAAGCTGCGCATGGACACCACCGCCATCGAGATCAACCCGCAGGTGCTGGCGGTCTGCCGCCAGTGGTTCAAGCTGCCGGCCGACGGGCCGCGCCTGCGCGTGGTGCTGGCCGATGCCGGTGAAGCCATCCGCCAGCCCGACCACATCGGGCAGATCGACGCGCTGCAGGTGGACCTGTACGACCACGAGGCCGCAGCGCCCGTGCTGGACAGCGTGCGCTTCTACGCCGACTGTCGCGCGGTGCTCACCGACGACGGGGCGATGACCGTCAACCTGTTCGGCCGGGACGCGAGTTACGAACGATCGCTGCAAAGCATCCGCGAGGCGTTCGGCCCCGACGCGGTCTGGACCTTCAAGCCCACGCGCGAGGGCAACACCGTCGTGCTGGCCCAGCGCACCCCCAACGCCCCGACCCGCATGCAGTTGCTGGCCCGTGCCGAGGCCATCCAGGCGCGCTGGGGCCTGCCCGCCGTGAAATGGCTGCGCATCTTCCAACAGGTGAAAGCATGAAGACCCCATCGGTGCGTCCTGCGGCGGCCTCGCCGTCCACGTTCAGTGGCCCGATCGACTGGCGCGCGCTGGTTGGCTGGTTGCGCGAGGACGGCGTCATCAGTGCCGACGAGGCCGCGCGCACCGTGGCGCGCTGCGCCAGCGCGCAGAGCACCCTGCACCCGCTGGAGCGGCTGGCGGTGGTGGGCGTGGCCCGTACCGACGGTACGCTGCTGGACGTGGAGGCGCTGACGCAGTGGCTGGCGCCACGCTGCGGGCTGGATTACGTGCGCATCGACCCGCTGAAGGTGGACGTGGCCAAGGTGGCCGACGTGATGAGTGCGGCCTATGCCGAGCGCCACCACGTGCTGCCGGTGCAGGTGGGGCCGGCCGAGGTGGTGGTGGCCACCGCCGAGCCCTTCATCCGCGACTGGGTGCCCGAAGTCGAACGTCAGAGCCGCCGCAGCGTGCGCCTGGCCTTGGCCAGCCCGGGCGAAATCAAGCGCTACACGGCCGAGTTCTTTGCGCTGGCCAAGTCGGTGCGCGCCGCCAGCAAGAGCGGGGGCCAGAACGCCATGGCCAGCTTCGAGCAGCTGGTGGAGCTGGGCAAGAGCAACAAACAGCTGGACGCCAACGACCAGGGCGTGGTGCAGGTGGTGGACTGGCTGTGGCAATACGCCTTCGACCAGCGCGCCAGCGACATCCACCTGGAGCCACGGCGCGAGCAGGGCGTGATCCGCTTTCGCATCGACGGCGTGCTGCACCCGGTCTACCAGATGCCCATGGGCGTACTCAACGCCATGACGGCGCGCATCAAGCTGCTGGGCCGCATGGACGTGGTGGAAAAGCGCCGCCCACAGGACGGTCGCATCAAAACCTTGCGACCGGAGCGCAATGGTGGCCGTGGCGAGGAGGTGGAAATGCGCCTCTCGACCCTGCCCACCGCCTTCGGCGAAAAGCTGGTCATGCGCATCTTCGACCCGGACTCCACGGTCAAGGACCTGGCCGCGCTGGGCTTCGCGCCGCACGACGCGCAGCGCTGGGAAGAGCTGACCCGCCGTCCGCACGGCATCGTGCTGGTCACCGGACCCACCGGCTCGGGCAAGACCACCACGCTGTACGCCACGCTCAAGCGGCTGGCGACCGAGGAGGTCAACGTCAGCACGGTGGAGGACCCGATCGAGATGATCGAGCCGGCCTTCAACCAGACCCAGATGCAACCCCATCTCGATCTGGACTTCGCCCAGGGGCTGCGCGCCCTGATGCGGCAGGATCCGGACATCATCATGGTCGGCGAAATCCGCGACCTGGCCACCGCCGAGATGGCGGTGCAGGCCGCGCTGACCGGGCACCTGGTCTTCACCACGCTGCACACCAACGACGCGCCCAGCGCCATCATGCGGCTCATGGAGCTGGGCATCCCGCCCTACCTCATCAACGCCACCGTGCTCGGCGTGCTGGCGCAGCGCCTGGTGCGCACGCTGTGCCCGGCCTGCCGGGTGCGGGAAGACGATGCCGCCACCGCGGCCTCCAGCCAGTCGCTGGCCGAACTGGTCAAGCCCTGGAAGGTCAGCGGCAGCTACCGGCCCTACAAGCCAGTGGGTTGCGTCGATTGCCGCATGACCGGTTTCCGTGGCCGCATGGGCCTGTACGAACTGCTCACCGTGACCGAGGCCTTCAAGGACAAGATCAGCCGCGAACCGCAGATGGCGGCCCTGCGCCGCCAGGCCGTGGCCGACGGCATGCGCCCGCTGCGCCTGGCCGGCGCCGCCCGCGTGGCCGAGGGACTGACCACGCTGGACGAAGTGCTGGCGACCACGCCGCCGGTCAACGGTTGAACACACTCCGGGGGGCATGATCCCGCGCGGCGGGCATTGCCTTATATTTGGGCACTCCAGGCGCCAGGCGGTGCCCCACTGCTTTTTTGCCCACATGACCATGATCCCTATCAAGACCGAATCGGCCTGGCGCGGCACGGCCGACTGCCGCCAATGCGGCATCCGGGACATGGTGCTGTTCGCCGATCTGCACGAAGAGGACTTCAACCTCATCCACGCGCCCATCGACGACCTGGAATACCCGGCGGGCCAGCCCTTGGTGCGCATGGGGGAGACGGCCACATCGCTCTACACGCTGCGCAGCGGCATGGTCAAACTGGTGCGCAACACCGTGGACGGACGCCAGCGTATCGTGCGCGTGCTGCGCTCGGGTGACGTGGTGGGTCTGGAAGCGCTGATGGGGCCGACCTACGAGTCCGACGCGGTCGCGCTGACCAGTGTGAAGGTCTGCCGCCTGCCGCTGCAGGTGATCCAGCGCCTGAACCGCGAGACGCCCCGCCTGCATCACAGACTCCTGGAACGCTGGCACCGCAGCCTGAAAGAAGCCGACGACTGGCTGGCCGAACTCAATTTCGGCAACGCCCGCCAGCGCGTGGCCAGCCTCATCCTCAAGATGCGTTTGGGTTTTGATGCTTCGGTCGTCACCCTGTTCTCGCGCGAGGACATGGGCGCGATGCTCGACCTCAAGCTCGAAACCGTCAGCCGCACGCTCTCGGCCTTCGAGCGCGAAGGGTTGATCGAGTCGCTGGACAAACAAGGCCGCGTCTACCGCGTGGTCGACGCCGAGAGGCTGATGGCGCCGAAGTCCGGCAACGAGTGAGCCTGTTCGCGTCGCTGCAGGCGACGTCGGCGGAGGCTGCCGATAATCGGGCGGATGTCCCTCACGGCCTCTGCCCCCACTCCCCACCTCGCTGCCGGCCTGCTGCTGGCCTCCGCCGGTTCCATCGCCTTCAGTGGCAAGGCCATCATCGTCAAGCTGGCCTACCGCCACGGGGTGGACGCGGTCACGCTCATCATGTACCGCATGCTGTTCGCGCTGCCGCTGTTCCTGGCGCTGGCCTGGTGGGCCAGCCGGGGCAAACCGCCGCTGACGCGCCGTGACTGGCTGGGCATCCTGGGGCTGGGTTTCACGGGCTACTACCTGGCGAGCTTCCTCGACTTCTGGGGCCTGCAGTACATCAGCGCCAGCCTGGAGCGGCTGATCCTCTACCTCAACCCCACCCTGGTGCTGGTGCTCGGCTGGCTCCTCTACGGCCGACGCATCAGCCGCCTGCAGGCGGCGGCCATGGCCGTCAGCTACGCGGGCGTGCTCTTGGTGTTTGGTCACGAGGCCGACTTTGCCGGCACCCACGCGGTGCTGGGCGCGGCGCTGGTCTTCGGCAGCGCCATCAGCTACGCCATCTACCTCGTCTACAGCGGCGAACTCGTCAAGCGCCTGGGCTCCATGCGACTGGTGGGCCTGGCCACCAGCGTGGCCTGCATCCTGTGCCTGCTGCAGTTCGTTCTGCTGCGCCCGCTGGAAGCGGCCACCGCGGTGGCACCGGAAGTGATCGGGCTCTCGGTGCTCAACGCCACGCTGTGCACCTTCGCGCCGGTCATCATGGTCATGATGGCCATCGAACGCATCGGCGCCGGCCTGGCCGCACAGACCGGCATGATCGGCCCCATGTCCACCATCGCCATGGGCGTGTTCATTCTGGGCGAGCCGTTCAACGGCTGGATCATCGCCGGCACGGTGCTGGTGGTGTCGGGCGTGTTTCTGGTGACGCGCTTTGGTTCGGCCAGCGCAGCGAAATGAAGTTCTGAACAGGAGACGTTGAGATGGATCTGGGCATCAAGGGCAAGTGGGCGCTGGTGTGCGGCGCCAGCAAGGGGCTGGGGCTGGGCTGCGCGCAGGCGCTGGCGGGTGAGGGCGTCAACGTGGTCATGGTGGCGCGCGGGCGTGAGGTGCTGGAAGCGTCTGCTGCCGCTTTGCGGGCCGCAGCCCCCGGCGTGCAGGTGATCTCGGTGGCTGCAGACATCACCACGCCTGAGGGTCGCGCCGCGGCCTTGGCGACGCCGGGCGGCCCGGGCACGGCCTTCGACATCGTGGTCACCAACGCCGGTGGACCGCCCCCGGGCGACTTCCGCGACTGGGACCGGGACGCGTGGCTCAAGGCGGTGGATGCCAACATGCTCACGCCCATCGAGCTGATCAAGGCCACGGTGGACGGCATGGCCGCGCGCGGCTTCGGCCGCATCGTCAACATCACCAGCAGCGCGGTGAAGGCGCCCATCGACATCCTGGGCCTCTCCAACGGCGCGCGCAGCGGCCTGACCGGTTTCGTGGCCGGCGTGGCGCGCAGCGGCATCGCGGCCCAGGGCGTGACCATCAACAACCTGCTGCCCGGCAAGTTCGACACCGACCGCCTGAAAGGCACGCTCGCCGGCGCCGCCAGCAAGGCAGGCAAGAGCGTGGACGAGGTGCGCGCCGCCCAGATGGCGCAGATCCCGGCCAGACGCTTCGGCACCCCGGCCGAGTTCGGCGCCCTCTGCGCTTTCCTGTGCAGCGTGCAGGCGGGCTACCTCACGGGCCAGAACATCCTGCCCGACGGGGGCGCTTTCCCGGGGACGTTCTGACGCTTTTTGATCAACGCGCGGTAGCGCCAACCCGGATGGACGGGTTTATCCGTCCATCCGGGTTGTAGCTCCCTCTCTCACCCCGGATAGCTACACTCAACGCCGGCTGCGCGTGCAGTGGATGCTTAGTTGTAGCTCCCTCTCTCACCCCGGATAGCTACACTCATGACCTACGCCGGCATCGCCCGCAACTTCGTTGTAGCTCCCTCTCTCACCCCGGATAGCTACACTCTTCCTGGTCATCGTGCTGCGCGTGATCGCCGTTGTAGCTCCCTCTCTCACCCCGGATAGCTACACTCGCCGGAACGCCTTCGCCCTCGTTGAGGTCGGTTGTAGCTCCCTCTCTCACCCCGGATAGCTACACTCGCCACTTGGCCGGGGCCTGCCGCTGCCACGGTTGTAGCTCCCTCTCTCACCCCGGATAGCTACACTCTGGCCCCCTCGAAACCCGCGCTCCGCCTGGCGGTGCGCGGGTTTTGTTTTTCTCATAACGGGTTCAGAACAGGGCGATCTGGGCCGCGTTGACCTTTTTTTCCTGAAACAGCGGCAGACCGACCAGCAGTTTCATGCTGGCGAACTGTTTCTCTGTGACCGTCAAGACCCGAACCGATCCTTCAGGGGGCAGATTGGCCAGCAGGCGCTTCATGTGTTTCTGTTCCGCGTCCGTGCCGTTGAGGATGCGACCATAGACCGAGAACTGGATCATGTCGTAGCCGTCGTTGAGCAGGAAACGGCGGAACACGGTGTAGGCCCGTCGGTCGGCCTTGGTGACCACCGGCAAATCGAAGAACACCAGCATCCGCATGAATCGCCTCGTGTCCTGGCTCATGGGCGCGTGGCTACATCTCGTACACGTGCTGTCGCAGGCCGATCAGTCCGGGCAGTTCCAGCACCTGTTCGCTGCCACCGTCGTACAGCCTGGCGAGTGACTCGGCGGCTTGCTCGATGGAAGCGAGCACGCTCATCTGACCACGTGGCATGGCGACGTCCACATTGAGCAGACCCACCAGTGCGACCTTTTCGCTGGGCTGCAACTCCGCGTCTTCAATGGCCGGCCGGTTCTGGGCCACGTGCAGGTCCACCACCGGGCGGTAGGGTTCGATCAGATCGTCGGCCAGGTTGAAGGCGTTCTGCTCGCTGCTGTGGAAGAGGCCGATGCTGGGCAACATGCCATGGGCCACCAGCGCCCGGGCGCAGGCGCCGCGCATGACGGCGTAGCCGTAGTCGAGCGCCGCGTTGGTCCAGTTGTTCTGGCTGCGGTGGAAGCTCCGGCCGAACACCTGCGGAAAGTAGTAGGCGCTGGCCTGTGCTTCCAGATTGCCTCCGTCGCCCGAGCGCACGCGACGCGCGTAGGAGGCCAGGCGGTCGGCTCCAGCGACGGACAGCAACTCCATGCAGCGCGCCTGGTTCTGAATTTTGGTCTGCACGATGCGCGCCCAGGCGCGCTTGCTGGTGGGTTTGTCCAGGTCCAGTTGCAACCGCTGCATGCGCGTGGCGCGGCTGTGCTGCAGGAAGGGCATGAACACGCCGTTGGGCTGGTGGTTGTCCCCCGTGCTGTAGAGCCCAATGCCATGGTCCGCGCAGGCAGAGAGCACCGGGTGCGTCAGCGTGATTTCGCGGTGGTTGAGCACGATGACGGCAATGTCCTCGAACGGCACGCGGGCGCTCTGCTCCTGTTCCACCACCAGCGCGAAATGCTCGCGCTTGAGTTTGGCCGGCCGGTTGATGACCACACTACGCCAGACCATGGCGGACCTCCGGCGGGGCGGGGTAGATGTGGCCGAGCACATCGACGTTGAGTTTTCTGATCAGTTTTGCTCCAGCGATGCCCTTGCGGAAGTACTTCTTATCTGGTTGCGGTTGGTCATGCGCCCGAAGTGTCATGCGACCGTCAGACTCGTACATGACGAAGTAGCCACGACACAGCTCTTCCCCAAGCCGTACTTCAACGAAATCGTTCTTGGTCAACGAGAACTGGTATTCGGCGTCCGGTGGATGTGGCTTGTTGTTCAACCGCACTTCAGCAGGAGCCGGGTATACGGGGTCAACGAAGTACCCCTTCTTCAATTTGTAGACATCGACTCCCGTCATCTCACCCAGCTCAGCGATGGCGTTCACCAGTCGAATCCCCGTCCGTTGAGTCGTCACGATGCGGACGCTTGTCACCAGCGGCGCAATTTTTCCAGCCGCGCTCGGCTTGTAGAACGGCGAGGCAAATGCTTTTGTGGGGTCGTTTCCATGCTCCGAAAGTCGCTGCCTCAAGGCGTCAACAAGCGTCTTGTTTCTCCCGTGCGCTTCAATGACTTCCTCCTGACCTTGCCCTCGTTTCGTGTAGCTCTTAGCCCGACGATTACGCGGCCTTTT
>CAYRWN010000041.1:0-31770 GCA_964428045.1 uncultured Hydrogenophaga sp. | reverse complement strand
GGTCGAGAACGCTGTTGACCAGCTAGATAAGGCCTACGGTAAGCGCTGATCCAATGATCAGCATGGCCGCGGCAACGATGAGTTGTACCGAACGCATTGTGACCTTCTGCAGCAGGCGTTTACCGATGAACGCTCCTGCAAACGCACAAATCGTTGCGACAGTTATCGGCGCGACCAATTCTTTTGACTGCTGGAAATACTCCGCCAGTACAGATGTTCCATACACCGTCAATCGCACGGCGTCGACGATGACCGCCGAGACGACACCGGTAGCGACGAAAGCTTCCTTGTTCAATCCGGCCTTGAGCAAGAAGGCCGAACGCAGGGCTCCCTGATTGCCGGACAGGCCACCGAAAAAACCGGACAGCGCACCGCCCACCGGTAGCCAGCGAGGCGGAAAAGCAATCGACTGAAAGCGTGGCCAAAGTTCGAGCAGGGCGAAAAGAACGATCAGGGCTCCGATGACAGATTTGACAGCGGTGATCTCGAAGGTCGACTCGCCGATGGCGTAGCGTGCGATCACGGGCATGCCGTCGAACAGGCTGAGGGCGGTTGCACCGACCACGGCGGCCGCAGCAGCCGGCACACTGAACCGAGCAACCACACGCCAGTCTGCCTGTTTGGCCATCAGGGCGAACTTGAAAATATTGTTCGCAAAATGCACGACGGCGGTGGCAGCGATCGCCAGCGGTACCGGAAAGAAAAGCGCGAACACTGGCATCAAGATCGTCCCGAGCCCGAACCCGGAGAAGAGCGTCAGGCCAGAGGTGATCACTGCCACCATGCCGATCAGAATGAGTTCCATGAGACTGCCTGCCAGTAAATCGAAAATCGATATCGAAATTCGATTATAATCGCAAAGCCTGCGGTCAACTAAGAACAAACTCATGCCTGACTCAAATACCGACGATCGAACCCCTTGGTCTGTCTTTCTGATCTTCCTGCGCCTTGGCCTGACATCGTTCGGTGGTCCTATTGCGCACTTGGGCTACTTCCGAGAGGAGTTCGTCACTCGACGCCAATGGCTGACAGAGCGAAGCTATGCGGACCTGGTGGCGTTGTGCCAGTTCCTGCCCGGACCCGCCAGCAGCCAGGTGGGTATGGCGTTGGGCCTGTCTCGGGCTGGATACGCAGGGGTGTTGGCCGCGTGGGCCGGATTTACCTTGCCCTCGGCCCTTGTGCTAATCCTTTTTGCCTTGGGTATTGCTGGGTATGGCGATGCTCTCTCGCCGGGCGCACTGCATGGCTTGAAAATCGTGGCGGTAGCCGTCGTCGCTCAGGCTGTTTGGGGCATGGCTCGAAACCTTTGTCCTGATGCGCTGCGCGTCAGCATCATGGCGATAGCGGTTTGCATCGTGCTGCTCGTCCCCTCTGCATGGGGCCAGGTGGGCGTCATCGTGACAGCGGGTCTGGCCGGCCTCTTGCTCTGCCGACCCCACCAGCCCATGACACACGAGCCGCTCCCCATCACAGTCAGCCATCGAGCCGGTGTGATCTGGTTGTCACTGTTCTTTGTCTTGTTGATCGGCCTGCCGGTCTTGGCCAGTTTGCAGCCAAGCCCAACTATGGCGATGGTCGACGCCTTCTACCGTGCCGGTTCGCTGGTGTTTGGCGGCGGCCACGTGGTTCTACCCTTACTGCAGGCGGAGGTCGTGCCCTCGGGCTGGGTTAACAACGAAGCGTTTCTCGCGGGGTATGGGGCAGCCCAGGCGGTCCCCGGGCCCCTGTTCACGTTCGCGGCGTTCCTTGGCGCCTCGTCCGCTGGTGCGCCTTCGGGATGGCTGGGAGGCGGTATCGCGCTGGTGGCGATTTTCGTGCCGTCTTTCCTGCTGGTGGCTGGCGCTTTGCCGTTCTGGGAGCAACTGCGTCGCAGCCCAAGGACACAGGCGGCATTGGCGGGCGTCAATGCGGCAGTGGTGGGCCTGTTGCTCGCCGCGCTGTACAACCCGGTCTGGACCAGCGCCATTCTTGCACCGCAAGATTTCGGCCTGGCGCTGATTGCCCTGGTTGCACTGATATTCTGGAAGCTCCCGCCGTGGCTGGTCGTTCTCGCGAGCGGGTTAGGCGGATGGTTGTTGAGCCTGGTTCTCTGAGTCACGCGCGATGACGGACAAGGATCTCTATGGTGGGCTGATCCGCCTGCACATTCTTCATCACGCAGCCGAGGGGCCGATTTTTGGTCTCGGTATCATCGAAGAGCTTAGGCATCACGGCTATGAGATGAGCGCAGGGACGCTCTATCCGATGCTGCATGGTCTGGAGAAGAAGGGCTACCTGATCTCTCGGCACGAGCGTTCCGGACGACGGGAGCGGCGCGTGTACGAAATAACCGAAGAAGGGCAAGTTGCTTTGACCGACGCCAAAGCCAAGGTCAGGGAGTTATTCGGAGAGTTGATCGAGGGTCGCTGATCTTTAAGTTGTCGCCTCTCTCGAGCTTGATGTAATTCCCCGGGCCTTACCAAAACTGCAACCCAACCGCTTGATTCGTCCGCGCGTAACCCTTTGATCTATATGGCGCTGACTTGTGGCCTTTGCGGACTTCGGGCCGGTTTCAGAGGGCGAGGTCGGAGCGAGGAATGGCCAGGAGAGAGTGGAATGTGGCCTGAAACGGGCCGATAGGGTGAGCGGCGAAGTCCGCAGGCTTCCGCAGGAATCCCCGCGAACACGCGGGAACCGGCGCGATCGGGCAAGAAAAAACCCCAACCGAGAACGGTTGGGGTTTCATTATTGGTGGAGCTGGGGGGATTTGAACCCCCGTCCGCAAGCCTTCTTCGCGCAGTTCTACATGTGTAGTCGTCTGATTTGGATCTCGCCACCCGCGTCGCGCAGCGACACGCTACGCAGGCAGCCAGCACCCTTGGATCTCGCCCCGCGCCAAGGTACCCGACGCGAAGCCAGCCGATAAAGATTCCCTTGCAGCCTGGACAGTCTTGCGACCGCCCTTGCCCAGCCTATCGGCCTGCTGTTGCAAGGCTCACCGGATTAAGCGGCGAGTGCGAAACGTTCGTCGTTTGCAGTTAGTTTTTTTCTGCGGTTTTACGAGGTGACAGAACCTCGACATGCCCTGCTGCGTGCCCGAACCCACGTCGAAACCAGTGCAGCCCCTGGACCCGGAAGTTTAAGGCAGTTGGAGCAGTTTCAAGAGGTCCAGCGGTGAATTCACTTCGGCGTCGGCCCCCCAGTGACCGGTTTCCCCGCTGGGACCCAGGTAGCCATAACGTGCGGCGACCGTGAACATGCCTGCGTCGCGACCGGCGACGATGTCTCGCTCGTCATCCCCGACATAGAGACAGGTGGCAGGCGGCACACCGAGTCGCCGCGCCGCTTCAAACAGTGGGTCGGGATGGGGTTTGGCCCTGGGCAAGGTGTCACCACAGATCACCGTGCGGGCTGCATCAAGCGCCGACAATCCCGCCAGGACCCTGTCGGTCAGTCGCTGGGCCTTGTTGGTGACAATGCCCCAGGGCAGCCCGCACTGCTCCAACCGATCGACCAACTCGGAAACACCCTCAAAGCACGCTGTGCTGTGCAGCAGGCAGTCGGTGTATTCATGCAGGAACTCTTGTTTGAGCGCTTCGTAACGCGCGTCGTCGGGCGCAACGCCAAAAGCGATCTGGAGCATGCCGCGCGCGCCTGCGCTGGCATGGGGGCGGTAGCCGACCACAGGCAAGGCCGGCAGCCCGCGGGCAGCGCGCATGCGTTCGGCGGCCAGCGCGAGATCGGGCGCACTGTCCACCAGGGTGCCGTCCAGGTCGAACAGCACCGCCTGGACGGCAAACGCAGGCGCCTTCATGGCTTGCGCGTGGCAATCAGGTAGTTGACGCTCGTGTCGCCACTGAGCCAGTAGCGGCGGGTCAGCGGGTTGTATTCCATGCCACGCGTTTGTGTGAGTTCCAGACCGGCCTGCCGGCTGTAGGCGGCCAGTTCACTGGGTCGGATCATCTTGGCGTATTCGTGGGTACCTTTGGGCAGAAGCTGCAGCAGGTATTCTGCCCCCACGATGGCGAACAGGAACGACTTGGGGTTGCGGTTGAGGGTGGAGAAAAACACCCAGCCACCGGGCTTGACCAGTTGCGAACAAGCCTTCACCACCGATGCGGGGTCGGGCACGTGCTCCAGCATTTCCATGCAGGTCACCACGTCGAACGATTCAGGGGATTCGGCTGCGAGTGCCTCGGCACTGACTTCGCGGTACTGGACGTTCTCTGTGCCGGCTTCCAGCGCATGCAGTTGCGCCACCTTCAACGCCTTCGTGGAAAGGTCGATGCCCGTCACCTGCGCACCCTTGCGGGCCATGGAGTCCGACAGGATGCCGCCACCACAGCCCACATCGAGCACCTTCTTGCCTGACAGAGTCGCCAGGCCATCGATCCAGTTCAGCCGCAGAGGGTTGATCTGATGAAGAGGGCGAAACTCGCTCTCGGGATCCCACCAGCGGTGGGCCAGGTCGGAAAATTTGGCCAGTTCGGCCGGATCGGCGTTCACGGTTGAAATCATGAGCGGATTATCGCCAGCACAGAAAAAAAAACCGCGCCGAAGCGCGGTTTTTTGTGCAAGCGATCCGGAGATCACTTATTGGTGCGGGTACCGACCACTTCGACTTCCACACGACGGTTCTTGGCACGGCCTTCCTTGGTGGCGTTGTCGGCCACGGGTTGGTCCATGCCCTTGCCTTCGGTGTAGACGCGGTTGCTTTCGATGCCCTTGCTCACCAGGTACGCCTTGACAGCTTCGGCGCGCTTGTTGGACAGGGCCTGGTTGTAGCCAGCCTTGCCGGTGGAGTCGGTGTGACCCACAGCGATCACCACTTCCAGGTTGATGCCCTTGACTTTCTCGGACAGGTCGTCGAGCTTGGCCTTGCCTTCGGGCTTGAGCACGGCCTTGTCGAAGTCGAAGAAGGCGTCGGCGGCGTAGGTCACCTTGGTGGCCACAGGTGCGGGAGCCGGTGCGGGTGCGGGTGCCGGTGCCGGTGCCGGTGCCGGTGCCGGGGCTGGGGCCGGTGCCGGTGCCGGTGCCGGTGCCGGTGCCGGTGCCGGTGCCGGGGCCGGGGCGGGTGCCGGCTTGGGAACGATGGCGCCGTCGCAGGTAGCCGCAGCGGTGGCCGGGGTCCAGCTGGCGTCGCGCCAGCAGAGTTCATTGTTGGCGTTCTTCCAGACGAGCTCGGAGCCAGCGTTGCGCCAGTTGTCGATCGTCTGGGCGCCGGCAGCCGAAGCCATGGCGGCGGTCGCGAACAGCATTGCCACTTTGTTCAGTTTTTTCATGGTTTTCCTCGTGATGAACCCCGGGGGGCTGGATAACAACAATGACGCTTGAAGTGACCACCACCCAAGACGCTCGAAATCATTGTGCCACAAGCCAGCGGACGCCAGCCCCGTTCGCTCCGACCTCCGGGACACCACTTTCGGCTTAACGTCCGGGTTCGTTGTGGATGTGCAACAGGTCTTTATCGGACGACGAGTTGCCGTGGCACCTTAAAATGTTCTGTTGCTTTTCTGTCCTCTACCGCCTCGTACAGCCCACCCATGACCCAGTTTGCCAAAGAGACTCTGCCCATCAGTCTGGAAGAGGAGATGCGCCGCAGCTACCTCGACTACGCGATGAGCGTGATCGTGGGGCGCGCCCTGCCCGACGCGCGGGACGGCCTCAAGCCGGTGCACCGGCGCGTGCTGTACGCGATGCACGAGCTGAACAACGACTGGAACCGGCCGTACAAGAAGTCGGCCCGTATCGTCGGCGACGTCATCGGTAAGTACCACCCGCACGGCGACAGCGCGGTCTACGACACCATCGTGCGCATGGCGCAGGATTTTTCGCTGCGCCACATGCTGGTGGACGGCCAGGGCAACTTCGGCTCGGTGGACGGCGACAACGCCGCGGCCATGCGCTACACCGAAATCCGCATGTCCAAGATCGCGCACGAGATGCTCGCGGACATCGACAAGGAGACCGTCGACTTCGGCCCGAACTACGACGGTTCAGAAAAAGAACCGCTGGTGCTGCCGACGCGCCTGCCCAACCTGCTGGTGAACGGTTCGGGTGGCATCGCGGTCGGCATGGCCACCAACATCCCGCCGCACAACCTCAACGAGGTGGTGGACGCCTGCCTGCATTCGCTCAAGAACCCGGACTGCTCCATCGACGAACTGATGGAGATCATCCCGGCGCCGGACTTCCCCACCGGCGGCATCATCTACGGCATCAACGGTGTCAAGGACGGTTACCGCACCGGACGCGGCCGCGTGGTGATGCGCGCCAAGGTGCACTTCGAGGACATCGACAAGGGCCAGCGACAGGCCATCATCGTTGACGAGATCCCCTACCAGGTCAACAAGAAGACGCTGCAGGAGCGTATTGCCGAACTGGTGCACGAGAAGAAGCTCGAAGGCATCAGCCACATCCAGGACGAGTCGGACAAGTCCGGCATGCGCCTCGTGATCGAACTCAAGCGCGGTGAAGTGCCTGAGGTGGTGCTCAACAACCTGTACAAGCAGACGCAACTGCAAGACACCTTCGGCATCAACATGGTGGCGCTGATCGACGGTCAGCCCCGCCTGTGCAACCTCAAGGACCTGATCACGGTCTTCCTGGAGCACCGCCGCGAGGTCGTGACCCGCCGCACGGTGTTCAACCTGCGCAAGGCGCGTGAACGAGGCCATGTGCTCGAAGGCCTGGCTGTGGCGCTGGCCAACATCGACGAATTCATCAAGATCATCCGCGAGAGCCCCACCCCGCCGGTGGCCAAGGCCGAGCTGATGACCCGCAGCTGGGACAGCGCACTGGTGCGCGAGATGCTCACCCGCGCCAAGGCCGATGGCGGCACGGTGAATGCGGACGACTACCGTCCTGAAGGTCTGGAGCGCGAGTTCGGCATGCAGGGCGATGGCCTGTACCGCCTGTCCGAGACGCAGGCCCAGGAAATCCTGCAGATGCGCCTGCAGCGCCTGACGGGCCTGGAGCAGGACAAGATCGTCGCCGAGTACAAGGACGTGATGGCCGAGATCGACGATCTGCTGGACATCCTGGCCAAGCCCGAGCGCGTGTCGACCATCATCGGCGAAGAGCTGGTGGCGGTGAAGAACGAGTTCGGCCAGACCAAGCTGGGCGCCCGCCGCAGCGAAATCGAACACAGCGCCCAGGATCTGTCGACCGAAGACCTGATCACGCCGACCGACATGGTGGTCACGCTCTCGCACAGCGGCTACATCAAGAGCCAGCCGCTGTCCGAGTACCGCGCCCAGAAGCGAGGCGGTCGCGGCAAGCAGGCCACGGCCACCAAGGAAGACGACTGGATCGACCAGCTCTTCATCGCCAACACGCACGACTACATCCTGTGCTTCTCCAACCGTGGTCGCCTGTACTGGCTCAAGGTCTGGGAAGTGCCGGCCGGTTCGCGCGGCTCGCGCGGCCGCCCCATCGTCAACATGTTCCCGCTGCAGGAAGGCGAGAAGATCAACGTGGTGCTGCCGCTGACCGGCGAGTTCCGCAGCTTCCCGGCCGACCACTACGTGTTCATGGCGACCAGCATGGGCACGGTGAAGAAAACGGCGCTGGACGAATTCAGCAACCCGCGCAAGGCCGGCATCATCGCCGTGGATCTCGACGAAGGCGATTTCCTGATCGGTGCCGCGCTGACCGACGGGCAACACGACGTGATGCTGTTCAGCGATGGCGGCAAGGCCGTGCGCTTTGACGAAAACGATGTGCGTCCGATGGGTCGTAACGCTCGCGGTGTGCGCGGCATGATGCTGGAAGAAGGCCAGAGCGTGATTGCGATGCTGGTGGCCGAAGACGAGCAACAAAGCGTGCTGACCGCGACCATCAACGGCTACGGCAAGCGCACGCCGATCGGTGAATACACCCGCCATGGTCGCGGCACCAAGGGCATGATCGCGATCCAGCAGAGCGAACGCAACGGCAAGGTCGTGGCCGCGACCCTGGTGCACGCCGATGACGAGATCATGCTGATCACCGACAAGGGCGTGCTGGTGCGCACCCGCGTGAGCGAGATCCGCGAAATGGGCCGCGCCACACAGGGTGTGACCCTGATCGCGCTGGACGATGGCGCCGAACTCTCGGGCCTGCAGCGCATCGTGGAGAACGATGCCAATGTGCCCGAGGCGACCGAGGGCGACGAAGCGGCGGGTGAGGCCGCATGACGCAGCGCCCGTACAACTTTTCGGCCGGTCCGGCCGCCATGCCCGAAGAGGTGCTGCAACAGGCGGCCGCCGAAATGCTGGACTGGCGCGGCAGCGGCATGGGCGTGATGGAGATGAGTCACCGCGGCAAGGAGTTCATGTCCATCGCGGCGCAGGCGGAAGCCGACCTGCGCGACCTGCTGGCGGTACCCGACCGCTTCCGCATTTTGTTCATGCAAGGCGGTGGCCTGGCAGAGAACGCCATCGTTCCGCTGAACATCTCGCGCGGGGGCATCGTCGATTTCGTGGTCACCGGCAGCTGGAGCCAGAAGTCGGCCAAGGAAGCGCGCAAGTACGCCCACGCGAACGTGATCGCCAGCAACGAGGCCGACGGTCACACCACCCTGCCCGCCCCGGCCGACTGGAAACTCAGCCCCGACGCGCAGTACGTGCACATCTGCAGCAACGAAACCATCCACGGCGTGGAGTTCCACGAGTTGCCCGACCTGAAAGCCCTGGGCAGCAAGGCGCCGCTGGTGATCGATTTTTCGTCGCACGTGGCCTCCCGCCCCGTCGACTGGTCGCGTGTGGGCCTCGCCTTCGGCGGTGCGCAGAAGAACCTGGGCCCGGCCGGCGTGACGCTGGTGGTGGTGCGGGAAGACCTGCTGGGCCACGCACTGTCCATCTGCCCCAGCGTCTTCGACTACCGCGTCGTAGCCGACAACGCGTCGATGTACAACACCCCTCCCACCTATGGCATCTACATGGCCGGCCTAGTTTTCCAGTGGCTCAAGCGCCAACGTGAGGGCTCGCTCACCGGCATCGCGGCCATGGAAGAGCGCAATGTGGCCAAAGCCACCCTGCTCTACGACTTCATCGACCGTTCGCAGTTTTACGTGAACAAAGTCGCCAAGGACTGCCGCTCCCGCATGAACGTGCCTTTCTTCCTGCGCGACGAGAGCCGTAACGACGCCTTCCTGTCTGGCGCAAGAGAGCGGGGCCTGCTGCAACTCAAAGGACACAAGTCGGTGGGCGGCATGCGCGCCAGCCTCTACAACGCGATGCCGCTGGCCGGGGTGCAGGCGCTGGTGAATTACATGCGCGATTTCGAGACGGGCCACGCATGAGCGAACCGAAACAGCCGGTCCAGTCCGAAGCCCTGGGCGCCCTGCGCGTGCAGATCGATGCCATCGACCAGCAACTGCTGGCGCTGCTCAACCAGCGCGCCCATGTCGCCGAGCAGGTGGGGGCGATCAAGCGCGCCGAAGGCTCGCCGTTCTTCCGCCCGGACCGGGTGGCGCAGGTGATCGAGAAGATCCAGCACGCCAACCAGGGCCCGCTGCTGAACCAGCACGTGGCCGCGATCTGGCGCGAGATCATGTCGGCCTGCCTGGCGCTGGAGGCGCCGCAACGGGTCGCGGTTCTCGGCCCTGAAGGCACCTTCACCGAACAGGCCGCCATCGAGTTCTTTGGCAGCGCGGCCAACCTGATCTACTGCGGCAGCTTCGACGAGGTTTTCCACGCCACCGCCGCAGGCACCGCGCAGTACGGCGTGGTCGGCGTCGAGAACTCCACCGAGGGCGTGGTCGCCCGCTCGCTGGACCTGTTTTTGCGCTCTCCGGTGCACGTGGTGGGCGAGGTCAGCCTGCTCGTGCGGCACAACCTGCTGCGTCAGGTCAACCACCTGGAGGCGGTCGAGGTCGTCATGGCCCACCCCCAGGCGCTCGCCCAATGCCAGGGCTGGCTGACGCAGCACCTGCCCAAGGCCGAGCGCCGCGCGGTGTCCAGCAACGCCGAGGGCGCACGGCTGGCCGCCACCAACCCGGCCTGGGCGGCTATCGCCAGCGAGCGTGCAGCGGCACAGTTCGGACTGCACATCGTCTCGCACGCCATCCAGGACGAGGCCTACAACCGCACCCGCTTTCTGGTCATCTGTCTGCCGCAGACGCTGGCCACGCCGCCGGCCTCGGGCCGCGATTGCACCAGCCTGGTGGTCTCGGTCCCCAACCGGCCGGGGGCGGTACACGACCTGCTCGTGCCGCTGAAGAACAACGGGGTGTCGATGACGCGCTTCGAATCGCGTCCGGCCAAGTCGGGTCAGTGGGAGTACTACTTCTACATCGACCTCGCAGGTCACCCCTCCCAGCCCCACGTCGCAGCCGCACTGGCCGAACTGCAGGGTCTGTGCGCGTTCTACAAGGTGCTGGGCGCCTACCCTGTGAGCGAATGACATGAGCGCTACCCCTCTCAAATTCGAACAGCTGGGCCTGATCGGCTGTGGCCTGATGGGCGGGTCGTTTGCCCTGGCGCTGAAAAAGGCGGGACTGGTCAAGCGTGTGGTGGGTTACAGCAAGTCGCCATCCACCACCGAACGGGCACGCCAGATGGGGGTGATCGATGTCGAGGCACCCTCGGCCCTGCTGGCCGTGTCGGGTGCCGACCTGGTGCTGCTCGCGGTACCGGTGTCGGCGACCGAGGCCACGTTCAAGGCGATCCGCCACCTCGTGACCCGCGACACCCTGGTCATGGACGTGGGTTCGACCAAGCGCGAGGTGATCGACGCCGCACGCCGCACGCTCAAGGACCAGGTCGGCGTGTTCGTGCCCGCCCATCCCATCGCCGGCAAGGAACTGGCGGGCGTGGAACATGCCGATGCCGATCTGTACGCCGGTCGCCAGGTCATCCTGACCCCCATCGAACGTACGCTCACGGCACAACTGGACAAGGCCCAGCAGGTGTGGACGGCGCTGGGCTGCCACGTCAAACAGATGTCGCCCGAGGCGCACGACGCCGCTTACGCCGCAGTCAGTCACCTGCCCCACATGATCGCTTTCGCGCTCATGAACGCGATCCAGAAGCAGCAGCAGGGGCAGGAGTTCCTGTCGCTGGCCGGACCTGGCTTTCGCGACTTCACCCGCATTGCGGCCAGCGACCCCAGCGTCTGGCGCGACATCCTCATGACCAACAAGGAAGAGCTGCTGGCCCAGTCCCGGCATTTCCAGCGCGCCCTGCACGCGCTGGAGGTGGCCATCAACACCGGCGATCCGGAAGCGCTCGAAGCCCTGATCGACACGGCGAGCAGCGCCCGCGCGAGCTGGCGCATGTCGGCCATCAAACCCCAGGGCTGACCGAACCACACCGGCCAATGGCCCTTCGGGGTCGGTGACCGGTAGTCGCGGAAGCTTGCCTGTTCACCGTCAGCCGCCGTTTTGCGCATGTACACCACCGCTTTTCTCGATCTGCCCCCTCTGTCCAGTGCCGGCGGCACCGTGCGCCTGCCGGGTTCCAAGAGCATTTCCAACCGGGTTCTGCTGCTGGCAGCCCTGAGCACCGGTCACACCGACATCGTCGACCTGCTCGATTCGGACGACACCCAGGTCATGCTCCAGGCACTGGCTCAGCTGGGCTGCCACATCGAGACCCGACCCGACGGCGTGCTGCGGGTGCAGGGACTGGGAGGGCAGTTGCCGGTGACGCAGGCGGCGCTGTTCCTGGGCAACGCCGGCACCGCCATGCGCCCGTTGACCGCAGCACTGGCACTGCTCGCGAGCGAACAAGGCGGCTGCTTCGACCTCAGCGGCATCGCCCGCATGCACGAGCGCCCGATCGGCGACCTGGTGGATGCGCTGCGCCAGCTGGGCTGCCCGGTCAGCTGCCTGGGCCAGGAAGGCTACCCGCCGCTGCGCCTGGGCGATGGCGCGCCGCACCCCCTGAAACTGGACCAGCCCATCCGCGTGCGCGGTGACGTCTCCAGCCAGTTCCTGACCGCCCTGCTGCTTGCGCTGCCGCTGGTGGCCCGGCAGGATGTCGTGATCGACGTGGTCGGCGAGCTGATCTCGCGCCCCTACATCGAGATCACGCTCAACCTGCTGGCGCGCTTTGGTGTGCAGGTGCAACGCGAGGGCTGGCAGCGGTTCACCATTCCCGCCGGCAGCCGCTACACCTCGCCAGGCACCATCCCTGTCGAAGGCGATGCCTCGTCGGCCAGCTATTTCATCGCGCTGGGCGCCATCGCGCCCACCAGCCCCGGCAGCAACGGCATCACCATCGAGGGCGTGGGCCTGTCGTCCATCCAGGGTGACATCCGCTTCGTCGAGGCCGCCCGCATGATGGGCGCCGAGGTCACGGGCGAGGCCAACCGCCTGCACATCCGTCGCGGGGCCTGGCCGCTCAAGGCCATCGACCTGGACTGCAACCACATCCCCGACGCGGCCATGACGCTGGCGGTGATGGCGCTGTACGCCGACGGCCCCACGACGCTGCGCAACATCGCCAGCTGGCGCGTCAAGGAGACCGACCGCATCGCCGCCATGGCGGCGGAGTGCCGCAAGTTCGGGGCGGTGGTCGAAGAAGGCTCGGATTACATCCGCATCACGCCGCCCGCCGCATGGACGACAGGCTCCATCCACACCTACGACGATCACCGGGTCGCCATGTGCTTCTCGCTGGCTGCCTTCAACCCGGCGGGCCTGCCGGTGCGCATCGAAGACCCCAAGTGCGTGGCCAAAACCTTTCCCGACTATTTCGAAGCCCTGTTCGACCTGTGCCAGACCCCGGCCGCGACCATCCCGGTGATCTGCATCGACGGCCCCACCGCGTCGGGCAAAGGCACGCTGGCCTCCGAGGTGGCACAGCGTCTGGGTTACCACCTGCTGGACTCGGGCGCGCTCTACCGGGCCACCGCGCTGGCGGCCCAGGACGCGGGGATCGACCTGGACGACGAGGCGGCTGTCGCGCGGTTGGCGGTGGCGCTGCCGGTGAGCTTCCAGGACCACCGCATCTTCCTGGCCGGCCGCGACATCACCGACCCGCTGCGGCTGGAGTCCACCGGCGGCATGGCTTCGCGCGTATCGCGCCACCCGGCGGTGCGCCAGGCCCTGCACGGCCTGCAGCTGAGCTTCCGTCGCCTGCCCGGCCTGGTGGCCGACGGACGCGACATGGGCACCGTGGTCTTTCCCGACGCACCGCTCAAGGTCTACCTGACCGCCAGCGCCGAGCAGCGCGCGCAGCGCCGCCATAAACAATTGATTTCAAAAGGAAATCCTGCTAGCATCGCAAACCTTTTGGCGGATCTGAAGATGCGCGACGAGCGGGATTCCTCCCGCGCCGTGGCGCCTTTGAAACCCGCGGAAGACGCTCTGCTGCTGGACAACTCGGACATGGGCATCGAACCCTCGGTGCAACAGGTGCTGAGCTGGTGGCAAGGCAAAACGGTGTTTTCAGCGCGCTGAATGCACCGCCTAGATGGCCCAGACGGCACCGCCGGGCGTTCACAGCCCGCAGGCCCGATGGTTCTTTGACCCAACCCCGCAGTGCCACGCACTGCAAAGCAAACGCTGCCCAACCGTCGATCTCCCGCGCAAGCCGCTCTGGTCTTGACGCGCCCGACGCTGTGTGGCGATAGGAAAACACATGTCCGAATCTTTTGCCGCCCTCTTTGAAGAATCCCTCAAGCGCGCCGAAATGCGCTCGGGCGAAGTCATCACCGCCGAAGTCGTTCGCATCGAACACAACCACGTGGTGGTCAACGCCGGTCTGAAGTCCGAGGCCTATGTGCCGCTGAACGAGTTCAAGAACGACCAGGGCGAACTTGAAGTGCAGGTCGGTGACTTCGTCTCCGTGGCCATCGACTCCGTGGAAAACGGCTTCGGCGACACCCTGCTCTCGCGCGACAAGGCCAAGCGCCTGGCTTCGTGGATGTCCCTGGAGAAGGCGCTGGAATCCGGCGAATTCGTCACCGGCACCACCTCGGCCAAGGTCAAGGGCGGCCTGAAGGTCATGGTCAACGGCATCAGCGCCTTCCTGCCGGGCTCGCTGGTCGACAGCCGTCCGACCAAGGACCTGACGCCGTACGAGAACAAGACCCTGGAATTCAAGGTCATCAAGCTCGACCGCAAGCGCAACAACGTGGTGCTCAGCCGCCGCGCCGTGGTGGAAGCCTCCATGGGCGAAGAGCGCGCCAAGCTGATGGAGAACCTCAAGGAAGGTGCCATCGTCCACGGCGTGGTCAAGAACATCACCGAGTACGGTGCGTTCGTGGACCTGGGCGGCATCGACGGCCTGCTGCACATCACCGACATGGCGTGGCGCCGCGTCCGTCATCCGAGCGAAGTGGTGACGGCCGGTCAGGAAATCACCGCCAAGATCCTGAAGTTCGACACCGAGAAGCACCGCGTCTCGCTGGGTCTCAAGCAGATGGGCGACGACCCCTGGATGGGCGTGGCCCGCCGCTACCCGCAAGGCACGCGCATGTTCGGCAAGATCACCAACATCGCCGACTACGGCGCGTTCGTGGAACTCGAGCCGGGCATCGAAGGCCTGGTGCACGTCTCCGAAATGGACTGGACCAACAAGAACGTGGCCCCGTCCAAGCTGGTGTCGCTGGGTGATGAAGTCGAAGTCATGGTGCTGGACATCGACGAAGACAAGCGTCGCATCTCCCTGGGCATGAAGCAATGCCGCGCCAACCCCTGGCACGAGTTCGCCGAAGGCACCAAGCGCGGCGACCGCGTCAAGGGCCCGATCAAGTCGATCACCGACTTCGGCGTGTTCGTCGGCCTGGCCGCCGGCATCGACGGCCTGGTGCACCTGTCCGACCTGTCCTGGAACGAGCCGGGCGAATCCGCCGTGCGCAACTTCAAGAAGGGCCAGGAAGTCGAGGCCATCGTGCTGGCCATCGACGTCGAGCGCGAGCGCATCTCCCTGGGCATCAAGCAGCTCGACGGCGATCCGTTCACCACCTTCGTGTCGGTCAACGACAAGGGTTCCGTGGTGACCGGCAAGGTCAAGACCGTGGACGCCAAGGGCGCTGAGATCGACCTGGGCGAAGACGTCATCGGCTACCTGCGCGCTTCGGAAATCTCCCGCGACCGCGTGGAAGACGCCCGCAACGTGCTCAAGGAAGGCGACGAAGTCACGGCCGTGGTGGTGAACGTGGATCGCAAGACCCGCAACATCCAGCTGTCGATCAAGGCCAAGGACATGGCCGACCAGAACGAAGCCATGGCCAGCCTGAACCAGAACACGGGCAACGCCGGTACGACCAACCTGGGCGCCCTGCTCAAGGCCAAGCTGGACAACAACTGATGATGGAATGACTGCGTCGCTGTGCGATCGCAGATGACGGCGCCAGAGCGCCATGACGCCTGTCATATGTCATCTGCTCGCGCAGCGCGCAGCGTCATTGATCGAACAGAAGTCATCACATGACCCGCAGCGACCTCGTTGAAGCCCTCGCCGGCAAGTTCGGCCAGCTCACCCACCGTGACGCGGAATTCGCTGTCAAGGCCATCCTCGACGCGATGGGTGACGCCTTGGTCAAGGGTCACCGGATCGAGATCCGGGGCTTCGGCAGCTTTTCGGTCAACCGCCGCTCACCGCGCATCGGACGCAACCCCCGATCGGGCGAAAGCGTCATGATTCCGGAGAAGCGCGTTCCCCACTTCAAACCGGGCAAGGCCCTGCGCGAAGAGGTGGACAAGAGGACCGCCGAGATCCTGGGCCGCGAGCCGAAGAAGCCGGCCTGATCGCTACAATCGTCCCACCACACAGGGGACGACGTGAGATACCTGATGTGGCTGCTCAACGCAGCCATTTTTTTTGCGCTTTTCGCCTTCTCGCTGAACAACCAGGAGCCCGTCACGCTGCACCTGTTCTTCGGCGTGCAATGGCAGGCGCCGCTGGTGCTGGTGCTGCTGTGTGTGCTGGTGATGGGGGTGTTCCTGGGTGTGCTCGTCATGCTGCCGCTGTGGCTGCGTGCCCGCAAGACCCGCCGCCTCACCGTTTCGACCACGACGACCGCTTCAGGATGGGCTGGCGACTCCACCTTCTGGTCCAACCCGCCCGATATTCCCGGACATGGACCTTGACCTGACCTGGCTGCTCTGGGGCCTGCCCCTGGCGTTTGCAGCGGGCTGGTTGGCCTCCCGCTTCGACCTGCGCCAGCTGCGCCTCCTGAGCCAGCAGGCGCCCAAAGCCTACTTCCGTGGCCTGAATCACCTGCTCAACGAACAGCAGGATCAGGCCATCGACGCCTTCATCGAGGCCGTGCAGGGCGATCCGGACACCGCCGAACTGCACTTCGCGCTGGGCAACCTGTTCCGCCGCCGCGGCGACTACGACCGCGCTGTTCGGGTGCACGAGCACCTGCTGGCGCGCGCCGACGTGAAGGGCAAAGACCGCGAACGCGCACAGCACGCGCTGGCGCTGGACTTCCTCAAGGCCGGTCTGCTCGACCGGGCCGAGTCCGCCCTGCACAAGCTCGAAGGCACCAGCTTCGAGGGCGAAGCCCTGCTGGCCTTGCTGGCGATCTACGAACGCTCGCGCGACTGGCCCCAGGCACGACGCATCGCCGAGCGACTGGACGCGGCGCAGCCCGGCAGCTTTGCCACCCGGCTGGCGCATTACCTGTGTGAAGAGGCCGAACAGCAGCAACGCAGTGGCCGCACCGAACAGGCCCTGATCCTGCTGGAACAGTCTGCGCAGCAGGCGCCCCAGTTGCCGCGTGCCTGGCTGGCCATCTCTGCGCTGAAGGCCGAGGCCGGGCAGCCCGGTGCGGCCATGGAGGCCCTGGTCGCGCTGGCGATCGAAGCCCCACAAGGCTTGCCGCTGGCAGCCAAAGCGCTGGCCGATCTGGCGAGGCAGACCGGGCGTGAAACGCAGGCCCTGGGACTGCTGCAGGCCTGGCAAGAACGCTCGCCGTCCCTGGACGTGACCGAAGCGCTGGCTGCCCTGAGTGCCGACCCGGGTGCTGTGCGCACCCGTTACCTGGACCATCTTGCGCGCGAGCCCTCGCTGGTCATCGCCACCCAATGGCTGGCGGGCGAAACGCTGTCGGAGCCCGCAGGGCAGACGCGCGTGATGGCCGCCCTGGAAAAGGCCAGCACGCCGCTCAAGCGCTACCGCTGCGCCGCCTGCGGTTTCGAAGCGCGGCAGCATTTCTGGCAGTGCCCCGGCTGCCAGGGTTGGGACAGCTACCCGGCGCGGCGCGTCGAGGAGCTGTAGCGCTGCGCAGCCACAACCACCGTGGCGACCCTGCCCGATGCCCCACCCCGCCTGCTGGCCCTGGGCGACAGCGCCTGGACGGTGGAATTCGGCACCACCATCGACCCGGACATCAACGCCCGGGTGATGGGCCTGAACCACCTGATCATGCAGCAACGCCACACCGACCCGCTGCTGACCCACGTGACCGACGTGGTGCCGACCTTCCGCTCTCTCACGGTGCATTTCGATCCTTGGCAGAGCGATGCGCACGCCTTGGGCCTGCGGCTGCTGGCGCTGGCCCAGGGCGGCCATCGCAGCGAGACGCAGGGACGCCAGTGGGTACTGCCGGTGTGTTTCGACGAGGACTTCGCGCCCGATCTGGCGCGCGTGTGCGAGCTCAAGCAGCTGACCCGCACTGCGGTGATCGACCTGCTGCTGGGCGCCACGTTCCGGGTCTCCATGCTCGGCTTCCAGCCCGGCTTTCCCTACATGGGCGGCCTGCCCCACGAACTGGTGACGCCGCGCCTGCCCTCACCGCGCCAGAAAGTGCCCGCGAAGTCGGTGGCCATCGCGCTGGACATGTGTTCGGTCTACCCTTGGGAGAGCCCGGGCGGCTGGAACCTGCTGGGCCGCACGCCGGTGGTGCTGTTCGACCCAGCGCAGACCGAAAACCCCGCCATGCTGGCCGCCGGCGATGTGGTGCACTGGACCGCTGTGGATCGCGCCACCCACGACCGGCTGGCGCGCGACATTGCGCAAGGTCTGCCACGCGAGACCTTCGTCAAGGTAACGGCATGAGCGGCCAACTGGAAGTGCTGCAGCCCGGCATCGGCACCACCGTGCAGGACCGGGGCCGCCAAGGCCACCGCCACCACGGCCTGCCGCTTTCGGGATGGCTGGACGCGCCGCTGGCCCAGGCCGCCAACGCACTGCTGGGCAACGACCTGCTCTGGGCCGTGCTGGAGCTGCGTGGCGTGGGCACGGTGCTGCGTGTCCGCAGAGGTTCGGTGCGCGTCGCGCTGGCCGGTCGCATCGCTGCGCAGCGCCTGCGCGAAGACGGCGTTCGTTCTCCCTTGCCCGCCTGGCAAACCGCCACCCTGCAGGAAGGCGAAACGCTGCAGCTGGGCAGCGCCGACAGCGGTTGCGCCTACCTCGCAGTGGCCGGAGGCATTGCGCTGGCACCCGCCTTTGGCAGCCATGCCAGCTACTGGCGCGCAGGTCTGTCCGGCGTGCTGGGCCGCGCGTTCCGGCCAGGCGACGTTCTGCCTGTTGGCGAGACCGGCGGCGCCGACCCGTGCGAATGGCGCTGCCTTTCTCCGTGGGAACCCGATGCCGGGCCGATCCGCGTGATGCCCGGCCCGCAGGACGACCACTTCACCGCCGACGCGCTGGGGCGCTTTTTCGCGCAGGACTGGCAGGCCACACCGGCCCAGGACCGCATGGGCCTGCGCCTGCAGGGCGAAGCGCTGGTCCACACCAGCGCCGAAGCGGCCGACATCGTCTCCGACGGCGTGACGCCGGGCGCGATCCAGGTGCCGGCCAACGGCCAGCCCATCGTGCTGCTGGCCGACGGTCAGACCGTGGGCGGCCACCCCAAGATCGCCACCGTCATCACGGCCGACCTGCCGCGGCTGGCCCATCTGCGGCCGGGCATCCGCGTGCGCTTCGCTGCCGTCACGCCCGAACAGGCGCACGCGGCGCTGCACGCCGAACGGGCGCGCTGGCAACAGTGGCTGACAGGCCGCGAAGCCTTCCTGCCCCCCGGCCACATCGACGAGGCCGCGCTGTACGGATCGAACCTGGTCAGCGGCATGCTCGCCACCCACCCCGGAGAGGACACCCCATGAGTCCCATCAACCTCAACGCCGACCTCGGCGAAAGCTTCGGTGCCTGGACCATGGGCAACGACGCACAACTGCTGCAAGTGATCGGCAGCGCCAACATCGCCTGCGGCTTCCACGCCGGCGACCCGGTGGTCATGCGCGAGACCGTGCGAAAGGCCGTTGCGAACGGCGTGAGCCTGGGCGCGCACCCGGCCTTCCCCGACCTGCAGGGCTTCGGGCGGCGGGTGATGCAGCTCTCGCCCAGGGAACTGGAAGCGACCATCCTCTACCAGGTCGGTGCGCTGCAGGCCATGGCCAGCGCGGAAGGCGGGCGCGTGACCCACGTCAAGCCACACGGGGCGCTCAACAACATGGCCTGCGCCGACGAGGTGATGGCCGCCACCGTGGCGCGCGCCGTGAAGGCGCTGGACCGCGAGCTGATTCTGCTCGCGCCCGCCCTGTCGGCGCTGGAGCGCGCGGGCGAGGCGGCCGGCCTGCGCGTGGCGCGCGAGGTGTTCGCCGACCGCACCTACCAGGCCGACGGCCAGCTCACGCCGCGCTCGTTGCCCGGCGCGGTGCTGCACGACCCCACCGACTGCGTCCAACACGTGCAGCGCATGCTGGAAGCCGGTGGCATCGTCGCCGCCGATGGCCAGCGCCTGCCCACCCCCATCCACAGCATCTGCGTGCACGGCGACGGCCCTGCGGCGGTGGCGGCGGCGCAGGCCATCCGTGCGGCGCTGGAAACGGCGGGGCATCGCCTGGCGGGGCTGCCGGAACTGGTCTGAACGACCCCGGGTCAGGCACCCCGGCTCGGTATCATCGAACCCGAGGTTCGCCGGTCGGGCGGACCACCTGTTCGAAGGAATTCCGTGTTCAAGAATGTGACGATCTACCGCATCGCGCCCGGCTGGGATGCGACGCTGGAGTCGATGGAGGCCGCGCTGGACGCGGCGCGTTTCGTGCCTTGCGGCGCCTCGCAGGACAAGTCGGTCGGCTGGGCCGAGCCGCGCGGTGAAGAGCATGGCCTGCTGGTCGAGTCCGTGGCCGGCCAGCGCATCCTCAAGCTGGTCATCGAGACCAAGGCCGTGCCCGGCAGTGTGGTGAAGGAAAAGGCGCAGGAAGCGGCCGACCACATCGAGGCCACCACCGGCCGCAAGCCCGGCAAGAAGGAAACCAAGGAACTGCGCGAAGACGCGCTGCAGTCGCTGCTGCCCCAGGCCTTTCCGCGCCGCGGCAGTGTCTGGGTGTGGATCGATCTGAAGAACGGTCTGCTGGTCACCGATGCCGGCAGCCAGGGTAAGAACGACGAGGTCGTGACCGCCCTGGTGCGGGCGTTCGACGGTCTGGCCCTGACCCTGCTGCAGACCGCCATGACGCCGCAAACCGCGATGACGCAGTGGCTCGCCACCACCGAGCCCGAGGCCGACTGGCCCGAGGGCTTCAACGTCGAGCGCGAGTGCGAACTGAAGTCGGCCGACGAAGAGAAGTCGGCGGTGAAATTTACGCGGCATTACCTGCTGACCGACGAGGTGCGCAAGCACCTGGCCGAAGGCAAACTGCCCACGCGGCTGGCCCTGAGCTGGGAAGGCCGCATCGGCTTCACGCTCACCGAGTCGATGCAGCTCAAGAAGCTGGCCTTCCTCGAAGGCGTGTTCGACGACCGGCCCAACGACGAAGAGAGCGGTTTCGACACCGACGTGGCCCTGGCCACCGGCGAGCTGGGCAAGCTCATCCCCGCGGTCATCGAAGCGCTGGGCGGCGAGATCGAAGCCGCTGCGCCACTGCCGGGCGCTGAGCCCGCGAAGCCACCGACCAAGCCCAAGCAGGAAGCCGTCACCGCCGTGGGCGACGGCGACGCCCCGTTCTGATCACGCTACCTGCGCCTGAGCCATGCTGCACGTCATCGCCCTCTGCCTCGGTGCCAGCATCGGCGCACTCTCGCGCTGGCAGTTGAGCCTGTGGCTCAACCAGGGCCACGCCGTGCTGCCCTGGGGCACGCTGGCGGCCAACTGGATCGGCGCCTGGCTGGTGGGTGTGGCGGTGGTGTTCTTCCAGAGCCAGACCCAGATCGACCCGGTCTGGCGGCTGGCGCTAGTCACCGGATTCCTGGGCGCGCTCACCACCTTCTCCACCTTCTCGGTCGAGGTGGTGGCCATGCTGCAGCACGGCCGCCACCTGTTGGCCTTCGGCACCGCAGCGCTGCACCTGCTGGGCTCGCTGGCGCTCACGCTGCTGGGCATGAAAATGGCCGGCACCTGGTTCGGGCCGGCCACGTGATGGACTGAACGGGCACCCCGTGCGGGGTGCCGCCGCTTCACTTGATGAAGCGCACCTGCTGGTTGATGCGCTCCAGGATCGGCTTCTTCTTCTCGTTGAAGACGGCCTTGTTCTCCTCGATCAGGTTCTTGCCCTTGGTGTCGATGGAGATGATCAGGGGACCGAATTCCTTGACGCGGTTGACCCACAGGGTTTCGGGCATGCCCAGGTCGGTCCACTCGGCGGCTTCGATCTTCTCGACCTGCGTGGCGGCCAGCACCGCACAGCCCCCCGGGAAGATGGCGTGCACCGCCTTGTTTTCCAGACAGCCCTGCTGCGTCTCGGGACCCATGCCGCCCTTGCCCACGATCAGCTTCACGCCCGTCTGCTCGATGAAGGCCTTCTCGAACTTCTCCATGCGCATGCTGGTGGTCGGGCCGATGGAGACCATCTCGTACTCGCCGTCGTCCTTTTGGCGGACGATCGGGCCGGCGTGGAAGATCGCGCCGCCCTTGAGCTGCACCGGCAGCTCGCGGCCCTGCTCGATCAGGCGGCGATGGGCCACGTCGCGGCAGGTCACCAGGGTGCCGGTGAGGTAGACCACGTCACCGATGTTCAGGGCTTCGAGGTCTTCGTCCCTGATAGGGGTCGTCAGAATTTTTTTCACGACTGGAATCCTTCGTGCGAGATGACTTCGTGCGTCAGATCGGCGTTGATCTTGATGCGGCCGCGGCGGTGTGCCCAGCAGCCGGTGGACACGGCCACGCCGATGGTGGACGGGTGGCGCGCGGACGACTCGATGTTCACGCCCATCACGCTGTTGTTGCCGGTCAGGCCCTGCGGTCCCAGGCCCAGCTCGTTCAGGCCGTCGGCCAGCAGCTGCTCCATCAAAGCGGCCTTCTCGTTCGGGTTGGCCGAGGTGACAGGTCGCAGGATGGCCTTCTTGGACAGGCGCGCCGCAGTCTCGGCCGAGGTGGACACGCCCACCCCCACCAGCAGCGGCGGGCAGGCGTTGACGCCGCGCGAGGTGATGACGTCGAACACGAACTCGGCCACGCCTTCGTAACCCTGGCCGGGCATCAGCACGGTGGCCTTGCCCGGCAGCGTGCAGCCGCCGCCGGCCATGTAGACGTCGATGGTCACGCTGTCGTCGTTGGGCACGATCTCCCAGTCCAGCCAGGGGATCTTGCTGCCGGTGTTGGTGCCGGTGTTCTTCTCTTCGAAGGTCTCCACCGCGTTGTGGCGCAGCGGGCCCATGCGGGTGGCGCCGGCGGTGGCGCCCTGCAGGATTTCTTCCAGCTCGCCCAGCAGCGGAAACTGCGCGCCGGCCTGCAGGAAGTACTGGATCACACCAGTGTCCTGGCAACTGGGACGGTCCAGTTTGTCGGCCGCTTCCTGGTTGGCGCGCATCGACTCGTAGACCTCTTTGGCCAGGAAATTGACTTCCTTCTCGCGCAGCTCGCCGAGCTTCTGGGTCACGTCGGTGGGCAGGCGCTTGCCGATGTGGGAGGTGAATTTCGCCAGCAGATCGGTCAGATCGGCGACGGCGGTGGCTTTGTCCACGGTGGGCTCCTGGGTGGGGGTGGTGGTGATACTCACTCGATGACGACCTTGGCGGTCTTCACCAGGGTGGCGAACTTGGCGGTTTCCTGCTGGATCTGGCGCGCCATTTCCTCGGGCTTGTCGCCGATGGGCTGGGCACCGATCTCGTCCATGCGTTTGACGAACTCAGGCGACTGGATGATCTTGACCATCTCGGTGTTCAGGCGCGCGACGATGTCCCTGGGCGTGGCCGCCGGTGCCAGCACGCCGAACCAGGTGCCGATGTTGAAACCCTTCAAGCCCGCTTCTTCCAGCGTGGGCACGTCGGGCAATGCGGCCGAGCGCTTGGCGGTGGTCACGGCCAGCGGGCGCAGCTTGCCGGCCTTGATGTGTGGCAGCACCGGCGTGATGGTGTCGAAACTCATGGTGATCTGGCCGCCCAGCAGGTCGGTGGCCATCGGACCGGATCCCTTGTAGGGGATGTGCGTCAGGTTGATGGCGGTGAGGTTCTCAAACTGGGTGCCGATCAGGTGCTGCGCCGTGCCGTTGCCGTTGGAGCCGAACACCGCCTTGTCGGGTTTGGCCTTGAGGAAGCTCTGCAGCTCGGCCACGTTTTTCACTGGCGTGGCGGCGTTGACCACCAGCACGTTGGGCACCAGGGCGATGGTGGTGACGGGTGCCAGGTCTTTCTGGAAGTCGTACGGCAGCTTGGGGTACACGCTGGTGGCGATGGTGTGGTGCACCGCGCCGATCAGCAGCACATGCCCGTCGGGCTTGGCCTTGGCCACGAAATCGGCACCAATGGTGGCGCCGGCGCCTGGCTTGTTTTCCACGATCACCGGCGTGCCCATGGCGGTGGTCAGGCGCTCGCCCAGGGCACGGGCCAGCACGTCGGTGGTGCCGCCCGGCGGGAAGGGCACGACCAGGCTGATGGGTTTGCTGGGAAAGGCCTGCGCGAAGGCGCTGCCCGCGCTGAGGGTGGCGGCGATGGCCAGGGTGGATGCCGCGAGCAGCGCGCGGCGCGAGGTCTTGTGGCTCATGTCTTGTCTCCGTCTGTGGGGTGGATGTGTTCTGACGGAACGGACTGTAGATTTCAGACCAGCCGATCAATCACCCTTAAACTGAATGCATTCTTAACCTGAACGCAACAATCAGGAGGCGTCATGGACGACGGCATTCAACCCGCCGACCTCGGCTTTTTCTCGGTACTGGCCAGTGCCGGCAGCCTCAGCGCCGCAGCGCGGGAGCTGGGCATCACCACGCCGGCGGTGAGCCGGCACCTGGCGCAGATGGAAGCACGCCTGGGCGTGGGCCTGGTCAACCGCACCACCCGGCGCATGGGCCTCACGCCCGAGGGTGAGCTGTACCTGGAGCACGCGCGCCGCATCCTGGGCGAGATCCAGGACCTGAGCGAACTGCTGGGAGCAGCCAAGTTCAGCCCGCAAGGGCTGCTGCGCGTCAACGCCACCCTGGGCTTCGGGCGCACCCACATTGCGCCGCTGATCTCGCGCTTCGTACGCCAGCACCCGGGGGTGGACGTGCAGCTGCAGCTGTCGGTCAACCCGCCCCCGCTGACCGACGATGCGTTCGACGTGTGCATCCGCTTTGGCGCACCACCCGATGCGCGCGTGATCGCGCGTCACATCGCACCCAACCGGCGCCTGCTCTGTGCATCACCGGCCTACCTGAAGCAGCACGGCACGCCGCGTACCCCGCACGAGCTGACGCGGCACAACTGCATCGGCATCCGTCAGGGCGAAGAGGCCTACGGCACCTGGCGGCTGACGCACGGCCGCGGCAAGCAGGCAGTGACCGAAGCGGTGAAGACACGCGGCAGCCTGACCACCAACGACGGCGAGATCGCGGTCAACTGGGCTCTGGACGGCCATGGCATCCTGATGCGGGCCGAGTGGGACATCGAGCGTTACCTGAAAAGCGGGCGACTGGTGCAGGTGCTGCCGCAGTGCTTCACGCCCGACGCCGACATCTACGCCGTGTACCCGCAACGCCACCAGATGGCCGCGCGCGTGCGAACCTTTGTCGACTTCGTGGCCGCAGCCTTCGACAAGACCTCCGCAAGAGATGCTGAGCGGATCAGCCCTTGATCAGGGCCCCCGCGCCGTCGCGCACCTGCAGGTCGATGGCGATCCCCTGGCGCACGCTCATGGAAACGGTGCAGAACTCTTCGAACTGCGCGAGCACGCGGTCCAGGTGTTCGATCTCGCCCGCGGTCTTGCCCAGTTCCAGTTGCACATGAATGCGCTGGATGCGCAGGCGCTTGTTTTCGTTGCGTCCCACTTCGGGCGTGGCGGTGGCCACCAGGGCGCCCGGGTCCTGCTTGAACTTCTGCAGCGCGAACAGCAGGCTGGCGCTCAGGCAGTTGGCCACGGCGGCCAGCAGCATGTGATCGGGCGCCGGACCGGCATCCTGGCCCAGCGGCGCCGGTTCGTCGGCCAGCAGCTGGGGAATGGCGGGGCCGAAATCGACCAGGAACCGGTAGCCCGACTGGCGGGTGATGGTGACGCTGGCGCTTTCATTCATGGTTTGCTCCCACAGGTCGGAACGGACCCCAGGTTTGACAAAACGCAAATACCAAAACAATCTCCGGACCCACAATCCGGCTACCCCCAAGGGTATGAACCATCATAACCGGATTGCACAACGGAGACATCATGAAACCTGCACAGACCTCACCCGACGGACTCCTGGCCGCACGGCCCGAACGCCGCCGTTTTCTGGGCCAGATGGCCGGGCTGGGCGCGCTACCACTGGCTGCAGCCACAGCCCCCCCCGCTCACGCCGGCAAGGTGGCCAGCAAGGCCCGCATCGTGATTGCCGGCGCGGGCTCGGCGGGCCTGACTGCGGCATCCCGTCTGGCCGCGGCGCTGGACGGCGCCAGCATCACGGTCATCGATGGCCGCAAGGAGCACTTCTACCAGCCGGGCTTCACCCTGGTCGCTGCGGGCATCAAGCCGCAGGAATACGTGATCTCCTCGACATCGCAATACATCCCCAAGGGCGTGGAATGGGTGCCCGAACCGGTGGCCGAGATCGATCCGGAGGGCAAGAAGGTGATCACCGCCAACGCGCGCGCCGTGCCCTACGACTTTCTCATCGTGGCCACCGGCCTGGAGCTGAACTACCTGGGCATCGAGGGCATGGACACCGCCCGCATCGGCCAGGACGGGCTGGGCAGCATCTACCACAGCCCGCAGGCCGCTGCGGCCACCTGGGGCGCGATGAGCGCTTTCACCCAAACCGGCGGTGTGGGCCTGTTCGGGCGGCCGGCCAGCGAAATGAAGTGCGCCGGCGCGCCCCTGAAGTACGCCTTCATCACCGACGACCGGTTGCGCCGCGCCGGCCAGCGTGGCAAGGCCGAGCTGATCTACATGGCGCACAGCAAATCCTTGTTCGGCGTGCCCATCGTGGCGGAGAAGGTGCGCATGCTCTACCAGGACCGCGGCATCAAGGTCAACCACGAACACGTGCTGCAGTCCATCGACCTGGGCAAGCGCATCGCGACCTACAAGACGCCCACCGGCACCGCCGAGCAGAAGTACGACTTCATCAACGTGGTGCCGCCCATGCGCGCGCCGGAGGTGGTGCGCAAGAGCCCGCTGCCCTGGACCGAAGGCCCGTTCGCCGCAGACGGCTGGGTCGAGGTGGACCGTGACACCCTGCGCCACAAACGCTACCCCAACGTGTTTGCGGTGGGCGACATCGCCGGTGTGCCCAAAGGCAAGACCGCAGCCAGCGTGAAGTGGCAGGTTCCGGTGGCCGTGGCGCACCTGCTGGGCGACATCACCGGCAAGGCATCGACCGAAACCTACAACGGCTACACCAGTTGCCCGCTGATCACCCGCCTGGGCCAGGCGATGCTGATCGAGTTCGATTACAAGGACAACCTGATCATGTCCTTCCCCGGCGTGATCGCGCCGCTGGAAGAACTCTGGATCAGCTGGGTCATGAAGACCATGGCGCTCAAGCCCACTTACATCAGCATGCTGCGCGGACGCGCCTGACCCTCAAGGAGAGCACCCATGAAAGAACTTGATCCGATGGTGTTCCTGGCCGTGTTCCAGGAGATGCTCGGCGGCTGGCTCTGGATCTACCTGATCCTGGGCGTCGTCACCGCTGCGGCCTTCGTGGCCCTGCTGCTGCGCGAGCGCCGCATTGCCACGCGGCGCCTGGTGCAGTCCGAACTGATGGGCCTGCTGGGCGGCGGTCTGGCCCTGGTCATCATGGCCAAGGTCTCGTCCTCGGGCTTCACCGATGCGGGTGGTCCAGCCGACTGGTTCCTCATCGCGCTGGTCTATGGCGCCGGTCTGGTGGCCACGGTGATCCTGACCTATACGCTCATGGGCTGGCTGCAGCAGCGCCCGCGCACGTCCGGAACCTGATCGTCCAGGGCCCCGCGCTCAACCGCCACCGCGCTGCAGGCTCAAGTCGAAAGGCCGCATGAAAGCGCGGCGCTGATCGGCGTCCAGCCCTTCAAACGCGAATCGCACCAGCAGCCGCTGTACGCGCAGCAGCGCGATGCGCCGCTCGGACAGCGCCTGCCATTGCAACCTCAGTCGGCCGGCACCGATCTGCACGTCGATGGACGAACCCTCGCGCCGCCACGGGTGCTGACCGAGCGCGCGCGGCATCCAGCTGAGCCATTCGGCCTCGCTGCAGCCCATGTCGCGCTCGAAGCGCTCGGGGTAATCGTGCTGCACCGAAGGCCTTAACCACCCGCGATGGGCGGCCAGATGGCCAGCACATCGCCTTCGCTGAGCGTCGCGCTCAGCCGCTGTTCGGGCGCGATGTACTTGCCATTGACCAGCACCAGGTGCACCAGCCTGGGCGGGAGGCCAAAGGGTTCGATGATCTGGCTGATGGGCGCGTCGGGTGCCACATCCAGCTCGATCTGGTTGCTGCGCCGGGCCTCCGGTGGCAGGTGGTCGGTGAGCGTGGCAAACAGCTTGAAGGTGATCTTCATGGGGTCCATTGTGTCGTGATCGATCCGCCGACGGGTCGCCCCAAGGCGGCCCGTCCCCTCGGGGGGCAGCAACCCGCGCAGCGGCGGAGCGTTGGGGACATCACCCCCGTCGACGTTCGTCTGCAGCGCCCGCCCAGTGCCCCTGTCCCTGCGCGGCAGACAGGTAAGCGTCCATCAGCCGGGTCGGATCGGCCATGAGCCTGTCCTTCCACGCGCCCAGCTTGACCTGGCCTTCGACCAGGCCGCGCATCACGCCCACGTGCTCGGTCCAGCCCACGCTGTTGCAGCCGACCATCTGGTCGCCCTTGAACTGCAGGCTCAGGTGCCTGTGGTTGGCTTTGTCGGTCAGTTCCACATGCTCGCCACCGGCCAGGCCTTCCCAGTTGCCGAAGCTGCTGGAGATCAGGCCCAGGGTGTCGAGCACGTTGATCTGGGTCACCCCCATCAACTCGGCTTTCTGCCCGACCATGTTCAGCGCGGCCACGCGCGCCTGCTCGGCGGCGTTGGGCTGGATGGCGCTGACGATGGTCTTGCCGCTGACCTTGTCGAAGGCCTCGGCGCAGTCGCCCGCGGCGTAGATGCCCGGCACATTGGTCTGCAGGTGTTCGTCCGTCAGCACGCCGACCAGGCAGCGCACACCGGAGTTCTCCAGGAAGCCGATATTCGGTCGGACACCGGTGGCGCTGATGACCAGGTCCGCTTCGAGCTGCTGGCCGGTGGACAGGCGCACCGCCATCTTGCCGCTGGGTGCACTGCTCTGGCCGATGCCGACCACCTCGGCGATCTTGCCGAGCAGGCCTTTTTCAGCGCCGGTGCCGCGTTCGATGGCTTCGACCCGCGCGCCGGTGTAAACCTTCACGCCCTTGGTCTCGCACCAGTCCTTGATCATGCCGCCGGCCGTGGGGCCCATCATGCGCGGCACCATGCGGTCGCCCATCTCCACGACGGAGAGTTCGACACCGCGCTGCTGCAGCGCTTCCATGATGATGCAGCCGATGAAGCCCGCACCCATCTGCAGCACCTTGGCGCCCGGCTGGGCCAGGTTCGCGATGGCGCGCGCGTCGGCCAGGGTCCAGCAGCTGTGCACGCCGGGGCCGTTGATGCCGGGAATCGGCGGTGTCGCGGGCGAGGAGCCGGTGGCGATCAGCAGCTTGTCGAAGGTGATGGTGTTGCCGTCGCTCAGTTCGATGGTCCGCTTGGCCGCGTCCAGCACCTTGGCGCGCACGCCGCGCAAGACCTTGACGTTGAGCTTCTCGAAGTGCCCGGCCGTGTGGCGCAGGTGCGTGCCGTCTTCGCCCACCTTGCCGATCAGCAGGTAGGGAATGGCCATGCGCGAATACGGCGCTTCGTTTTCGTCGCCGATCACGGTGATCTGATCGCGCGGTGCGTGCTTGCGGATGGTTTCGGCCGCGATGACGCCGGCCGGGCCGGCGCCGAGGATGACGTGGTGGGTCATGTGTTTTTCTCCTGATTCACAAAGAAAGAAGCGGTCGCAGGGACCGCTTCTTCATGCACTCAATCCCGACAACAAGGATCAGAGACCCAGGCGCGTCTTGGTGTCGGCGGTCGGACGGCCTTCGGTGTCCCAGCCGCGCGCGGCGTAGTACTTGGGCAGCATCTCGCCGAGCTTGCTCACCGAACCCTTGCCCGGGCCGGTCCTGGCGGCTTCGGTCATCAGGCGCTTGGGCAGGTTGTCGTCGGCCTTGGTGAAACCCGCGGTGTTGTTGAACTCGCGCTCCATGTTCCAGATGCGCTCGCCGATGTGGTTGAGGTGTTCCATGGTGAACTCCTCACCGCAGGCGGCCTGCACCTGGGGCGCCACGTCGGCCAGGGTCCAGGCGAAGCTGGTGAAGATGCAGATGCCGGCCGAGTCGAAGGCGGCGGTCGCGTCCTGGAAGGCCTTGACCAGTTCGGGCTTGCCTTCGCTCTCGGACGGTTCGGTCTTGACCGGGATGCCCAGCACTTCGGATGCGATGGTGTAGCCGCGCAGGTGGCAGGCGCCGCGGTTGGAGGTGGCATACGCCAGGCCGATGCCCTGGATCACGCGGCCGTCATAGGCCGGGAATTCCTGGCCCTTGACGCTCATGGACAGGTCGGGGTGGCCGTACTTGGCGGTCAGGCGCTTGGAGCCCAGGCCGATGTCCTTGCCGAAGCCTTCGCCGCGGGCGGTCATCACCGCCAGTTCGCACAGGGCCTTGGCCGAACCGAACGGCGCCTCGATGCCGATCTGCTCCTTGGTCAGCACGCCCATTTCGTACAGCTCCATCACGGCACCGACGGTGGCGCCGAAGCTGATCGGGTCCATGCCCTCTTCGTTGCAGATCAGGTTGGCGAACTGCAGCGCTTCCAGGTCGTTCACGCCGTTGGCGGCACCCAGGGCCCAGGCGGCTTCGTATTCCAGACCGCCGGAAGCGCCCCAGTACTCGGGCTTGTTGGCCACCGAGAAGTGCGACTCGTCGATCTTGCTGATGCGGCCGCAGGCGATGGTGCAGCCGAAGCAGGCCTGGTTGGTCACCAGGTGCTTCTTGCCGTCGGTGGCGCGCGGCGTGGCCATGGCTTCGGCCGAGATGTCCTTGGCGCCTTCGAACTGCACGTCGCGGTGGTTGCGCGTGGGCAGGCCGCCGATTTCGTTGATCACGTTCATCAGCACCTGGGTGCCATAGGTGGGCAGGCCCTGACCGGTGACGGCGTTGTCGGCCAGCACCTTCTTGGCGGCCTTGGCGGCGGCCATGAAGGCCTTCGGGTCGCGCACATTGCCCACGCCCTTGGTGCCGCGCACGGCGATGGCCTTGAGGTTCTTGCTGCCCATGACGGTGCCCACGCCCGAGCGGCCGGCCGCGCGGTGCAGGTCGTTCACCACCGCCGCGTACAGCACGCCGACTTCACCGGACTTGCCGATGCTGGAGACGCGCAGCAGCGGATCCTGCAGGCTGGTCTTGAGGGCTTCTTCGGTCTTCCAGACGCTCTGGCCCCACAGGTGGCCAGCGTCGCGCAGCTCGGCCACGTCGTCGTTGATGTAGAGGTAGACCGGCTTGGCCGACTTGCCTTCGAAGATGACCATGTCCCAGCCGGCCATCTTCAGTTCGGCGCCCCAGTAGCCGCCCGAGTTGGAGCAGGCAATCGCGCCGGTCAGCGGGCCCTTGGTGACCACGGTGTAGCGGCCGCCGGTGGAGGCCATGGTGCCGGTCAGCGGGCCGGTGGCCCAGATGATCTTGTTCTCCGGCGACAGCGGGTCGACCTTGGGATCGATCTCGCTGGTCAGGTATTTGGTGGCGAGGCCGCGCGAACCCAGGTAGGCGCGCGCCCACTCCATGTTCAGCGGTTCGGATTTGACGGTGCCCGCGCTCAGGTTGACGCGGAGGATTTTTCCAGCCCAGGACATGTGGTGCTCCTTGATTCGATCCGTTGGGGTCAGAGCACATCGCTGCGCGAGTGGTCTGACCCACAAAATTTCAGACTGCGGACGGCTGGTTGCCCAGCTTGTCGGCCCACTGCTTCATCTTGTCGATGCCGGTCCAGTTGGCGTCCACGAAGGTGATGGCGCCGGTCGGGCAGGCGTCGGCACAGGCCGGATCGCCGCCGCACAGGTCGCACTTCTGGACCTTGCCGGTCTCCTGCACGTAGTTGATGGTGCCGAAGGGGCAACTGATGGTGCAGACCTTGCAGCCCACGCAGGTGGTTTCGTTGACGACCTTGGCACCGGTGGCCTTGTCCACCGTGATGGCCTCCACCGGGCAGGCGTGCAGACACCAGGCTTCGTCGCACTGGGTGCAGGTATAGGGCACCTTCTTGCCGGTGTGGTGGAAGTTGAAGACCTTGATGCGCGACTTCGAGGTGGCGTAGGTGCCATAGTTCTCGAACGAGCAGGCCATTTCGCACTGCAGGCAGCCGGTGCATTTGTCCGGGTTGATGTGCAGGACTTTCTGCATGAGGATCTCCGTGGGTTTGAGGTGCTTCGCAGGCTGCACCTTGCTTATGAAAAGAATTGCATAAAGGCTACGCTGAACAAGTCCAGAAGTGACGCGAGGCATGCATGATCGAGGCA
>CAYRWN010000040.1:0-31782 GCA_964428045.1 uncultured Hydrogenophaga sp. | reverse complement strand
GGAACGGGCCCGCTTCCGAGGCTGGAATGGTGATGGTGTAACGACCATCAGCGCCCGATCTCACGGTTTGACCCACCTGCCGCCCGCTGGCATTGAAGAGTTGCACCGACGCGCCAGCCGCCGGACCCTTGGCCACCACGCCCGATATGGTGGAGGCCACCGGATCGTTGTTACCTCCCCCGCAAGCCATCAATGCGCCGACGACCAAGGGCAATACACCCCACTTGACTCCATTTGATCGCATACAAACCTCCGTTGTTCCTAGGCCCCCCGCATGGGTCGGTGTCTGAGCATGCGCTGGGGCCAAGTCAGTTGGTGGCGCAGCTCAGAGGGACGGTGCACCCAGTCCAGGCACACGAGCGACCCCCATTCCTCGCAGAAGTGTCATCGAATGTAACGGCCGAGGTCAATCCCCCAAAAGAGGGACATTGGCGCATTCCGAAAAGCCGATTGCGACAGTTCGCACGCAGCACCCCAAACTCAGGTGCCCACCGGCATAGCCCGCAGCTGCCACTGCGGTCTGCAGGTGTTCTTCGTTCCCTGTCACCGTCAGCACGGCACTGGTGCAACGGCGGCCCCAGCGGCGCAGGGCTGATCGGATGAGCTGGAGTCCGGAGCCGGACGGCAGACCCAAGTCCACCAGCAGCACGTCGGGGCATTCACGCCGTACCAGCGCCATGCCTGCCGGCAGGTCTTTGCATACCTCCAGCAGCTGCAAGGCGCCCGTGTGGGTCAAAGCCTGGGACAGCGCCACCCGGAACTCCGGGTGGTCTTCAACGATGGCAACGGTCAGTGGCTTGCTGGAAGGCTCTTGTCTCATGGGTCGTTGCTGGCTCTGCGGCCTGTTCAACGAGGCAATCGCTGCGGCATGTGCAGCGCCTCTCTGAAGGAAAGATGGCGTCGTTACGCGGCAGCGCTTCCGCTCCCCGCCGCATCGCTTGCCGGTGAGCCCCCCTGCGCATCGTCCGGCGCATCGCCCTGATCTGGGTTGGTATCCCCTTGGCGTTTGCCTTCGGCCTTGGCCCTGAGCTTTTCTTCTTTCTTCTTCTTCTTCTTGGCAAGCTCGCGCTGGCGCTTTTCGTATCCGTAGTTGGGAGTGGCCAAAGCGTTCTTTCGTTGAGGTTGGAGTGGGTTTTCAGGCCTTGAGTGTAGCCAGCGCCTGCGCCAGGTCGGCGCGGAGGTCGTCCACCCCTTCGAGCCCGACCGCAAAACGCACCAGAGCGCCCCGATGGCGCCAGCCCAGCGTGCGGATGGCAGGCACGTTGTAGGGTGCGCACAGGCTGATCGGACCGGCCCAGCTCCAGCCCAGCTTGAAGAGCTTGAGGCTGTCGCAGAAAGCGTCCACCTGGGCCTGGCTGAAGTGCTCGTCGAACACGGCGCTGAAGAGGCAGGCGGCACCCTGGGCATCGCGCCGCCAGGCCGGGTGACCGGGCGCGTCCGGCAAGGCCGGGTGCAACACCTGCGCGACGCCGGGCTGCCGTTGCATCCAGGTGGCCAGTTCGCGCGTGGCTGCGTCCTGCGCCGCGTAACGCAGCGCCATGGTGGAGAGGCCTCGCAACACCAGCTCGGTGTCGTTGCCGCTCACGCCCAGGCCCAGGCGCATGTGGGTCATGAGCAACTGGCGGTGCAAGGCGGGGTCGCGCGTGACCACCGACCCCATGAGCACGTCTGCGCCCCCGCTGGGGTACTTGGTGAGCGCCTGCATCGAGACGTCGGCGCCCAGTTCGAACGCGTTGAAAGCGATGCCCGCGCCCCAGGTATTGTCCAGCGCGGTCAGGATGGCCCGACCCTCGCCACGGTGGGCGTTGGCCTGCCGGACCACCGCCGTCAGCGCCGGCAGGTCGGGAAACTCGAGCGTGATGGACCCTGCGGCTTCCAGCCAGACCAGGCGCGTGGCAGGACCGATCTTGGCCGCCAGGTCGGCCGGGTTGAGCGGGTCGTAGAAGCGGTGGGTGATGCCCCAGGCCGCCAGTTCGACACTGGCAAAGGCCTTGTTGGGCCCGTAGGCGTTGTCGGGAATCAGCAGCTCATCGCCCTGCCGGAGGAATGCCATGTCGACCAGCGAAACGGCCGACAGGCCACTGGGCGCGAGCACGCAGTGCAGGCCTCCCTCGATGGTGGCGATGCGTTCTTCCAGGACGAAGGTGGTCGGCGTGCCGTGCAGGCCGTAGGTGTAGCCGCTCTTGTCGGCCCACTCCTGCGTGCGCAGGGCATGCACGTTGGGAAAGATGACGGTCGACGCCTTGTGCACCCCAGGTGCAACGGCTTCAAAGCCCTCCGGCGGGCGGTACGGGTGGTGGATCAGCCGGGTGGAGAGCTCGCTCATGGTTTCGGCGCCGGGCCGCCCCAAGCCGAAACGAGCCCCCTTGGGGGGCAGCGACCCGCGCAGCGGTGGAGCGTGGGGGCCAGGTTCACAGCTTCCACTTCTCCATCAGCTGCGCCGGCCGCATGGCGTCGTAGCCCTCGAACGGCTGGTGGATCCAGGGGTTGGTGGGCAGGAACTCGACCGAATAGTCAGGTGTGAACACCGAGACCTGTTTGGTCCAGATCACGGCACTGCGCAGCTCGGTGATGGGCTTGTAGTGGTTGCGCAGCGTGTCGATGACGGCACGCAGCGTGTGTCCGGAGTCGGCCAGATCGTCCACCAGCAGCACCCGCCCGGCGATCTCGCCCTTGGGGGTGGTGATGTAGCGGGCGATGTCGAGCTTGCCCTGTTCGGTACCGGCGTTGGCGCGGTAGGAACTGGTCGACATGATGGCCAGCGGCTTGTCGAAAATGCGCGAGAGCACATCGCCGGGACGCATGCCCCCACGGGCCAGACAGAGAATGGTGTCGAACTCCCAGCCCGACTGGTACACCTTGAGCGCCAGCTTCTCGATGAGGTTGTGGTACTCGTCGTAGGACACGTAAAGGTGTTTGCCGTCTTCGGTCAGCATGGGCTCGCGCTCCGGTCTGTGGGGGTGTGAGAAGGATTGTGCTGCAGCAAGGTGCCGGGCCGTATCAGGCGTGGTACGGATGCTGGATCAGGATGGTGTGGTCACGGTCCGGGCTCGTGGACACCACGTGAATCGGTACGCCGGTGGTTTCCTGGATCCGGTCGAGGTAGCGCTGGGCATTGAGCGGCAGGTCTTCGTAGCGGGTGGCACCGACGGAGGTTTCGGTCCAGCCCGGCAGGGTTTCGTAGATCGGCTTGCAGCGCGCGATCTCGTCCGCGCCCGCGGGCAGGATGTCGATGACTTCCCCGTCCAGCTCGTAGCCCGTGCACAGCTTGAGTTCGCTCAGGCCGTCCAGCACATCGAGCTTGGTGATGCACAGACCCGTGAGGCCGTTGACCTGGGCCGAACGCTTGAGCAAGGCGGCATCGAACCAGCCACAGCGGCGGGCGCGGCCGGTGGTGGTGCCGCGTTCGGCACCCACGGTGCTCATGTGCCAGCCGGGCGTGCCTTCCTTGTCCCATTCCAGTTCGGTCGGGAACGGGCCGCCGCCTACGCGGGTGCAATAGGCCTTGGTGATGCCCAGCACGTAGTGCAGCAGGTGGGGGCCGACACCGGCACCGGCGGCCGCGTTGCCCGCCACGCAGTTGCTGGAGGTCACGAAGGGGTAGGTGCCGTGGTCGATGTCCAGCAGCGTGCCCTGCGCACCTTCAAACAGCAGGTTCACACCGGCCTTGTGGGCGTCGTTGAGCTCACGCGACACGTCGGCGATCATGGGCTTGAGCTGCTCGGCCTGGGCCATGGCTTCGGCGTACACCGGCTCGAACTGGATCTCGCCGTCCTTCATGTAGGACAGGGTCTTGTCGTCCCACGGCATGTCGGCCGAGTGCAGCCAGGTCTTGAGCACGTGGTTGTGCAGGGCCAGCAGCTCGCGCAGCTTGGTGGCGAAGCGCTCGGGGTACTTCAGGTCCATCGCGCGCAGGGCGCGGCGGGCGATCTTGTCTTCGTAGGCCGGGCCGATGCCGCGGCCGGTGGTGCCGATCTTCTCGGCGCCGGCCTTGACCTTGGCCGCCTCGCGCGCCACGTCGATGGCGGCGTGGAACGGCAGGATCAGCGGGCAGCCCTCGCTCACGCGCAGGCGCGAACGCACCTCGACACCGACCTTCTCCAGCCCGGCGATCTCTTCGAACAGCTTGCTCACCGACAGCACCACACCGTTGCCGATGTAACACTTGACGCCAGCGCGCATGATGCCGCTGGGGATGAGGTGCAACGCCGTCTTCACGCCGTTGATCACCAGCGTGTGGCCCGCGTTGTGGCCGCCCTGGAAGCGCACCACGCCCTGCGCGGTTTCGGTCAGCCAGTCGACCAGTTTGCCCTTGCCTTCGTCGCCCCACTGGGTTCCGACCACCACCACGTTGCGCCCGGGGACTGCGGCGCTGCTGTTCTTCGTCATCTGCTGATTCCGTTCAGAGGGGGAAAAGTTACAGGTTCTTCAGGATCCAGACACCGCCTTCTGGCGGCACCTGCACGAGTTCGCGATCGCAGTTGAACTCATCCACTTCGTGCTCGTGACCCGGCAGCACGCACACCACGGTGTTGCCTGCCGAGCGCAGCTTGGCAATGGCTTCGCGCAGGCCGGCGTCCATGCCCCAGGGTGCGCGGATCGCACCTTCCAGCGGGCGCGGCGCCACGGCCGACACCAGCTCCTTGATGTCCAGACTGAAGCCCACCGCCGGGCGCTTGCGGCCGAACACCGCACCCACCTCGTCGTAACGGCCTCCACGCGCCAGCTCGACCGCGTCACCGTGGGTGTCGTGTGCGAACACGGCAAACCGCATGCCGGTGTAGTAGGCGTAACCGCGCAGGTCCGCCAGGTCGATGGAGACGGTCATGCCTTGCACCTGCGAGGCCAGCCACGCCAGGTTGTCCAGTGCAGCGTTCAAGGCCGGCGAAGCGGCCAGCACCTGGCGCGCCTGGTCGATGACCGCCACGCCGCCGAACAGGTCGGGCAAGGCACACAGGTCGGCGCGCACGCGCTCGGGCAGACCGGCCGACAGCGCGCTCAGCGCGACCACGTCCTTGGTAGCCAGCGCCCCGTGGATGGCGCTCACGCGCGACGCGTCCAGCGACACTGGCGCGAGCACCGCGTCGATGACACGCACGTCCGACAGATCCACCTGCAGATCCCGCACACCCGACTGTTGCAGACAGGCCTGCGCCAGTTCGAGGATTTCGAGGTCCGCTTCAAGCCCGCCGTGGCCGTAGATTTCGGCGCCGAACTGCAGGGGCTCGCGGCTGGCGAAGGCCCGGTCGATGCGGGTGTGCACCACGGGGCCGCAGTAGCTCAGGCGGGCCACGCCCTGGCGGTTGAGCAGGTGGGCATCGATGCGGGCGACCTGCGGCGTGCTGTCGGCCCGCAAGCCCAGCGAGCGGCCCGAGAGCTGGTCCACCAGCTTGAAGGTCATCAGGTCGAGCGCTTCGCCGGTTCCCGTGAGCAGGGACTCGAGATGCTCCACCAGCGGGGGCATGACCAGCTCGTAGCCGTAGCCACGGGCCGTGTCCAGCAAACCCCTGCGAAGTTCTTCGATGTGACGCGCCTCGGAAGGCAGGACATCGGCAATGTGATCCGGGAGAACCCAGGCAGACATGGGCATGAGGGGATGGCTGTTAAAAGCGAGATTTTACCGGGACCGCGCAGGGATCCCGGCCGCTCAGCCCGCGCCGGCTGTGCCGATCAGGCCACCCACCACCAGAGCAAGGCACCGCTGGCCAGGCAGACCAGCCCGAAGAAACGGATCTGCCCGTCCTGCAGCTTCAGCATCTCGGTGAACATCTGGCGCCAGGCCCTGGGCGCCAGGAAAGGCAGCAACCCCTCGATCACCAGCACCAGCGCCAGGGCAGGCCAGAACAGATCGCCCATGGACCGATTTACTTGGCGACGTTGCTGCTGCGCATGGCCTTGAAGAAGTCGGACGACGGGTCCAGGACCACCACGTCGGACTTGCTGCCGAAACTGGCCTTGTAAGCGTTCAGACTGCGGTAGAACTGCGCGAACGCCGGATCACGCCCGAACGCCTCGGCGTAGGCTGCGGCGGCCTTGGCATCGCCTTCGCCCTTGATCGCCTGCGCCTTGCGGTAGGCCTCGGAGACGATGACTTCGCGCTGGCGGTCGGCGTCGGCGCGGATCTTTTCGCCTTCGGCAAAACCGGTGGAGCGCAACTCGTTGGCAACCCGCTTGCGTTCCGCTTCCATCCGCTCGTAGACCGAACGGGTGATGCTTTCGGCGTAGTCGACCCGCGTGATGCGCACGTCCACCACGTCCATGCCCCAGGGCTTTTCCGCGCCGCGGACAGCCGCCAGCACCTGGCGTTGCACATCGCGCATCAGCTCTTCGCGCTGGGAGGACAGCAGTTGGTTGACGGTGCGCTTGTTGACTTCCTGCTGGAAGGCGTTGCGCACCACCCGGTTGAGTTGCAGCGCGCCGGAGCCCTCGTTCAGCCCCACGTTGCGGATGTACTCCTGGGGCTCGCTGATGCGCCAGCGCACATACCAGTCGATCACCACGCGCTGCTTCTCGGCCGTGAGCGTGGGTTCGGTGTCGGTGCTCTCCAGCGTCAGCAGGCGCTTGTCGATGTAGGACACGTTCTGGAACGGCGGCGGCAGCTTGAAGTTCAAGCCGGGCTCGGTGACCACCTGCTTGATCTGACCGAGCTGGAACACCACGCCGAACTGGCGCTGGTCCACCACAAACAGCATGGAGCTGGCCAGCGCCAGCGCCACCAGGACGGAAGTGAGAATGAAACCCAGTTTGTTCATGTTCGTGCCTGTCCTCAGCGGCTCTCGCGTTCGCGCGAACGGGGGTTGTTGGCTGTGTTGGCTACCGGTGCCACTGGCGGCTGGGGCGCAGCCGAGACGGGCGCCGCGGTGGCCGTCGTGCTGGCGGCGGGTCCGGTCATCTGCATGATCTTGTCCAGCGGCAGGTACAGCAGGTTGGAACCCGACTTGGCATCGACCATCACCTTGGTCACGTTGGCATAGACCTCCTGCATGGTGTCCACGTACATGCGTTCGCGGGTCACCTGCGGAGCCTTCTGGTACTCGTTCAGGACCGAGCGGAAGCGTTGCGCGTCACCTTCGGCCTGCGCCACGATGCGCGCCCGGTAGCCTTCGGCTTCTTCGGCCAGCCGCGAAGCCGCACCGCGGGCCCGGGGCACCACGTCGTTGGCGTAGGCTTCGGCCTCGTTCTTGGCCCGCTCCCTTTCCTGGCCGGCCCGCAGCACGTCGTCGAACGCCGCCTGGACCTGTTCCGGCGGGCGAACGCCCCCCTGCTGCAGGTTCACGCCCACGACCTCCACGCCGACCTTGTAGCGGTCCAGGATGGTTTGCATGAGCGTGCGCACGCGCGGCGCGATCTGATCGCGCTCTTCGGCCAGCACGGCGTCCATCTTCATCTTGCCCACCACCTCGCGCACCGCGGTTTCCGCGGCCTTCACCACGGCCGCGTCGGGATCCCGGCTTTCAAACAGGAAGGACCGGGCGTCGTTGAGGCGGTACTGCACCGCGAACTTGATGTCCACGATGTTTTCGTCTTCGGTCAGCATCGACGACTCGCGCAGACCGGTGGCCGGCACGATGGCGTCACGCCCCACATCCACCGAGCGCAACTGGGTGACGAACACCGTTTCGTGCCGCTGCACCGGGTAGGGCATGCGCCACTGGAAACCGGCCCCCACCGTGCTGTGGTACTTGCCGAACTGCGTGATGACCGCCTGCTGGCCTTCCTGCACGATGAAGAAGCCGGTACCCAGCCAGATCAGCAGCGCCACACCGGCGATCAGACCGGCACCGATGCCGGCGGCCTTGGGGCTGGGATTGAAATTCGGTGCCCCGCCCGAGTTCCGGCCACCGCCACCCCCTTTGCCGCCCAGCAGGCCGCCGAGCTTGCGGTTGAAGTCGCGCCAGAGTTCGTCGAGATCGGGCGGCCCCTGGTTCGGCCCCTGGGGACGCGGGTTGCGTGGAGGCTGGCGACCGTTGTCCCCCTGCTCGCCGCGGGGACCTTCGGAACCGGCCTTGTCTTCCTGCGGCGTGTCGTCCCCACGTCCCCAACGGGGATCGTTCAGGTTGAACACGCCCAACAGCGTTCGCCAGACCCTTCGGGCAGGGTTGCGACCGCCGGACTCGGCGCCGCAGGCTGGGTTTTGCAAATTCACATCCATGGGTTGACAACTCGATTCGAAACAAAACCACCACATTGTGCCCAATCAGGGCGGGGCACTCTCCAGACCGTCGGACTCCCACGGGGCGCCAGGGGTTGGAGCCGCCGGCTGGACGAGCACACGTTCGGACAGCAACCGGCGCAACTCGGGCAAGCCCTGCCCGGTCAGTGCGCTGACATGGGTACGAGGCACCGAATGACCGTCCAGTTCCATCGCGTCACTCAAAGCAAGAGGCACAGTGGCCGGATCCATGGCATCGAGCTTGTTGAACACCAGTATCTGCGGCACCTGATCGGCTCCGATGTCCTTGAGCACCCCCATCACCGAAGCGATCTGTTCCGGGTATGACGGATTGGACGCGTCCACCACGTGCAGCAGCAGGTCGGCATCGGCAGCCTCCTGCAAGGTCGCGGCAAAGGCATCCACCAGGCCGTGCGGCAGGTCGCGGATGAAACCCACCGTGTCGGACAGGGAAACCGAACGGCCGGCCTCGCCCAGGTAAAGCTGGCGCGTCGTGGTGTCCAGCGTGGCAAACAGCTGGTCGGCCGCGTACGCGCGTGCCTTGACGAGCGCATTGAACAGGGACGACTTGCCCGCGTTGGTGTAACCCACGAGCGACATGGTGAAGGCCTCGCGCCGGTCGCGCTGTCGGCGCTGGGTCGCGCGCTGCTTCTTGACCTTCTCCAGCCGCTCCTTGGTGCGCTTGACGGCGTCGTTGATCATGCGCCGGTCCAGCTCGATCTGCGTCTCACCGGGGCCGCCGCGCAGACCGATACCGCCGCTCTGGCGCTCGAGGTGGGTCCAGCGGCGCACCAGCCGGGTCGAGAGGTATTGCAGACGAGCCAGTTCCACCTGCAGCTTGCCTTCGTGGCTGCGCGCCCGCTGCGCGAAGATCTGCAGGATCAGCAAGGTGCGGTCGTTGACCGGCAGGCCCAGCGTGCGTTCCAGGTTGCGCTGTTGCGCCGGGCTGAGGGCCTGGTCGAACAGCACTTCGCTGGCGCCGGTGGACTGGGCCAGCATCCCGATCTCTGCAGCCTTGCCCGAACCGACGAACAGCGCCGGGTCGGGTGCCCGGCGTTTGCAGGTCACCCGCTCAGCCACGGTGAAACCGGCGGTCTGCGCCAGCAGCCCCAGCTCTTCCAGCCCGGTGTCGAAATGCGGGAGGCCGAAATCCACCCCGACGAGGATGACCGAAGGGTGTGCAGCGGTTGGGGGGGTGGACGGATTCAATTCAGATCAACCGGCCACCGCCCTGCCCCAACGGGGGCGGGCGCGCGCCGGGTCAAGACACCGCAGACTCGTCCGCCGCGTTGGCGGAGAACTGCACCGGGCGGCCCGGAACGATGGTGGAGATGGCGTGCTTGTAGACCATCTGTGTGACCGTGTTGCGCAGCAGCACGACGTACTGGTCGAACGACTCGATCTGACCCTGCAGCTTGATGCCGTTGACCAGGTAGATCGACACGGGCACGTGTTCACGGCGCAGCTGGTTCAGGAAGGGGTCTTGCAGAAGTTGGCCTTTGTTGTTGCTCACGATATGCTCCGTGTTCGAGAGTGGTTGTTAAAGGGTCAACCATACCACAGCCCCGCCCGCCCGTCCGGGCGTGCAAAGGTCAATCGGCGTCCTTGTAGGGGTTGGCGGACGTCTTGAACTCGATCCGCAGGGGTGTTCCCACCAGATCGAACGCCTTGCGAAAGCGCCCTTCCAGAAAACGACGGTACACCTCGGGCACGTGTTCCAGCGAATTGCCATGGATCACGATCACCGGCGGGTTCATGCCGCCCTGGTGGGCGTAACGCATCTTGGGGCGGAACATGCCGCTCCTGGGCGGTGACTGGAATGCCACCGCCTCCTGCAGCAGCCGCGTGAGCACCGGCGTCGTCATCTTGCGCATGGCCGAGGCGCGAGCCTGTTTGATCGACTTCCAGACCGGACCCAGCCCCTGACGCTTCTTGGCCGAGATCAGGTGCAGCGATGCAAACTTGAGGAACGAGAGCCGGTTCTCGATCTGGCGCTCGATCTGCTGGCGCTGGTACTCGTCCACCGCGTCCCATTTGTTGATGGCGATCACCACGCCACGCCCGCTTTCCAGGATGTAGCCCGCGATGTGGGCATCCTGGTCGGTCACGCCCTGGGTGGCGTCCAGCAGCAGCAGGACCACGTGGGCGCTCTCGATGGCCTGCAAGGTCTTGACCACCGAGAACTTCTCGATCGCCTCGAACACCTTGCCTTTGCGGCGCAGGCCCGCCGTGTCGATCAGTTCGAACTTCTGGCCATCCTTCTCGAACGGCACCGAAATGGCGTCGCGGGTGGTGCCCGGCATGTCGAAGGCGACCAGGCGCTCTTCACCCAGCCAGCAGTTGATCAGGGTGGATTTGCCCACGTTGGGGCGGCCCGCGACCGCCAGACGGATCACGCTGGTGTCTTCTTCGGCGGCTTCGTCCTCTTCGTCCGGCAGGCCCGGGATAGCAGCGAGCGCCGATTCGAGCATGGATCGCACGCCCTGCCCGTGGGCGCCAGACACCGGCAACACCTCGCCCAGGCCCAGTTCGTAGAACTCGACCAGCTGGGCGCCCTCTTTCATGCCTTCGGCCTTGTTGGCCACCAGCAGCGTCGGCTTGCCCAGCCGGCGCAGGTACTGGGCGATGTCGTGGTCCTGGGCACTGAGCCCGCCACGGGCGTCGACGACAAAGATCACCACATCGGCCTCGGCCACGGCCTGGCGCGTCTGCTTGGCCATCTCCTTGTAGATGCCCGATTCGGCGGTGGGTTCGAAACCGCCGGTGTCGATCACGATGAACGCCTGACGGCCCAGACGCCCGTTGCCGTAGTGCCGGTCACGGGTGAGGCCGGCGAAGTCGGCCACGATGGCGTCGCGAGAACTCGTCAGGCGGTTGAACAGGGTGGACTTGCCCACATTGGGACGGCCCACCAGGGCAATGACGGGTTTCACGACTCAGGACCTTTTCAAATGCGGGGCCCCGGATGGGCCCGCGCCACTATTGCGGACGCCAGGCGAACACACCGCCGTTGCGCGTCTGCACCACCAGCGAAGGGCCCACCAGCAAGGGGGCACCCACGATGGCCGAGCCATCGGTGCCCAGACGGGCCATTTCACTGCCGTCTTCGCGCGAGACCAGGTGCACCAGGCCGGCGCCATCCCCCACCGCGACCACGCGCCCGAGAGCGACCGGCGCCGTGAGCTTGCGGTGCTTCAGGCGTTCGATGTTCCACGCGGAATCACCGGTGCCGCGCTGCCAGGCCAGAACGCGTCCGTCGGTTTCGGCACCGAACACCAGGCGGTCGTCGCCCCCCAGACCCAGCGAACCCTGCGCGGGCTTGGTCCAGACCACGCGGCCCGTGGCGGCGTCGATGCAGCCGACCGCACTGGCGTAGGCACGGGCACACACGCTGTTGCCGACCCGGCTGACCGGGCCGACCACATCCACCAGGCGTTCCACCTCGTTGGTACCGCGGGCGGTGGCGATGGGTGCATCCCAGCGCACCGAGCCGTTGAGCGGATTGAGGCCGACCAGACGACCGCCCAGGCCCGCCACCAGCGTGTCGCCCACGGCCAGCAAGGCGCCGGGCTGGCTGAGCACCAGCGGCTCGCCTGTGCGGGATTGCGTCCACAGCCGCCGTCCGGTCTGGCCGTCAAAGGCCGAAACGCCGCGGTCAGCGGCGAGCACGAACACGCGCTGGCCCGCCACCAGCGGGGCCGTCTGCACACTCGCACCCAGGCGGACACGCCACAGGGCCCGGCCAGCGGCCATCGCCACCAGTTCGTTGTCCTGCGTCACCACGGCCACGGTCTCGCCGTCCGACCCGATGCCGGCCGTGACGGGCGCCCCGAGCGCCAGCCGCCATTGCTCCTTGCCGGACTGGGCATCCAGCGCCACCACGGTGTTGCCTGAACCCGCCACAAACACCCGGTCACCCACGCCGCGCGGAGCGACCTGGGCCGGGCCGCCCCCGACCTGGGCGGACCACACCAGCTGCGTGCCCAGAATGGCCGCCGCAGGGGGCAGATCGGCAGGGCGTGGCTTGTCGGGGCTGGACGAACAGGCGGTCAGCGCGGCCAGGGCCAGCGCAGCCAGCCACAAGTGCGGTTTGCGGTGTGCGAGCGGCTTCAACGCGCTGCCTCCGCGGACGGGGTCAGGCTGGCCGCATCGACGCCGAGCGCGGCCAGCTTGATCTCCACCAGGTTGCGGTATTCGGTGCGCTGGCTGAAACCACGCCAGGCGGCTTCGTAGTGCTGACGCGCTTCGTCGCCCTTGCCCTGCGCCAGGTACACATCGCCACGGCGGTCCGCTGCCAGGGCTTCAAACGCCTTGGGCATGGGCGCCTGCAGCGTCTTGAGCGCCTGGTCGAAGGCCTTGGCTTCGATATCCAGCGCCGCCAGCCGCAGACGCGCGACGGCCTGGTAGGCCTCGTCCGAGGACTTTTCGCTCACCCAGCTCAGGGCCGAGCGCGCCGCATCGGGCTTGCCCGACTCGAACAGGGTCTTGCCAGCAAGCAGGGAAGCTTGCGCAGCGAACGTGGTGCCGGCAAACCGGTCCTGCATGTCGGACAGGGCGCGGGCCATCTTGTCGGCATCGCGTGCCGCAGCGGCGCGGTCGATCTCGTCGTACAGCGCCGCGGCTTTGGTGGCCTGGGTGCGTTGCCAGTAGTTCCAGCCGTTCCAAGCGGCGAAACTGCCGAACACGGCAATCAGCACCCAGGTGATGAGGTTGCCGTACTGGGCCCAGAAGTGTTTGATCTGGTCGAGCTGTTCCTGCTCTTCGAGGTCGAGGTGTTTGGCCATGGGGGTAAGAGGGATGCTTGACCGGGGATTGTAGGCGGGCGGTGCTGCGGGTCAGGCGTTGCGCAGGCCGGCGGCCCATGCCACCGGATCGGCCAGGGGTTGCAGCGTTTGCGTGGCCGGGCTCTGGCCTTCGGCGGGTGCACGCAGCGGCTTGACCGCCACCGCCCCTTGAGCGAGCTCCTGCGCCCCGAAGATCAGCGCAAAACCCGCCCCGCTGGCGTCGGCCTTCTTGAATTGCGACTTCATGCTGCCCATGCCCTCGGCCCCGCCGGCGTGCATCTGGACTTTGACCCCCAGGCGGCGCAGTTCGCGCAACAACCGCATGGCCTGCGGCAGCGCCGCCGCGTCGGGCACCACGGCATAGGCGTCGGGCACTGGCTGCGCGGGCAACCGGCCTTGCTCTTTCAGCAGCTCAAGAATGCGTTCCATGCCCAGCGCCCAGCCGACCGCCGGGGCCGCCTTGCCACCGACCTGCTCGAACAGACCGTCGTAGCGACCACCGGCGCACACCGTGCCCTGGGAGCCCAGTTGGGTGGTGACGAATTCGAACACCGAGAGGTTGTAGTAGTCCATGCCCCGCACCAGGCGCGGGTTGATGCGGTAGGCGATGCCCTGCGCGTCCAGCAGGGCGCGCAGGCGGTTGAAATGGTCCAGGGACTCTGGCCCCAGGAAACCCATGAGGTGCGGCGCGCCATTGACCATGGCCTGCATGGCCGGGTTCTTGGTGTCCAGGATGCGCAGCGGGTTGCTGTGCAGGCGGCGCCGGGCGTCTTCGTCGAGCAGCTCGGCGTGCTCTTCGAGGTAGCTGATGAGCGCCGTTCGGTGCGCCCGGCGCTCGGCCGGCTGACCCAGGCTGTTGATTTCCAGTTCGATGCCTTGCAGACCGAGCTCGGCCCAGAGGTCACAGGCCATCACGATCAGTTCGGCATCCACGTCGGGACCCGCAAAACCCAGCGCTTCGGCACCGAACTGGTGAAACTGGCGATAGCGACCGCGCTGGGGGCGCTCGTGGCGGAACATCGGCCCCATGTAATACAGGCGCTTGCCGCCGTCGTACAGCAACGAGTGCTCCACCGCCGCGCGCACCACGCCGGCGGTGTTTTCCGGCCGCAGCGTCAGCTGCTCGCCGTTGAGACGGTCTTCGAAGGAGTACATCTCCTTCTCGACGATGTCGGTCACTTCGCCGAGTCCGCGGACGAAGAGCGCTGTCGGCTCCACGATGGGCGTGCGCAGGTTGCGGTAGCCGTAGCGCTGCATCAGCCTGCGCAGCTTGTCTTCGAGCCACTCCCAGTGTGCGGACACGGGGGGTGCGATGTCGTTCATGCCTTTGACGGCACTGAGTTTTTCTGCCATGGATCGGTCGGTCGGTGGTCGGTCGGGTGCAGCCCGCGCCGTGGTTCAGGCGGTCTGGCCGAAACGCTTCTGGATGTAGTTTTCGACAATGCCCTGGAATTCGCTGGCGATGCCCTCGCCCCGCAAGGTCATGGCCTTCTGGCCGTCGATGAACACCGGGGCGGCCGGCGCCTCGCCGGTACCGGGCAGGCTGATGCCGATGTCGGCGTGCTTGCTTTCGCCCGGGCCGTTGACGATGCAGCCCATGACGGCCACTTTCATGTTCTCCACACCGGGGTAGCGCACGCGCCAGACCGGCATGGAAGCGCGCAGGTAGTCGTCGATCTGCTTGGCCAGTTCCTGGAAGGTGGTGCTGGTGGTACGTCCACAGCCCGGGCAAGCGGTGACGCTGGGTACGAACACCCGCAGCCCCAGCGACTGCAGGATCTCGGAAGCGATCACCACCTCCTGCGTTCGGGACTCCCCCGGCTGCGGCGTGAGCGACACCCGGATGGTGTCGCCGATGCCCTGCTGCAGCAGCACCGAGAGCGCCGCGGCCGAAGCCACCGTGCCCTTGGTACCCATGCCGGCCTCGGTCAAACCCAGGTGCAGCGGGTTGTCGCACCGCTGCGCCAGCGACTGGTAGACCGCGATCAGATCCTGCACGCCACTGACCTTGCACGACAAGGTGATCTGATCGCGCCGCAAGCCGATTTCCTCGGCCTTGCGCGACGATTCGAGCGCCGAGGTGATCAGCGCCTCGTACATCACCTGGCGCACCTCCCAGGGCTGTGACCGGTTCGCGTTTTCGTCCATCAGGCGCGCCAGCAGCTCCTGGTCGAGGCTGCCCCAGTTCACACCGATGCGGATGTGTTTGTCCAGCCGGACCGCCGTCTCCACCATCTGCGCGAACTGGCGGTCGCCCTTGTCGCCCTTGCCCACGTTGCCGGGGTTGATGCGGTACTTGGACAGCGCCTCGGCGCAGGCCGGGTGGTCGCTCAGCAGCTTGTGACCGTTGTAATGGAAGTCACCGATCAGCGGCACCTGGATGCCCATGCGGTCGAGTTGCTCGCGGATGTGCGGCACGGCCGCGGCCGCCTCGTCGTTGTTCACGGTGATGCGAACCAGCTCAGAACCTGCCTGGGCCAGTTCCTTGACCTGGATGGCCGTGGCAATGGCGTCGGCCGTGTCGGTGTTGGTCATCGACTGCACGCGCACCGGCGCGTCGCCTCCCACGGTGACCCGGTTCGACCCCCAGACCACCACGCCCTGGCGCGAGTGGCGCGGCAACGCCTCCCCCAGCGGGATGGGCATGGTCGGCTCCAACGGCTTGACGGCTGTGTCCATGATCACTTCACCTCAAAACGCGCCACGCTGTTGCGGGCGTACGGCGTGACGTCAAAGGGCTGCCCGCGCACGGCGACCAGGGCCGCATCGGCCCGGCCCAGCACCACCGAATACGGCGGCGCGGCCGAAAATTCGATCACGTCGCCGGCGGCGAGCATGCGCCGCGCCACCACCGTGCCCGTGCCGTTGGCGACTTCCACCCACGACTCGCCGGTGCCGGTGATGCGCAGCAACGCGGCATTGGCCGCGTCCTGCGCAGCCACGGTCGCTTGCGGGGTGGTGGTTGTGAGGGGCGCCCCCGTCGTGGCCACCGTGAGCGTCGAGGCGCTCTGGGTGGCGTCCACCGCAGCGGATGCCGTACCCGCTGGCGGTTGCGATGGCTCGACCGTTGCCACGGCGGCTTGCGGCGGCGACGGTGCGGCCGGCGTTGTGGACGGCGGCATCAACGCATCGGCCTGCGGCGAACCCATTCGCTCCGGCAGGAACAGGAGCACCAGGGCACCGAGCAACAGCGCGATCGCGGCCAGCACGGCCGGACGCGAGAGCCACCCCACGGGGTTGAGCGGTGCCGGATCGCCCGCGCCCTTGAAAGGCGCGTTGATCGCCTGGGAGGAATCGCCCAGCTGAGGCCTGTGGCCCTGGGGAATCTGCGCCAGCACCGCAGCCGCGTCGATCTTGAGGTGCCGACAGGCGCTGGAGGCCAGCGCGCGCGCGAACGTCATGTCGGGCAGTTCGTCGAAACGGCCGGCTTCGAGCGCCTCGAGCTTCTTGACCGGCACCTTCAAGGCCGCCGCCAGGGCGGCGATGTGCAGTCCGGCCGCCTCTCGGGCCTCACGCAGCCGCACGGGTCGCTGCGCGCCGGTGGACGGTTCGGTGGCAGACGGGTTCAAGGACTCATTCATCGAAGGCTCCGCGCTGGAAAGAAGCCCATTCACGCGACTTCGGGTAGCGACGCGAGAGCTGCTGGGCCAGCTGTTCGACCACGTCGATGTTGCGCAGGCGGCGTTCCACCTTGATCCCCAGCCACAAGGTTTCGGCGTTGGACAGTTCCGAATTGTTCAGGCGCCGGATGTAGAACTGCGCGCGCGCAGGGTCACCGCGCTGGTACAGCAGCGAAGCCAGGTTGTAAGCGGTGATGGGGTTGGCCGCATCCAGCTCGTAGGACCGTGCGAAACTGCGTTCGGCATCGGCCGGTCGGCCCAAGCGAACCTGGCAGACGCCCTTGGCCATCAGGGTCTTGGCCTGACCACCGTACAGGGGGCTGGCCAGCGCGCGCTCGAACAGGGACACGGCTTCGGCGTGCCGGCCTTCCTGGCAGACGAACCAGCCGTAGTTGTGCAGCGCGTCGGCGTCGCGCGGACTGATCTGCAACGCGCGCCGGAAACTGTCTTCGGCCAGTGCGGACTGGCTCATGCGCATGTAGACCAGTCCCCGCAACACATAAGCGGGTGTGTAGGACGGATCGGCCGCCAGCGACTGCTTGATTTCATCCAGCGCCACCGTGGTCTGGCCATTCTCGAAATAGCTGGACGCCAGCTCCAGCCGGATGCGGGCGCGCTTGCGGGTCTCCGGCTCGTCGGACTCGGTCACCGGCTCGCTCAGGGTCGCATTGGCCGCGAGCGCACCGGCACCGCCGGCACAACCCGACAGCGCCCCCAGCGCCAGCCCCCCGGCCAGCAGGAGCAGCAGGCGCTGCCTCCAGCGGATCGAGGCCGTACCGATGGCGACGGAACGCATGGTCTGCGTCATGGCTGCTTCTCCTTGGCTGTGCCCGGGGCGGCGCCCACGAAGCGGATGGGTTGCTCGGCACTGCGGCGCAAGGCCAGTCGACGCGCCGCGTCGGTGCGGTCCAGCACGTCACCGGCCAGTTGGCCGCAGGCGGCGTCGATGTCGTCCCCGCGCGTCTTGCGCACCGTGGTGACCACACCGCCTTCGTTGAGGATGCGGCCGAACGCCAGCACCACCGGGCGCGGGGAACACTTCAGGCCCGAATCCGGGAACGGGTTGAAGGGAATCAGGTTGATCTTGCACGGCACGCCGCGGCCACCGTGGGTCTTGACGAGCTGGAGCAACTGCTTGGCATGTTCGGGCTGGTCGTTCACGCCGTCGAGCATGCAGTACTCGAAGGTGATGAAGTCGCGAGGCGCCGCAGGCAGGTAGCGCAGGCAGGCGTCCAGCAACTCGGCCAACGGGTACTTGCGGTTGAGCGGCACCAGCCCGTCGCGCAGCGCGTCGTTGGGTGCGTGCAGCGACACGGCCAGGGCCACCGGGCAGTCTTTGGCCAGACGGTCCATCATGGGCACCACCCCCGAGGTGGACACCGTCACGCGTCGGCGCGACAGGCCGTAACCATGGTCGTCCAGCATCACGCGCAGCGCGGGCACCAGCGCGTTGTAGTTCTGCAGCGGTTCGCCCATGCCCATCATCACGACGTTGGTGACGACGCGCTCGGTCGTGTTCAGGTGCTTGCGCAGGAAATGTTCGGCGTGCCAGAGCTGCGCCAGGATCTCGCCGGTGCTGAGGTTGCGCGAGAAACCCTGGTGGCCGGTCGAACAGAACCGGCAGCCCACGGCGCAACCGGCCTGCGAGGAAATGCAGAGCGTGCCGCGGTCGTCTTCGGGAATGAACACGGTCTCGACGGCGTTGCCGTCGCGCACGTCGAACAGCCACTTGATGGTGCCGTCGGCCGATTCCTGGCGCGAGAGCACAGGCAGGTCGTCGATGGTGCAGACCGCCGGGAGCTTTTCGCGCAGGCTCCTGGCGAGATCGGTCATCTCGTCAAAGCGCGCAGCGCCCTTTTGATGGATCCAGCGAAACAGCTGAACGGCGCGGAAGCGCTTTTCGCCCAGCTGTTCGCAATAGGCGGCCAAGCCCTCGAGATCGAAGTCGAGCAGGTTGACCGTCATGTCATGGTGTTCGCGCGGATCAGCGCGAGTACACGTTCATGCCGGGAAAGAAGAAGGCAACTTCCACAGCGGCGGTTTCGGGGGCGTCGGAGCCGTGCACGGCGTTGGCATCGATGCTGTCGGCGAAGTCGGCGCGGATCGTGCCGGGAGCGGCCTTCTTCGGGTCGGTGGCGCCCATCAGGTCGCGGTTCTTGGCGATCGCGCCCTCGCCTTCCAGCGCCTGGATCATCACCGGGCCGGAGATCATGAAGCTCACCAGGTCCTTGAAGAAAGGACGCTCTTTGTGCACGGCGTAGAACTGCTCGGCTTCGCGCTGCGACAGGTGCACCATCTTGGCGGCGACCACCTTCAGACCGGCGGCTTCGAAACGGGCGTAGATCTGGCCGATCACGTTCTTGGCGACGGCGTCGGGCTTGATGATGGAGAGGGTGCGTTCGATGGCCATGGTATTCCTTGAATTGTTGGGAAAAACGGGTTCTTGCGACAGGCCGCAAAGCCTTTGATTCTACATTGCCCGCATGAATTCCCGAGTGCGGCAGGCAGTTGGCTGCCCCTTGCCGCAGGGTCAGCGGCCGCCCGAACGGCGGCGCGGGGAACCCGCCGGGCGCTTCTTGCCCGCCTGCTCCCGCTGGCGCTGGAGCGCGTCCTGGCCGATGTAGCCGAACGAGGTCTTCATCGGGTCGGGCTGCCCGGCGCCCTCTCCCCGGGCCGGTGCGCCCTTGGGACCACGGACCGGTTTGCCGGCGGGCGCGAACATGCTGCTGCGCCGCACATCGGGCACGTCGCCCCGGCTGCCCGCCGGGTTGCCGTAGGAACGGCCGCCGCTCCTGACCGCTGCACCAGGTGCGGCTTTGCCACGCAAAGGTCCGGTGCGGGCTACGGGCCGCGGGCCGCGCTCGGTGGCGGGCATGCCCGCGGCGGCGGTCAGCCGCTCGATGTCTCGCTGATCGAGCTCCACCCACACACCGCGCCTGAGGCCACGGGGCAGCATCATGGCGCCGTAACGGATGCGGATCAGGCGGCTGACCGCATGGCCCACCGCCTCGAACATGCGACGGACCTCGCGGTTGCGGCCTTCGCCGATGGTGACCCGGTACCAGCAGTTGGCCCCTTCACCGCCACCGTCTTCGATGCTGGCGAACTGCGCCATGCCATCTTCGAGCTTCACGCCATCGAGCAGGCGCTGCTTCTCTTCGTTGGACAGGGCCCCGAGCACGCGAACCGCATACTCACGCTGAAGGCCAAAGCGCGGGTGCATGAGCCGGTTGGCCAGTTCGCCCGAATCCGTGAGCAGCAGCAAGCCTTCGGTGTTGAGGTCCAGCCGGCCGACCGACTGCCACTTGCCCTGGTGAAGGCGCGGCAGACGACGAAATACCGTCGGCCGGTTCTGCGGGTCGTCGTGGGACACCACTTCGCCAGCCGGCTTGTGATAAGCCAGCACACGCGGGGGCGGCGGCGTCATGCGCACGCGCACCGGCTTGCCGTTGACCTTGATCACGTCACCGTACTGGATGCGCTGACCCACGTGTGCCGGCTCGCCGTTGACCGAAATGCGGCCTTCGAGAATCAGCTGCTCCATCTCCAGCCGTGAACCCAGGCCGGCCTGGGCCAGCACCTTGTGCAGCTTGGGCGACTCGGCCTGGGGCGCGAGCACGCGTTTGGTGGGCAGGGGCAGTTCCTGAGACTGCTCGGCGTCGAAGGCACCGCTGACCACATCGTCGAACTGCAGCGCGGTCGCATCGGCCGGCGGGCGTCCAGCGCTCGCACGAGACCCGTCCTCACTGGAGGCCGGCACGTCCGACGGCGAGTCAGGCGCGGTTTTCGGAGGCGGCACCGTTGTCATGGAAGTCCTGTGGCGCCGCTTCGGGCGATGGTTGATCAAAGGGTGTGGGGGGTGCGTCGCCGTCTGTAGCGGCAATTGCTGCCGTCGGCATCTCGTCCGGCTCACCGCTGTCTGCCGGCAGAGAGCCGGCCAGGGCTTCGAAATCCAGGCGCCCCAGCGCCGACTCCTGGACATCGCTGCTGTCCAGCGGCGGCAGCTGGTCCAGCGAAGCCAGGCCAAGGTCGTCCAGAAACTGGCGCGTGGTCGCAAACAAGGCCGGACGTCCGACCGTCTCGCGGTGACCGATCACCTCGATCCAGCCCCGGTCCTCCAGCTGCTTGAGCAGCAGCGAGTTGATCGTCACACCGCGGATGTCTTCCATGTCGCCCCGCGTCACCGGCTGGCGGTAGGCGATGATGGCCAGTGTCTCGAGCGTCGCCCGCGTGTAGCGCGGCGGCTTCTCGGGATGCAGGCGGTCGAGAAACGGGCGCATTTCGGGACGGCTCTGGAAGCGCCAGCCACTGGCTACCTGCACCAGCTCCACACCGCGCCCGGACCACTCCAGCTGCAGGTCGGTCAGCAGGGTCTTGATCGTGTCGGTGCCGATCTCGGCGTCGAAAAGCACACCCATCTCCCGCACCGACAGCGGTTGCGTCGCGCAGATCAGGGCCGTCTCGAGGACACGGCGGGCATCTGTGGTGTTCATCGCAGAAAAGGTTCAAGAGCCGGGCCTACCGGTGCGCGAAGGCGTTGGGGCGGAGGGGAGCGGTGCGGGCAGCGTGCGCGATCGGGGCGCGCTCCAAGGGTTCGGCATGGAGCCGTCGGGAATCCCTGCCGGACCATCGCGTCACGGCCGCCGTCGTGGGGCTGCGCCCTCGGCGGTGCCAGCTTCCCAATAGACCTCATTGTAATGGAGCCCCGCCAGGGCCACCCCCTGCAACAGGTCGGCCGGCGGCGCGGCCACAAAGCTCATCGGCCGGCCATCGACCGGGTGCGACAGTTGCAGGCGTACGGCGTGCAGGGCCTGGCGCGCCAGCCCGCACTCAGTTCTGCCGCCATACGCCGCGTCGCCCACCAGCGGATGGCCCAGCCACGCCATGTGCACGCGGATCTGGTGGGTACGCCCGGTGTGCAGCCTGCAGGCCACCAGGGTGTGGGTCTGGTTGCCGTCCAGCACATGCACACTGGTCTGAGCCACTTTGGCCCCCGTGGCGTCGGCCCTGAGCACCGCCATGCGCAGCCGGTTGTTCGGGTCGCGGCCAATGGGCTGGTCGACCAGCGTGTCGGTCGGGCCGGTCCAACGGCCGTGGGCGAGCGCAAGGTACTCCCGGCGCACTTCGCGCGCTGCGATGGCGCGCACCAACGCGTCCATGGCTGGCCGGCTTTTGGCCACCAGCATCAGGCCCGACGTGTCCTTGTCCAGCCGGTGCACGATGCCCGCGCGCGGCAGCTGTCCGGCCCCGGCGTGGTGTGCCAGCAATCCGTTGAGCAGCGTGCCGTTCCAGTGACCGGGCGCCGGATGCACCACCAGACCAGCGGGCTTGTGAATCACCAGCAGGTGGGCATCTTCGTGCAGCACCTCCAGGGGCATGGCCTGAGGCACGAAGGCCATGGCCTGGGGCGTGGGACGCAGCTCCACCTGCAAAACCTGCCCGACCTCCACCTTGCCGGCGGGCTTGTGCAAGAGCCTGCCCTGCCACTGAACGGCCCCGTCGGCCAGCAGCTGCTGCAGATAGGAACGCGAGAACTCCGGGATGAGCCGGGCCAGCACTTTGTCGACCCGCCAGCCGTGCATCGCGGCGGGGACTTCACAGATTCGGACTTCGGTCTCGGTGACCCCTTCGTCCACCAACGCGGCCGACACGTCGTCGCCCGACTGCCAAGGGTCCTGGGCTGCGCTGTCCAAGCCACCCCCCGTCGATATAATTTCTGCGGTCAATCCCGTGATCCCGTTGTAAAGGTGTGCCTGATGCTTGGTTCCAGATTATCGGTCGTGCCATTGAGCGCGCTGTGCGCGGCATTGGCCCTGACCGGCTGCAACACCACCCCGGTGGACCAGACCACCGGCTGGAGCCCCAACCGCATCTACAGCGAGGCCACCGCCGAACGCAACGCCGGGGCCTACGACAAGGCCATTGCGCTGTACGAAAAGCTCGAAGGCCGCGCCGCAGGCACGCCTTTGGCTCAACAGGCCCAGCTGGACAAGGCCTACACCCACTACAAGGCCGGAGAACAGGCCCAGGCACTGGCGACGCTCACACGCTTCGCGCGCCTGCACCCGGCCAGCCCGGCCACGGACTATGCGCTCTACCTGCGTGGCCTCATCAACTTCAACGACAACCTCGGCCTGTTCGGTTCCATCGCCCGGCAAGACCTGTCCGAGCGCGACCAGAAGGCCGCCAAGGAGTCGTTTGAAGCCTTCCGCGAACTCGTGACGCGTTTCCCCGAATCGCGCTACACCCCCGATGCGCGCAGCCGCATGGCGTACATCGTCAACTCCCTGGCGCAGTACGAAGTCCATGTGGCTCGGTATTACTTCAAGCGCGGTGCCCATGTGGCGGCCATCAACCGGGCCCAGCAGGCCTTGAGTGACTACCCCCAGGCGCCCGCGCAGGAAGAGGCTCTCTTCATCCTGATGCAATCGTACGACGCGCTGGGCATGAACCAGCTGCGCGACGACACCCGCCGGGTGATGCTGGCCAACTTCCCCAAGAGCGAGTTCCTCGCGCAAGGATTCAGAAGCGCCCGGGATCCCTGGTGGAAACTCTGGTGAGCCAACCTGCGACCGGGACACATGGGTGCGCCCGCGTGTCGCTTTTTGGGCGCAATGACGGGCCAGTGCCGACATTCGTGGTTACCATGATTGCCGCTCCTGCACCACATCGCTGCCGACTCGATCCATGACCAAAGGCTACCGCATCCAGGCGTCCACGGGTATCCACCGCGGTGACCGCGACTACCAGCAGGATCAGGTCTGCCTGCTGCAGCACCCGCGCCAGGCGGGCTGCCTGCTGGCTGTGGTGGCCGATGGCATGGGAGGCCGCAGCGGTGGGCGCAAGGCCTCCGACCAGGTCATGCTCACGGCGCGCCAGCTGTTCGAGCGCTACGACCCGGAGACCGACGACGCTTCGTCCATGCTGCGCCAGATCGTCGAAGAGTCGCACCTGGTGATCAAGCTCACGGCCGTGTCAGCCGAGCAGGAGCCGCACAGCACCATCGCCGCCTTCCTGCTCAACCCGAGCGGTGACAGCCACTGGATCCACGCCGGTGACTCGCGCATCTACCACTTGCGCAACGGCAAGTTGGTGTTCCGCACCATGGACCATTCCTACGTGCAGACCCTGGTGAACCAGGGCGAAATCAGCGAAGAAGAGGCGCTGGACCACCCGCACTCGAACATCCTGATGGGCTGCCTGGGCACCGAGAACGATCCCCCGGTCGACATCCACGTCGTGCCACGGGTGGGTCCGGGCGACGCGTTCATGGCCTGCAGCGACGGCGTGTGGCACTACTTCACGCCCGAAGAACTGGCCAGCACCATCGCCATGCTCTCCCCCCGCGAGGCTTGCGAGTTCCTGATCCAGAAGGCGCGGACGCGGGCCAAGTCCATGGGTGACAACCTGTCGCTGGTCATCGTCAAGTTCGACCCGCTGGGTTGACCAGCGTCCGGGGCCAGCCAGTTCCCAGCGGCAACGCTGCGCTGGTCAAGACGGCTTGACCGAGCGTCAGTGACCACCCGATGCGGTCCGTCGAGCGCCGGGTTTCAGGTCAGACCGGTCTCCACCATCCGATGCTCCAGCGCGAGGTACTCGGCCGACTGCATCTCGCCCAGGCGGGAAACGGTGCGGGGAAACTCGTGCGACATCGGCCCTTCGAGGTACAGCTGTTCGGGCGGCACGGCGGCCGACATCACCAGCTTGACGCGCCGGTCGTAGAGCACGTCGATGAGCCAGGTGAACCGGCGCGCTTCGGACGCCTGGCGCACCGCCATCTGCGGCACGTTCGACAGCAACAGCGTGTGGAACTGCGTCGCGATTTCCAAGTAGTCGTTCTGTGACCTGGGACCGCCGCACAGCGTCCGGAAGTCGAACCAGATCACCCCACCCGCACGCCGCACCGCACGGATTTCGCGCGACTCGATGTGCATCACCGGATCCTGGTCGTGGGTCTCGGCCAGTTCGGTGAAGGTCTTCTCCAGCGCCGCGTCGGACGCCGGCCCGAGCGGACAGTGGTAAAGCTCGATGTGCGTCAGGGTCCGTTGGCGGTAGTCGGTGCCGTTGTCCACGCTGAGCACTTCCAGCTTCTGCTTGAGCAGCTCGATGGCAGGCAGGATGCGGTCGCGGTGCAGGCCGTTGGGGTAGAGACCGTCGGGGTGGAAATTGGACGTGGTCACAAAGCCCACACCCGCCTTGAACAGCGCGTCCAGCAGGCGGTGCAGGATCATGGCATCGGTCACGTCAGCGACGTGGAACTCGTCGAAGCAGATCAGCTTGTACCGCCTCGCCATCCGCGCACCCAGCTCGTCCAGCGGATTCACCGTGCCTTGCAGCTCGCGCAGTTCGCGGTGCACTTCCCGCATGAATTCGTGGAAGTGCAACCGCGTCTTGCGCCGGATGGGGACGGCGTTGAAGAAGCAGTCCATCAGGAAGCTCTTGCCGCGCCCCACGCCGCCGTACATGTAGACCCCGCGCGGAATCTCCGGCCGCACGAACATCTTTTTCAGCGCGTTCGAGCGCTTGTGCTTGTAGTTCGTCCAGTCGGTGGCGCACCGTTCCAGCGCGTGGATGGCACGCTGCTGGGCCGGGTCCGTGGTGTAGCCGCGCGCCTTGAGCTCGGCTTCGTAGGTGGCGCGAACCGACAAGAGCGAACCCGCTTCAGAAGTTCAAGGTCCGCTTGTCGACGGCCAGCGCCGCTTCCTTGGTCGCCTCCGACAGCGACGGGTGCGCGTGGCAGATGCGGGCGATGTCCTCGGCGCTGGCCTTGAACTCCATCGCCACCACGGCTTCGGCAATCAGCTCGGAAGCCATCGGGCCCACGATGTGCACGCCCAGGATCTCGTCCGTCTTGGCATCGGCCAGGAACTTGACCATGCCGGTCGTGTCGCCCAGCGCACGGGCGCGGCCGTTGGCCAGGAACGGGAACATGCCCGCCTTGTACGCCACGCCATCGGCCTTGAGCTGCTGCTCGGTGCGGCCGACCCAGGCGATTTCGGGGCTGGTGTAGATCACCCACGGGATGGTGTTGAAGTTGACGTGCCCATGCTGCCCAGCGATGCGCTCGGCCACGGCCACACCCTCTTCTTCTGCCTTGTGCGCCAGCATCGGACCACGCACCACGTCGCCCACGGCCCACACGCCCGGCAGGTTGGTCCTGCAATCGGCGTCGACCACGATGGCGCCGCGCTCGTCGAGCGCCAGGCCGACGGCCTCGGCGTTCAGGCCGATGGTGTTGGGCACGCGGCCGATGGAGACGATCAGCTTGTCCGCGTCCAGCGACACCGCTTCGCCCTTGGCGTTGGTGTAGGCGACGTTCACGCCCTTCTTGCCGGACTTGATCTCGCCGACCTTCACGCCCAGTTCGATCTTCAGACCCTGCTTGTCGAAGGCCTTCTTGGCTTCCTTGGCGATCTGCTCGTCCACCGCACCGAGGAAGGTCGGCAGACCTTCGAGGATGGTGACGTCCGCCCCCAGGCGGCGCCAGACCGAGCCCATCTCCAGGCCGATCACGCCCGAGCCGATCAGCACCAGCTTCTTGGGCACGGCGCCGATGCGCAGCGCACCGTCGTTGGACAGCACGGTCTCTTCATCGAACGGCACGCCCGGCAAGGCGCGGGCGTTGGAGCCGGTGGCCACCACGATCTGCTTGCCGGTGATCAATTCTTCCTTGGCGCCGGTCACCTGGATTTCGTAACCGCCCTCAGCCGCCTTCACAAACGAACCACGGCCGTGGAAGAAGGTGACCTTGTTCTTCTTGAACAGGTAGAGAATGCCGTCGTTGTTCTGCTTCACGACGGTGTCCTTGCGGCCCACCATCTTGGCCACGTCCATGGTCACCTTGCCGGTGCTGATGCCGTGGTCGGCGAAGTGGTGGTTGGCGTGCTCGAAGTGCTCGCTGGACTGCAGCAGCGCCTTGGAAGGAATGCAACCAACGTTGGTGCAGGTGCCGCCCGGGGCGGGACCGCCAGCGGCGTTCTTCCACTCGTCGATGCACGCGACCTTGAAGCCCAGCTGGGCGGCGCGGATGGCGGCGATGTAACCACCGGGGCCGGCGCCGATCACGACGATGTCAAATGCTTGGGACATGATGTTCTTTCAAAGAGGTTCTTCGAACCCCGGAAGGAACGTCAACGCAGACACGCGACGCGACCACCTTCCGGAAATCCCGCGGAACCGGCTTTGCCGGTCCGCTGGGATTGCCCCCTTAAGGGGGGATTCGGCTACACGAAGTGAGCAAGAAAGGGGGTGAATCCAATCTCTTCAGATATCGAACAGCAGGCGCGCCGGATCTTCCAGCGCTTCCTTCATGGCCACCAGGCCCAGCACGGCTTCGCGGCCGTCGATGATGCGGTGGTCGTAGGACATGGCGAAGTAGTTCATCGGGCGCACCACGACCTGGCCGTTTTCCACCATGGCGCGGTCCTTGGTGGCGTGCACGCCCAGGATGGCCGACTGCGGCGGGTTGATGATGGGGGTGGACATCATCGAGCCGAAGGTGCCGCCGTTGGAGATGGAGAAGGTGCCACCGGTCATCTCGTCGATGCCCAGCTTGCCGTCCTTGGCCTTCTGGCCGAACTCGGCGATCTTCTTCTCGATGTCGGCAAAGCTCATCTGGTCGGCGTTGCGCAGAATGGGCACCACCAGACCGCGTGGCGAACCGACGGCGATGCCGATGTCGAAGTAGCCGTGGTAGACGATGTCGTTACCGTCCACCGAAGCGTTGAGGATGGGGAACTTCTTGAGCGCATGCACCGCGGCCTTGACGAAGAAACTCATGAAGCCCAGCTTGACGCCGTGTTCCTTCTCGAAGCGTTCCTGGAACTTCTTGCGCATCTCCATGACCGGGGCCATGTTGATTTCGTTGAAGGTGGTCAGGATGGCGTTGGTCGACTGCGACTGCAGCAGACGCTCGGCCACGCGGGCGCGCAGGCGGGTCATCGGCACGCGCTCCTCAGGGCGGTCACCCAGGTCGGGCGCGACCAAGGCCACCTGAGGCAGCACCTTGGTCGGTGCGCCGGTCGGGATCGCCACCGGTGCCGCCACAGCGGGCTTGGGTGCAGCGGCCGCTGCCAGCACGTCGCCCTTGGTCACGCGGCCGTCCTTGCCGGTACCGGCCACGGAACCGGCCGCCATGCCGTTGTCGGCCATCAGCTTGGCCGCGGCGGGCATGGCCACGCCGGCTTTGCTGGTGGATGTGGACACAGCAGCCGCCGGTGCTGCGGCCGCTGGCGCCGGTGCTGCCGCAGCGGGGGCCGCCGCAGGTGCAGCCGCACCGGCCACCGCGGCGGTGTCGATCTTCGCGATCAGCTGGTCGGCAGCGACGGTGGAACCGTCGCCTTGAACGATCTCCACCAGCACGCCGGCTGCGGGAGCCGGGCATTCCAGCACCACCTTGTCGGTCTCGATCTCGATCAGGATTTCGTCAACGGCGACGGCGTCGCCAGGCTTCTTCTTCCATTGCAGCAAGGTGGCTTCGGCCACGGATTCGGACAGCTGCGGAACTTTGACTTCTACGATGGCCATGTTCTTTTCCTAGAGGGTGTTTGGTTCGTTCGGCGGGAGGCTGCGGGCGAGCCGGGCCATGCGCCCGGCTCCTGGCAAGCCCTGCTGAAACCGGTTATTTCGTGAGGATGAAGCCCTTGAGCTTGGCGAAGGCCGCCTCGATGAGGTTCTTTTGCTGCTCCTGGTGCAGGTGCGCGTAACCCACGGCGGGCGATGCCGAAGCGGCGCGACCGGCGTAACCCAGCTTCTGGCCGTCCAGCATGTTCTCGTGGATGTAGTGCTGCACGAAGAACCAGGCCCCCTGGTTCTGCGGCTCGTCCTGGCACCAGACGATGTCGGTGGCGTTCGGGTACTTCTTGAGCTCGGCCCCGAACACCTTGTGCGGGAACGGGTAGAGCTGCTCCACGCGGACGATGGCCACATCGTCGTCACCGCGCTCCTCGCGCTTCTTGACCAGGTCGTAGTACACCTTGCCCGAGCAGCAGATCACGCGCTTGACCTTGTCGGCCTTCTTGATCACGGCCTCGTTGCTCTCCGGGATCACGGTCTGGAAACCACCCTTGGTGAACTCCGACAGCGGCGACGTCGCATCCTTGTTGCGCAGCAGGGACTTGGGTGTGAAGATGATCAGCGGCTTGCGCAGGTTGCGAATCACCTGGCGGCGCAGGATGTGGAAGATCTGGCTGGCCGTGGTGGGCTGCACGATCTGCATGTTGGTGTCGGCCGCCAGCTGCATGAAGCGTTCCAGACGCGCCGAACTGTGCTCGGGCCCCTGGCCTTCGTAACCGTGCGGCAGCATCAGCGTGATGCCGTTGACGCGGCCCCACTTGACCTCGCCCGACGCGATGAACTGGTCGATCACGACCTGGGCACCGTTGGCAAAGTCACCGAACTGCGCCTCCCAGATCACCAGCGTGTTCGGGTCGTTCGATGCGTAGCCGTATTCGAACGCCAGCACCGCCTCTTCGGACAGGATGGAGTCGATGACGACGAACGGGGCCTGGTTGTCGGCCACGTTCTGCAGCGGGGTGTAGGTGCCTTCGTTCCACTTCTCGCGGTTCTGATCGTGGATCACGGCGTGGCGGTGCGTGAAGGTTCCGCGGCCGCAGTCCTCACCCGACAGACGCACCGGGAAGCCACTGGCCACCAGCGACGCAAACGCCATGTGTTCGCCCATGCCCCAGTCCACCGGGATGTCACCGCGCCCCATGGCCGCGCGATCGGCGTACACCTTCTTCACCAGCTGGTGGGGCGCGACGGAATCCGGAATTGCGGTCAGGCGGTCGGACAGACGCTTCCACTCGGCCATCGGGATGGCGGTGTCGGCGGCATCGGTCCACTTCTTGCCCAGGAAGGGCGACCAGTCCACCGCGTACTTGCTCTTGAAATTGGTCAGCACCGGGTCCACGGTGTGGCGGCCGGCATCGAGCGCGGCGCGGTAGGCCTTGACCATGTCGTCACCCAGCGTCTCGCCCAGCCCCTGGGCCGCGAGCTTGTCGGCGTACAGCTTGCGCGTGCCGGGGTGTGCCGCGATCTTCTTGTACATCAGTGGCTGGGTCAGGCTCGGCGTGTCCTGCTCGTTGTGGCCCAGTTTGCGGAAGCAGATGATGTCCACGACCACGTCCTTGCGGAAGGTCATGCGGAACTCCAGCGCCAGTTGGGCGGCCAGCACCACGGCTTCCGGGTCGTCCCCGTTGACGTGCAGCACGGGCGACTCGACGCCCTTGACGATGTCGGTGCAGTACAGCGTGGAACGCAGATCGCGCGGGTCGGAGGTGGTGAAGCCGATCTGGTTGTTGATGATCAGGTGCACCGTTCCACCGGTGGTGTAACCGCGGGTCTGGGCCAGCGCCAGGGTTTCCTGGTTCACACCCTGGCCGGCAAAGGCGGCGTCGCCGTGCACCAGCACCGGCAGCACCTGCTTGCCCAGCGTGTCGCCGCGGCGGTCCATGCGGGCACGCGCAGAGCCTTCCACCACCGGGTTGACGATTTCCAGGTGCGAGGGGTTGAAAGCCAGCGACAGGTGGACCGGGCCACCGGGGGTGGTCACGTCGGAGCTGAAGCCCTGGTGGTACTTCACGTCACCCGCCGGCAGGTCTTCGGGTGCGGTGTGGTCGAACTCGGCGAACAGGTCCTTGGGCATCTTGCCCAGCGTGTTGACCAGCACGTTCAGGCGACCCCGGTGGGCCATGCCGATCACGATTTCCTGCACGCCCTGGGCGCCGGCCTGCTGGATCACCTCGTCCATCGCGGCGATGAAGCTCTCGCCCCCTTCGAGCGAGAACCGCTTCTGGCCCACGTACTTGGTGTGCAGGAAACGCTCCAGGCCTTCGGCCGCGGTCAGGCGGTCCAGAATGGCTTTCTTCTTCTCGGCATTGAAAGACGGCCTGGAGCGGATCGACTCCAGCTTTTCCTGCCACCAGCGCTTCTGCGTCTGGTCGCTGATGTACATGTACTCCGCGCCGATGCTGCTGCAATAGGTCTCGCGCAGGGCGTTGAGCAGGTCGCGCAGCGACATCACCTCTTTGCCGAAGAAGGTGTTGCTGGTGTTGAAGACGGTCTCGAAGTCGGCGTCGGAGAAGCCGTAGAACGTGGGGTCGAGTTCGGGAATGTGGTCGCGCTCGGTGCGCTTGAGCGGATCCAGGTCCGCCCAGCGGGATCCGACGTTTCGGTAAGCGGCGATCAGCTGCTGGACAGCGACGCGTTTGCGACCCAGGTCGGAGTCCGCGCCCGCGGCCATGACCACTTTGGTACCACCCTGCTTCGCACGTTCGGCAAAGGCATTGATGACCGGCAGGTGCGGCACGTCGCGTGCGTCCGTGCCGTCCACGGCAGGCACGTGCTGGAGTGCGTCGAAGTAGCTGCGCCAGTTGTCGGGCACGCTGCCCGGGTTGTCCAGGTACTTTTCGTACATCTCTTCCACGTACGGCGCGTTGCCGCCGAAGAGGTACGAATTGGACTGGTAGGCGACGTAAACGCTGCCCCCGTTCGATGGGGTGTTGCTCATGGATCCGCTGACCTCCGCCTCCCTTGGGGAAGCATTAGTTGGTTAAACAAACCTTCCGCGACACGGCTGGACCGTTTGGCGGATGCGACAGTGACTGTGGAAGGAGCTGACTGCGGACAGGATTGTGCCACCAGCAGACCGGCCAAGCGCACGAAATCAAGAAAAACGCGCCATCACGGCGCGCAGGCTCGGTTTGTGTTGCGACCGAGCGATACGACAGCCTGGTGTCAGCCTGTCGCCGCTGGGGGCGTGCGCCTCAGGTGACGATGCGTGGCGACAGGCGCTCCGAAGCCGGCACCGAACTGGGTTCGTCCATTTCGATGGCGATCTGGGTGCAGACGGTGCGGCACAGCGTCACCGCCTTTTCGCTCTGCACGCGGTAGATCACCTGGGTGCCTTCCTTGCGTTTGGCCAGAACCCCCGCGCGGTACAGCAGGTTCAGGTGCTGCGACAGGTTGGGCTGGGTGGTGTCGATCTCCTGCAGCAGCTGCGAGACCGACTTTTCCCTGTCGCACAACGCACTGAGGATGCGCAGCCGCATCGGCGTCGCCAGCACGCCGAACAGTTCGGCGGCCATCTCGAACACACGAACTTTCTCGACGCTGGTCTGGGAATCGATCATCTGGTCCATGGTGCCGGTTAGGGCTACGCTGAACAAGTAGCCAAATCGAGTGACCCGGCGTGCCAAAGGGC
>CAYRWN010000039.1:0-32090 GCA_964428045.1 uncultured Hydrogenophaga sp. | reverse complement strand
GCCTCGATCATGCATGCCTCGCGTCACTTCTGGACTTGTTCAGCGTAGCCTTAACCAGTTTTTTGCAGATGTGACCGCAGCGGTGGACCTACCGACGAGCGCGCCGGCGGGCTCGGTGGTCGGTGTGACGGTGACCTTCACCAACAGCGCCAGCGGCGGCACGGCCACGACGGCCAGCGCGGTGGTGGGCACGGTGACGCTGTCCAACGGCCAGGTGCAGACCTACACCCTGGGTAACCTGGCGCCGGGTGCGAGCGTCACACGGGTGTTCACCACCACGGTGCCGAGCGGCACGGGCACGGTGGCGCTGACGGCCACCAGCACGGTGGCCACGGCCACGCCGGAGAGCAACAGCAGCAACAACAGTGGCACCGACAGCCTGACGGTGCTGTTTGCCGACCCGGGCGTGAACGTCCAGCCCATCCCCTCGGGCAGCCCGGGCAGCACGGTGACGACCACGGTGACGCTGTCCAACAGCGGCAGCACGACGGTGAGCTTCACGCCGGTGGTGGTGGTCAACGGGGTGAGCACGACGCTGACGGCGGTGACGCTGGCGCCGGGCCAGAGCACGCAAAGCGCGCCGATCACGGTGCCGCTGACGAGCACGGGCGCGACGGTGACGGCCAACGTGACGGCGCCCAGCGTGCCCGATGGCAACCTGGCCAACAACAGCGACACCGAGACGGTGGGCGCGCTGTTTGCGGACGTGACGACCGAAGTGGACCTGCCGGCCAGTGCGCCGGCGGGCTCGGTGGTCACGGGCACGGTGGTGTTCACCAACAGCGCCAGCGCGAGCGCGACCGCCAGCGCGGTGGTGGGCACGGTCACGCTGAGCAACGGCGAGACCTTCACCTACACCGTGGGCGAACTGGCCCCGGGTGCGAGCGTGAGCTACAGCTTCACCACCACGGTGCCCAGCACGACGGGCACGGTGCTCGAAGTCACCAGCACGGTGGCCACGGCCACCCCTGAGTCGAACACCACGAACAACCAGGACGTGGACAACCAGGCCGGTGGTGAGCAGCTCACGCCGCTGTTTGCCGACCCGGGCGTGAACGTCCAGCCCATCCCCTCGGGCAGCCCGGGCAGCACGGTGACGACCACGGTGACGCTGTCCAACAGCGGCAGCACGACGGTGAGCTTCACGCCGGTGGTGGTGGTCAACGGGGTGAGCACGACGCTGACGGCGGTGACGCTGGCGCCGGGCCAGAGCACGCAAAGCGCGCCGATCACGGTGCCGCTGACGAGCACGGGCGCGACGGTGACGGCCAACGTGACGGCGCCCAGCGTGCCCGATGGCAACCTGGCCAACAACAGCGACACCGAGACGGCGATACCGCTGGTGGCCGATCCGGCGGTGGATGTCAACCCGATTCCTTCGGGTGCACCGGGTACGACCGTGACCACGACCGTCACGCTGAGCAACAACGGCACCAACACGGTGACGTTCACACCGCAGATCGTGGTCAACGGTGTCACCAGCACGCTGGCGCTGGCGACACTGGCGCCCAACGCGACCACCCAGAGCGCGCCGATCACTGTGCCACTGACAACCACGGGTGCGACGGTGACCGCCAACGTAACGGATTCCACCCTTGCCGATAGCAACCTGGCCAACAACAGCGACACCGAGACCAGGGCCGTGGCGACCGCGGTGGTGTCCGGCCGCGTGTTCTACGACACCGACCGCAACCGGTTCTTTGGTTCCGGCGACCAGGGCTTGGCCGGTTACCGGGTCGAGTTGCTGCCGGGCGGTTCCGATACGCCGATCGGAACGGCGGTCAGCAATGCCGCTGGCGAGTACAACATCGGCGGCATGCCCCCAGGCACGGGGTACCGGTTGCAGTTCCGGGATCCTTCGGGCAATGTGATTCTCGGTACGCCGTTCAACCAGTCCGCCACGACCGAAGGGAACAACCCGTCGACCGGTTCCAACACGCTCTTCAGTCCGGTTGCGCCAGGCAGCCCGGTGACGGTGGCGGGTGTGATCCAAGGCATCACGCTCTATGCCGGTGACAACGTGTTCCAGCAGAACCTGCCGCTGGACCCCAGCGGGGTGGTGTACGACTCGGTGACCCGTCAACCGCTTGCGGGTGCGACCGTGCGTCTGGTGGGCCCCTCGGGCTTCGATCCGGCCACACAGTTGCTGGGTGGCACCAACGCTTACGTGACGGATGCGTCCGGTCTCTACCAGTTCCTGTTCGTGAACAGCCCGCCCAGCGGTGTGTACACGCTGGAGGTGACGCCACCCGCCAACTACCTGCCGCCGGTCGCGGTGCAAGGTGGCGTGAGCGCTCCCGCCGGGACACTGACCGTGCCTGCGGGCATCACCAATGTGCAGCCGCAGGCTGTTCCGCCGGCCGTGGGGGCCAGCACGACCTACCACCTGGCCCTGGCGTTCAACTTCGCGGCTCCCGGTGAGGTGTTCAACAACCACATTCCGCTGGATCCGGTCACGTCGGGCGCGTTGCTGGTCAACAAGGCGGGTGACCGTTCGGTGGCCGAGATCGGTGATTCCGTCCGGTACACCATCCGGTTGACCAACACCACGGCGCAAGCCCTGAACAACGTGGTGGTCGAGGATGTTCTGCCCGCTGGGTTCCGCTACATCCCTGGCACGGCGCGCCTGAGTGTGGGCAGCACCACCAGCACGGTGGCCGATCCGGCCAGCAGCACGGGCCGCTCGCTGAGCTTTGTGTTGCCCGCGCCGTTGACGGGCAACAGCGTGGCCAGCTTGAGCTATTTCGTGCGCCTGGGCGTGGGCTCCCAGCAAGGGGACGGCATCAACCGCGCCACGGGGGTGTTTGATGGTCCGGGGGGGGAGCCGTGTGCGGTCCAACACGTCGGCCTTCAAGGTCGCGGTGCAGGGCGGCGTCTTCAGCAACGAGGGCTGCATCGTCGGCAAGGTCTACAGCGACTGCGACGGCAACCACGTGCAGAACAACGTGGGCGGTTCGCGCGAGCTGGGCATTCCGGGTGTGCGCCTGGTCATGCTCGACGGCACCAACGTCATCACCGATGCCGAAGGCAAGTACAGCCTCTGTGGTGTCAAGCCGCAGACCCATGTGATCAAGGTGGACCGCAAGACCCTGCCGGTGGGTTCGCGCATGCTGCCTTCGAGCAACCGCAACGCGGGCGATGGCAACAGCCTTTTCGTGGACATGAAGGGTGGCGAGATGGCGCGAGCCGACTTCATCGAAGGTTCCTGCTCGCCGCAGGTGCTGGACCAGATCAAGGCCCGACGTGCCCAAGGTGGCGATGCCAGCCCCGAGACGGAGAAAGGCCCGGTGTACCGGATACAGCCGGGCGGTGAATCGCCGCTGCAGCAAATCCTGCCCGCCGCCCGCCAGAACGGTTCCAATGCCACCGGGGGGGCGGCGCAATGAAAACCTTCGCACCCCAGCATGGGCGTTTGAACCAAGTGATCCAGAAGACCCCCGTGGCCATCGCAGCCACCCTGCTGACCACGGCCGCACTGGCCCAGGTGGCGGGCCACACCACCAGCGCCGACGCGCCTGAGGCCAGCGGTGCTTTCGACACATCGGGCCAAGCCAGCATCGGCACGCGCCCGTTCACCTCGTTCCTGCAACGACTCGCTTCGCCCGTCGAAAGCATCGACGTCAAGGTGGCGGGTGACAACCTGCCGGCCGATGGCGTGGGTGGCACCGACGTGCTGGTCACCCTCAGGGACAAGAATGGCCGCGCTGTCTCGGGCGAAGTGGACGTCACGGTGGAGGTGGACGGCGGTGCCCGCATCCAGCTGCCCGGTCGCCGCACGTCCGAGTCCGGCGCCGACCGTGGCGATGTGGACCGCATCGCACCCGGCATCCAGTCCATCGCCGCCAACGGCGTGCTCAAGTTCAAGTTGATCGCGCCCCACAAACCCGAAGCGGTGAAGCTGCGCGTATCGGTCAAGGGCGTGAGCGAGGCGGTGACCGTGCGCTACGTGCCCGAGCTGCGCGAGTTGATCGCCGTCGGCGTGATCGAAGGCCGTTTGCGTTCCGACCGGTTCGATCCGTCGGCCATCGTGCCGATGCGCGAGGACGACGCGTTCGAGACCGAGCTCAAGGGGTTCGAAAAAGAGTTCAACGGCGGCAAGACGCGCGCCGGGGCCCGTGCAGCGCTCTACCTCAAGGGCAAGGTCAAGGGCGAGTACCTGCTGACCCTGGCCTACGACTCCGACAAGGAAACCGACCGCCAGCTGTTTGAGGAGGTCGATCCCAACGCCTTCTACCCGGTGTACGGCGATTCGAGCATCCGCGGGGCCGACGCGCAGAGCAACGGCAAACTGTACGTGCGCCTGGACCGCAACCGCAGCTTCGTGCTGTACGGCGACTACACCACCAACGACAGCAACCTGGCCCGCTCACTGGGGCAGTACAGCCGTTCGCTCACGGGTCTGCGGGGGCGCCACGAAGATGGCCAGGTCACGGCCAACGCCTTCGTGGCGCAGGACAGCTTGCGCCAGGTGGTGGACGAGTTCCCCGCCCGCGGGGTTTCCGGACCTTACAGCGTGTCCAACCCGAACGGCGTGACCGGCTCGGAGAAGGTGCAGATCGTGGTGCGCGACCGCAACCAGCCCACGGTCATCCTCCGGTCCACGCTGCTCACCCGCAACAGCGACTACGAGTTCGAGCCCTTCAGCGGCCAGATCGTGTTCCGCGCGCCGGTGCCCAGCTTTGACGACCAGCTCAACCCGGTCACGATCCGCATCACATACGAAGTGGACCAGGGTGGCGAGGAATTCCTGGTGTACGGCGGTGACCTCAAGCTCGCGCTGAGCGACCGGCTCAGCCTGGGCGTGTCGGTGGCCAAGGACGAGAACCCGCAGGCGCCTTACACCGTGGCCGGCGCCAATCTGCACCTCAGGCTCAGCCCGCAGACCGAGCTGATCGCCGAAATCGCAGCCACACGCAGCGTGGTCAACGACGCCAGCGGCTTCAACGCCAACACGAGCACCGCGTTCGAAGGCAAGTCGGGCAGCTACTCGGGCGGTGCGGCCCGCGTGGAACTGCGCCACAGCGACGACAGTCTGCGCAGCCGCGCTTATGTGGCCAAGGCCAGCGAGGATTTCAACAACGCAGCGGCCGGCATCACCGGTGGCCGCACCGAGCTGGGTCTCTCCGCCGCCTACAAAGTGTCACCGCGGCTGACGGTCCAGGGCGAATACCTGCAGTCCAAGGACCAGATCGATGCGACGGCCACCACCGCGGGCATCGACAACGAGACCCAGGCCCTGTCGCTGGGCGCTGACGTCCGGGTGAACGACCGCCTGACGCTGGGCGGCGGCGTCCGGGTCGTCAAGGAAAATGCGGCCAGTCTGCTGGCACAGACCCGCATCACCTGCTCGAACAGCGCCACCGGTACACCCACCGGTTACAACAGCGGATTCGGCATCAGCCAGGTGGGCAACCAGACCATCGATCCGGTGACCGGTCTGCCTGTCTTGTGCTCCGGCTCGAACCTGACCGCCACCGAGACGGCGCCGGAAGACCTGGACCGCACCTCGTTGTTCGGGCGTGTGGCCTACAAGATGACCGACAGCCTCACGCTCAGCGGCGAGCTGCAGCGCGAACTGGGCGACGGCGGCACCAACCTCTACCGCATCGGGGCCGACTGGGCGGTGGCCGACAAGACCCGCGTCTATGGGCGTTACGAGCGGGCGCGCGAGTTTGGCGGCGCGTATGGCCTGGGCGTGGGCGAGGCTGCCACCGCCTTTGTGGTCGGCGTCGACACCCAGTACATGCAGGACGGCTCCGTCTACAGCGAGTACCGCTTGCGCGACAGCGCCTCCGGCGAGGACGTGCAGGCCGCGCTGGGTCTGCGCAACGGCTGGATGCTGCGCCCCGGCCTGCGCCTGGTCACCAACGTCGAGCGCCTGACCGCCTCGTCTGGCAATGCCAAGGCGGCGGGTGTGGGCCTGGAATACACCGGCAGCGAGCTCTGGAAGGGCTCCGGCCGCGTCGAGTGGCGCCAGGACGACAACAACACCAACCACCTGGTCACCCTGGGCGTGGCCCGCAAGCTCGACCGCGACTGGACGCTGCTGGCACGCGACTACTTCAACCAGGTGCAGCCGCGCACGGCCGCCGGCACCGACCAGCGGCAGAACCGCTTCCAGCTCGGCTTTGCCTACCGCCCGGTGGACAACAACCGATTCGACGCCCTGGGGACACTGGAGGTGCGCAACGAGTACCGCGCCGGTGCCGATGCCATCGACCGCGACGTGCGCATCGCCAGCCTGCGCGCCAACTACCACCCCAGCCGTCCGTGGTGGGTGTCGGGCCGGTTCGCGCACAAGCGGGTCAACGAACTGCTGCTGGGCACGGTGCGCGACAACTACAGCGCCACCTTGCTCGGTTCGCGCGTGACCTACGACATCACCAACCGCTGGACCCTGGGCGGCCAGTTCAGCGTGCTGCAGGGCTCCGGTGGCAGCCGGCAGTACGCCTACGGGGTGGAGGTCGGTTACGTGGTCATGGACAACCTCTGGGCCACGCTGGGCTACAACTGGCGCGGTTTCAGCGACCGCGACATTTCCAACGAATACACCAACCGCGGCTGGGTGCTGGGCTTGCGCTACAAGTTCGACGAAGATCTGTTCGGTAGCCGAAACCGGGGAGTGAACAAGACCCTCGCGCCCGACGCGTCCACCCCACCCTGACACGGCGGGGGGGCATCCACGCGAACGCGTCCACCCGAAGCCGACCTGTGCCAACTCACAACGACATGCGACACCAACTCACTTTCACCGTTCTGGCTGCAGCCCTGGCTCTGACCGGCTGCGCGGGTTCCACCTCCCTGAACGACGGGCCCGCGCCCGCGGCCCAGCCGTCGGGTCTGAATCCGCCAGCCGCCCGCATCACCGACGAACGCATCTTCGGCGACCGCAAGACCCTGGAGGCTGTGCAGCAGCGCCTGCGTGCGCTCAACGAAGCCGGCATTGCGCACAACAACTACCCACTGGCCAAGGCGCAGTGCTGGCTCGACACCGCCAAAACGCAGTACCACGAGAACGACCGCACCGGCTATGTGGAAGAGTCGCTGCGCGAATCCCTCAAGATCGTCCGGGCGCTGGAAGCCGACAAGAACGCCCAGGCGGGCTTTGACACCCCCCTGGTCGCCCGCAGCACGCGCCTGCGCGACGATCTCTGGGCCCAGCTCAGCGGTTTCAAGGGCAATGCCCGGACGCTGCAGTGCAATGCCCGTACCGTGGCGTGTGCCGAAGTGCGCCTGGTGCGTGCGGGACACGCCGAAGAGCAAACCGGCTGGCGCCAGGCCACGCCGCATGTGGCCATGGCCGAAGACGCCGTTCGGCGCGCCGGGGAAGAGGCCGCCAGCTGCCCGGTGGTAGCGGCGGCCCCTGCACCCGTGGCCGCACCGGTGCCGGCGCCACCGCCAGCCCCGGCGGCTGTGGTGGTCCAGAAGGAGAGCGTCACCTTGCTGGGTGACGCGCTGTTCAAGTTCGACAAGTCCGGTCGTGATGACCTGTTGCCGGGTGGCCTGGAGCGTCTGCGCGAGGTGGCCGAGAGCTTCAAGAAGTACCGCAGGATCGAATCCATCGCCTACGCGGGCCACACCGACCGGTTTGGCTCCACCGACCACAACCAGGCGCTCTCGCTCAGGCGTGCCGAGACGGTCCGCGACTACCTCGCCAGTTTCGGGGTGAAGGCGGATCGGGTCAGCGTGGAAGGTCGCGGCAGCCGGGAACCCGTGGTCGAGTGCAGCACCCGGCCGCCCAAGGCCGAACAGACGGTGTGTCTCACGCCCAACCGGCGTGTGTCGATCGAGGTGCTGGGTGTGAAGTGAGCGACTGAAAACACCCAGCAGAAAACCGCCGCAGGCGCGAGGGCCCCGGCGGTTTTTCTTTGCCTGCAGGCCGCGAGCCGTTCAGTCCGGCAGCACCGCGGTCACTTCAATCTCGACCTTGGCCCTCGCTTCCACCAGCCGGCTGACCTCCACGCAGGTCATGGCCGGGAAGCACTTGCCCATCACCTCGCGGTAGACGCCGCCGAGCTCGCGCAGGCGCGCGTTGTATTCGTCTCGGTCGGTGATGTACCAGGTCATGCGCACCATGTGCTCCGGCCCGGCGCCGGCGCAGGCGAGCACCGCGTGCACGTTCTGCAGGGCCTGCCTGGTCTGCGCGATGAAGTCGTCGCTTTCGAACTGTTGTTCACGGTTCCAGCCGATCTGTCCCCCGACAAAGACGTGGGTGCCGCGGGCCACCACGCCGTTGGCGTAGCCCTTGGGGGTGGCCCAGTCGGGCGGTTGCAGGAGTTGCATGGGGGAGGTTCTTTCTTGGATTTCAGGCGCCGGCTTCGCTGGCCATCTTGCGCAGTGCGTAGCGTTGCAGCTTGCCGGTTTCAGTGCGGGGCAGCGCGGTCACGAACCGCACTTCGCGTGGGTACTTGTACGGCGCCAGCGTGTGTTTGACATGATCCTGCAGCGCCTTGACCTGCGTGGCGCCGGCCACCAGGCCGGGCTTGAGCACCACGTAGGCCAGGATGACCATGCCGCGCTCATCGTCGGGCCTTCCCACGACCCCGCACTCAGCCACCGCCGGGTGTTGCAGCAGGGCCGCCTCCACCTCGGGACCGGCCACGTTGTAGCCGGCGGTGATGATCATGTCGTCGGTGCGCGCCTGGTAGACGAAGTAACCGTCCTCGTCCTGCAGGAAGGCATCGCCTGGAAAATTCCAGCCGCCCTGCACGTAATTGGCCTGCCGGGTGTCGTCAAGGTACTTGCAGCCGGTCGGCCCCTTCACCGCGAGACGGCCGACCTGGCCGCGCGGCAGTTCCTGGCCCTGTTCGTCGACGATCTTGGCTTGGTAGCCAGGCACCACGCGGCCGATGGCGCCGCGCTTCACGTGCTCGGGCGCGGCCGAGATGAAGATGTGGAACATCTCGGTGGCGCCGATGCCGTCGAGCATCTCGATGCCGCTGGCCTCCTTCCATAGCTGGCGCGTGGCGTCGGGCAGGCCTTCGCCGGCGCTCACGCTGATGCGCAGGCGGCCGACGCCGTGCTGCTTCGCAAACGGGGCCATCTGCCGGTAGAACGTGGGCGCGGTGTAGCAGATGGTGGCGCCCACCTGGCCGATGAGACGGACCATGGCCTCGGGCGTGTAGGGAATGCCCGGAAAGTAGACCGAGGCGCCGGCCCACATCGGAAACACCAGCAGACCGCCCAGGCCAAAGGTGAAGGCCAGTGGGGGCGAGCCCATGACGATGTCGTCCGGGGTGGCGCGCAGCACGTGGCGCGGCCAGGTCTCGCACGCGGCGATCAGGTCGCGGTGGGTGTGCACGGCGGCCTTCGGGCTGCCCGTGGTGCCGGAGGTGAAGGCCAGCAGGGCGATGTCGTCGGCGCTGGTGGGGCAGGGCGCTGGCGCTTCATCGGCGTGGCGGGCCAGCGCTTCCAGCAAATGGTCGATCACGATGGCGGCATCGCCGGTGTTGAACAGGCGCAGCGGCAGGGCGGCCGTCTCCGGGCTGAGCGCGAGCGCGGCCTTGAGTTCGTCCTGCAGCTTCACATCGCACAGGGCGGCCGAGGGTCTGGCCCTGTCGATGATGGCCTTGAGTTCGGTGGCGCGCAGCAGCGGCATGGTGGCCACGGCGATCAGGCCGATCTGCACCACCGCCAGCCAGGCCAGGGCCATGGCGATGGAGTTGCCGCCGCGCAGCAGCACGCGGTTGCCGGGCTGCAGGCCCATGCCGGCCAGCACCTGGGCGATGCGGCTGACCTCGGTGCGCGCCTGCGCATACGTCAGGGTGCGCTCGTCGCTGCGGAACAGGGGGCGGTCGGCATGGCCGGCGGCGAAGGCGCGGTCGAACAGCCATTGCACCGCGTTGAGCTGGGCCGGCAGCGCCTGCAGCTCGGGCATGTCGTGGCGGAGGTCCGGCCACTGTTCAAGGGGTGGCAGGCGGTCGTGCACGAAGCGGTCAAGCTGAGCGGAATGCATGTGGATCTCCTGTGCTCGATACAGCCATGGTGGTTGCCTGACGGGTTTTCATCCAGCACGCACCGCGGAACCGGCTTTGCCGGGCCGCTGGTGCGGTCCCCCTTGCAGGGGGAAGACGCGAAGCGGCGCAGGGGGTCATTTCAATGCCTGCTTTCCGAGGATGAGCAGCTGCACCTCGGTCGCTCCCTCGTAGATGCGCAGCGAGCGGATGTCGCGGTACAGGTGCTCCACCACGTTGCCCACCTGGACGCCGCGGCCGCCGAACATCTGCAGCGCCATGTCGATGACCTTCTGCGCGTTCTCGGTGGCGGTGAGCTTGGCCGCGGCGGCGGCCGCGGTGTAGGCGGGCGTGCCGGCGCCGCTGGCGTTGCTGCGGTCGCGCATCCAGGCCGCGCGGTAGGTCAGCATCGCAGCCGCGTCGATGAGCGCGCTCATCTCGCCCAGCCGGGCCTGCGTGAGCTGGAAGTCGGCCAGGGTCTGACCGAACATCTTGCGGCTTTTGGCGTGGGCCACAGCTTCTGCAAACGCGCGGCGGGCCATGCCCAGGGCGGCGGCCGCTACCGAGGCGCGGAAGATGTCGAGCGTGTGCATGGCGAGCTTGAAGCCGCCGTTGACCGTGCCAACCAGCGCGTCTTGTGCCACCGCGCAGGCGTTGAAGGTGAGCGTGGCCAGCGGGTGCGGCGCCATCACCTGGATGTGCGCGCTGGCGTCCAGACCGGGCGCATCGGCGTCGACGATGAAGGCGCTGATGCCGCGCGCACCCGCGTCGGGATCGGTCTTGGCGAAAGTGACGTAGAAGTCCGCCATGCCGCCGTTGCTGATCCAGGTCTTCTGGCCGTCGAGCTGCCAGCCCTGGACGGTGGGGGTGGCGCGCAGGGCCATGCCCGCGACGTCCGAACCGGCTTCGGGTTCGCTCAGCGCGAAGGCGGCGATCTTTTGACCGTTGGCGACCGCCGACAGGTAGCGCGACTGCTGCGCGGGCGTGCCGGCCAGCGTGATCGCGCCACTGCCCAGGCCCTGCATGGCAAACGCAAAGTCGGCCAGCGGCGAGTGAAACGCCAGGGTCTCGCGCAGGATCACCAGCGCGCGCGAATCGAGCGCGGGCAGGGCGCCGCCGTGCGCGGCCGGGACGCAGTAGCGCAGCCAGCCGGCCGCACCCAGGCGCTGCACCCAGTCTCGGCAGGCGGCGCGGTCGTCGGTCTCATCCACCCGCTGCTCGCGTACCCAGTCCACCAGACCGTTGGCCAGCGCCCGGTGCGCGTCGTCAAAAAAGGGCAGTTCCAGGTGGGCGGTCGGTACCAGCGCGCCGTGCGGGTGGGGGTGTTCGAAGGCGACCATGGGGTGTCCTGATCAGTCGCCCTGGAACTGCGGCCGCTGTTTGGCCGCAAACGCTTCGTAAGCCCGTCGGAAGTCCAGCGTCTGCATGCAGATGGCCTGGGCCTGCGCTTCGGCCTCGATGGCCTGGTCCAGCGTCATGGCCCATTCCTGGTGCAGCATGGTCTTGGTCATGCCGTGCGCGAAGGTCGGCCCTTGGGCCAGTTGCGACGCCAGCTTGTGCGCGGCGGGCAGCAGGGCCGCGTTTTCGTGCAGCGCGTTGAAGAAGCCCCAGGCGTGGCCTTCGCTGGCCGTCATGGCGCGGCCGGTGAGCAGCAGTTCGCTGGCACGTCCTTGCCCGATCATGCGCGGCAGCAGGGCACAGGCGCCCATGTCGGCGCCGGCCAGGCCGACGCGGGTGAACAGGAAGGCGACCGTCGCCGACGGCGTGCCCAGACGCAGGTCGGAAGCGAGGGCCATCATCGCGCCGGCACCGGCGCACACGCCGTCCAGGGCCGCCACGATGGGCTGCGGGCAGGCGCGCATGGCGCTCACCAGGGCACCCGTCATGCGGGTGAAGGCCAGCAGCTCGGGCATGGTCATCTTCGTGAGCGGACCGATGATTTCGTGCACATCACCGCCCGAGCAGAAGTTGCCGCCCGCGCCGGTGACCACCACCGCCTTGATGTCGGTGGCGCGCTGCAGGCCCAGGAACCAGTCGCGCAGCTCGGCGTAGGAGTCAAAGGTCAGCGGGTTCTTGCGCTCGGGGCGGTTGAGGGTGACGGTCGCCACGCCATCGGCCACGCCGAGCGCGAAGTGGGTGGGCTGGTCAGCGGCGACGGCGCGGTATTGGCCGCGCATGGGGTTGTGGTCGGGGATGGGGTGTTTCATTCGAGGTCCAGTTGGTGCTGTTTCACCTTGCCCAGCAGCTTGTGCAGTTGGTCGAGTTCGCGTGGCGAGAGGCCGTCGAAGGCCTGCACGATCCATTGCTCGTGTTCGACGGCCATGTGCTCGAAGGCATTGCGGCCTTCGGGCGTGAGCCGCACCAGAAAGGCCCGGCGGTCGCCTTCGACGCTCACGCGTTCGACCAGGCCTTCGGCCACCAGCTGGTCGGTGATGCCGGTGACGTTGCCACCGGTGACCATCAGGCGCTGCGAAAGCTCCTTCATCTTCAACCCCTCGGGGTGGCGTTCGAGCTGGGCCATCAGGTCGAAGCGCGGCAGCGTGGTGTCGAAGCGCTCGCGCAATTGGGTGCGTACCCGCTTTTCGATCAGCTGCGAGCAGGCCAGCAGGCGCAGCCACAGCCGCAATTCCTGCGCATGTTCACTGTGCGCGCGGGCTTCGAGGTCGAGGGGGTCGGGCGTGGTCATGCGGTTTCCGCAGGGTCCTGGGTGACGACGGTGCCTTGCAGGGCTTGCTGGCGGGCGATCTCGCGGTAGAGCTGGTCGCGTCCGCTCTCATAAGGCTGTGGCCACTGCACCGCGCGGCTCTGCAGTTTGGCGGCCTCATGCAATGTCCAGGCCGGGTCGGCCAGGTGCGGGCGGGCCACGGCGCAGAGGTCGGCACGGCCGGCGCCGATGATGCTGTTGGCGTGATCGGCCTCTTGAATAGCACCGACGGCCATGGTGAGGATGTCGACCTCGTTGCGGATGCGGTCGGCGAACGGGGTCTGGTACATGCGGCCATAGACCGGTTTGGCGGCCCGCGTGGTCTGGCCGGAGGACACGTCGATCACGTCGCAGCCTGCGGCCTTGAACAGGCGCGCGATGGCGACCGCATCGTCGGGCGTGTTGCCGCCGGGTGCCCAGTCGTGCGCCGAGATGCGCACGCTCATGGGCCGGTCGGCGGGCCACGCGGCGCGCACGGCGGCGAACACTTCCAAGGGGTAGCGGCAGCGGTTGGCCAGCGAGCCGCCGTACTCGTCATTGCGCCGGTTGGTCAGCGGGCAGATGAAGGCCGAGAGCAGGTAGCCGTGGGCGGCGTGCAGTTCCAGCCAGTCGAAGCCGGCGGCGGCCGCGCGCTGCGTCGATGCAGCGAAGGCATCGCGCACCGCATCCATGTCGGCACGGGTCATGGCCTTGGGCACCTGGTTGTGTTCGCCATAGGGCACCGCGCTGGCAGACAGCAGCGGCCAGTTGCCGGCCGGCAGCGGCTCGTCGATGGCCTCCCAGCCCAGTTGGGTCGACCCCTTGGGGCCGCTGTGGCCGAGCTGCAGGCCCATCTTCGCGCCGCCCTCACGGTGCGCGAAGTCGACGATGCGGGCCAGTGCGGCCTGCTGGGTGTCGTTCCACACGCCAGGGCAGCCGGGCGTGATGCGGCCCTCGGGCGTCGGGCTGGTCATCTCGACCATCACCAACGCGGCGCCGCCCACGGCGCGGGCGCCCAGATGCATCAGGTGCCAGTCGCCCACCACACCGTCCTGCGCCTTGTACTGCGCCATGGGCGAGACGACGATGCGGTTTTTGAGTGTGCAGCCGCGCACCTTCAGCGGCAACAGCATGGGCGGGGTGGGTTTGCCGCCGATGCTGCGGCCGCCGGCCTTGTCCTGCAACCAGCTTTCATAACCCTCCAGCCATTTCGCGTCGCGCAGCCGCAGGTTCTCGTGGCTGATGCGCTGGCTGCGGGTGAGCAGCGCGTAGGCGAACTGCTGGATCTCCATGCCGGTGTAACGGTCCACGTGCTCGAACCATTCGGTGGAGTTGCGCGCGGCGTTCTGGATCTTGAGCACCTCGACGCTGCGGCGCGCTTCGTAGCCTTGCAGCACCGTGGCCATGTCGGCGCCCGCGTTCTTCGAGAACTCGTCGGCCAGGTCGATCGCGTCCTCCAGCGCCAGCTTGGTGCCGCTGCCGATGGAGAAGTGCGCGGTGTGGGCGGCGTCGCCCATAAGCACGATGGGAACCCGTCGAACGCGATCCGGCGCCGGGCCGCCCCAAGCCGGATCAGCCCCCTCGGGGGGCAGCGACCCGCGCAGCGGCGGAGCGTGGGGGTGCTCCTGCCAGTGCACCCAGGTGTGGCAGATCACGCGCGGAAAACGGATCCAGTTGGCCGAGCCGCGCAGGTGCTTGGCGTTGCTCATGAGCGCGTGGCCGTCGAGGTGCTTCGCGAACAGTCTTTCGCAGAACGCGATGCCGTCTTCCTGGCTCATCTGGTCGATGCCGTGCGCCTTCCACACGTGCTCCGGCGTCTCGACGATGAAGGTCGAGGTGTCGGCGTCGAACTGGTAGGCGTGGGCCTGGAACCAGCCGTGCTCGGTCTGTTCGAAGGCGAAGGTGAAGGCGTCGAAGGCCTTCTTCGTGCCCAGCCAGACGAAGCGGCACAGACGGGTGTCGATGTCGGGCCGGAAGGTGCTCCCGTAGCGGGTGCGGATGCGGCTGTTCAGGCCGTCGCTGGCGATCACCAGGTCGGCGTCGTACTGCCGGGCCAGCGCCTGGTCGTCGGTCACGTCGGTCTCGAACACGAGGTTCACGCCCAGCGCCTGGCAGCGATCCTGCAGGATGTTGAGCAGGCGTTTGCGGCCGATGCCGATGAAGCCATGGCCGCCCGAGCGCACGCGGCCGCCCTTGTAAAACACCTCGATGTCGTCCCAGTGGTTGAAGGCGTCCTGCAGGGCCTGCGCGGTCTCGGGGTCGGCCCGCCGCAGGTTGACCAGCGTCTGGTCGGAGAACACCACGCCCCAGCCGAAGGTGTCGTAAGGCCGGTTGCGCTCGACCACCGTCACGGCCAGCGCCGGGAAGCGCCGCTTCATGAGCAGACCGAAGTAGAGACCCGCCGGTCCGCCACCGATGCACAGGATGCGCCGCAGCGCCGCAGGGGAAGTGTTCATGTCTGATTAGTTTAGACATGAAGCAAAGTCATCCAACCGGGTTTACCCGAACCCGACTTGATCCAATCGGAGTTCTGGTGGCGCGGCAGGTGCAAGAATGAAGCCGGACAACCCCGGAGCCTGCCATGTCGATCTTCCGATTCAAGTCCCGCGAAACGGGCGACCTCGTGATGCTCAAGCCGCACGGCGAGCGCATTCTTGAAGTGCTGGGCAAGGACCCGTCCGGCCCGGGCATCATCCAGCCGGCCGAGATGGCGGCCGCGGCCGTGGCCTTGCGCGCCGCCGCCGAGGCCGAGGAGGCCGACCAGAAACGCCAGAAGGAGGAAGCCGTGGCGCGCGGTGAAGTCCCCCCGGAATTCGATCCGGTCACCTTGCGCCTGCGCATCGTGCCGTTCATCGAAATGATGCAGCGCTGCGAAAAAGCCCAGGTGGAGATGGTCTGGGGCGTCTGACCCGGCCTCGGCCTGTCAGCCCTTCTGCATGTCGCGCAGCAGGGCCTGTACCCGCGCACGGCTGCGTTCGAAGTCGGTGTTGAGCAGGGTGCTGGCCTGATCCATGCGGCCCCGCTCCGCCAGTTGCAGGGCCCGGTCGGCCACCTGGTGCAGCAACCGGTGCTCGCGCACCAGTTCGGCAAACAGCGGGTGCGTACCCGGTGCGCGAGCCGCCGAGCGCTGCAGCCATTGCCCCAGTTCGCTGGTCTCCGCGCCGGGCAGCTGGCGCGGTGGCGGTGTTTCCGAAAGGGAAACGATCCCGAGCTGGTCGTTGAACTGCACGCACCATTCCAGGTGGTGGATCAGGGCTGCCTGGAGGTCCAGCCGGTCCAGCTGCGGTGCGCCCCGCGACGGTTGCGCCGCAAACGGCACCGCTGGCGGCTCGCCCGCCGAGTGCGGCGGTCGCCGGTCCGCGCGGAATCCGCGCAGAAACTGAAACATTTTGTGAAGCGACATGGCGTCGCGACTGTAGGAGCGCCGCGGCCCGAGTCCGGTCTGGTGGCGTGAACAAACCGTCTGCGCATGGCAAGCTTCACTGGATGCGGGCAAAACCGCGTCGGTGTCGTGACCGATGTCACGGCGCCGGGGTGCGCGACGGAAGGCTCAGGCGTCCAGTTCGAACGTGGCGCTGCCCAGCGCGCAGCCGTTGACCAGCACCTCCACCCGGTGCGGGCCCGGGTACAGCGTGCGGGTGGTGACCGGACGCAGGCGGTGGCGCTTGGCCAGCGTGCGGCGTTCGCCCGGGGCCAGCGTCAGCTTCCAGCCCTTGAACACCTTGGGCGATGTGCTGCCGTTGGCACGCACATGGTGCACGGCGTAGTCCACCACCAGGTCCTGCGGCTCGCTGGCGCCGGAAGCCAGCGAGACCTGCAGGTCGATGATCTCGCCCTCCCGCACCCGCCCGGCCGACAGTGCCAGCGCGGCCGTGCCCTGCAGGCCCGAGCGCAGGCCCCAGGCCGCCAGCGTGGCCGGGTGGCCTTGTTTGATGAGGCTGCGGCTGGCGTGCCGCAGCAACGCCTCGCGCCGGACACTGGCGTTCGGGCGGTGCTCGCAGACCCAGGCGGCCACGCGTTCCGGGTGGTCCTTGGCGATGTCGTTGAGGTGGTTGGCCACGCTGCGGCGCACGTAGGCGCTGGGGTCGTCCTGCAAGGCGCGCAGCAGCGGCAGCGTGGGCGCCGGATCGGCCACCAGCGCCTGCAGGCGCAAACCCCAGGGCAGGCGAGGACGCGAGCCCTCACTCACCAGGCGCCGGACATGGGCGCTCGGATCCTGCGACCAGTGCGCCAGCGTCTCGAACACCAGCGCCGGGTGGTCGCGCACCAAGGGCCGGATCGCAAACTCCGCCGAAAAGCGCTGCGTGATCGCGTGCAGGCAGGCCAGGGCGCGCGGCACATCCGCGCCGCCGGCGCGCGCCACGAACTCGCCCACCGACCAGATCACCCAGCCCGACAGCCCGGCCGCGCTCTGCGCTTCGCTCAGGCCCGCGGGTTCGCCATCGGCGTCCAGCGGGATGGGCGGCGCGAGGCTGGCCTCCAGCACATCGGCCGCGTGCGCAAACCGCGCCGGCAGCGTGGCCTGCAGCGCGTCGGCCAGCTGCATGGCCCGGGCCTTGAACTCCAGCGCCTCCAGCCCGGCACCGGCCTGTTGCTCGAAACGCGGACGGTCGAACGCCGGCCACACGCGCTGCAGGTGGTGGCCGGCGTGGCGCACCGTGGCGGGGTTGATGAGGTTCTTGAACGGTTCCACGGCAGGCCGGTGGCTCAGAGCCGCTGCAACAGCCCGGTCAGCGCGTGCGTCACCGTGGCCTGGCGCACCGCGGCGCGGTCGCCGTCAAACCGATGGTGTTCGGTGTACACGCCCTGCGGCGTCGCCCAGCCGAACCACACCGTGCCCACCGGCTTCTCGGCGCTGCCGCCGGTGGGGCCGGCAATGCCGGTCACCGCCACCGACCAGTGGGCGTGCGCGTTGGCCACCGCGCCCGCCGCCATGGCCCGCGCGACCGGTTCGCTCACGGCGCCGTGCGCCTCGATCAGCGCCGCCGGAACACCCAGCAGCTCGCTCTTGGCCGCGTTCGAATAGGCCACGAAGCCGCGCTCGAACCAGTCGCTCGACCCACTCAGGTCGGTGCAGGCCCCCGCGATCAACCCGCCGGTGCAGCTCTCGGCCGTGGCCATCATCTGGCTGCGGGCCTTGAGTGCGCCGGCCAGCCGTTCGACGAGGCTCGGGATGTCGGTCATGTTCAGAACCTCCAGAAAGCGATGACCAGCAGCGTGCACAGCGCGGCCGCAAAGTCGTCGAGCAGGATGCCGAACCCCCCGCGCGGGCCAAAGCCCTTGAACGTGCGGTCCGCCCAGGCCATGGGGCCGACCTTGACGGCGTCGAACAGGCGGAACAGCGCAAACGCCACCAGCTGCGCCCAGAAGCTGGCCGGCGTCACCAGCCACAGCACCAGCCAGAAAGCCACCACCTCGTCCCACACGATGTGGCCCGAATCGGCGATGCCCATGTGCCGCGCCGTCACCGTGCAGGCCCACCAGCCCACCAGCGTGCCCAGGCCGATCAGCAGCGCCCAGCCGGCGTCGTTCATGAACGGCTGCAGCATGGCAAACGCCGCCCAGGCCCAGAGCGTGCCCACCGTGCCCGGCGCCTTGCGCGCCAGCCCAGAACCCGCCCCCAGGGCGATGAAGTGCGCCGGGTGCCGCAGGGCAAAGGCCAATGTGGGCCTGATCAGCGGCGCGGCGGTGGCGGTGGTGTTGTCGACCATGCGGGGGATTATCGGCCGCCCCCGCGCCCGCGCCAGCCTGGCTGCGGCCGCTGGGTCCTTGCTCTCGCGCGCACGGGCGGCGCACCGACAGACGCCGACGGGCAGAAAGCGGCTCGCAGGCGAATGGCAGGCCACACCGGCTGCTACGCGCCGTCGCTCTCTGGTCACCTCCGTGCGACTCAAGCTCAGCGCGGTCGCCAGCCTGATCTTTGACGCACTCTTGGCCGCTTGGGGCATCGGTTTCTTCAATCCGATCGGCACTTGCGTGTGGCGCGAATCGAACCATGCGTGCAACTTCCACCAAGGCCATCAAGTCTGCGGGCGGCCCCTCCAAGCTTCGCTGGCCGGCGCGGCTCGCCGCGCGCGTGGAACGGGTGCCTTTGCGAATGCGCATGGGCCGTTTGTGGCCGTCGGGCGGATCACCCGCCTTCTTCGTGAGTACGGCTTTGGTTCGACCGCCTGGCCGATTTCCTCTCGCCCTCTCACCCCCTCAGTCGAAGTGGTCGAAGCTCTTCGCGCAGAAGTCCACGGTCTGACCGAAGGCATCCAGCAACCGCAGTCCCGGCGCAGCGCTGGCCGTGCCGATGCGCGTGACGGCTGTGCCGCAGGTCCTTCCCGCCACCCACACCGCCTCGCGCGCTGACACCGGCGCAGTGAACAGCAGCTCGTAGTCGTCCCCACCGCTGAGCAGGCAGGTCTGGCGTTCAGCCTCGGGCAGGGCGGCCAGGGCAGGCGCCACCGGCAGATCGGCCAGCGCGATGTCGGCACCGACGCCACTCGCGGTCAGGATGTGCCCCAGGTCGCCGGTCAGGCCGTCGCTCAGGTCCAGCGCGGCGTGGGCCACGCCAGCCAGGGCCTGGCCCAGCGCCAGCCGGGGCGTGGGCCGTTCCAGTCGGGCGCGCAGGTCGGCGGGCAGTTCGGGGCCCACGGCTTCGCGCGCCCAGGGCGTGCCCCGCAGCCACTCCAGCGCCAGCCGCGCCTCGCCGGTGCGGCCGCTGGCGTAGATGTCGTCGCCCACTTGCGCCGCGTCGCGCCGCAGGGCGCGGCCGGGCAGCACTTCGCCGAAGACGGTGATGCAGATGTTCAGCGGCCCGCGTGTGGTGTCGCCGCCCACCAGCGGGCAGGCGCGCGCGTCGGCCAGGGCGAACAGGCCGCGCGCGAACGCCGCGAGCCAGGCGTCGTCGGCCTGCGGCAGCGACAGCGCTAGCGTGAAGCCCAGCGGGCGCGCACCCATGGCGGCGAGGTCGCTCAGGTTCACCGCCAGCGCCTTGTGGCCCAGGGCTTCGGGGTCCACGTCGGCGAAGAAGTGCCGGCCTTCGACCAGCATGTCGGTGGACACGGCCAGCTGGTGGCCGGGGGCGGGTTGCAGCAAGGCGCAGTCGTCGCCCACGCCCAGCACCACCGGACCCGGCGGGGTGACGCCGTCGCGCCGGAAGTGGCGGCGGATCAGTTCGAATTCACCCATGATGCGTGGTCAGCGGGGCGGCGTGCCGCCTCCGGTTGGTTGGTCTTCGTCTTCGTCCACCGCCGTGTCGTCCTGCGGCCGGGGTGGCAGCAGGAAGGACAGCGGCGCACGGCGCAGGCGCTGGCGCAGCGCGGCGTTGATGCGGCTGCGGTTGACGCCGCTGATGGCCTGGGCCTTGAGGGCGAGGCGGAAGGCGAGGTAGAAGCTCACGGCCAGGTTCAGCGGGCCGATGACGACCACGCCGGCCACGGCCCACCAGAAGGCCGGCTCCAGCAGCACCGGCCAGCCCAGCGTGGCGGCCGCAGCGGCCACCTGCCCGGCCGACAGCGTGACGTGGCGCACTTCCAGGTCGAGCCCGAAGAAGGCCAGCACCACCGGCACGATGCCCAGCATGAAGCCCAGCGAGATGTTGGCCGTCAGGCCCGAGACGTTGTGCCGCAGCCAGACGGCCCAGCGCCCGGCGCGGGCCGCGCCCAGCACGCGGGTGAAGCGCGGGTTGTGGCGGATGGCGGAGTCGAGCTGGTGGAACACGAACCAGTTCTCCACCCAGCCGGCCACGATGCTGGACGAGAACAGCAGCACGCCGGTGAAGGCCGCGAACAGCGCGGTGGGGCCGAGCAGGTGCATGTCGTGCAGCACGTGCTGGGCCTTTTCGGGGCCGATCATGTGCGCGCCCGTTACGTAGAACAGCCCCAGGCTGATGAGCAGCACCACCGGGATGACGGCGCCCACGTTGCCCAGGATGGCGGCGAACTGCGAGCGCAGCAGGTGGGCCACTTCGTCGACAAAGTGGCGCACCGCGCCGGGCGCGCGGATGTCGCGCAGCTTGGCCACCATGGCCGGGGCGGTGACGGCCGGCTGTTTGGTGGCCACCGTCAGGTGCAGCAGTTGCACCAGCACAAAGAAGAAGGCGTAGTTCAGACCGGCGGCAAAACCGCTCCAGAACGCCGACAGCGCCAGCCCGTAGAGGGAGAACTTGACCCAGGTGGTCAGGCCGATCAGGGCGCCGCCGCCGGCGGCCTTGCCCAGCATCTGCCGGTATTCGGCCGCGTCGCGGGTGATGTAGTGTTCGCCGCTTTCAGCGCTGCGCTCGGCCACCTTGGCCGCGGTCAGCTGGGTGCTGCTGGCGATCAGGGCGCGCACGCTGAGGTTGTCCTGACCCAGGGTGACCAGGTCGGCCAGCAGCGCCGCGGTGGCACGGTCGGGCTGGCTGGACAGCAGGCAGTCCAGCAACTGCTGCACGCGCACGGTGCGTTCGCGCAGCTGGCGCAGGCGGAACACGATGCCGACCGAAATGCCGTGCGCTTCCAGGTGCGCGTAGACGGTGTTGGCGTCCTGGCGGCAGCGTTCGAGCTGGTCCACCAGTTGTCCGGCGGCCGTCTGGGCGGCATCGCTGCGCGCGCCCTGGGTGAGCACCGCGCGGCGCAGCGCCTCGAAGTGGGCCGGCAGCGCCTGGAAACTGCGCGCCGCCCGCGCCGGTTCCGACATGCGGGTGCGGATCTCCGCGGCGAAGCCCGTGGCGCTGACCTGGCTGATGCTGAACGTGAGCGCATCCAGCAAGGCCGACTGCCACGGGTTTGGCGCGGCGACGTCGTCGTCCGTGTCGGGCGGCGTCAGCAGCAGGGCGCGCAGGCGATGCAGGGTGTCGCTGTCCAGCGCCTGGATCCAGCGTGCGTCAAAGCGGCTGGGCAGCAGCAGGCCGAAGAGTTCGGTCAGGTCGGTGGTTTCGGGGGTGCCGGGCAGCGTCTTGCGGCGCACGCGGTGACCCAGCTCGCTCAGGAAGGCGCTGCGGGGCGCAAAACCGAAGTCGGCCAGCAAGGGCGTGAGGTCCACCGTGTGCACGAACAGGGCCCACCAGCGTTGCCAGCGCGCGCGCCATTCGGGGCGCGCCTGGGCGGCGTCGAGCAGCAGGCGTACGCGCGCCACGCTGGCCTGCGGATCGGTGGCGTCGCCGCGCACCCAGCGCAGCAGGTCCATCAGCCACAGGTGGCGCTGCGCCAGCGGCGCGTCGGGGTCCAGCTGGTCGAGCAGGGTGGCCAGGTCCATCGGGCTCAGTGCAGCACGCGCGGCGTTCCTGCCGGACCCTCTTCGCCGTCGGCCACCAGGGCGAATTCTGGCACGAGGGCCTCGAAGCGTTCGCCGTCCTCGGCCACGCAGAAGAAATTGCCGCGCATGCTGCCGCTGCGCGTGCGCAGGCGCGTGCCGCTGGTGTACTGGAACGATTCACCCGGCCGCAGCAGCGGCTGGTTGCCGACCACACCCAGGCCCTTGACTTCTTCGGTCTCGCCCTGCGCGTTCTCGATCACCCAGTGGCGCGCGATGAGCTGCGCGGTCACGTCGCCGGTGTTGGTGATGGTGATGGTGTAGGCGAAGGCGTACAGGTCTTCGTCGGGGGACGATTGTTCGGCGAGGTACTGCGGCTCGACGTCGCAGGTGAACTGGTATTTGGCCATGGCGGGCATGTTAACGCGGTGGCCCAAGACCTCGTTGGGCCTGCGAAAATACGCGTTTGCCCTTCTCGCCGCGTCCGGCGGCCCCCGACATGACCACCTACCGCATCGCCCCGTCCATCCTGTCCGCCGACTTTGCCCGCCTGGGCGAGGAGGTCCGCAACGTCATCGCCGCCGGTGCCGACTGGATCCACTTCGACGTGATGGACAACCACTACGTGCCCAACCTCACCTTCGGCCCGATGGTCTGCCAGGCGCTCAAGCCCCATGCGAAGAAGCCCGACGGCACCCCGGTGCCGATCGACGTGCACCTGATGATCCAGCCGGTGGACGCGCTGGCCGGTGCCTTCATCGACGCCGGGGCCGATCTGGTGAGCTTCCACCCCGATGCGAGCGCCCACGTGCACCGCAGCGTGCGGGCCATCAAGGCCAAGGGCGCCAGGGCGGGCCTCACCTTCAACCCCGCGCAGCCGCTGGATGTGCTGGACTATCTGATCGACGACATCGACCTGATCCTGATCATGAGCGTCAACCCCGGTTTCGGTGGCCAAAGCTTCATCGACTCCGCGCTGCGCAAGATCGAGCAGGCGCGCAAGCGCATCGAGGCCAGCGGCAAGGACATCCGGCTGGAAGTGGACGGCGGCATCAAGACCGACAACATCCGCCGCGTGGCCGACGCGGGTGCCGACACCTTCGTGGCCGGCAGCGCCATCTTCGGCAAGCCCGATTACAAGAGCGTGATTGACCAGATGCGCGTGGCGCTGAAGTAACCCCCCCGCGCCGCTGCACGTCACCCCCCGTGGGGGCGATGCCTGCGGCCTGGCAAAGCCAGTTCCGCGGCATCCCTGGAACAGGCACACGCTACGGAAACTGCTCGATGAAACTCTCTGGAATCCAGGCCGTGATCGTCGACCTCGACGGCACGATGGTCGACACGCTGGGCGACTTCGTTGTGGCGCTCAACCACACGCTGGACGATCTGCGCCTGCCGCCTGCGGAGCGCGAACTGATCGAGCATTCGGTGGGCAAGGGGTCCGAGCACCTGGTGCGCACGGTGCTGGACCACCAGCTGGCCCTGCCCGAGGTGGCCGGGTCGGACGCGCTGGCCTTGCGCTGGCCGCGTGAACAGATTGACGCACTGGCGCTGGAACGCTACCAGCACCACTACCACTTCATCAACGGACAGCACGCCGAGGTCTACCCGGGGGTGCGGGAGGGGCTGGAACGTCTGAAGGCCACGGGTCTGCCGCTGGCCTGCCTGACCAACAAGCCGCTGGGGTTTGCCCGGACGCTGCTGGAGATCAAAGGCCTGGACGGGTTCTTCTCGCAGGTGTTCGGCGGCGACAGTTTCGAGCGCAAGAAGCCCGATCCGCTGCCGCTGCGCAAGACCTGCGAGGCGCTGGGCACGTCGCCCGAACACACGCTGGTGGTGGGCGATTCCGAAAACGACGCGCTCGCCGCGCACGCGGCGGGCTGTCCGGTGGTGCTGGTCACCTACGGCTACAACCACGGCCGGCCGATCCGCAGCGTGGCGGCCAAGGCCTGGGTCGACAGTCTGCAGGCGCTGGATGCGGCACGGGAGTGACACGTTGCAGAGGACAAGGCGGCCAGCGTGGCGACTGCGCTGGCCATGAACCAGCGGGCGCAGGAGCGGTTTCCCCGCAACAGGTGCGTGCGGTCTGGTCGTGACGTTTTGCACGCTGGCCGAACGGCCGCGATCAGGATTTGCCCAGCAGCGCGTCCTTGAGTTTCCAGTCGGCCGGCTTGTTGCCCAGCCAGATGCGCATCAGGGCGTCGAAGAATTCGGGCTCGCGGAAGGGCTCGTTCTCCGCGACGCCCTTGACCGTGAGCACGGTGCCGGTGCCGGGCACCCAGTCGAGCACGAAGGTCTCGCCCGCCTTGAGCACCTTGTGCTTGCTGAACACCTGGCTCATGCGCAGCACGCCCGGAATCAGCTTGGCGAAGTTGCCCTTGTCCATGTTGTCCTCCATGCCGCGCGAAAACAGCTTGCCCAGCTCGGCGGAGTCGATGTCGCGCAGCATGGTGATGCGCATGCGCTTGGGGCCGGGCTGACCCAGCACCCCTTCGGTGGTGCTGGCCGGTTTCTCGACATACAGACCCGCTGCGTAAACCTTGAACACCGCCTTGTAACGAACGCCCGCGCCGTTGAGCACCAGTGGCTTGCCAGCCACCGTGACTTTCTCCTCCAGCAGGACGCCGGCCATATCGACCGTGTTCGCTGCGCCGGGCAGCGCCGTCAGAACCAGGGCGCCGGTGAGCGCCGCGCGCAACAGGGACGTGCGCAGACGAAAGCTTGTCATGTTGTGTCCTGTAAAAAGAACGATCGTTCGGAAAAACCATTTTGCATCAGGCGACCCGCGTGGACCTATGGGGTTACACCCGAGCGGGTGTGATGCCATCGACGGGTTTTTCGGCCTCGGCGGGCTTTGCTACACTGCGGCCATGTTCCGTTCAAGCACCGTCTCCGCAGGTTTCGCGCCTGGCCGCCATGGCCGGGGAGCCTGGCCCTGGCGCAAGCCAGCGTAACGTGCAAACCCCTCGCTGAAGGGGTGCTGGCCCGGCCGCCCAAGGTCCCAGCACCTGCCCCCTCCGCCGCCTTGCCAGCAGGCTGCGCCCCCGAGACGAACGATCCGCCACGCGATGCGTGGCCGGACCCCGGAGAAAACACCTTGATCACCGAACTCGAATTCAAGAGCCTGGCCCAGCAGGGCTACAACCGCATCCCGCTGATGGCCGAGGCCTTCGCGGACCTCGAAACCCCGCTATCGCTTTACCTCAAGCTGGCCCATGGCCGCGGCGATGGCGCCCACAGCTTCCTGCTCGAATCCGTCGTCGGCGGCGAGCGCTTCGGCCGCTACAGCTTCATCGGTCTGCCCGCGCGCACCCTGCTGCGCGCGAGCGGTTTTGGTGCCCATGCCAAGACCGAAGTCGTGCACGACGGTGTGGTGGTGGAAACGAACCAGGGCAACCCGCTGGACTTCATCGCGTCCTACCAGCAGCGGTTCAAGGTCGCGCTTCGGCCCGGCCTGCCGCGCTTCTGTGGCGGTCTGGCCGGCTACTTCGGCTACGACGCGGTGCGCTACATCGAGAAGAAGCTGGAGAAGACTTGCCCGCCCGACACCCTGGGCACGCCCGACATCCTGCTGCTGCAGTGCGAGGAGCTGGCGGTCATCGACAACCTCTCGGGCAAGCTCTACCTGATCGTCTACGCCGACCCGGCCCTGCCCGAGGCCTATGCCAACGCCAAGAGGCGCCTGCGCGAACTGAAAGAGGCGCTGAAATACTCGGTGGCCGCGCCGGTGGTCAAGCCCAGCCAGAACCATCCGGCCCAGCGCAGTTTTGCCAAGGACGATTACCTGAAATCGGTCGAGCGCGCCAAGGAACTGATCGCCGCGGGCGACTTCATGCAGGTGCAGGTGGGCCAGCGCATCAGCAAGCGCTACACCGAGTTGCCGTTGAGCCTGTACCGGGCGCTGCGCTCGCTCAACCCCTCGCCCTACATGTACTACTACCACTTCGGGGATTTCCACGTGGTGGGGGCCTCGCCCGAAATCCTGGTGCGTCAGGAACACACAGAAGAGGGCCAGAAAGTGATCATCAGGCCCCTGGCCGGCACCCGCCCGCGCGGCGCCACGCCCGAGAAGGACAAGGTCACCGAGGTCGAGTTGCTGGCCGACCCCAAAGAGCGCGCGGAACACGTGATGCTGATCGACCTGGCGCGCAACGACATCGGCCGCATCGCCAAGATCGGCAGCGTCAAGGTGACCGAGGCCTTCGTGGTCGAGCGCTACAGCCACGTGATGCACATCGTGAGCAACGTGGAAGGCATCCTCAACGACGGCATGACCAACATGGACGTGCTCAAGGCGACCTTCCCGGCCGGCACGCTGACCGGCGCGCCCAAGGTGCATGCCATGGAACTGATCGACCAGCTCGAACCGGTCAAGCGCGGCATCTACGGCGGCGCCTGCGGTTACCTCAGCTACGCCGGCGACATGGATGTGGCGATCGCCATCCGCACCGCCATCATCAAGGACCAGACCTTGCACGTGCAGGCCGCGGCCGGCGTGGTGGCCGACTCGGTGCCCGAGATGGAATGGCGGGAAACCGAACACAAGGCGCGGGCGCTGCTGCGCGCGGCCGAGCTGGTGGAGGAGGGGCTGGAATGAAACTCTTGATGATCGACAACTACGACTCGTTCACCTTCAACATCGTGCAGTACTTCGGGGAACTCGGTGCCGACGTGACCGTGGTGCGCAACGACGTGATCACCGTCGACGAGATCCAGCGCCGTGTGGATGCGGGTCAGGTGGACCGGCTTGTGATTTCCCCAGGCCCCTGCTCGCCGGCCGAGGCCGGCATCTCGGTGCCGGCCATCCAGCACTTCGCCGACAAGCTGCCCATCCTCGGCGTCTGTCTGGGCCATCAGAGCATCGGCGCGGCCTTCGGCGGCAAGATCGTCCGCGCGCAGGAGCTGATGCACGGCAAGACCAGCGTCATCACCACCACCCAGGAAGGTGTGTTCGCCAACCTGCCCGAGCAGTTCACCGTCAACCGCTACCACTCGCTGGCCATCGAACGCGAGACCTGCCCGGATTGCCTGAAGGTCACGGCCTGGACGCCCGACGGCGAGATCATGGGTGTGAAGCACAAGACGCTGGCCGTTGAAGGCCTGCAGTTCCACCCCGAGAGCATCCTGACCGAGCACGGTCACGCGATGCTGAAGAACTTTCTGGAGCAGGCCGCATGAAGGCCGTGGACCTCAGAAGCGACACCGTCACGCAGCCGACGGCGGCCATGCGCGCGGCCATGTTGGCCGCCCCGCTGGGCGACGACGTGTTCGGCGACGACCCGACAGTCAACGCCTTGCAGGAACGCATCGCGGCGCTGACTGGCAAGGAGGCCGCGCTGTTCATGCCCTCGGGGACGCAGAGCAACCTCTGCGGCATCCTGGCGCACTGCGGCCGTGGCGACGAATACATCGTCGGCCAGCTGGCCCACACCTACCGCTATGAGGGCGGTGGGGCGGCGGTGTTCGGCAGCGTGCAGCCGCAGCCGCTGACGCAGGACGCACAGGGCCGCATGGCACTGGCCGACATCGCGTCGGCCATCAAGCCCGACGACCCGCATTTCGCGCGCACCCGCCTGCTGTGCCTGGAAAACACCTGGAACGGCCACGTGATGCCCGATGAGTACTTGTGCGGCGCCACGGCGCTGGCACGCGAGAAGGGGCTCAACACGCACCTGGACGGCGCGCGGGTGTTCAATGCGGCGGTGGCTTCTGCCGCGCCGGGGCAGGGGGCTTTGGCCCGCCTGCGCGCCATCGCCGACCATTTCGACAGCCTGTCGGTCTGCTTCAGCAAGGGGTTGGGTGCGCCGGTCGGCTCTGCCCTGTGCGGATCGCAGGAGCTGATCAACCGCGCCCGCCGCATCCGCAAGATGGCCGGCGGCGGTCTGCGCCAGGCCGGTCTGCTGGCCGCCTGTGCGCTGCACGCGCTGGACCACCATGTGGACCGCCTGGCCGTTGACCACGCCAACGCCACGCGCCTCGCCAATGGTCTGCATGGCATCGACGGCCTGACGGTGAAATCGGCGCAGACCAACATCGTCTTTGTGGATGTGGCCGATGGGCGCGGCCCGGCGCTGCTGGAGTTCCTGAAGGCCCACGGCGTGCTGGCCACCGGACTGATCGGCCTGCGTTTCGTCACCCACCTCGATGTGGACATGGCAGGCATCGACCACGCCATCGCCACCGTGCGCCGTTTCTTTGCCGAAGCCCCCACCGCAGTCGGCACGGCCAGCCGCACCAGTCCTTACTGATCCCGCAACGGAGACGCCCCATGCCCGAGTCGACGCAACTGCTCATGTTCATCGCGGCGGGCTGGTTGCTCAACCTCACGCCGGGGCCTGACGTGCTGTACATCGTCAGCAGCGCGCTCAAGAGCGGTGTGCGCGCCGGCATCGTCGCCGCGCTGGGCATCGTCAGCGGCTGCTTTGTGCACGTTTTCGCGGTGGCCCTGGGCGTCGGTGCGCTGCTGGCCACCTCGGCCACCGCCTTCACCGTGCTCAAGTGGGCGGGGGCGGCTTACCTGATGTGGATGGGCATCCGCCTCCTGCTGGCCAAGGGGGGCGATTCTGCCATCGTGCCGGCGGGTGTGAGGGCCGAAGCGGTGGCGGTGGATCTGTGGCGCGTGTACCGCCAGGGTTTTCTGACCAATGTGCTCAATCCCAAGGTGGCGCTGTTCTTCCTGGCCTTCGTGCCGCAGTTCATCGCGCCGGGTACCGAAGACAAGGTGACCGCCTTCCTGCTGCTGGGCCTGATCTTCAACCTCAATTCGCTGCCGATCAACTTCGGCTACGCCTGGTTCGCCGGCTGGGCCACGCGCCGCGTCGTTGCCGTGCAGCGCGCCATGCACTGGATGGACCGCGCGGCAGGCGTCATGTTCATCGGTTTCGGCCTGCGTCTGGCCATGTCCGACAATCCTTCCCGCTGACCACGGAGACACCCCATGCCCCAAGCCCACAAGATCACCCCTCAGGAAGCTCTGCAGCGCACCATCGAACACCGCGAGATCTTTCACGACGAGATGCTGCACCTGATGCGGCTGATCATGAACGGCGAGATGTCGCCCGTGATGATGGCGGCGCTCATCACCGGCCTGCGCGTCAAGAAGGAAACGATCGGCGAGATCACGGCGGCCGCGCAGGTCATGCGCGAGTTCTCCACCAAGGTGCATGTGGCCGACAAGACCCACCTGGTGGACATCGTCGGCACCGGTGGCGACGGCTCGCACACCTTCAACATCTCCACCTGCGCCATGTTCGTGGCCGCCGCCGCGGGCGCCAAGGTCAGCAAGCACGGCGGGCGCAGCGTCTCCAGCAAGAGCGGCAGCGCCGACGTGCTGGAGAGCCTGGGCATCAACATCAACCTGCCGCCCGAGCTGATCGCGCGCAGCATCGCCGAAGTGGGCGTGGGTTTCATGTTCGCACCCAACCACCACCCGGCCATGAAGAACGTGGCGCCGGTGCGCCGCGAGCTGGGCATCAAGACCATCTTCAACATCCTGGGCCCGCTGACCAACCCGGCGTCGGCGCCCAACATCCTCATGGGCGTGTTCCACCCCGACCTGGTGGGCATCCAGGTGCGCGCGCTGCAGCGGCTGGGCGCCGAGCACGCAGTGGTGGTCTATGGTCGCGACGGCATGGACGAGGTGTCGCTGGGCGCCGCGACCATGGTGGGCGAGCTCAGGAACGGCGAGATCGCCGAGTACGAAATCCATCCGGAGGACTTCGGTCTGACCATGGCCAGCAGCCGTGCGCTGCGCGTGGAAACGCCCGAAGATTCCAAGGCCATGCTGCTGGGCGTGCTGGAAAACCGCGACGACCCGGCGCTCAAGCCCGCCCGCGACATCGTGGCGCTGAACGCGGGCGTGGCGCTGTATGCCGCCAATGTGGCACCGGACATGGCGCAGGGCATCGCACTGGCGCGCCGCGTGCTGGAGTCCGGCGCGGCCGCGGCCAAGTTGCGTGAACTGTCCGACTTCACCCAGACCGCCACAGCCGGCACGGGACCCTGAGGACGCAGACCATGCCCGTCTGGCTGCAGAACGAAGGCGCCTGGATCGCATTGGGCGTCTCCGCTTTGTTCATCGTGGCCGGTGTGGTCATGCATCGCGTCATCAAACAAGTGCTGCAGGCGCCAGCGCCTGAGGAATCGAAACAACATGAGTGACATCCTGAACAAGATCGTGGCGGTCAAGCACGAAGAGATCGCTGCCGCGCGCAAGAAGAAGCCCCTGGGCGCGATGCGCTTCGATGCCGAAAGCCGCGTGCTCACGCGTGACTTCGAAGGCGCGCTGCGCGCCAGGATCGCGGCCGGTCAGGCAGCGGTGATCGCCGAGATCAAGAAGGCCAGCCCGAGCAAGGGCGTGATCCGCGCCGATTTCATCCCGGCCGACATCGCCCAGAGCTACGCCGAGGGCGACGGCAAGGTCAGCGCGGCCTGTCTGTCCGTGCTGACCGACCGCCAGTTCTTCCAGGGCAGTGCCGATTACCTCAAGCAGGCCCGCGCCAGCTGCGATCTGCCGGTGCTGCGCAAGGACTTCATGGTCGATCCCTACCAGGTCTACGAAGCCCGGGTCATGGGAGCGGACTGCATCCTGCTGATCGCCGCCTGTCTGGACGATGCGCAGATGGCCGATCTGGAAGCCATCGCGTTGGGGCTGAACATGGCGGTGCTGGTGGAAGTGCACGACCGCGCCGAGCTGCACCGGGCGCTCAAGCTCAAGACGCCGCTGCTCGGCATCAACAACCGCAACCTGCGCACCTTCGAGGTGTCGCTGCAGACCACGCTGGACCTGCTGCCGGATGTGCCGGCCGATCGACTGCTCGTCACCGAGTCCGGCATTCTCGGTCGCACCGATGTGCAGACCCTTCGCGCGGCGAACGTGAACGCCTTCCTGGTGGGGGAGGCCTTCATGCGTGCGCCCGAGCCGGGGCTGGCGCTGGCCGAGCTGTTTGCCTGACGTGGCGCAAGTAGGTCTGTTTGACGTGCCGCCGGACGCGCTCGCCCAGCTGCGGTCCGCCGATCCCGTTGACTGGCCTGTGCACGCCGGCTGGCGCCCCCTGCTGGACCGCTTCTGGGCCGACCCGGCCGGGCGGGGGTTGCTCAGCTTTGTGCGTGGACGGCTGACCGACGGCGCGGTGGTTTACCCGCCGCAGCCCCTGCGGGCGCTGGACCTGGTGTCTCCCGATGCGGTGCGTGTTGTCATACTGGGGCAGGACCCTTACCACGGTCCGGGCCAGGCCGAGGGGCTGGCGTTTTCTGTGGCGCCCGGCGTCAAGCCGCCGCCCAGCCTGCGCAACATCTTCAAGGAACTGCAGCGCGATCTGGGGCTGCCGGTGCCTGCTGATGGGTCACTGGTGCGTTGGGCGCGCCAGGGGGTCCTGCTGCTCAACACCTGCCTGTCGGTGGAGCATGGCGCTCCGGCCAGTCACGCCAGTCGGGGCTGGGAGGTGCTCACCGACGCCCTGATTCGGCGCCTGGCGACCCAAGGCCCCCCCAAGGCATTTCTGTTGTGGGGTGCGCACGCCCAGAAAAAGCGGGCACTGATCGATGGTGCGGGGCATGCCGTGTTCACGGCGAACCACCCTTCCCCCCTGTCCGCTGCCCGCCCGCCCGAACCCTTCCTGGGCTGCGGCCACTTCAGCGCCGTCAACCGATGGTTGCAGGCGCAAGGCCTGGTGCCTGTCGACTGGTGAGCGGGAGGGTGAAGGGGGCTGACAGGCGCCAAAAAACCGTGGCATAATGCGTGGCTTCGCTATCCGGAGGGGTGGCCGAGTGGTTAATGGCAGCAGACTGTAAATCTGCCCTCTTGCGAGTACGCTGGTTCGAATCCAGCCCCCTCCACCAGTGTCGACAGGTGCAATGCGAGCGATTGGAATCAAAGCGCTCTGAATGTTGGAGCGCCCTGGTAGGGCATGAAAACGGTTCGGGCGGGAGTAGTTCAATGGTAGAACCCCAGCCTTCCAAGCTGATGACGCGGGTTCGATTCCCGTCTCCCGCTCCATGGGCTGTCGATGTTGCGTGATGGAAGTTTTCTGAGGCGTCCGGCCGGTCGGCTGGGCGTCTTGGCCCTTGTGGCTCAGTGGTAGAGCACTCCCTTGGTAAGGGAGAGGTCGCGGGTCCGATTCCCGCCAAGGGCACCATATTTGTTCTGGTGTTTCGGCAATCTTGTTATTTGGAGCTGAAAAATGGCAAAAGAGAAATTCGAGCGGACCAAGCCGCACGTGAACGTGGGCACCATC
>CAYRWN010000038.1:0-32572 GCA_964428045.1 uncultured Hydrogenophaga sp. | reverse complement strand
GGCTCGTTTGCATGTCCGAAGCGTAACGGGATCGGGGGATTTATAGAAGTGCCCTATAATTCAAGGCTTTGCTGGCAAACCCCCGTCGGCCAATACTAGTTTTCAGACGGGGAAAACCGCTGGTACGAAGGCCGGGCCCGATCTTCCCGACCATCCTCTGCCCGCACATTTGGAACCATTAGCTAATGACCACCATCCGCGTTAAAGACAACGAGCCGTTCGACGTCGCCCTGCGCCGCTTCAAGCGCACCATCGAAAAACTGGGTCTGCTGACCGACCTGCGCGCCCGCGAGTTCTACGAAAAGCCGACCGCCGAGCGCAAGCGCAAGAAGGCCGCCGCCGTCAAGCGCCACTACAAGCGCGTGCGCAGCATGCAGCTGCCCAAGAAGCTTTACTGATTCGGCTGTACTGATTCTTCAGTCGCTTCGACAAAACCCGCTCGGGACGCCGCAGCGGGTTTTTTTACGCCTGCGCGCCAGCAGCCAGTCGCCTTTTCAGGGCCGAGGCCGCCTCGGCCAGTCCCACTTCAAAGTCGGTCCGCAAGGGATGCTCGGTGCGCCAGCTCGGGCGGATCAGCGCAACGTGGAACGGAATGCTCACGCTCAATGGTCGCACCACGAGGCCTCCCTCGTCCCGGTGCCCGGCCAGTTCCAGCGCCGTCAGCGGGTTGACGATGCCCAGCCCCAGCCCCTGGCGCACCAGGGCGCAGACCGACACCGCGCTGGGTGTTTCCAGCTTCAGCACACGCTCCACGCCCGCGGCCGCGAACAGCGCGTCCACCTGCTGCCGGTAAGGGTCGGCCGGTGCGAAGCTGATGAAGGATTGACCGGCGAAATCGGCGGGTGCCAGCACGGCCTTGCGCGCCAGCGCATGCCCAGCGGGCAGCACCGCCACCTCGTCGGCCACCAGCAGCGTGTCCAGCGTGCAAGCCGCCGGCGCTTCGTGGCGCTCGGACAGGCCCAGGTCGAAGCGCTGCTCCGACAGCGCCGCCTCCAGCTGGGGCGACTCGATGGGCGTCAGGCCCACCGCCGCTTCGGGTTGCCGGTGCGAGAAGCGACGGATCGCGTCGGGCAGCAGGGCGTGGGAGAGGGCCGGCAGGCAGGCCAGCTGCAGCCGGCCATGCGCATAGCCCTTGAGCGCCACGGCGGTCGCGGCGATGCGTTCCAGCCCCAGGTAGGACTGCTCCACCTCTTCCATCAGCGCCAGCGCCCGCACGGTGGGTTTGAGCCGCCCCTTGACCCGCTCGAACAGCGCGAAGCCCAGCACCTGCTCCAGCCGCGCCAGCTCGCGGCTGACCGTGGGCTGCGAGGTGTGCAGCAGCTCGGCGGCGCGCGTGACGTGGCCGGTGCCCATCACGGCGCGGAAGAAGTGAATCTGGCGGTGGCTCAGTTTCATATCAAAAGTGAATCGTCAGAGGATTATCTGGCATTGCCGAATATGACTGAAACCGCGATCATCCGCACCCATGAACCCCTTCTCCGACACCCTCCTCCAGTCCCTCGCCCGTCAGCACGGCACCCCGCTCTGGGTGTACGACGCCGCCACCATCCGCGCCCGCATCGCCGAATTGCGCGCCTTCGACACCGTCCGCTTCGCCCAGAAGGCCAACTCCAACATCCACCTGCTGCGCCTGATGCGCGAGCAGGGCGTGGTGGTCGACGCGGTCTCGCGCGGCGAGATCCTGCGCGCGCTGGCCGCCGGCTTCACCGCCGACGTGAATGCCCAGGGCGCCTCGGGCATCGTCTTCACCGCCGACCTGTTCGACCACACCACCCTGGCCACCGTCGTCGAACACCGCGTGCCGGTCAACGCCGGCTCCATCGACATGCTCCACCAGCTGGGCGCGGTCTCGCCCGGCCACCCGGTGTGGCTGCGCATCAACCCCGGTTTCGGCCACGGCCACAGCAACAAGACCAACACCGGCGGCGAGCACAGCAAGCACGGCATCTGGCACGCCGAGCTTCATGAGGCGCTGGCGGCGGTGAAGCAGCACGGCCTGAAGCTGATCGGCCTGCACATGCACATCGGCTCCGGCGTGGACTACGCGCACCTGCAGGCCGTCTGCCAGGCCATGGTGCAACTCGTGAAACGCGCGACGGAATCGGGAGGCATCGACCTGCAGGCCATCTCGGCCGGCGGCGGCCTGTCCATCCCCTACCGCGAAGGCGAGCCGCGCATCGACACCGCGCACTACTTCAGCCTGTGGGACGACGCGCGCCGCAGCATCGCCGCCCATCTGGGCCACGCGGTGCACCTGGAGCTCGAACCCGGCCGTTTCCTGGTGGCCGAGGCGGGCGTGCTGGTGACCGAGGTGCGGGCGACCAAGCCGATGGGCGCCAACCGCTTCACGCTCGTGGACGCGGGCTTTTCGGACCTGATGCGCCCCTCCATGTACGGCGCGTACCACGGCATGGGGCTGATCCCTTCGGACGACACCCCGCGCGCCACCGTGGAAACCGTGGTGGCCGGCCCGCTGTGCGAATCGGGCGACGTGTTCACCCAGGCCGACGGCGGCGTGGTGCTCACGCGCGCATTGCCGCAGGCCCAGGTGGGCGACCTGCTGGTGCTGCACGACGCGGGCGCCTACGGCGCGTCCATGTCGAGCAACTACAACAGCCGGCCGCTGGCGGCCGAGGTGCTGGTCGATGGTGACAGCCACCGGCTGATCCGCCGCCGCCAGACGGTGGACGAGCTGCTCGCCCTCGAACAGGTCTGAGAAAATCGGCGGTTTTCGAGAACATCACAGCGAGAACACCATGAGCCTCAAAGAACAAATCACCGAAGACATGAAAGCCGCGATGCGCGCCAAGGACAGCGAGCGCCTGGGCACCATCCGCCTGCTGACGGCGGCGATGAAGCAGAAGGAAGTGGACGAACGCGTCGAGCTCGACGATGCGATGGTCATTGCCATCGTCGACAAGCTCATCAAGCAGCGCAAGGACAGCATCGAAGCTTTCACCAAGGCCGACCGCATGGACCTGGCCGACAAGGAAAGTGCCGAGATGAAGGTGTTGCAGGCCTATCTGCCGGCGCGTCTGTCGGCCGACGAAGTGGCCGCCGAAGTGAAGGCCATCGTGGCCGAAATCGGTGCCAAGGGCCCGGGCGACATGGGCAAGGTGATGGGTGCGGTGAAGGCCAAACTGGCCGGCAAGGCCGACATGGGCCAGGTCTCGGCCGCCGTCAAGGCCGCGCTGGCAAGCTGACACATTCCTGAAGCGCAGGCGTTTTTCAGGGTAAACCGGGTGATGCCCGGCACACAGCCGTCCCTACACTCGCGGCACTTTCGCAGAGGTGCCCTATGTTTTGTTCTGTCACCCGCCTGCTGCAGGCGTTCGGGATTTCGGTTGCCCTGATGGCCGTTCCCGCCCAGGCGCAGTCTTCGTAACCGGTCCGCATTGGCGTCATCGGCCCGTTCAGCGGCCCATCGTCCGACTTCGGCAACCCCATGCTGCACGGCGTGCAGCTGGCGGTGGACGAGATCAACGCGGTCGGCGGCTACCTCGGGCGTCCCCTGGAACTGGTCATCAAGGACGACCAGGGCAACCCGGACATGGGCCTCAAAGGCTCGCAGGAACTGGCGTCGGCCGGCGTGATCGCCACCATCGGCTTCTGCAACACCGGCGTGGCCGCCAAATCGCTGGACGTGTACCAGAACGGCCAGTTGCCGCTGATCATCCCCTGCTCGACCGGAACGCCGCTGACCGCCAAGTTTCCGGCGCCTCAGAGTTACATCTTTCGCACCTCGGCGCGCGACGCGATCCAGGCACCCTTTGTGGTCGATGACCTGGTCAAGCGCGGCTGGACCAAGGTGGCGATCTTTGCCGACACCACCGGCTATGGCGAGGCCGGGCTCAAAGACGTGGAAGCGGCCCTGGCCGCCAAACAACTCAAGCCGGTCCATGTCGCCCGCTTCGGGCTGGGCGTCAAGGACCTGTCCCAAGACCTGGCGGCAGCGCGCGACGCTGGCGCGAACGTCATCTTCAGCTACACCGTCGGCCCGGAAAACGCGGTCATCGCGACCGGCAAGCGCGACATGCAGTGGAACGTGCCCCAGGTGGGCGCCTGGCCCTTGTCGTTTCCGTTCTTCATCAACGGCGCCAAGGCGGCCGCAGAAGGCGCCCTGATGGCCCAGACCTTCATTGCCGAGCCCAGCAACGAACGCCGCGCCGCCTTCCTGACGGCTTACCAGCGCAAGTTCAAGCAGAAGATGGCGGTGCCGATGTCCGCGGCTCAGGCCTACGACACCACCTACCTGCTGACCTACGCCCTGTTCTCGATCCGCGACGGCAAGTTCACCGGCCCGGCGGTCAAGGCCGCGCTGGAGAACATCCCGCGCGTGTACTACGGCGTGGTCGCCACCTACGACAAGCCGTTCAGTGCGACCGACAAGGACGCCGTGACCGCCAACATGCTGGTGATGGGCAAGATCCAGAACGGTGCGGTGACTTTTGCCTACCCGTCGGACGCCCGGCGCAACCTGTTCGTGCAACGGAAACAATGAACACCCCCCTGCGCCGCCTGCGGCGTCTTCCCCCCTCTCCTGCGGGAGGGAGGACGCGCCCTGTGGCCCGGCAAAGCCGGTTCCACGGGCGCCCTGGATGACACCAGGCAAGCTCCGGCCACCTTTCCTGGGACCCTGGACGGGACTGCCTCAGCTGCCGGCCACTTTCATCCGGTTGACCAGGATGGAGCCGACCGTCTTGGCGCCGTAGCTGTAGGCATCGGCGCCCACGGCCTCGATGCCCTGGAACATGTCCTTGAGGTTGCCGGCGATGGTGATTTCGTGCACCGGGTAGACGATTTCGCCGTTTTCCACCCAATAGCCCGAGGCGCCGCGCGAATAGTCGCCGGTGACGTAGTTCACGCCCTGGCCCATGAGCTCGGTCACGAACAGGCCACGGCCCAGCTTCCTGAGCATGGCTTTCAGGTCGTCGCCCGGCTGGGTCAGGCGGCTGGTCAGCGTGAGGTTGTGCGAGCCGCCCGCGTTGCCCGTGGTGCGCATGCCCAGCTTGCGCGCCGAGTAGGTGGACAGGAAGTAGCCCAGCACCTTGCCGGCACTGAGCACCTTGCGTTTGTGCGTGCGCACGCCTTCGTCGTCGAACGGCGCGCTGCCCTTGCCGTTGACCACGTGGGGGTCTTCCACGATGTCCAGGTGTTTGGCCATCACGCGCTTGCCCAGGCTGTCGGCCAGGAACGTGGTCTTGCGGTACAGCGCGCCGCCGCTGGTGGCCTGCACGTAGGCGCCCAGCAGACCCGCCGCCAGCGGCGACTCGAACAGCACCGGGCATTCGGTGGTGGCGATCTTGCGGCCATTCAGACGCGCCAGTGCGCGTTCGGCGGCGTAGCGCCCGACGGCCTGCGGGCTGGCCAGCTCTTGCGGCGAGCGCATGGAGCTGTACCAGTGATCGCGTTCCATGTGCGCGCCCTTGCCGGCGATCGGCGCCACCGAGAGGCTGTGGCGCGAACTGGCGTAGCCGCCGCTGAAGATGCCGGGCTTGCCGCGCTCGCCACCGCGCAGATGGGCCGAGAAAAAGTGCGACTGCTGGGCCGAGACGCTCGCGCCCTCGCTGTTGCTGATCTTCCTGCTGGTGGCGAACGCCGCGTCTTCGCAGGCCAGCGCGAGTCGCACCGCCTCCTCGGAACCGATGGCCCAGGGGTGGAAAAGGTCCAGGTCCGGGTAACTGTCGGCGATGTCCTGCGCATCGGGCAGGCCGGCGGCCGGGTCTTCGGCGGTGAAGCGGGCGATGTCGTAAGCCGCCTGCACCGCCCTGCGGATGGCCGCCGGTGAAAAGTCCGAGGTGGACGCGTTGCCGCGGCGCTGCCCCAGATAGACCGTCACCCCGAGCGACTTGTCGCGGTTGCGCTCCACGTTCTCGAGTTCGCCCTTGCGCACCGAAACGCTCAGGCCTGAGCCTTCGGAGACGTCCACGCCGGCATCGGCGGCGCCCAGCTGCTTCGCGTGGGTCAGCGCCAGGTCGGCCAGTTCCTCGAAACGGCTGCGCGCGTACTGGAAACCGGGCAAAGGCTGGTCGGCGCTCAGGAGAGGCTGGGCAGGGGTGCAGGCGGTGGGTGCGGGGTTTTTCATGTCGGCAGCTATGATACCGGCCGGTTCATTCACACCCGTCATCCCCCGCAACACACCTACTCGCCAGGCCGCTGGACCGACCGTCCAGGCCAGCCAGGAACCGGCTCTGCCGGGCCGCAGCTGGCGCCCCCTTGAGGGGGAGACGCCGCAGGCGGCGCAGGGGTGGGCCTATTTTTCATGTCACGCAAACCCACCAAAGGCTATTACGTCCGTGGCCAGTTCGTCGCCGAGGGCAGCGAGCTGGACCTGGAACTCAAGCGCGAGCTCAAAGGTTCGGTCGACATGAGCAAGACCGACCTGAAGAAACACAGCGACCACCTGCAGTCGCTCGGTGAAAGCCTGCTCACGCTGCGCAGCGATCTGATGACGCGACTGCGCGAGCAACACGAAGACCTCAGCGACAAGCTGATCGAAGCCCTGCAGGAAGCCAGGCGCATCACCAACTTCGAGGGCAAGCGCCGCCAGATGCAGTTCATCGGCAAACTGATGCGCAAGCTCGACGAAGGCACGGTGGCCGCCATCGAAGCCGCGCTGGAAGAGCAACGCAAGCCGTCGGCCCAGGCCACGCTGGCCCTGCACCAGGCCGAACAGTGGCGCGACCGTCTGATCGCCGACGACAACGCGCTCGATGCCTGGCTGCAACGGGCGCCGGACACCGACGTGCAGCCGCTGCGCACACTGATCCGCCAAGCCCGCAAGGACGCGGCGGCGGTGACCGAACGCCCGGGCGAAGCCCAGCGCCATGGCAAGGCCTACCGCGAGATCTTCCAGACCGTGCGTGCCGCTTTGGCGCGCGAAGACGAAGCAGCAGACGCCGGGACCGGCGCGGAGGACGACCATGGGTGACACCCACGACCCGGTGCGCATCGGCATCGTGTCCATCAGCGACCGCGCCAGCAGCGGCGTGTACGAAGACAAGGGCCTGCCCGCACTCAAAGAGTGGCTGGGCAAAGCGCTGAAAAACCCCATCACGTTGGACGCGCGGCTGATCCCGGATGAGCAGGCCACCATCAGCGACACCCTGATCCAGCTGGTGGACGCCGGTTGCGCGCTGGTGCTGACCACCGGCGGCACCGGCCCGGCCCGGCGAGACGTGACGCCCGAAGCCACGCTGGCCGTGGCCCACAAGGAAATGCCCGGCTTCGGCGAACAGATGCGCCAGATCAGCCTGGCCTTTGTCCCCACGGCCATCCTCTCGCGCCAGGTGGCGGTGATCCGCGACAACAGCCTGATCATCAACCTGCCCGGCCAGCCCAAGGCGATCGCCGAGACGCTGGAAGGGGCGAAGAACGCCGACGGCTCGGTGCGGGTCAACGGCATTTTCGCGGCCGTGCCCTACTGCATCGACCTGATCGGCGGCCCGTACCTTGAAACCCACGACGAAGTCGTCAAGGGCTGGCGCCCCAAGACCGCTGTCCGTCCGGCCCGATGACCGTTCTCCCGAAGACACCATGAACATCACCAAGAACACCGTCGTCACCCTCACCTTCCGCGCCAGCGATGCGCTGGGCAAGCTGCTGGAAGACGGCAAGACACCACGCAGCTACCTGCACGGTGGCTACGGCAACACCCTGCCCGGGATCGAAAAAGCTTTGGAAGGCCAGGCCACCGGTTTCCAGACCACCGTCAAGCTGGCGCCGGCCGATGCGTTCGGCGAGCGCGACGAAACGCTGGTCACCACCATCCCCAAGAGCGAATTCCCGCCCGGGGTGAAGGTCGGCGGCCAGCTTGAAGGCCACGACGACCAGGGCCGGCGCGCGGTGTTCACCGTCATGAAGATCAAGGGCGACACGGTGCACCTGGACGGCAACCACCCCCTGGCCGGCCAGACGCTGACGTTCCAGCTGAAGGTGCTGGAGGTGAAAGCGGCCACCGAAGAAGAAATCGCCCACGGGCACGCCCACGGGGCGCACGGGCATCACCATTGACCTGCCGCCGCGCCGCCAGCGTCGGCGCGGGCGTGTTCCTACTTGCCCACCAGCTGGTTGAGCTTGTCGGCTTCGAAATTCTCCTCGCGCGCGGCATCGTCGGGCACACAATCGCCGCCCCGCTGCTCGCAGGCCAGCTTCTCGATGGCCGCCCACAGCAGGGCGATCTGGTGTTCCTGGCTGCCGGTCTTGTCGATCAGCCCCCTCATGGCCTGTGACAGCGGATCGTCGTCCTGCGTGATCCCGTAGGCCTGGAACTTGGGCTTGGCGTCTTCGGTCACGTCGGCGCTCTCGCCCGTCTTGCTCGGGATGATGCGGGCCGGAATGCCCACCGCCGTGGCGCCCGCGGGCACCGGCTTGATCACCACCGCGTTGCTGCCGATCTTGGCGCCGTCGCCCACCTCAAAGCCACCCAACACCTTGGCGCCCGCACTGACCACCACGTTCTTGCCCAGCGTGGGGTGGCGCTTGGCGCCCTTGTAGAGCGAGGTCCCGCCCAGCGTCACGCCCTGGTAGATGGTGCAGCCGTCACCGATCTCGGCGGTCTCGCCCACCACCACGCCCATGGCGTGGTCGAAGAACACCCGCTCGCCCAGCTTGGCGCCGGGGTGGATCTCGATGCCGGTCAGGAAACGGGCCACATGCGAAATGAAGCGCCCGAGCCATTTGAAGCCGTGCGTCCAGCACCAGTGGGCCGGACGGTGCAGCCAGACGGCGTGCAGGCCCGGGTAGCAGGTGATGACTTCCCAGGTGCTGCGCGCCGCAGGGTCGCGTTCGAGAATGCACTGGATGTCGGATCGGAGTCGGGCGAACATGGCGCTTGTTTGTCGTATCGGGCAACCAGTCTAGCGCGTTGCTTTCGCGGCGGTCTGCAGCATGGCCTTGGCGACACCGCGCAGGATGTGGATTTCCTCTTCGGTGGGGTTGGCGCGGTTGAACAGCGCGTTCAGCCGCGGCATGAGCTTCTTGGGGGCATCCGGGTCGAGGAAGTCCACCGCCACCAACGCGAGCTCCAGGTGTTCCAGCATGCCGGCCACCGTCCTGGCGTCGGCGGCGGGGCGCTCGACAGCCGACGGCGTGACCACAAAACCGCCCAGCGCCTGGCGCCAGTCGTAGGCCACCAGCTGCACCGCAGCGGCGAGGTTGAGCGAGCCGAACGACGGGTTCGTGGGGATGGAGAGGCAGACGTGGCTGCGGTACACGTCCTCGTTCTTCATGCCAAAGCGTTCGGAACCGAACAGGAAGGCCACGCCCTCGGGCCGCACCCCGTCCGGTGCGGCGGTTTCGGACAGCAGCTGTGCGAAGTGCTCGCGCGGCGCGCGGGTGGGTGGCCCGAAGTCGCGCGGCGTCATGGCGGTCGCACACAGGTGGCTGACACCATCGAGCGCTTCGTCCAGCGTATCCACGACCCGCGCCCGGTCCAGCACGTCGTTGGCGCCGCTGGCGCGCTGGATGGTCTCTTCCTTGCGCAGCACGTTCTTCCAGCGCGGGTTGACCAGCACCAGGTCGTCGAAGCCCATGACCTTCATGGCGCGGGCGGCGCCGCCCACATTGCCGGCGTGGCTGGTGTCGATGAGGATGAAGCGGGTTCGCATGTGTGCAATCTGTCGCGGGCTGACGTGGGCGGGGCCGGTAAAATGCCGGGTATTGTCGCCGTCCGCATCGCCGGGCGTCCCCAGCCGCTCATGCCCCTGAAGCCCCTGGCCACACCCGGCCGCTGTCAAGGAACACAATTCATGTCGTCCAACCTCCACCCCATGCTGAACGTGGCCATCAAGGCCGCCCGCGCCGCCGGCGCCATCATCAACCGCGCGGCGCTCGACGTCGAGACCGTGCGTGTGTCGGCCAAGCAGACCAACGACTTCGTCACCGAAGTCGACCATGCGGCGGAGGCCGCGATCATCGAGACCCTGCTGACGGCCTACCCCGACCACGGCATCTGGGCCGAGGAGTCCGGACGACGCGAAGGCAAGGGCCCAGGCAAGAACCACGTCTGGATCATCGATCCGCTGGACGGCACCACCAACTTCATCCACGGCTTCCCGGTCTACTGCGTGAGCATCGCGCTCATGGTCGGCAACAAGCTGGAACAGGCCGTGATCTACGACCCGACGCGCAACGACCTGTTCTGCGCCACCAAGGGCCGCGGGGCCTACCTCAACGACCGCCGCATCCGCGTGGCCAAGCGCACCGTGCTGCGCGACTGCCTGCTGTCCACCGGCTTTCCGTTCCGCCCGGGCGACGCGATGCAGACCTACCTGCAACTGCTGGGCGAAGTCATGCCCAAGTGCACCGGCGTGCGCCGGCCCGGTTCGGCCGCGCTGGACCTGGCCTATGTGGCGGCCGGCTTCTCCGACGGCTTCTTCGAGACCGGCCTGTCGGCCTGGGACGTGGCCGCCGGCGCGCTGCTGGTGACCGAGGCCGGTGGTCTGGTGGGCAACTTCACCGGCGAGGCGAACTTCCTGGAACAGCGGGAATGCCTGGCCGCCAACCCGCGCATCTACGGCCAGCTGGTGGGGCTGACCGGCAAGTACAGCAAGTTCGCCAGCGCGGGTGACAAGGCCGCCGTTCGCCAGGCCCAGCCAGCGGCCGATGCCGCGCCGGCTTCCAACGATCAGGAACCGCCCGCCGACGACGTACCACCCGCCGTGCAGATCGCACCGTTCTGAAGACGCCCGCCGGAGGGCTTGGGACTCACACCTCACCGATGATCGGCAGCGTCCACCAGAAGGTGGTGCCCACCCCGGGCTGTGACTCGGCCCAGATGCGCCCGCCGTGCCGCTCGACGATGCGGGCCACGATCGCCAGGCCCACCCCGGTGCCGGGAATCTCGCCGGCGATGTGCAGGCGCTGGAACAGACCGAACAGCTTGTGCGCCCGCGTCATGTCGAAACCCACCCCCTGGTCCCGCAGGAAGAAGGCTCTCGCAGACCGCTCGTAGCCGAAGGTGATCATCGGCCGGGCACCTGGCTGGGCGTACTTGATGGCGTTGTCGATCAGATTGACCAGCACCTGCCGCAGCAAGGTGGGGTCGCCCAGCACGCGGGGCATGTCCGTGATGTCCATTTCACCAGGTGCCAGGCCCGGCGCCAGTGAATCGGCCGCCTCCCGAGCCAGCAGAGGCATGTCCACCGGGAGGGTGGCCAGTTCGACCCGCACCACACGCAGCAGCTCCAGCATGTCGGTGATCATCTGCCCCATGTTCCTCGAAGCCCGCGAGATGCGTCGGAACATGTCCTGGCTGACCGGATCGAGCGCCACGCCCTCGTCCGCGATCAGGGAAGCAAAGCCGTTGACCGCGCGCAGGGGCGCGCGCAGGTCGTGCGCGATCGAGTAGGAAATCGTCTCCATGTCGCGCATCGAGCGCTCCAGCGCCCAGGTACGCTCGCGCACCCGCTCTTCCAGCGTGGCGTTGAGTGCCCGCACCTCTTCCTGCGCCTGCACCCGGTCCGTGATGTCCAGGTGGGTGCCCGACATGTACAAGGCTGCACCGTCTTCGCTGCGTTCGTGCACGCGTGCCCGGTCGTTGATCCAGATCCAGCGTCCGTCCTTGTGCAGCATGCGGATGTCGCACTCGTAGTAACGCGTCATGCCGGCCAGGTGATCCCGCAGCGCCTGTTCCATGCGCGGAAGGTCTTCCGGGTGGGTCAGGCGCCGCCAGGTGTGCTCGGTCAGGGGCTCCAGCTCCTGCACCGTGTAGCCGAGCATGTCGGCCCAGCGATCGTCGACCTTGAAGACCTGCGCCTGGTGGTCGAACTCCCAGATGCCCGGGCGTGTGGCTTCTAGCACCCAGGCCAGGCGCTGGCGTTCGCGGTGCAACGCCTCCTGGGCGTTCACAAACGGCGTCACGTCGCTGTAGGTGCGCACCATGCCGCCGTTGTCCAGCGTCCGGGTTCGGATCTCCAGCGTCTGTCCGTCTTTGGTCTTTCTGAGGTAGCGCTCGGGAACTTTCCGGGCGTCGAGGCGGCTGACGTACTGGCGCACCAGCGGATCGTCGATGAGCGACATGTCCGGGCCAAAGTCGCCGCGCCGGGTCTGGAACGCCACGATCTCTTCGTGCGTCGGACCCGAGGCCATGAGGGACTCGGGCAGGTCGAGCAGTTCCATCAGTCGCCGGTTGTAAACGACCATGCGCCGACTGGCATCCACCTGGCTGATGCCCTGCGACATGCTGTCCAGCGTGACGCGCAAGGCTTCGCTCTGACGGGCCAGTTCCGCGCTGGTGGACTCCAGCTGCTCGCGCGTGCTGGCCTGTGCCACGCGCTGGCGCCAGGCGACGACCAGCTGGCGCACCGCCCCCAGCAGCGGCCGCAGGAACTCGATGTCGGTCTCCGAATACCCTCCAGGCTGGTTGGCCAGCCCCACCATCGCCACCAGCCGGTCGTCCACCGCCAGCGGCACCCCCAGGAACGCCTGCATGGCCAGATGCCCGGCCGGCAGGCCGCCCGACCGCGGGTCTTGTGCCGGGTGGTTGGCGATCAGAGGTTGCCCGGTGACCAGCGCCTGTCCGAACAAGGTCTGGAGGTTGCGAAATTCGACGCCCGACTGGTCGTGCCGCGCGTACATCGCCCGCGACGCATCGTCCCAGGCGATGTCGGTCATCGCGTAGGTCCTCAGGTACGGTTGCCCGGCTTCGTCGTACAGCACCTCGCCGATGAATCCGTAGGCACTGCCCGTGACCGACAGAAAAGCCGCAAGCAGGCCGTCGAACGCTTCGCGCCGACTTCTGGCCTCGATGAACAGCGCCTGCGCGGTCTGGATGGCTTCCAGCATGCGGTGCTGGCGTTGCAGCTTCTGACTGGCCAGATGGCTGTCGGTCACATCGGTCGTGAAACCGTGCCACAGCACCGCACCGTCCGATTCCCGGTGTGGGACCGCCTCCACACGGAACCAGCGCAGGCCGCGCCGGGGCAGGACAGCCCGGTACATCTGGCGCCAGGGTACGAGCGTGCGGGCGGAATTCTGCAGTGCAGCCTGCACCGCCGGCAGATCGTCGGGATGGATACGCCCGAACAGCGGCCGGGCGTCGTGCCGCAGCTCCTCCGGTTCCAGTTCGAGCAGGTCGCGCACCGCGTCGTTCACAAAAGGAATCTCGCTGTGCCCGTCGGGCCGCAACCGCGCCAGGTAGATGATGCCGGGCACGCGCGCCGCGATGCTGCGGATGAAACGGGCCTGCTCGGCCAGGGTGTCCAGCGTCTGCTTCTCGGCCGTCACGTCCTGCACCACGCCGAAATCGGTCTGGGGGTTGCCCGCCACCGCGGTGCGGGCCATGCGCGTGCGCAACCACAGGAACTGGTCGTTGTCCGGTCGCTGCCAGCGAAACTCCACCGTGCGCCCGTCCATGGCCTGCCGGGCCAGGTACCAGGCTTCGCGGTCGTCGGGATGGATGCGGCTGCGCACCAGCTCCCGCGTCAGCTCCCGGTGAGCTGCCATGCCGGTCAGTGCCCGCAATCCTTCCGACCAGAACACCGGCTCTTCGTCCGCCGCGTTGGTCCAGTGCCCCACGGCGGCCAGCTTCTCGAGCGCGGCGTAGAGCTCCAGGCGTTGCTGCAGGGCCAGGTTGGCCTCTTGCAAGGCTTGTTCGGCCTTCTTCTGGGCGGTGATGTCGTAAAAGTACACCAGCAACAGAGGGTCGGGCGCCAGATCCATCCGGGTGGTGTGCAGGCGCATATGGCGCACTTCGCCCATGCCCATGGTCACCTCCTGCACGCCGGGTTGCTCCGCCAAACGGCGGACAAAGGCCTGCCGCGCTTCGTCGTTCAACCAATGCCCCAGTTCCACCGTGGTGTGACCGATCACATCCGCACGGCGCAGACCCGTCAGGCTCACCCAGGCGTCGTTGACCGCCATCAGCAGGCCATCGCGTTCACGGCTGACGCTCGCGGGGACCGGCGATGCCAGGAACATCGCCTCAAAGGGCAGACCTTCGGGAAAGTGGTCGGCAACGGAATCGGCAGGTGGCATGCGCCCGGGCTTTCAGGGTATGGCAAGGTATCTGGCCACATTGTGTCGCAGGCTGGCCTGGATCGCCCTGCTACAGTCCCGGCTTGACCTTTCGCCTGGCCGCTTTCCCTTGACCGCCCCGCTGGACCGCCACACGCCCATGATGCAGCAGTACCTGGCCCTCAAGGCCGGGCACCCTGACACGCTGCTGTTCTACCGGATGGGCGACTTCTACGAACTCTTCTACGCCGACGCCGAGAAAGCCGCACGGCTGCTGGACATCACCCTCACCCAGCGCGGCCAGTCGGCCGGCGAGCCGGTGATCATGGCGGGCGTGCCCTTCCATTCGGTCGAGAGTTACCTGGCGCGGCTGATCAAGCTGGGCGAATCGGTGGCCATCGCCGAACAGGTCGGTGACGTGGCCACCGCCAAGGGCCCGGTGGAGCGCAAGGTGGTGCGCGTGGTCACGCCCGGCACCCTGACCGACACCGAACTGCTGTCCGACAAGACCGAGGCCCTGGTGATGGCGGTGCACCCCGGCGCGCGCGCCGGCGTGGGCCTGGCCTGGCTGTCGGTCACCCAGGGCATCGTCTTCCTGGCCCAGTGCACCAGCGACGAACTGGCCGACTGGATCGCCCGCGTCGGCCCTGGCGAACTGCTCTACAGCGCCGAGGTCACGCCCACGTTTGAAAATGCGCTGCAACAGGTGGCCGCCCAGCCCCTGCCCAGCGGCCAACGCTGCGTGGCCGTGGTGCGGCCGGCCTGGGTCTTCGACGCCGGGCTGGGCGAGCGCAAGCTGCTGGAGCAGCTGCAGGCCGCCAGCCTGGCCGCCTGGGACGCGCACGACCACAAGGACGCCCACGCCGCCGCCGCCGCGCTGCTGGCCTACGCCGAACACACCCAGGGCCGTGCCCTCACCCACGTGCGCAGCCTGCAGGTGGCGCGCAGCGGCGAGCTGATCGACCTGCCCGTCAACACCCGACGCAACCTCGAACTCACCCACACCCTGCGCGGCGAGACGCAGCCCACGCTGTTCTCGCTGCTGGACACCTGCCACACCGGCATGGGCAGCCGCGCCTTGCGAAGCTGGCTGCTGACCCCGCGGCGCGAGCGCAGCGAGGCGCGTGAGCGGCTGGCCGCCATCGGCCTGCTGCGTGGCGGTCTGTGGCAGACGCTCAGAGCCGAGCTCAAGGGGTCGAGCGACGTCGAGCGCATCACCGCCCGCACCGCCTTGCGCCAGGTGCGCCCGCGCGAGCTGGTCGGGCTGACGGCCACGCTGACGCGCTCGCAGCAACTCTCGCGTGCGCTGGCCGCCGGTCTCGGCGCCACACCACCCGCCCTGCTGCAGCGCATCGCCGCCGACCTGACCCCGCCCGCCGGTTGCGCCGAGCTGCTGGCCCAGGCCATCGCGCCCGAACCCGCCGCCCTGGTGCGCGACGGCGGCGTGATCGCCGACGGCTTCGACACCGAGCTGGACGAGCTGCGCGCCATCCAGACCAACTGCGACGGTTTCCTGATCGACCTGGAAACCCGCGAACGCGCGCGCACCGGCATTGCGAACCTGCGCGTGCAGTTCAACAAGGTGCACGGCTTCTACATCGAGGTCACGCAAGGGCAGCTGGACAAGGTGCCCGACGACTACCGCCGTCGGCAGACGCTCAAGAACGCCGAACGCTTCATCACGCCCGAACTCAAGGCGTTTGAAGACAAGGCCTTGTCCGCGCAGGACCGGGCACTGGCCCGAGAAAAGGTTTTGTACGAGCTGCTGCTCGACGAGATGCAGGCCTGGGTCGACCCGCTCACGAAACTGGCCCGTGCCATGGCCGCGCTGGACGCGCTGTGTGCGCTGGCCGAGCGCTCGCTCACGCTGAACTGGAACGAACCCAGCTTCACGCCCGAGCCCTGCATCGAGATCCGCGGTGGCCGCCACCCGGTGGTCGAGGCGCGGCTGAACGAAACCACCGGCGGCAGCTTCATTGCCAACGACACGGTGCTCGGCGGCAAGCAGCGCATGCAGGTCATCACCGGCCCCAACATGGGCGGCAAGAGCACCTACATGCGCCAGGTCGCGGTGATCGTGCTGCTGGCCAGCATGGGCTCGTACGTGCCCGCCGCCAGCTGCCGCCTGGGCCCGATCGACGCCATCCACACCCGCATCGGCGCGGCCGATGACCTGGCCAACGCCCAGTCGACCTTCATGGTCGAGATGACCGAGGCGGCGCAGATCCTGCATGCTGTCACGCCGCGGGAAGCGCCGGGCCGCCCCAAGCTTCCCGGCCTCCCTCGGGGGGAGGACGGAGCGCAGCCCAGTCCAGGGGGCGCTTATTCGCTGGTGCTGATGGACGAGATCGGCCGAGGCACCTCCACCTTCGACGGTCTGGCCCTGGCCGGCGGCATCGCGGCCCACCTGCACGACAAGGCGCGCTGCTTCACCCTGTTCGCCACCCACTACTTCGAGCTGACCGAATTCCCCGCCAGCCACCACGGTGCGGTGAACGTGCACGTGAGCGCGGTCGAAGGCGGCGGCACATCGCGAAACGGTGGCGGCATCGTCTTCCTGCACCAGATCGAACCCGGCCCGGCCAGCCGCAGCTACGGCATCCAGGTCGCGCGCCTGGCCGGTGTGCCCGGCGCGGTGGTGCAGCACGCACGCCATGCGCTGGCCGCGCTGGAAGCGCACAGCGAAAGCAGCCGCATGCAGGTGGACCTGTTCGCCCCGCCGCCGGCCGCACCCGAACCCGAGACGCCACCGGTGGTGGCCGCGCTGGCCGCCATCGACCCCGATGCGCTGAGCCCGCGCGAAGCGCTGGACCAGCTCTACGCCCTCAAGAAACTCGCCCAGAAATCATGACTTACTGCGTCGCCGTCAAACTCAAGGCCGGACTGGTCTTCCTGTCCGATTCGCGCACCAACGCGGGCCTGGACCAGATCAGCACCTTCCGCAAGATGATCGTCTACGAGAAGCCGGGCGAGCGCTTCATGTGCCTGCTCTCGGCCGGCAACCTGAGCATCTCGCAGTCGGTGCGCGAGATCCTGCAGGTCGAGCAGTTGGTGGACCACGCAGGGGGCGACCCCATCACGATCTGGAACGCCCGGAGCATGTTCGACGCCGCGCGCGTGCTGGGTTCGGCCGTGCGCCATGTGTACGAGCGCGACGGCGAGGCACTCAAGCGCGCTGGCGTGGACTTCAACGTGTCCATGATCTTCGGCGGCCAGATCGTCGGCGAAGGCATGCGCCTGTTCCAGGTCTATTCGGCCGGCAACTTCATCGAAGCCACGCCCGAAACACCGTTCTTCCAGGTCGGCGAATCCAAGTACGGCAAGCCGGTGCTCGACCGCGTGATCACGCCCGACACGCCGCTGGACGAGGCCGCCAAGTGCGCCCTGGTGTCCATGGACAGCACGCTCAAGTCCAACCTGTCGGTGGGCCTGCCGCTGGACCTGGTGGTCTACGAAGCCAACGCGCTCCAGACCGACAAGATCACCTGCATCGACGAGAACAACCCCTACTTCCGCATGGTTCGCAACACCTGGGGCCAGAAGCTGCGCGAGGTCTTCGACGCCATCGAGCATCCGGCCTGGGACGGTTCGCCCACCAACGTGCCACTGATGGGCTGCAGCACCCGCAGCCAGCCGCTCAAGAAGATCACGAACGAACGGGAGAAGCTGATTTGATGATCGCCCTGGTGCTGGCGGAGTCGTTCCAGAATGCCGCAGAACCGGCTTTGCCGGGCCGCAGGCATTGCCCCCTTGAGGGGGTGACGCGCCCACGGCGCGGCGCGGGGGTGGGCCTGTGTCTCTGATCATTTTCTCCCACGCCAACAGCTTCCCGGTCACCACCTACGCCGTGCTCTTCCGCAGCCTGCGGGCGCGCGGCTACACGGTGCGCGGGGTCGACAAGTTCGGCCACGATCCGAGGTACCCGGTCACCAGCAACTGGCCGCACCTGGTGCAGCAGCTGGCCGACTTTGCCGGACCGGAGGTCCAGCGCCATGGCCAGGGCGCCTGGCTGGTGGGCCATTCGCTGGGCGGTTTCCTCAGCCTCATGTGCGCTGCGCGCCACCCGGTGCTGGGCGGCCTGCCGGTCCAGGGGGTTCTGCTGCTGGACTCCCCCGTGCTCGGCGGCTGGCGCGCCCGCGCGCTCGAACTGGCCAAGCGCACCCAGCTGGTGGGCTCGATTTCGCCGGGCAAGATCAGCCGCAAGCGGCGCAACGCCTGGCCCGACGCGCAGGCCGCCTGGGACCATTTCGCGCACAAGAAAGCCTTTGCCCGCTGGGACCCGCAGGTGCTGCGCGACTATGTCGAACACGGCACGCGGGACGAAAGCACCGCGTCCGGGGCGCGCCGCGTGCTGGATTTCGACCGCGAGATCGAAACCGCGATCTACAACACCCTGCCCCACAACCTGGACCGCCTGCTGCGCAGGCACCCCCTGCAGTGCCCGGTGGCCTTCATCGGCGGCACCCAGTCGGCCGAGATGAAGCAGGTGGGCATGACCATGACCCACAAGGTGGTGGGCCGCGACCACCCGGACCGCCTGCGGCTGATCGAAGGCAGCCACCTGTTTCCGATGGAGAGACCCCACGAGACGGCGCTGGCCATCGACGCGTCGCTCGGGCGGCTGGCCATCTGAAACGGAAAAACCGGTGAAATCTCGCGGGCTGGCGAGAAACCTGGCCCCACGCGGCCGCCACCGTGGCTACGATGGCGTCCATTCATGGTCTCCACCGACACCCCTACCCCGTTCTGGCTGCGTCTGTGGCACGGCCTGCAGGCCTGGGAGCCCCGGCGCCTGAGCCTGTGGCAACGGGTAGGCCTGGCCGTGGCTCTCACCCTGCTGGCCATCGGGCTGCGCGTGGCCCTGGCACCGGCCGAATCGGGCGGGCGCTTCGTCACGCTGTCGCTGGCGGTGGCCCTGTCCGCCCTGCTGGGTGGCTTCACGGCCGGCATGGTCAGCACGGTGCTGGGCATGGTGCTGGTCAACTATTTCCTGTTCAAACCCTACGGCTCACCGGCGATCGACGACCTGGGCGAAGCCTTCTGGCTCAACCTCTGGCACTTCATCACCCAGCTGGTCGTGGTCGGTGCCATCACGCAGATGCAGCAACGCAACCGGCGCCTGCAGGAAGCCAAAGAACTGGCCCAGACCAGCCAGAAACGCTTTCTGGACACCTTCGAACTCGCCGCGTCGGGCATGTCCCACGTCTCGACCGACGGGCGCCTGCTGCGGGTCAACCGCAGCTTCTGCGGCATCGTGGGCCACAGCGCCGAGGAACTCCAGCGACTGAGCTTCCAGGACATCACCCACCCCGACGATGTCGAGCCCGACATGGCCCTGCTGCGCGAGACCCTGGCGGGCCAGCGCGACGCCTACACGCTCGAAAAGCGTTACCGGCACAAACTGGGCCACTGGGTCTGGGTGCAACTGACGGTGGCCCTGGTGCGCAAGGCCGATGGCAGCCCGGACTACTTCATCGCGGTCGTTCAGGACCTCAGCGCCCAGAAGGCCACTGAAGAAGCACTTCGCACCAGCGAGCGCCTGATGCAGCAAGCCCAGGCCCTGGCCGGCTTTGCCAGCTGGGAGGCCGACCTCAACGCCTGGCGCTTCCGCGCGGTCGGGGGCTCGCACGTGCGTCTGGGCCTGCCCAGCGCCGAATTTTCGGGCGGCGAACTGCTGGCCCTGGTCCACCCCGACGACCAGGAACGCCTGTGGGCCGAGTGGGTGGCCGCCCTGCAGGGGGTGAGCGAATACGACTCGGCCTACCGCGCCACCCTCAACGGGGAAGACCGCTGGTTCAGCGTGCGCGCCGAATTCGAGCGCAACGACCAGGGCCGCGTGGTGCGCGCCTACGGCGTCACGCAGGACATCACCCCGCAGACCCTGGCCGAGCAGGAGATCCGGCGCCTGAACACCTCGCTGGAGCAGCGCATCCAGGAGCGCACGCGCGAACTCAAGGACGCCTACGACGAGCTGGAGAGTTATTCCTACGCCGTGGCCCACGACCTGCGCTCGCCCTTGCGCATCATCAACGGTTTTGCCCAGGCGCTGCAGGAAGACAACCCCGAACTGGGCGAAGCCAGCCGCCTGCACGTGCGGCGCATCCTGGGTGCCAGCGCCAAGATGGGCCAGCTCATCGACGGACTGCTGCAACTCTCGCAGTACGCACGCGGCGGTGTGGGTCGTCACCCGGTGAACATCAGCGCCATTGCCACCCGCCTGCTGGAGGAGATGGCCTCGGACGAACCGCAGCGCGATGTGCAATGGAGCGTTCAGCCCGACCTGCTGGCGCTGGCCGACCCGCCCCTGATCGAGGCCCTGCTGCAAAACCTGTTGCACAACGCCTGGAAATACACCGCGCAGACGCCGGCAGCGCGCATCCGCGTCTACAGCCCGGGCGGCCCGGGCGAACGCACGTTCTGCATCAGCGACAACGGCGCCGGTTTCGACATGGCGCGTTCGGACAAGCTGTTCCAGCCCTTCCAGCGCCTGCACCTGCCGCACGAATTCGGCGGGCTGGGCATCGGGCTGGCGACGGCGCGGCGCATCGTGCTGCGCCACGGTGGCACGCTCACCGCCGAATCGGCGCCGGGCCAGGGTGCCACCTTCTGTTTCACCCTGCCCGACGAAGCCACCACCCCGACCACGCTGTGACCGCCGCCCCCATGTCGGGTGGGCCTGGCCTTCGGAACCGCCTCAACGCGGGACCGGGTTGAGCTGCAGCTGCAGACCACCCGGCACCACCTGCAGGGCCCCCGGCTGGTAGCCCCAGCCGCTGGCGGCCTTGAGGTCTTCGGGCTTGAGCCGGTGCACCACGAAGTCCTGCAGCACCGCTGCGGCCAGCAGCCCGCCAAGCTGGTTGGCACGCGAGGCGTAGGCCTGCGGCACTCCAGGCACCTCGAACCCCTCCACCCGCACCTGGCTGAGGCGAACCGTGCCGTCGCTGGGTTCAAAACGCAGGCCGTAGCTCAGGTTCAGCTTGCCTTCGTAGGTGCGCGACCCCAGCAGGCGCGCGCCGATGGCGTACCCCAGTTCGGTCCCGATGCGGTTTTCCGCCGGGATCAGGCGTAGCCGCGGCGAGTTGAGCGACACGTCGAACAGGTCCAGGTAGCGGTTGTTGAAGGGGAACTGCCCGGCGATGAGCTGCAGCAGCTTCTCCTGCGAAATGTCGACCGTGCGCGGACCCGGCCGCAGCGCGGCACAACCGGCCAGCGCCAGGGCAGACCAACCAGCCAAGGCCAGCAGGCGACGGCGGTGGAAGACGGTCGGTTGTTGCATGTCGGTCTCCTGCAAGGGTGGCGGATGGCGCCATTGTGGCGAGAACCGCCCGCATTTCGCACCGCGCTGCCGGCAACTCGCGAACACCACCGGGCATTTGGTCACAAACGGCTGGCCGTCGGGCGGTGGAATGGCCACAGTCCACCCCAGATCAGCGCGAACGGAGCCCGACATGACACTGACCCCCATCATCGCCATCCACCTGAGCGCCTCCCTGGCCGCCCTGGCCCTGGGCCCGGTCGCGCTGTGGGCGCGCCGCGGCCATGCTGCCGGGCGGGCCGCATCCCAGCGCCCCCGCCTGCACCGCGCGGCGGGTTACGCCTGGGTCTCGTTCATGCTGTTGTCGGCCCTGTCGGCCTTGTTCATCCGCGACTTCCAGTTGCCCAACATCGCTGGCTATACGCTCATCCATCTGTTCGTGCCTCTCACCCTGGGCGGCTTGTACCTGGCCTTTGCCAAGCTGCTGCGCGGCAACATCGCCGGCCACCGCCAGACCATGCTGGGCCTGTACCTCGGGGCATGCATCGGCGCCGGCGTCTTTACCCTGCTGCCCGGCCGCTACCTGGGCCAGCTGGTCTGGGGCCAGTGGCTGGGCCTTCTCTGACACCGGACTATTTCAAGGAGAACTCCATGAACAACCCCATCCCTGCGCTCTCGCCAGAACTGCAAAGACAGGCCCGCCGGCATGTGGCCCTGCGCATGGGCTGGCTGGTCCACGCCACTGTCTTCGTGCTGGTCAATGCAGGGCTCTGGCTGGCCGGCTTGCGCAGCGGCTGGCTGGGCCTGCCCACCGGTGGCTGGGTCATCGGCCTCTTGGTTCATGGCGCGGTGGTCTGGCTGGCCCCCACGGCTGAAGGCATCCGGCAACGCATGCTGGAGACAGAACGGCAGCGCCTGCGGGATCGCTGAGGACCCGCGTGACAGAATCGTTGCCTGGCAACGCCTGCACCTTCTGCCCGCTCCATGACCCCGCCTTCCCTCGGCCCCTGGTGGCTGCGCTGGCTGCCCGCCGACAGCCGCGCAGGGGTGCGCCAGCGTGCGTTCATCGTCTGGGGCATGGCGGCCGTCATTGCGCTGGCACAGAGCCTGCTCAGCCCTCACCAGCACCCGCTGGGCGTGTCGCTGCTCTACAGCTACGCCATCAGCACCGCCATCTGGTTCCTGTGCGATCCGGTGCGCATCGCACTGCACCGCTGGCTGGGTGCCACCGGCCCCTACTACTGGTCTTTCAACGCCCGGTCCATCGCCCACCAGGTGCTCGCCATCGGGCTGGGTTATGCGGCGGGCACGGCCGTGGGCGACACCTACACCGGCCACTCTTCCTGGCAGTTGCTGCAGGTGTCGCCGCAGCGCTTCTGGGGCTTTGTTTTCGGCTCTTTCGGGATCAGCGCCGGCTTTCTGTTCTTCTTCTACCACCGCGAGAAGGCCCAGGCGCTGGAGAAGCAGGCCACCGAAGCGCGACTGAAACTGCTGGAAACCCAGCTGGAACCGCACATGCTGTTCAACACCCTGGCCAATCTGCGGGTGCTGATCCAGGTCGATCCGCCGCGTGCCGTGACCATGCTCGACCGACTGGGCGACTACCTGCGCGCCACCCTGCGCGCCTCGCGCACCGACGCCCTGGGCGGCGGTCACACCCTGGCCGATGAAGGCGCCCGCCTGCGCGACTACCTGGAACTCATGGCCGTGCGCATGGGCCCGCGCCTGACCTACACCCTGGACTTGCCCGACGACCTGGCCCGTCAGCCCGTACCGCCGCTGCTGTTGCAGCCGCTGGTGGAAAACGCCATCCGCCACGGTCTGGAACCCCAGGTCGAGGGGGGTCGCATCACCGTGGCCGCCTGGGCCGACGACGGCCGCCAGTGGCACTTCGCCGTGAGCGACACCGGCGTGGGCATGGACCCGGACGCCGTCACCGCCCAGCGCAGCGACGGCGGCTTCGGCCTGGCCCAGGTGCGCGAACGCATGGCCAGCCTGCCCGGCGCGGGGCCTGTGCGGGTGCACAGCGCTGCGGGCCAGGGCACCCGCATCGCGCTGACCCTGCCACTGCAGACCCCCGTGACCCCATGAAAGCCACCGCCCTGATTGCCGAAGACGAACCGCTGCTGGCCGCCGCGCTGCTGGCGGAACTGGCCCGTGCCTGGCCCGACCTGCAGGTTGTGGCCCACGTCACCCATGGCGCCTCTGCGGTCGAACAGGCGCTGGCACTTCGCCCACAGGTGCTGTTCCTGGACATCCGCATGCCCGGCCAGAACGGGCTGGAGGCGGCCGCCGAGCTCGCCGACGAGTGGCCCGACGGCGTGCCCTTCCCGGCCATCGTCTTCGTCACCGCCTACGACCAGTACGCGCTGCAAGCCTTCGAAGCGCAAGCGGTGGATTACCTGCTCAAACCGGTGTTGCCCGAACGCCTGTCACGCACCGTGTTGCGCATGCAGAACCTGCTCGCGCAACGCACCGGCGCACCTGCCACCGAGCCGCTGGACGCCGCGCTGGCGCAGTTGCGCGCCTTGCTGGCGCCCGCTGCCACCGGGGCCGAACCTCTGCGCGTGATCCAGGCCGGCGTGGGCCCCCAGATCCGCCTGATTCCGGTGGACGAGGTGCTGGTGTTCGAGGCCGCGGACAAGTACGTGCGCGTGCTCACGGCCCAGGCCGAGGTGCTGATCCGCACCCCGCTCAAGGAGCTGTTGCCGCAGCTGGACACCCGCGTATTCTGGCAGGTCCACCGCAGCACCGTGGTGCGGGCCGACGCCATCCACAGCGTGCAGCGGGACGAAGCCGGCAGGCTCAGCCTGCGGCTGCGCGAGCGGCCCGAGCATTGGTCCGTCAGCCGCCTCTACGCACAGCGCTTCCGGGCCATGTGAAAGCGCTCAGCGGCGGCGGTCACCCCCGCGGCGGCCGTCATCGTCCCAGCGGTCGTCGTCGCGGTGGTGGTAGTGATGGTGGTGGTGGACCTTGTGCTTCTTCTTCCAGTGGCGGCGCTCGTCGCGGTCGTCCCAGCGCGGCCCGTACCCCCAGCCCTGGTACACCACGGGCCGCGGGTGCACCACCACCGGGCGCACGTACGGATACGGCTGGTGAATCACGACGGGGGCACTGGGGTGAATCACCACCGGGGGGGGCTGGTGGATCACCACCGGCCGCGGTGGCGGTGCGTTGGAAACACCCACCGTCACCCCCGGCTGGTGCACGCCGACGGACCAGTGGATGTCGTCATGGCCGCCACGGGCCTGCGCCTGTCCGGCGCTCAGCGCCCAGGCCGCAGCGCCCAGCGAAACCAGGCCCAGGGTCTTGGCCCAGGCCGAGCTGCGGCCCAGTTGGGTGCGGATGTTCGCGGTGTTCATGCAGATGGCTCCTTGGTTGGCGGCAGCACACCGCTGCCGTGACGCCATTACAGGGAATTCGCCTGTAAACCGTTGCACGGCTTCGGTCAAACCCGTTGCCAGACGTAACATGCCCAGGAACATGAACGCCACCACACCCCCTCCGGCGACGCCCGACGATGCCCTGCACTTCTGGTTCGGCCAGCCGTGGAACATCGACTGGCCCACCGAGGACCGCAACCCGCTGTGGTTCGGCGGCGGCGCGACGCTCGACGCCGACATCACCACCCGGTTCGGACCTCTCGTTCGGGCCGCGCAGGCTGGCGGTCTGCACCACAGGGAAAGCCCGCTGCACCACCGGCTGGCGCTGATCCTGCTGCTCGACCCGTTCAGCCGCAACGTGCACCGCGGTCGGGCAGGCGCCTTTGCCGGCGACGCCCGCGCACAGCGCCTGGTGCTCCAGACCCTGGCCCTGTGCGAAGACGAAAACCTGCCGGTTGCGGGGCGGGTGTTTCTGGTCATGCCGCTCATGCACGCCGAAAACCCGGCCTTGCAACACGAATGCGTGCAGCGCCTCGAGGCTCTGGCGCAAGTCTGCCCGCCCGCCGTGGCCCAGTACCTGCAGGGCAACCTGCGCTCGGCCCGCCAGCACCGGGACATCATCGAACGCTTCGGCCGTTTCCCGCACCGCAACGCTGCACTGGGCCGCGCCAGCACGGCCGACGAAACGGCCTTTCTGACCGACGGACCCCGCTTCGGGCAATAACCCGGACCAAGGCGCCACCACCGCGCCCGCGTTCACGTCTCATTCATGACGATGTCACACAAGGTTCTTACAACAGCGGGTTCCCAACACCGCGTTCACGGACCTTGCCATGACCCCACGCTCCACCCCCTTCAAGCGCACCGGCCTGACCCTGCTGGCCGCCGCCCTTGCCACCAGCGCACTGCTCAGCGCCTGCGGCGGCGGTGGTGACGACAGCACCACCCCACCCCCTGCCGAAGCCACACCTGCCAGCCTGACCCTGGAAAAGATCGGCGACTTCACCCACACCGGTGGCGCCTCGTCGGCGGAGATTGCCGCTTTCGACCCCACGAGCCGTCGCCTGTTCGTGGTCAACGGCGCGCTCGGCTCGGTGGACGTGCTGGACCTGAGCAACCCGGCCGTGCCGGTCAGCGTGGGCAGCATCGCCGCCGCGGACATCGACACCGGCCTGGGCGCCATCAACAGTGTCGCCGTGCGCAATGGCATCGTGGCGCTGGCGGTCGAAGCCAGTCCCAAGACCGACAGCGGCCGTGTGGCCTGGGTGCGCGCCAGCGACCTCACCCTGCTCGGCGCCGACACCGTGGGCGCCCTGCCCGACATGCTCACCTTCACCCCCGACGGCAGCCACCTGCTCGTGGCCAACGAAGGCGAGCCCAACAGCTACGGCCAGCCCGATTCGGTGGATCCCGAAGGCTCCATCAGTGTGATCGCCCTGGGCCCGCTCACGGCCACCGCCACCACCGTTCAGCGCACCGTGCACACCGCCGACTTCAGCGCCTACAACAGCCAGGTCACCAGCCTGCGCGCGGCCGGCGTGCGCATCTTTGGCCCCGGCGCCAGCGTGGCGCAAGACCTGGAGCCCGAGTACATCGCCGTCAGCGCCGACAGCACCAAGGCCTACGTGACGCTGCAGGAGAACAACGCCATCGCCGAGATCGACATCGCCACCCGCGGCGTCACCGCCATCCGCGCGCTGGGCTACAAAGACCACAGCATCACCGGCATGGGCATGGACGTGAGCGACGAAGACGGCGGCACCAACACCAACAGCGGCACACCGGTGATCCGCATCAACCCGGTGCCCGTTCGCGGCCTGTACATGCCCGACGCCATCGCCGCCTACACCGCAGGTGGCCAGCAGTACCTGATCACCGCCAACGAAGGCGATGCCCGCGACTACGGGCCAGGCTTCAACGAAGAGACCCGCGTGCGCACGCACTGTACCAACGGGCTGGAACCCACCATCTTCGGTGCCGACGCAGCGAACTTGCTGTTCGACTCCAACCTCGGCCGTCTGCGCATCACCACAACGCCCAATGGCGGGCTGGACGGCAAGAACAGCGCCGGGCGCTGCACCGAGCTCTACAGCTTCGGTGCGCGCTCTTTCAGCATCTGGACCACCAGCGGCACCCGCGTGTTCGACTCCGGGGACCAATTCGAACAACGCACCCAGGCCCTGCCCAACGTCAGCTTCAACGCCAGCAACGACAACAACACGCTGGACGGCCGCAGCGCCAGCAAGGGGCCAGAACCCGAAGGCGTGACCGTGGCACGCTTTGGCACCAAGACCTTCGCCTTCATCGGGCTGGAACGTGTGGGCGGGGTCATGGTCTACGACGTCACAACGCCCTCCGCAGCCAGCTTCGTCACCTACCTCAACACCCGCACCGAGGCCACCGGGGACCGAGGCCCAGAAGGCCTGACCTTCATCAGCGCTACCGACTCCCCCAACAGTCGGCCGCTGTTGATCGTGGGCAACGAAACCAGCGGGACCACCGCTGTGCTTCAGATCAATCTGGCCTACTGAGCGCTGGTACCGGCATCTGGAGACAAGCCGCTCCCGGGGGGCGGCTTGTCTGCTTCCCGAGCCCATCCAGACCTGTGTCGGCGTCAACCGCCAGCGGTACCGGCTCAGCCCCCGAGCAGGAAGGCGCCGCCGGCGCCCAGGGTCACACCGGCCACGAGGCCAAACACCAGGCCATGGCGCTGCAGCGGCCCCGGCGCCGGCGGGAGCGCCAGGTCGTCTTCGCGATCCAATGCCTGGGTCGGCTCAATCGAGCCGCCCGATCCACCGGCAACCACCCGCATTCCGCTGTTGGGCGACGCCCAGGAAGCCCACAGCGCGTGGGCCTGGTGCGGCAGCACGGCACCCTTGACCACGGCGGATTCGACGTCCTTCCAACCCACCTGAACGCGCACGCTGGGCAGGAACATGTCGTCCACCAGGGTGTGTTCCCACTGGGTGTCTTCGATCGCGATGGTGTCCGGGTTGTCGTGCTGCATCGGTTCCGCCTGTGCGCTGGTTCCTGGGAAGTCGCCCCTGGAGGCTTGCGCGGAAGATAGCGGAAAAGCGTGACCGCTGAGGTCGCTCGCAGCACCCCTTGTCGGTCCGGACCGGCCCTTGCGGCATGTGTCACGCCCGCTACCGTGTCAGCGGGTGCGGCGGTGGGCACGGGGCAAAGGGACAGGTTCCGGCAACAACCAGCGGGTCCGGGCGGCCGTCAATAGCGGCGTTCGAGATCGTCCCAGAGCGGTTTGCCCACCAGCCGCTGGCGCTCGGCGAACGGCGTCACCCGGCCGCTCTGCTCGGTCACTGCACCGGTCTGCTGCAACACCTCCAGGGCCTGGCGCATGCCGTGCAGCGCACCCTGCAAGGCCGCGTTGGCCCACAGCACCAGAGAGAACCCCATGGCCTGCAGTTCGTCCCGCGACATGAGGGGGGACTTGCCGCCGATGACCATGTTCATCAGCTGCGGGGTCCGGATGCGTTGCGGCAGAGCGCGCACCTCGTGCGGCTGCGTCACGGCTTCGACGAACAGGATGTCGGCCCCCGCTTCGGCATACCGCTGGGCGCGTTCGACCGCGGCCTCGAAGCCGTGCACGGCCGCGACATCGGTGCGCGCCATGATGAGCAGGTCCGTGCTTTTGCGGGCGTCCACGGCGGCCTTGATCTTGCCCACCGCTTCTTCCACCGGAATCACTTCCTTGCCGCTGAAATGGCCGCACCGCTTGGGATGGACCTGGTCCTCCAGCTGGATGGCATCGGCGCCGGCCCGCTCCAGCGTGCGTACCGTGTTTCAGGGCGTTGCCGAAGCCGGTGTCCGCGTCCACCAGCAGCGGCAGCTCCACCGCGTCGCGGATGCGCGCCGTGTGTTCCGCGATCTCGGCCAGGCCCATGAAACCCTGGTCGGGCAGACCCAGGCTCATGTTGGTCACGCCCGCGCCGGTGACGTACACCGCTTCAAAGCCCATGTCGACCACCAGCCGGGCCGACAGGGCGTTGAAAGCGCCCGGCACCAGCACGCCGCGTCGCGCATCGATCAGGGCCTTCAGCTGTTGGCGGGGGACACTCATGGCAGGTTCGGTGGTGAAGGGGTCGGTGGGGACAAGGTGTCGGCCGGTACGCGCACCCAGCCTTCCATGAGGACGCGGGCGCTGCGGCTCATCAGGGCACGGGCGATGCGCCAGGTTCCGCCCTCCTGCACGGCGTGGGCACCCACGCGCAAGGTGCCGGACGGGTGGCCGAAGCGGACGCTCCCTCCGCCGCAAGGCGAACCCGCCGCCTCGTTCACCAGCGTGCCGGGTACGCTGGCCGCCGCCGCGATGGCGACCGCGGCGGTGCCCATCATGGCGTGGTGCAACTGGCCCATGGACAGTGCCCGCACCAGCATGTCCACCTCGCCAGGCTCGATGATCCGGCCATTGGAGGTCGCGTGCCGCTGGGGCCGGGCCACCCAGGCCAGCTTGGGGGTGTGCTGGCGCGTGACCGCTTCATGGGCGTCGCGCATCAGACCCATGGCCAGTGCACCCTGCACGCGGATGTGCTCCAGCCGGTCCAGCCGTTCGCGCTGCGCGTTGAAGGCAGCCGGCAGCTCGGTTCCGTTCAGGCCCAGCGCCTCGGCGCGGACGAACACGGTCGGGATGCCGGCGTTGATCAGGGTGGCCTGCAGGGTGCCCCAGCCCGGCACGTCCAGCGTGTCCACCACGCGACCGGTCGGAAACAGCCGCTGCGCCGGCGTGGCACCCTCCCCGCCTGCGGCTGCGTCCTCCAGAAATTCCAGCCGCACCTCCGCCGCCGGAAAGCTCACGCCGTCCAGCTCGAAGTCGCCGCTTTCCACCACCTGGCCACCCGCCATGGGCACGTGCGCCAGGATGGTCTTGCCGATGTTGGCCTGCCAGATGCGCACGGTGCAAACGCCATCGTCCGGCACGCGGGACGGATGCACCAGCCCCATGGACACCGCCAGCGGCCCGACGGCCGACGACAGGTTCCCGCAGTTGCCGCTCCAGTCCACCAGCGCCTGGTCGATGCTGACCTGACCGAACAGGTAGTCCACGTCGTGGTCGGGGCGGGACGTGGGCGAGAGGATCACCGCCTTGGAGGTGGACGAACTCGCATTGCCCATGCCGTCGATCTGCTTGCCGTACGGGTCGGGACTGCCCAGCAGGCGCAGCAACAGGCGGTCGCGTGCAGGGCCAGGGGTCTGGCACTCGACGGGCAGGTCCTCCCGCCGGAAGAAGAGGCCTTTGCTGGTGCCGCCACGGGCATAGAGGGCGCGGATGCGCAACTGTGGCGCCGGGTGGTGCAGGGTGTCGTGCGTCATGGCCGGCCCACGGCCTCGACGGAAGTGTGTTCGCTGGATGGGCGGGTGCTCAGGAAATCGGCGGCAAAGCGCTGCAACACGCCACCGGCTTCGTACACCGACAGGTCCTCGTCGGCGTCCAGGCGGCAGAGCACCGGAATCCGCCGGGCTTCGCCCTGGGGTCGTCGCACCACCAGTTCCAGCATCGCCCCTGGCGCGATCTCACCTTCCACGTCCAGCACCTCGCTGCCGTCGAGCTGCAGGTCGTGGCGGGTCGTGCCCGGGACGAACTGCACCGGCAGCACGCCCATGCCGACCAGGTTGCTGCGGTGGATGCGCTCGAACCCCTCGGCCACGATCACCTCGACCCCGGCCAGCCGCACCCCCTTGGCCGCCCAGTCGCGGCTGGAACCCTGCCCGTAGTCGGCCCCTGCGACCACGATCAGGTTCTGACCCCGCGCCCGGTAAGTCTCGATCGCCTCCCACATGCGAACCAGCCGGCCCTCGGGCAGCAGGCGCGTGAGCGAACCCCGGGGGGTGGCGCCGTCCGCATCGCGGGTCAGCTCATTGACCAGCTGCGGGTTGGCAAAGGTGGCGCGCAACGCCGTGAGGTGGTCACCCCGGTGGGTGGCGTAGGCGTTGAAATCTTCCGGCCCCAGCCCCATGCGGGCGAGGTATTCCCCCGCCGCCGATTCGGGCTGGATGGCGTTGGACGGCGAGATGTGGTCGGTCGTGATGTTGTCCGGCAGCACCGCCAGCGGCCGCATGCCCCGCAAGGTGCGCGGCGCCGCCAGCGCCCCTTCCCAGTAGGGCGGGCGGCGGATGTAGGTGCTCTGCGGCCGCCAGTCGTACCGGGGTGGCACCCGCTGCGCGGGCGCGGCCGGCCGCTGGAACATGGGCACATAGACCTGCCGGAACTGCGCCGGCTGGACGGCCGCCGCCACGATCGCATCGATCTCGGCGTCGCTGGGCCACAGGTCGGCCAGCCGGACCTCGCGGCCCTGCACCTGCGCCAACACGTCGCGCTCGATGTCGAAGCGGATCGTGCCCGCCAGCGCATAGGCCACCACCAGCGCCGGGCTGGCCAGGAAGGCCTGCGCGGCGCGCGGGTGGATGCGCCCGTCGAAGTTGCGGTTGCCCGAGAGCACGGCCACCGCGTGCAGGCCCCGCTCGACCACCTCCTGCTCGATCGCAGGATTCAGTGCACCGCTCATGCCGTTGCAGGTGGTGCAGGCAAAGCCGACGATGCCGAAGCCCAGCGCCTGCAGGTCGTCCAGCAGACCCGATGCCTGCAGGTAGAGCTCGACCACCCTGGAACCCGGTGCCAGCGAGGTCTTCACCCAGGGTTTGCGCACCAGCCCCAGCCGCCGCGCCTTGCGGGCCAGCAGGCCCGCCGCCACCACGTTGCGCGGGTTGCTGGTGTTGGTGCAACTCGTGATCGCCGCAATGATCACCGCCCCGTCGGGCATCAGGCCCTGGGCTTCCTGCTGGCGCGCGGCAGCCAGGTCCCGCGCAATGCCCCGTTCGGCCAGGCTGCGCGTGGGCAGTCGCCGGTGGGGCTGGCTCGGCCCCGCCAGGTTGCGCTCGACCGTGCCCAGGTCAAAGCCCAGGACCCGGTCGTAGCGGGCATGCCGCAGATCATCGGCCCAAAGGCCCGCGGCTTTGGCGTAAGTCTCCACCAGCGCGACCTGGGCCTCGTCACGCCCGCTCAGGCGCAGGTAGGACAGGGTCTGCACATCGATCGGGAACAGACCGACCGTCGCCCCGTACTCGGGCGCCATGTTGGACACACTGGCCCGGTCGCCCACGCTCAGGCTGCGGGCGCCCTCGCCCACGAACTCCAGGTAAGCCCCCACCACCTTCTGGGTCCGCAGGTACTCGGTCAGGGCCAGCACCACATCGGTCGCCGTGATGCCCGGCCCCGTCCGCCCGGTCAGGTGCACGCCGATCATCTCGGGCACCCGCATCCAGCTGGCCCGGCCCAGCATCACGCTCTCAGCCTCCAGCCCGCCCACCCCCACCGCCACCACCCCCAGGGCGTTCACGTGCGGCGTGTGGCTGTCGGTGCCGATGCAGGTGTCCGGGTAGGCCACCCCCGCCTCGCTGGCCACGACCGGCGTCATCGACTCCAGGTTGATCTGGTGCATGATCCCGTTGCCCGGCGGGATCACGGTCATCTTGTCGAACGCCTGTCGGCACCACTCGATGAAGTGGAACCGGTCCGCATTGCGCCGGTCCTCGATGGCGCGGTTGCGGGCGAAAGCGCCCGGGTCCTGCCCGCCACACTCCACCGCGAGCGAGTGGTCGACGATCAGCTGGACCGGCACCACCGGGTTCACCTGGGCGGGGTCTCCGCCCTGCTCGGCGATCGCGTCGCGCAGACCGGCCAGATCCACCAGCGCGGTCTGCCCCAGGATGTCGTGGCACACCACGCGCGCCGGGTACCAGGGAATGTCGCGCTCGGCGCGCCGGTGAATCAGCTCGCGCAGGTAAGCCGCCCGCTGCGCCGGTTCGGCCTTGCGCACAATGTTCTCCGCGTGGATGCGGGCACCCAGCGGCAGGCCGTCCCAGGCGCCCGGCTCCAGCGCGTCCACGGCGGCCCGGGCGTCGAAAAAGTCTAGGGCTACGCTGAACAAGTCCAGAAGTGACGCGAGGCATGCATGATCGAGGC
>CAYRWN010000037.1:0-32628 GCA_964428045.1 uncultured Hydrogenophaga sp. | reverse complement strand
GCCCTTTGGCACGCCGGGTCACTCGATTTGGCTACTTGTTCAGCGTAGCCTTAATTCCTCAATGTGTGGGGACGAGGAAATCCTGGCTGATGCGGCCACCCAGCTCGTTCACGCGGTCCAGGAACTGCGTGAGGAACGCGTGCAGGCCGGTGGCCAGGATCTCGTCGATGCGGGCGTACTGCAGGTCGGCCTTGAGCTTGCCGGCGCGGCGCTGGGTTTCGCCCGACACGTCGTTGGCCACCACACTCAGGTTGGCCACCACCTCGTTCATGCTGGCGGCCAGGCTGCGCGGCATGTCGGGGCGCAGGATGAGCAGCTCGGCCACGCGCTCGGGCGTGATGACGTCGCGGTAGACCTTGCGGTAGACCTCGAAGCCGGAGACCGAGCGCAGGATCGCGCTCCAGTGGTAGAAGTCGTACTCCTGATCCTCGGCGCTGGCGGCGCCGAAGAAGTCGCTCTGCACCGCGTGGAACTTCACGTCCAGCAGGCGGGCCGTGTTGTCGGCACGCTCCAGGAAGGAGCCCATGCGGTAGAAGTGGAAGGCTTCGTCCTGCAGCATGGTGCCCACCGCCACCCCGCGCGAGAGGTGCGAGCGGTGCTTGACCCATTCGAAGAAGGCACCCGGGTCGCGCTCGAAGTCGTTGGACTTGAGGTAACCGGCCAGCTTGAGCCAGGTGGCGTTCTGCGTCTCCCACAGCTCGGTGGTCAGCGCGCCGCGCACCGCGCGGGCGTTCTCGCGCGCCGCGCGCAGGCAGGACACGATGGACGACGGATTGGACTCGTCGCGCACCATGAAGTCCATGACGTGGCGTGGCGTGATGTCCTGCCCGTACTTGGCGGCGTAGGCGGGCAGCAGCTCACTGATGGACAGCAGCCCCTGCCAGCCGACCTGGGCCACGGCGGCGGACTGCGGCAGCAGCGAGGTCTGGTAATTCACATCGAGCATGCGCGCGGTGTTCTCGGCCCGCTCGGTGTAGCGGGACATCCAGAAAAGGTGGTCGGCGGTGCGTGACAGCATTTCAAAAACTCCACACAAAAGCAGCGCAAGAGGTGATTCTTTCCAGAGGCACCGGGGAACCGGCTTCGCCGGGCCTCTGGTGCCGCCCCCCTTTTCAAGGGGGGAGACGCCGCAGGCGGCGCGGGGGGTTACTCCAGTATCCAGGTGTCTTTGGTGCCGCCGCCTTGTGACGAGTTGACGACCAGAGAACCTTCTTTCAACGCCACGCGCGTCAGGCCGCCGGGCACCATCTGCACTTCCTTGCCGCTGAGCACGAAGGGGCGCAGGTCGATGTGGCGCGGTGCGATGCCGCTGTCCACATAGGTCGGGCAGGTCGAGAGGCTGAGCGTGGGCTGGGCGATGTAGCCGTCGGGCTTGGCCCTGACCACGGCGCGGAACTCGTCCACCTCGGCCTTGGTGGCCGCCGGACCGACCAGCATGCCGTAGCCGCCGGCGCCGTGCACTTCCTTGACCACCAGTTCGGCCATGTGGTCGAGCATGTACTTGAGGTCGTCGGGGTTGCGGCCCATGAAGGTGGGCACGTTGCTCAGGATCGGTTTTTCGCCCAGGTAGAACTCGATCATCTGGGGCACGTAGGGGTAGATGGACTTGTCGTCCGCGATGCCGGTGCCCACCGCGTTGCAGATGGTCACGTTGCCGCTGCGGTACACGCCCAGCAGGCCGGCGCAACCCAGGGTGGACGTGGGGCGGAACACCAGCGGGTCGAGGAAGTCGTCGTCCACGCGGCGGTAGATCACGTCCACGCGCTTGGGGCCCTGGGTGGTGCGCATGTAGATGAAATTGTCCTTGACGAACAGGTCCTGGCCTTCGACCAGTTCCACGCCCATCTGCTGCGCGAGGAAGGCGTGTTCGAAGTAGGCGCTGTTGTACATGCCGGGCGTGAGCACCACCACGGTGGGCTCGGCCGTGGTGGCGGGGCTGACGGCGCGCAGGGTCTCCAGCAGCAGGTCGGGGTAGTGCGCGACCGGGGCCACGCGGTTCTGGCCGAACAGGTCGGGGAAGAGCCGCATCATCATCTTGCGGTCTTCGAGCATGTAGCTCACGCCGCTGGGCACGCGCAGGTTGTCTTCGAGCACGTAGTACTCGCCTTCGCCCTTTGCGTCGGGTGCGCGCACGATGTCCACCCCCGAGATGTGCGAGTACACGCCGCCGGGCACGTCCACGCCCATCATCTCCGGGCGGAACTGGGCATTCTGCAGGATCTGGTCGGCCGGGACGTGGCCGGCCTTGATGATTTCCTGGTCGTGGTAGACGTCGTGGATGAAACGGTTGAGCGCGGTCACGCGCTGCACCAGGCCGGCCTGCATGCGCTTCCACTCGTGCGCGGGGATGATGCGCGGGATCAGGTCGAACGGGATCAGGCGTTCGGTGCCGGCGCCGTCCTCGTCCTTGGCGCCGTACACCGCGAAGGTGATGCCGACGCGGCGGAAGATCATTTCGGCTTCGGCGCGGCGGGCCGCCATCACCTCGGGCGGCTGCTGGGCGAGCCAGCGCGCATAGTTCCGGTAGTGGTCCCGCACCTCGCTGGGCGAGGCATTCATTTCATCAAACGTCGGTCGGCTCATGGGCGGTTCACTCCTGCCCACAGGATAGCAAGGAGCAGGCCAGTCGCCGTCCAGACCAGCCCCAAACCGGTGCAAGGCCCGCGAACCAGCCTCATTGCGTGGCGGATCCGTCCGAATGTGCGCTTCGATCCGCTCCTTTCCCGGACGATGCGGCCTCGCCGGACGCCGGATCGGCACCGGCATGGTGCCAGTAACGCCTGTTCTGCGCCCGTTCGCAGCGCACCTCGGCGGGCACCGCGCTGCGCCAGGTGGCTGCACCACAAAGGGGCGATTCGAACCACTGCATGCCGCGTTCGCGGTACCGCTGCAGCACCACCGGCGCCGGATGACCGAAGCGGTTGCGGTAGCCCGACTGGATCAGCACCACCGACGGGCGCAGGGTGTTGAGCAGCACCGGGCTGCTGGAACTGGCGCTGCCGTGGTGCGGCGCCAGCAGCAGGTCGGCGCGCAGCCCGGGTTGCGCCAGGGCCAGCCGGGTCTCACGCTCGGCGTCCAGATCGCCGCTGAGCCAGGCGCTGCGCCGTCCGTTGTCCACCCGCAGCACACACGACATGGCGTTGCTGGGCAGTCGGCCCGACCCGTCCGCCCGGATGAGATCGGCCGCCGGGTGCAGCATTTCGAAGCGCACGCCGTCCCAGTCCCACACCAGACCGGCCAGGCAGCGGCGGCCCGGGTCGGTGTCGAACGACGAGAGCCAGCGGGCTTGTGGCCAGGCGGCGCGCACCGCTTCGGCGCCGCCCGCGTGGTCGCCGTCGCTGTGGCTGATGACCACGGTGTCGGGCGCCTCACCCAGGGCGCGCAGCAGGGGCAGCACGATGCGCTCGCCCGCGTCGCTGCCCGAGCCGAAACGGGGCCCGGCGTCGTACAGCAGGGTGTGGCGGGCGGTGCGCAGCAGCACCGCGCTGCCCTGGCCCACGTCGATGGCCATCACCTCGAATTCACCGGCCGGCGGGCGGGCAGGCTGCCACAGCAGGGCCGGCCAGATGAGCAACAGCCCGCCCGACCGCAACACCCCCGGGAGCCGCAGCACCAGCAGCACGCCACCGACCACCGCCAGCCATGCCAGCGGCCAGGGCGGTATGGGCCGGAAGACCGCAGCCCAGCCGACCTGGGCCAGCCATTCCAGCCAGGCCATCAGCACGAGCAAGGCCCAGGCGGCCAGGTCCCACAGCACGGGCAGCAGCACGCCCGCAAAGGCCAGCGGCGTGACCAGCAGCGTCACCCACGGGATGGCCAGCAGATTGGCCACCAGGCCCACCACCGAGACTTGCCCGAACAGCAGCAGGGACAGCGGCGCCAGCGCCAGCGTCATCACGCCCTGCTCCCGGACCAATCCGGCCACGGCACGTCCCAAGCGCACACGGGGCGCGGGCGCCGCCGACCCCGGCTGGACCGAACGGCCGGCCGGATCGGTGGCGAACAGGATGCCCACGGCCACAAAACTGAGCCAGAAACCGGCCTGCAGCAGCGCCCAAGGGTCGAGCAGCAGCACCGCCACCATGGCCAGCCCCCAGAGCGGCCACCAGGGCCAGTGCCGCCCCAGCAGGCGCAGGCCGACCACCAGGCCCAGCATCAGCACAGTGCGCTGCGCGGGCACGCCCCAGCCGGAAAACAGGGCGTAGGCGGTCGCCAGCATCACGCCACCCAGCCCGGCGGCCAGCGGCAAGGGCACCGCCAGCAGCAGCGCCGGCCGCGAGCGGGCCAGTCGACGCCACAGTGCGCCCACGAACCGGGTGGCCAGCCAGGCGAACAGGGTGATGTGCAGGCCCGAAATGCTCATGAGGTGGGCCACGCCGGTGGTGCGGAACAGCGCCCAGTCGGCCCGGTCGATGGCGCTCTGGTCGCCCACCACCAGCGCGACCAGAACGCCGGCGCTGCGCGGGTCGGTCACCCGCGCCTCGATCGCTTCGCTGACCGCCTGCCGCGCCGCATCCAGTCCGGGCCCTGCGGATTGCAGGCGCCGGGGCACCGGGTCGCGCGGCCCCAGCCGCACATAGCCGGTCGCGGCCAGGCCGTTTTCCCACAGCCAGCGCTCGCGGTCGAACCCATGGGGGTTGGCCTGACCGTGCGGGTTGCGCAGACGCACCGTCAGCTGCCAGCGTTCGCCGGCGCGCGGCAGCGTCGCCGCATCGGGCGGCGCGCCCCGCCAGTACCAGCCCAGCAGCAGGCGCGGCGGCACACCCGCAGGCCGCGAGCCGTCTGCTTCAAAAACGAAGCGCAAACCGTCGCTGCCGCGCTGGGGCAGGGAGGCCACGCGGCCGGTGAGCGTCAGGTCCTGGCCCTGCAGCGCCGGCGGCATGGCCAGGTCGGCCACCAGCGTGGCCCGCCAGCCGGTGTAAGCCCAGCCGATCAATGCGGCGGCCACGGTACCGGCCAGTCCCCCCACCAGCCATCCCCTCCAACCGCCAAGGCGCCCGCAGCGCCACAGCCACGCGCCGATCAGGCCACCCACCGCAGCCGCGAGGCCGTAGCCCCAGAAGGGCCCCAGCCGGGCCTGCTGCAGCTGCGCCGCCACCCCCAGCACGAAGGCGGGCCAGAGCGCGATCCCAAGGCCCATGCGGCTCACTGGACGACCTCCCGTGCTGCGCACTGCGGGGCTGAGCGCCTTGGAAGCGGCCCGGCGGCGCTCACTGCCCTGTGGGCGGCAGCGGACCGACCGCAACCGCTGTCGTGCATGTGCCGCTCGGCGCATGCACGGGTGCTGGGCGAGCCCGCCGAGCGCCCCGTCGTCCGCGTGGCTGCCATTTGCCGTCTCCTCCCTGTCGAAAACCCCGGGCATGGCCATCCACGTTGCCCTGGGCCACCTCACCCGCTGCCGGCAGGACCGCCTGGTCAAGCCGGGCCCACAGGTGGTGCGCATGCGCCCTGCGTGCCACAGCCGCACCCGGGTGCCGTCGCATTTGCAGCGCATTCAACCGGCCCTGCACTTCATCAACCGACGGCAGGTCCCGTTGGCCGACCACCGGGTTCAAGTTCACCATCGATCTGGTCGTCGAGATGGCGGTGTACAACCCTTTGGACCTCTACCTGGCGCCGCCGGCCGAGAACGTCCCCTATCAATGGGACGCCGGCCAGCCGCAAGAACGGGCTTCTGCCTGGTCGCAGCGGCACGGCCACCGCTGCCGCGGGCCTGCCTCGACCGCAGCTCGCGCGAACCGCGCCGCACCATCGACTTCCTGGTGGACATCTACCGGATGCGCCAGCGCGACATTGCCACACCCTCGCCACCGCACGGGCTCAGGACCGGCCCGTCGAATCCCTCCCCACAATGCCGTGGTGCCATGAATCCCGCCGCTGCCGCAGACGGTTCATGACCCCGTCGATAGAATGACCCGAGCCCTTTTTCACCCCTCACCGGAGCCCCCCATGAGCGTCTACGACAAGCTGAACCAGCTGGGCATCGCCCTGCCCCCCGTCGCCGTGCCCGCCGCTGCCTACGTGCCCTTCGTGCAGACCGGCAACCTGCTGTTCCTCAGCGGCCACATCGCCAAGAAAGACGGCAAGCCCTGGGTCGGCCAGCTGGGCCTGACCATGGCCACCGACGAAGGCAAGCTCGCGGCCCGCGCCATCGCCATCGACCTCATGGGCACGCTCGACACCGCCTGCAAGGCCGCCGGCAAGACGCTGGACGACGTGACACGCATCGTCAAGGTCATGAGCCTGGTCAACAGCACCGGCAGCTTCACCGAACAGCACCTGGTCACCAATGGCGCCAGCGAACTCTTCGGCGAAGTCTTCGGCCCGCAGGTTGGCGCCCACGCCCGCAGCGCGTTTGGCGTCGCGCAGATCCCGCTGGGCGCGTGCGTGGAAATCGAACTGATCGCCGAACTGGCGTAAACCAGTAAACCAAAACGTCAGGGAGGTGCGAGGACATGGCCATGCAGCCCGTCCCGCTCGACAAGGCCAACCGCCTGCTCAACCACGGCCCCACCGTGCTGGTGGGCAGCGCGCACGCCGGTCGGGTCAATGTCATGGCCGCCGCCTGGGCCATGCCGCTGGACTTCACGCCGCCCAAGGTCGCGGTCGTCATCGACAAGGCCACCCTCACCCGCGAACTGGTCGAGGCCTCGGGCGTGTTCAGCGTCTGCGTGCCCTGCGTCGCCCAGGTCGACCTCACCCGCGCCGTGGGTGGCGAAAGCGGCCAGGATCACCCCGACAAACTGCAGCGCTGCAGCGTGGCTTTCGAACACGGGCCGGAAACCGGCTGCCCGCTGGTGCAAGGCGCCATCGCCTGGATGGAATGCCGCGTACTGCCCGCCACGGCGCATGTGGCCGGACCGCACGATCTGATCCTGGCCGAAGTGGTCAGCGCATGGGCCGACGAGCGGGTGTTTTCTAAGGGGCGATGGCACTTCGAGAACGCACCGGACGAACTGCGCAGCCTGCACCATGTGGCGAGTGGGTTCTTCTACACAATCGGTCTTCCATTACCCCCCGAAGCAAAAGGCAACACTTGACCCCATCACGCGTTGAGCCCCCCTGGTTGTTGCACTTCAGACTTTTATCCACCCCTTAACTTCCAGCTTGACCAGTCGTACCTAAATACGTACGCTCATCCGGATCCAGAGTTCACCATGACCACCACCCTCACTGCCAGCGAAGCCCGCGCCAATCTCTACCGCCTGATGGACCAGGCGGCGGAGTCGCACCAGCCGGTGACCATCGTGGGCAAGCGCAACGACGCAGTGCTGGTCTCGGCCGAGGACTGGCAGGCGATCCAGGAAACGCTGTACCTGCTGTCGGTGCCCGGCATGCGCGAATCGATCAAGGAAGGCATGGCCGAACCGGTGGACGGCTGCGCCACGGAGCTGGACTGGTGAGCTGGACGGTTGTCTTCGCCAAGCACGCGCTAAAGGATGCTCAAAAGCTCGCCGCCAGCGGCTTGAAAGCCAAGGCGCAAGAGCTGCTGGCGGTGATCAAGGAGAACCCATTTCAGAACCCGCCGCCGCACGAGAAGCTGGTGGGCGATCTCGCGGGCACCTACTCCCGACGCATCAACATCCAGCACCGGCTCGTGTACCAAGTGCTGGAAGACGTTCAAACCGTGAAGGTGCTGCGCATGTGGTCGCACTACGAATAGCGACAGACCCACCAAAACAAAGAGGCTCCTTCAGAAGCCTCTTTGTTTTGGCGAACAGCCCGAAGGCCGTTCACGCCAAGGTCAAGATCGGGTGATCAGACCTTGGCAGCCTTCTTGGCCAGGTCGGTGGCCTGCTTGGAAGCGGCAGCGAAGTTGGCTTGTGCCTGGGCGGTGGCCTTCTTGATGGCGGCCTGGGTCTGCTCGACAGCCTTCTGGCTTTGGGTCACCACGTTCTGGAAGGCGGCGACGGCCGCTTCGGTGCCGGCGGGGGCGTTCTTGCTCATTTGCTCGATCGAAGCGCCGAAAGCCTTCTGGGCGTCGGCCACGCTGGCTTCGAACTGCTGCGTGAACTCGGCGCTGCCTTCGGTGGCGATGCTCTGCACGTGCTGGAAGTAGGCGGTCGACTTCTCGGCCATGGGCTGGAAGAAGGCCGCTTGCAGGCTCATGAACTCCTGCGGGCTCTTGACGGCCAGCACGGCCTTGGCGTGGTTGAAAGACTCGCCCAGCGCGGCCTTGGAGGCGGCCAGGTTCAGTTCGACCAGCTTTTCAGCACCGGCGAAGGCTTTGCTGATGGCGCCTTCGAAGGCTTGCAGGTTGGCTTGTTGGGCGGCGGCGAATTGTTCGGCGGGGTTGCTCATGACAGTTTCCTTTGAAGAAAGGTGGAGGGAGCCGCCCCTTGCCCATAGCCCGGATCACCGGCTTATGTTGCAGTGCAGCATGAGCGCGATTCTACGGGTTATCCCGGGGATGGCAAGTCTTTTTTGCTGCAACGCAGCATTTTAGAGATGACGCCTCAAAACCCGACACCCTGAGCAGGGCATCCAGCCACCTCCCGCAGCGGTCAGAACCAGGTCGTGACCGCGTCCACCACGCGGTAGCCGTCGTCCACCACCGGCAGCCAGCGCCACTTGTCGAAGGTGGTGCAGGGGTGCGAGATGCCGGCGGCCACGGTATCGCCCAGCTGCGGCCATTCGGCCCGGGGCGCAGCGGCGTCAAAGCGTAGGTAGGCGTGCTGGTCGTTGAGCGCATCGATACGCCAGTGAGACGGCACGGGCTGCGGTGTGCCGCCCTGCCCCATGTGCGGCGGGTACGAACGCCACACCGGCTGCGGCAGGTCCAGGTCGTGCGACACATCGCGCTTGCCCATGCTCAGCAGCGCCAGACCCGGCTCGGGCTGGCTCTGCACGCAGGCCAGTACCTCGAGCGCGGGTTGGAGCGTCTCCCTCAGGTTCAGCCGCTCGCCCACGCAGCACAGGTAGCGCGTGTAGCGCTGGTGGTCGTGCGTGAGGTAACAGCCCGAGCGCAGCACGCCACGCACCGGGCGGCCCAGGTCGGGCGTCAGGCGTTCGGCCACCAGGTCGAAGATGGCCGAACCACCGGCGGTGAGGATGATCTCGTCGTGCGCGAACCAGCCCTGGGCGATGGCTTCGCGGGCTGTTGACTCCACCCGGTCCATCAGCCCCTGCACGGTGGCGCGGTCCTTGGCGTGGTCGCAGTACGCGGTCGTGCCTTCATAACACTCGATGCCCGCCAGCTGCAGCACCGGGCTGGCGGCGATGCGGGCGGCCATCTGCCGCGCCTCGTCGGCCGTGCGGGTGCCGGTGCGTTGTCCGACGATGCCCAGTTCCAGCAGGACCTCGAAGCGGCCTGTGAAAGCGCGGTTCGCGGCCCAGGCCTCGATGGCGTCCACCTGCCCCACCGAGTCGACCAGGAACATGGACCGCAGCGCGGGCCGTTCGGCGTGCAGGGCCGCCAGCGCGTCCAGTTCGGCGCGCTGGATCACCTGGTTGGCGATCAGCAGCACCGGCACGCCGTGGCGGGCGCCCACCGCCGCCTGGAACACGGTGGCGAAACTGATGCCCCAGGCGCCCGCGTCCAGCTGCAGCTGCCACAGCTCGGGCGACATGCTGGTCTTGCCATGCGGTGCCAGTTGCAGGCCGCGCCGCACGCAGAAGTCGCGCATCCAGTGCAGGTTGTGCTGCAGAGCGCTCTGTTTGAGCACGGCCAGCGGCAGGGCCAGGTCGCCGCGCAGCAGCTGCCAGCCTTGTACCGGAATCTGGGCGCGCGCCAGCGGTTCGCCGGTTGAGGGGAAGCCCTTGAGCTGCGGGCCGAAGGGGGTCACACGCCGCCGCCCTTTTTCTGCCGGGCCGCCGCGCGCCGCACCTGGCGGCTTTGCTGGGCCAGCTCGCGCTCGGCCTTGGCGGCCTCCTCGGCGGCGCGCCGCGCCTGCAGGCGCTTGCCGATAAAGCGCACCGCAAAAAAGGTGAGTCCGAAGCTCGCCAGCAGCAGGAACAGGCCCGTGGCGTCTGGAACCATCATTCCACCCGCGTGATGCGGTTGGGTTTGAAGCCCAGGTCGGCGGCCTTGCCCTTGCGGCCGCGCGCGGCCCGGGCGTTGTTCAGGCTGCGGATCTCCAGCGTTTCGTCGCGCTCTTTGCCGCTGCGGCCGATGCCTTCGATCTTCACGCTGCGGGTGTACGCGCAGGCGCCGGCGAGCTGGTCCTTGGCTTCCAGGTCGATCAGCATCAGGCCGCGACCGCCCTTCTCCATCAGCTTGAGTTCGCCGATCTCGAAGGTGAGGATGCGGCCGCCGGTGGAGGCGCAGGCCACATGGGTGGCAGGCACCAGCGGCTGGCCGCCCGAGGTGTGGGCGACGTGCGAAGGCGCGCAGATGGTTTCGCCCTCGCCCACGCTGATGAAGGCCTTGCCGGCCTTCTGGCGCGAGACCAGGTTCTCCACCGTGGCCAGGAAGCCGTAGCCCCCCGTGCCCGAGAGCAGCAGCGTGGCATTGGCCGGGCCGGCGAAGTAGTGCAGCGGCTGCGTGCCGCTTTCCAGTTCGATCAGCGTGGTGATGGGCTGGCCGTCGCCACGCGCGCCCGGCAGGCTGGCCACCGGCACGCTGTAGACGCGGCCCACACCGTTCTGTGCAGTGCCGAAGACGATGAGCGTGTCCACCGTGCGGCATTCGAAGGTACCGTACAGGCCGTCACCGGCCTTGAAGGCGAAGCTGCCCGCCTCGTGGCCGTGGCCGGTGCGGGCGCGCACCCAGCCCTTGCTGGAGATGACGACCGTGACCGGCTCGTCCACCACCTTGATCTCGGCCACGGCCTTCTTCTCGGCCTGGATCAGCGTGCGGCGCGGGTCGGCAAACGTCTTGGCGTCGGCTTCGATCTCCTTGACCATCAGGCGCTTGAGGCTGGCCGGGTTGGCCAGGATGTCCTCGAGCTTGCCCTGCTCTTCGCGCAGCTCTTTGAGTTCCTGCTCGATCTTGATCGCTTCGAGCTTGGCCAGCTGGCGCAGGCGGATTTCCAGGATGTCTTCGGCCTGGCGCTCGCTGAGCTTGAAGGCCTCGATCAGCGCGGCCTTGGGCTCGTCGCTGTGGCGGATGATGCGGATCACCTCGTCGATGTTCAGCAGCACCAGCTGCCGGCCTTCGAGGATGTGGATGCGATCCAGCACCTTTTGCAGCCTGTGCTGACTGCGGCGGGTGATGGTGGTCTGGCGGAAGGCGATCCACTCCTCCAGCATCTGGCGCAGGCTCTTCTGCGTCGGCCGGCCGTCCAGGCCGATCATGGTCAGGTTGATGGGTGCAGAGCTTTCCAGGCTGGTGTGGGCCAGCAACGCGGTGATGAGCTCCTGCTGCTCGATGCGGCTGCTCTTGGGCTCGAACACCAGGCGCACCGGCGCGTCCTTGCTGGACTCGTCGCGCACGCCGTCCAGCACCATGAGCATGCTGGCCTTGAGCTGGGTCTGCTCCTGCGTCAGCGCCTTCTTGCCGGCCTTGACCTTGGGGTTGGTGATCTCCTCGATCTCTTCCAGCACCTTCTGGCTGCTCACGCCGGGCGGCAGCTCGTTCACCACCAGCTGCCACTGGCCGCGCGCCAGGTCTTCGATCTTCCAGCGCGCGCGCACCTTGAGGCTGCCGCGGCCGGTGCGGTAGGCGTCGGCGATGTCACCGGCCGGGCTGATGATCTGGCCGCCGCCCGGATAGTCCGGCCCGGGCAGGATGGTCAGCAGCTCTTCGTCGCTGAGCTTGGGGTTCTTGACCAGCGCCACGCAGGCGTCGGCCACCTCGCGCAGGTTGTGGCTGGGGATTTCGGTGGCCAGGCCCACGGCGATGCCGCTGGCGCCGTTGAGCAGGTTGAACGGCAGGCGCGCGGGCAGTTGCTTGGGTTCTTCGAACGAGCCGTCGTAGGTGGGGATGAAGTCCACCGTGCCCTGGTCGATCTCGTCGAGCAGCAGGCCGCTGATCTTGGCCAGCCGCGCTTCGGTGTAGCGCATGGCGGCGGCACCGTCGCCGTCGCGGCTGCCGAAGTTGCCCTGGCCGTCGATCAGCGGGTAGCGCTGGGAAAAGTCCTGCGCCATGCGCACCAGCGCGTCGTACGCGGCGCTGTCGCCGTGCGGGTGGTACTTGCCCAGCACGTCGCCCACCACGCGGGCGCTCTTGACCGGCTTGGCCGCCGTGTTGCCGGCAAAGCCCAGCCCCATGCGGTCCATGGCGTAGAGGATGCGGCGCTGCACCGGCTTCTGCCCGTCGCACACATCGGGCAGGGCGCGGCCCTTGACGACCGAGAGCGCGTATTCCAGGTAAGCGCGCTGGGCGTAGTTCGCCAGGTTGTCCTCACCCGGCGATTCGGCCGGCCGCAGATCCAGTTCAGGGGTGTCGTTCATGTGAAATCAGATTCTTTGCAAGGAAACGCAACGCGAGGAGAGCCTGCCATCCAGAACATCGCGGAACCGGCTCCGCCGGGCCGCAGATGTTGCCCCCTGGGGGGTGACGCCGCAGGCGGCGCGGGGGGATCAAATGTCCACTTCAACCGAGTCGCCGTGCAGCTCCATCAACTCGCGGCGCGCGGCGGCTTCGCCCTTGCCCATGAGCTTGGTGATCAGGGCCTCGGTACCGGCAAAGTCCAGCCCGCCGAGCTGGACGGGCAGCAGTCGGCGCGTGTCGGGGTTGAGCGTGGTGTCCCACAGCTGCTCGGCGTTCATCTCGCCCAGGCCCTTGAAGCGGCTGATCTGGCACTTCTCGCGGTGCACGCCGTCTTTCTCGGCCTTGTCCAGGATGGCGTGCAGCTCGCCTTCGTCCAGCGCGTACTGCTTGCTGGCCGGCTTCTTGCCGCGCGCCGGCACGTCCACCCGGAACAGCGGCGGCCGTGCCACATACACATGGCCGGCCTCAATCAGCTTGGGGAAGTGGCGGAAGAACAGCGTGAGCAACAGCACCTGGATGTGTGAGCCGTCAACGTCGGCGTCCGACAGGATGCAGACCTTGCCGTAGCGCAGGCCGGAGAGCACATCGCCCCCACGCTCCCCCGCTGCGCGCGGGTCGCTGCCCCCCGAAGGGACGTTCGCGGCTTGGGACGGCCCGGCGCCGCTCAGTCCGGGCGCGTCCTCCGGACCGTGCGGGTCGACGCCGATGGCCACCGAGATGTCGTGGATTTCGGTGTTGGCGAACAGGCGGTCGCGCTCCACCTCCCAGGTGTTGAGCACCTTGCCGCGCAGCGGCAACACGGCCTGGCATTCCTTGTCGCGGCCCATCTTGGCGCTGCCGCCGGCCGAGTCGCCCTCGACCAGGAACAGCTCGTTGTGCGCGATGTCGCGGCTCTCGCAGTCGGTCAGCTTGCCGGGCAGCACGGCCACGCCCGATCCCTTGCGCTTCTCGACCTTCTGGCCGGCCTTCTGGCGGCTCTGCGCCGCCTTGATGGCGAGTTCGGCCAGCTTCTTGCCGTAGTCCACGTGCTGGTTGAGCCAGAGTTCGAGCGCCGGGCGCACGAAGCCGCCGACCAGGCGCACCGCATCGCGCGAGTTCAGGCGCTCCTTGATCTGGCCCTGGAACTGCGGGTCCAGCACCTTGGCCGCGAGCACATACGAAGCGCGGGCGAACACGTCTTCGGGCAGCAGCTTCACGCCCTTGGGCAGCAGCGCATGCATCTCGATGAAGGCTTTCACGGCCTGGAACAGGCCGTCGCGCAGGCCGCTGTCGTGCGTGCCGCCGGCGCTGGTGGGAATCAGGTTGACGTAGCTCTCGCGCACCGGCGCGCCCTCTTCGGTGAAGGCCACGGCCCAGGCCGCGCCCTCGCCTTCGGCAAAGCTGTCGTCCTTGCTGTCGGCGTAGCCCTCGCCCTCGAACATCGGGATCACCGGGTCGGTGGTCAGGGTCTGCTGCAGGTAGTCACGCAGGCCGCCCTTGTATTGCCAGGTCTGGGTGTCCTTGGTCTTCTCGTTGACCAGCGTCACCTGCACGCCGGGCATCAGCACCGCCTTGCTGCGCAACAGGTGCGTGAGCTCGGCCATGGGCAGCGCAGCGGATTCGAAATACTTGGCATCCGGCCAGGCGCGCACCGTGGTGCCCTGCTTGCGGTCGCCTTCGCCCTTGGGGCTCACCACCAGCGGCTCGACCACATCACCGGCGCCGAACGCCAGCCTTGCCACCTGGCCTTCGCGGAAGCTGGTCACCTCCAGCCGGGTCGACAGCGCGTTGGTCACGCTCACACCCACGCCGTGCAGACCGCCGGAGAAGCTGTAGGCACCGCCCTGGCCCTTGTCGAACTTGCCGCCTGCGTGCAGGCGGGTGAACACCAGCTCGACCACCGGGGCCTTTTCTTCGGGATGCAGGCCGAAAGGGATGCCGCGGCCGTCGTCCTCCACACCGACCGAACCGTCGGTGTGCAGCGTGACCTTGATCTTCTTGCCGTGTCCCGCCAGCGCCTCGTCGGCGGCGTTGTCCAGCACCTCCTGGATGATGTGCAGCGGGTTGTCGGTGCGGGTGTACATGCCCGGCCGCTGCTTGACCGGCTCCAGCCCCTTGAGGACGCGGATCGAGCCTTCGGAATAGTCGTGGGTTTGGGTAGCCATGGCGGCGGATTGTAAGGGTGGGATGCGCAAAGACTGTATGGATAAACAGATTCCGGGCGGTTGATGCGCACGCCGCATCAGTGGCAGACGCCGATTTCATGGCGCTGGGTCGCCGGTGCGCCCACGCCTGCGGGACGAATTGGCTACAGTCGCTGCATGTCCTCCACCGCCCTCCACCGCCTCTCGGCCCTGCAGGTGCTCGCCTGCGGCGCTGCCATCGTCACCCTGTCCATGGGCATACGGCACGGCTTCGGCCTGTGGCTGCAGCCCATCACCCAGGAGATGGGCTGGACGCGGGAGAACTTCTCGTTCGCCATGGCGGTGCAGAACCTGTCGTGGGGCCTGTTCGGCATTTTTGCCGGCATGGCCGCCGACCGCTTCGGCGCCTTCCGGGTGCTGCTGGCCGGTGCGCTGCTGTACGGGCTGGGCCTGGCCGGCATGGCGCTGTCGCCCACGCCCTGGGTCTTCATGCTCACGGCCGGCATCCTGATCGGCGCGGCGCAGGCCGGCACCACCTACGCGGTCATCTACGGCGTGATCGGGCGGCAGATCCCGGCCGAAAAGCGCTCCTGGGCCATGGGCGTGGCGGCGGCGGCCGGCTCTTTCGGCCAGTTCCTGATGGTGCCGGTCGAAGGCTGGCTGATCAGCCGCTTCGGCTGGCAGGAAGCCCTGCTGATGCTGGGCGCAGCGGTGCTGCTGATCATGCCGCTGTCGCTGTTCCTGCGCGAGCCGGGCTTCGCGGGCGGCGCTGCACCCCAGCGCGAGCAGACCATCGGCCAGGCGCTGCGCGAGGCCTTCGGCTACCGCAGCTTCCAGTTGCTCATGGCGGGTTACTTCGTCTGCGGCTTCCAGGTCGTCTTCATCGGCGTGCACATGCCCAGCTACCTCAAGGACAACGGCCTGTCGCCGCAAGTGGCCAGCTACGCACTGGCGCTGATCGGCCTGTTCAACGTCTTCGGTACCTATGCTGCCGGCGCCCTGGGCCAGCGGCTGGCCAAGCGCCACATCCTGGCCTTTATCTATTTCGCCCGCGCGGTCGCCATCAGCGTCTTCCTGATCGTGCCGCTGTCGCCTGCGAGCGTGTACGTCTTCTCGGCCGTCATGGGGGTGCTCTGGCTGTCCACGGTGCCGCCGACCAATGCGGTGGTGGCGCAGATCTTCGGCGTGGCCCACCTGTCCATGCTCGGCGGCTTCGTGTTCTTCAGCCACCAGATCGGCAGCTTCATGGGCGTCTGGCTGGGCGGTCTGCTGCACGACCGTACCGGCAGCTACGACATCGTGTGGTACATCGCCATCGCGCTGGGCGTGTTCGCCGCGCTGATCAACCTGCCGGTGCGCGAGTCCGCCATCGTGCGCGGCCCGCAGCGCGCGGGAGCCGCTGCATGAAGCCGCTGGCGATCCGGGCACTGGCCTGGGCCGGCGTGTTGCTGGCGCTGGCCGGCGTGTGGTCGCTCTACACGCAGCCCGGCTTTCTGGTGGACCTGGCCGATCGCGTCTGGAGTTGTTTCTGATGCACGGTACCGAATCGCCTTCGCCCTGGGTGCAGCGCTGGACGCACCTGGTGCCCACCCAGGGTTCGGTGCTGGACGTGGCCTGTGGCGCCGGCCGTCACCTGCGCTGGTTCGCCGCGCGCGGCCATGCGGTGACCGGCGTCGACCGCGACCCGATGGCCGTTGAAGCCGCACTGGCCGCGGCGGGCAGCGGCGCCCTGGTGCTGCAGGCCGACATCGAAAGCGACCCCTGGCCCTTTGCCGGCCAGCGCTTCGACGCCGTGGTGGTCACCAACTACCTCTGGCGCGCCCTGCTGCCCACCCTGGTGGACAGCGTGGCCCATGGCGGCGTGCTGATCTACGAGACCTTTGCCGCGGGCAACGAGTCCGTGGGACGCCCGTCACGGCCGGACTTCCTGCTGCAGCCCGGCGAACTGCTGCGCGCCTGCGAAGTCCTGCACGTGGTCGCTTACGAAAACGGCTTCCTCGACAGCCCTGCGCGCTTTGTGCAGCGGATCGTGGCGGTCCGAAAACGTCCGACGGCCGACGCCCTGCCGGCCCGTTTTGCGCTGGGTGCCGCTGGGTAGAATGTACGATTCGCACCCGCGCGCCGGAACGACCCCGTATTCCGCGCCGCCCGGCGGCGCTCCTGAACCGAGTCCGAACCCATGAAGACCCTCACCGGCAGCATCGTTGCCCTCGTCACGCCCTTCCACCCCGATGGCAGCGTCGACTACCCCACCCTGCGCAAGCTGATCGACTGGCACATCGCCGAAGGCACCGACTGCATCGGCGTCGTCGGCACCACCGGCGAGTCGCCCACCGTCAGCGTTGAGGAGCATTGCGAAATCATCCGTGTCTCCGTCGAACAGGCCGCCAGGCGCGTGCCCATCATGGCTGGCTGCGGCGCCAACTCCACCGCCGAAGCCATCGGACTGGCCAAGTTCGCCCGCCAGGTGGGCGCCGACTGCCAGCTGCAGGTGGTGCCCTACTACAACAAGCCCACGCAGGAAGGCCAGTACCAGCATTTCAAGGCCATCGCCGAAGCCACGGGCGACCTGCCCATCATCCTGTACAACGTGCCCGGCCGCACCGTGGCCGACATGGCCGTGGACACCGTGCTGCGCCTGACCGAAGTGCCCGGCATCGTCGGCATCAAGGAAGCCACCGGCAACATCGAGCGCGCGCAGTGGCTGATCCGCGAGACCCCCGAGAATTTCGCCATCTACTCCGGTGACGATCCGACCGCCGTGGCGCTCATGCTGTGCGGCGGCCAGGGCAATGTGAGCGTGACCGCCAACATCGCGCCGCGCCTGATGCACGAGCTGTGCGTGGCCGCCATCGCGGGCGACGCGCGCAAGGCGATGGAAATCCAGCTGCGCCTGATGCCGCTGCACAAGAACCTGTTCGTCGAAGCCAATCCGATTCCACTGAAGTGGGCCATGGCCCGCCTGGGTCTGTGCGGCGAGACCATGCGCCTGCCGCTGACCCCCTTGACGCGTTCGCTGGAACCGCTGGTCGAGGGTGCGCTCCAATCCAGCGGCCTGCTGCCCTGACGCCTTCGACATCCACCGCACCACGCACCGACCGATCCTACCCATGCACAACACGCGCCCACTGCCCCCTTCCGCCCGCCTGGGCCTGATCGCCGTGGCGGCCCTGCTCGCCACGGGCTGCAGCGTGCTGCAGGAAGACAAGGTCGACTACAAGAGCGCCAAGCAGGTCAGCACGCTGGACATCCCGCCCGACCTGACCCAGCTCAGCCGCGATGCGCGCTACCAGGTACCGGGCTCGGTGGTCACCGCCAGTGGTTACCAGACGGCGCAGCCCGCGGCATCCACGACCGACAACACGGCCACCAGCCGGGTGGGCGACGTGCGCATCGAACGTGCGGGCGACCAGCGCTGGCTGGTGGTGGACCGACCCGCCGACAAGCTGTGGGGCCCGGTCAAGGACTTCTGGCAGGAAAACGGCTTCCTGCTCACCGTGGAACAGCAGTCCGTGGGCGTCATGGAAACCGACTGGGCCGAAAACCGCGCCAAGCTGCCCCAGGACATCATCCGCCGCACCATCGGCAAGGTGTTCGAGAACCTGTATTCCACCGGCGAGAGCGACAAGTTCCGCACCCGCCTGGAACGCAACGCGGCCGGCGGAACCGAGATCTACATCTCGCACCGCGGCATGGAAGAGGTCTTCACCAGCACCAGCAAGGAGCAGACCGTCTGGCAACCCCGCAAGGCCGACCCGTCGCTGGAGAACGAATTCCTGCGCCGCATGATGCTCAAGCTCGGCGCGACCGACGCACAGGCCCAGGCCGCACTGGCGACCCGTGCACCGGCACAGCCCGCAGCGCGCGTGACCACGGTGAACAACCAGCCGGTGGTGCAGCTGGACGACGGTTTCGACCGCGCGTGGCGCCGCGTCGGCCTGTCGCTGGACCGCAGCGGCTTCACCGTCGAAGACCGCGACCGCGCGCAAGGCGTCTACTTCGTGCGCTACGTGGCCGACACCAAGAACACCGGGCAGCCCGGCTTCTTCTCCCGCCTGTTCGGCAACGACAAAGCCAGCGCCACGCCCGCCAAATACCGCGTGCAACTGCGGGCCGTCGGCGACAACAGCACCACCGTGTCGGTGCTGGACGCACAGGGCCAACCCGATGCGTCGCCCGCAGCGCAACGCATCGTGCAATTGCTGGCCGAGGACCTGAAGTAAAGGAGGGACCTGACGGTCCCTCTGTTGCCCTCTCCGGGCTTAAGCCCGGGGTTCCCGGCTTACTGCTTGGCGGGCACAGCGGCCTTGGCGGCTTCGGCAGCGGCCTTGGCAGCGTCGGTGGCGGCGGCAGCGGCGTCCTTGGCAGCATCAGCGGCGGCGCCAGCGGCGGCAGCGGTGGCGGTCACAGCGGCAGCGGCGCTGTCGGCCACGGTCGGGGTGGCGGCGGCGGGAGCGGCATCGGCAGCGGCCGGAGCAGGCGCAGCGGCCGGAGCCGGAGCGGCCACGGGGGCTTCTTCCTTCTTGCCGCAGGCGGTCAGGGCAACGGCGGCGAACAGGCTGGCGATCACGAGGGTCTTGTTCATGGCAATGGTTCCAATGGATGATGAAAACTAACTAACTAACGCAAACTGGGGTCAGCCCAAAAAAATGCCCGAATGAAACATTCGAGCTGGACTGCCTGAACCTTAGGAGGACTTCTATTCCCGGCAAATGGCTCAATTCGTAATCATAGCCTTTTTTGCCTATCCGTATTTACCCTCAGCATGTTTTTCTTTTTCTCACAAGCGGCCGTTGCCAGATGCCGACAGGCTTGCGTTCAAAGGCCCAGCACGGTAGCGGCGAATCCGGGGCCACCCCGGTGCCAGGCGGCGTCCAGCCGCTCGCGCAGGGCCACCCGCCGCGGACCCTCGGCACTGGTCACGCCGACACAGCGCAAAGGATCGAGCCGCTCGAGGGTCCAGCCGGGCGACCAGATGGCGCTGGGCAGCTCGCCTTCGGCCGCGCCGGACCACACCTGCGCCTCCACGATGTGGCCCCAGGTCACCCGCCACTGCACAAAACGGGGGTGCTGCAGGCGCACGGGTCCGTAGTCCTGTGCCAGCAGACGCAAGTGCCGCCCCCGCCCGGCCCAGGCGTTGAGGGCTTCAACCACCGGACGCTCACCCAGCGGCCAGTCGGCAAAGTCGGCGTCGCTGAGCCACAGGCTGGGCCAGCCCTCGCGCGCGGCACACGTCAAGGCCTGTCGAACCAGGTCCATGAACGCCTGGCGCCCCGCAAAGCGGCCTTCGGGCAGGGGCGGCACCGGACCTGTGGCAACGCTCACTGGACTACCCTCCGTGCTGCGCACTGCGGGGCTGAGCGCCTTGGTAGCGGCCCGACGGCGCTCATGCATTGCGTCCTGCAGCGTCACCGCCCGTCAGCGGGCCGCGGTGCAGCCAGCCGGCTTCAAACCAGTCCTGCAACAAGGCCTGCGCGCCGGTGCTGGCGCGCTGCACCGGCGCGGCACCGAGCGCGCGCTGGTCGGCCAGCGTGCGCATCAGGCGGGCATCGGCCCCGCCGGCGCGAAAGCTTTCGCCGTTGATGAAGATATGCCGCTCGTCGTACATCATGCGCGTGCGGCGGTCGAGCACCACCGCCCCCGGGGTCCAGTCTTCAACCGGCGCGTCGAACCACACGCGCGGCTTGGGTTCGGTCATGACTTCGCCCAGCGCGCAGGCCAGGGAACCGCGCTCCCGCAGCAGGCGCTGCAGGCCATCGGCCGCAAAGGCCTCCAGCGACGTCGGCATGGCGGCCGGGGTAAGGGTCGCAGGCTGATCGGGATCGCGGTACAGCGTGGCGTCCTCGAACTCGTCGGCCATGCGCTGCAGCAGCTCGCCCGCCAGACCACCGCGCTGTGGCACGCGGAACCCCACCGAATACGTCATGCAGTCGTCGCCCACGGCCACACCGTCGTGCGCCCAGCGCGGCGGCAGGTAGAGCATGTCGCCGGGGCCCAGCAGGTGCTCTTCTTCCGGCTCGAAGCGGCTCAGGATCTTCAGCGGCACGTCCGGTTCCAGCGACAGGTCCTTCTGCCGGCCGATGCGCCACAGGCGCTGGCCGCTGGCCTGCAGCAGGAACACGTCGTAACTGTCGAAGTGCGGGCCCACACCGCCGCCGTCGCTGGCCCAGGAGATCATGAGGTCGTCCAGCCGCGCGTCGGGCACGAAGCGGAAGCGGCCGAGCAGTTCGTGCGCGGCGTCCAGGTGCAGGTCAACACCTTGCACCAGCAGGGTCCATCGCTTCTGCTTGAAGGGGGGAAAGGCGGTGCGTGCGAAAGGACCGTGCCGGAGCTGCCACCCCGACGGCTTGTGCACGATCAGGCGCGACTCGATCGCCTCCTCTGCGGCAAGCGCGAACAGCTGCGGCCGGGTGAGCAGCGGCTGGAAGCCGGGGAAGGCGTTGCGGATCAGCAGCGGTTTCTTCTGCCAGTGGCGGCGCATGAACTGCGCCGGCGAGAGCCCGCCAAGCATCTGGCGGGGGGTGTCGGTGGTGCAGGTGGGGGGTACGGGGCTCATGGGACAATTGTCGGATGAAAATCACGGAACAATGCGTCGTGGCACTGACCTGGACGCTCAAAGACACGCTGGGTGAAGAGCTGGATGTGCTCGACGAACCGGTCGAATTCCTGGTGGGTGGCAACGACCTGCTGGCCAGTCTGGAGCAGGCGCTCCAAGGGCACGAGCCCGGCGACTCTCTGGAACTGCAGCTGGAACCGCAGAACGCCTTCGGCGACTACGACGACCGCCTGCTGTTTCTGGAGCCCCGGCACCTCTTCCCGGAACACATCGAGGAAGGCATGGGCTTCGAAGGGCTGCCCGAAGGCTGCAACCCGAGCGCACCCAAGGACCGCCTGTACTTCATCAGCGACATCTACCCGGACCACGTGGTGCTGGACGGCAACCACCCGCTGGCCGGCATGGCGCTGCGCATTCGCCTGAAGGTGCACAGCGTGCGCGAGGCCGACGTCGGCGAAATCGGCCGCGGCACCCTCGGTACCGGCTTCTTCCGCATGCAGGTCGATGGCGGTGACGACGACAGCGGCACGGCGCCAGGCACCCGCCCCACGCTGCACTGAGGCGTCTCGCACCAGAAACGAAGAAAGGGCTGCATGAGCAGCCCTTTCTTTGTTGGAGGTCGCCGTGGCACGGACCGACCGTCAGCGCGTCCCGGTGGAGCCGTAACCGCCGGCGCCCCGCTCGCTGGCGACGGCAAAATCGTCCACCACGTTGAATGTGGCCTGCACCACCGGCACGACGACCATCTGCGCGATGCGCTCCATGGGCTCGATGGTGAAGGGCACATCGCTGCGGTTCCAGGCGCTGACCATCAGCTGGCCCTGGTAGTCGCTGTCGATCAGGCCGACCAGGTTGCCCAGCACGATGCCGTGCTTGTGACCCAGCCCGGAACGCGGCAGGATCATGGCCGCGTAGCCCGGATCGGCCAGGTGAATGGCCAGGCCGGTGGGCACCAGTTGCCAGGCGTTGGGCGCCAGCGTCAGCGGTGCGTCCAGGCAGGCCCGCAGGTCCAGCCCGGCACTGCCCGCTGTGGCGTAGGCCGGAAGCTGGTCCGCCAGACGCGAATCCAGCACCTTCACATCGATCTGCATCACTCGCCCTTCTTGATGGCTTCCTCCAGCGCCTTGGCCGGATCCACCTCGGCCGATGGCTTGTCGCCTTCGGCATCGGCAGGCCTGTCTTGGCCGTCTGCATCCATGCCGGGTGCAGCGCCCTCTTCCGCCGGAAGGCCAGGCATGTTGTCCAGCATGCTGTCCACCGCTGCTTCGTCCACCATCACGGCTTTGTCCAGGTTGGCGGTCACGATGCCCGGGTTGAGCACGATCACCGTCACCATGATCAGCTGCAGGATGATGAACGCGATGGAACCCTTGTAGATCTGTGCCGTGGTCACGGCCGGGATGCGCTTGCCCGTGACCACGTCGTCGTAATCGTTGCGGGCGGCCACGCTGCGCAGGTAGAACAGCGCAAAACCGAAGGGCGGCGTGAGGAACGAGGTCTGCAGGTTCATGGCCAGGATGATGCCAAACCAGATCAGGTTGATGTCCAGCTTCTCGGCCACCGGTGCCAGCAGGGGCACCACGATGAACGCGATCTCGAAGAAGTCGATGAACATGCCCAGCACGAACACCAGCGCGTTGACGAACAGCAGGAAGCCCAGTTGCCCCCCCGGCAGCTTGTCGAACAGGTGCTCGACCCAGATGTGACCGTCGGCCGCGTTGAAGGTGAAGCTAAAGACCGTTGAGCCGATCAGGATGAACATCACGAAGATCGCCAGCTTGGTGGTGTTCTCCAGCGCCTGCTTGAGCAAACTGAACGACAGCGTGCGGCGAGCGCCCGCCATGATCAGCGCGCCGACGGCGCCCATGGCCCCGCCTTCGGTGGGCGTGGCCACACCCAGGAAGATGGTGCCCAGCACCAGGAAAATCAGCACCAGCGGCGGAATCAGGGCGAACGTGACACGTTCGGTCAGGCGCGAGAGCAGGCCGATGCCGAACAGCTTGTTGACCAGCGCCAGCCCCAGCGCCAGAAAGGCACTGATGGTCAAGGACATGATGAACACCTCGTCGCCGGGCGCGGGCATTTCACGTTCCAGCCAGGAATTCATGATCGACTCGTGAACCTGGGACCAACCGTAGCCCACGGCGGCACACAGAGACAGCAACACCAGCAGCGAGCGGTGACCACTGTTGCCGTTGGGCTCGTTGTAGATGCGTGCCTCAGGAGGCAAGGCGGGCACCCAGGAGGGCCTGACCAGCGCGACCACGACAATGAACGCCAGGTACAGCCCGACCAGCGCCAGGCCCGGGACCAGGGCGCCAGCGTACATGTCTCCGACCGAGCGGCCGAGCTGGTCGGCCAGCACGATCAACACGAGCGAAGGCGGCAGGGCCTGCGCCAAGGTGCCTGAGGCGGTGATGGCTCCCGTGACGATGGTTCGGTTGTAGCCATAGCGCAGCATGATCGGCATGGCGATCAGGCCCATCGAGATCACCGAAGCAGCGACCACGCCCGTGGTGGCTGCCAGCAGTGCGCCCACCAGCACCACCGCAATGCCCAGACCGCCGCGCATGGGTCCGAAGACCTGCCCCACGGTTTCGAGCAGGTCCTCCGCCATGCGGCTGCGTTCGAGAATGATGCCCATCAGGGTGAAGAACGGGATGGCCAGCAGGGTGTCGTTCTGCATGATGCCGAACACCCGCAGCGGCAGCGCCTGGAACAGGTTGGCGGGGAACAGCCCCAGCTCCATGCCGATGAAGCCAAAAAACAGGCCCGTTGCGGCGAGCGCGAAGGCAACGGGAAACCCCATCAGCAGAAAAACCAGCAATCCCGAGAACATGATCGGGACGAAGTTTTGCGTGAGGAAATCAATCATGCTTGTGCTCCGCCCTGGCGGGCCTTTTCCTGGGCGGCGATTTCCTGCGCCAGGAGTTCGGTTTCACTGGGGCCGGTGTGGCTCAGCACATCGGGGCCGCTGCCGCTGAGGAAGGCCCATCGTTTGATCAGTTCAGAGACGCCCTGCGCGAACAGCAGCGCAAATCCGAGCGGAATGAGCGCGTAGACCGGCCAGCGGATGAGACCACCAGAGTTCGACGACATTTCACCCGAGACCCAGGCGCGCTCGAACAAGGGCCAGCCCAGCACGGCCATCAAGTAGCAAAGGGGGAACAGAAACAGCAAAATGCCTCCGATGTCGATCCAGTTGCGGGTGCGGGCGCTGAATTTGCCGGCAACGAAATCGATGCGAACGTGGGCGTTGCGCAGGAAGGCGTATCCACCGCCGAGCATGAACACCGCCGCAAACAGATACCACTGGATCTCCAGCCAGGCGTTGGAGCTGACACCCAATGCCTTGCGTACGATGGCGTTGCCGGTGCTGATGAGCGTTGCCGCCAAGATGAGCCACATGGTGAACTTTCCGACAAGTTCACTGAGCGCGTCGATCAGGCGGGAGATTTTGATGAGCATGGACATGTTTGGACCTCACGGAGGATGGTCACGGACGGACCGGGCGGCAGTCTAGCGAAGAAGGCCCGGCTGGAGCTGAGGGCGCGCTGACGACCATCTGGAGCGGTCTGGACTTGCGCGCAAAAAACCCCGCTCTCGCGGGGCTTCTTGGCGCTTGCGCAGGGCGACGCCCCGGTTACAGCTTGGCCGATTGCATGTAGCGGTCGAACGTGGCTTCGGTGAAGCGGAACCACAGGTTCTGATCCTTGCGGAAGGACGAGTAGTCGGCGTAGATCTTCTTCCAGTTGGGATTGCTGTTGCTCAACTCCGAGTACAGCGCCATGGACTCCTTGAAGGCCAGGTCCATCACGGGCTTGGGGAACGGCAGGACCTTGGCGCCACTGGCCACCAGACGCCGCAGGGCTGCCGGATTGCGGGCGTCGTAGCGGGCCTGCATTTCGGTGTGCGCGTAAGAGGCAGCGGCTTCCACGATGGCCTTGTTCTCGGCCGACAGTCCGTTGTAGGCGGCCTTGTTGACGTAGAAGTCGAGCTGGGCACCACCTTCCCACCAGCCGGGGTAGTAGTAGTTCTTGGCGACCTTGAAGAAACCCAGTTTCTCGTCATCGTACGGCCCCACCCATTCCGTGGCGTCGATGGTGCCTTTTTCCAGCGCCTGGTAGATCTCGCCGCCGGGAATGTTCTGCGGCACGGCGCCCATGCGGGTGAGCACCTTGCCGGCAAAACCGCCGATGCGCATCTTCAGGCCCTTGATATCGGCCGCCGTCTTGATTTCCTTGCGGTACCAGCCGCCCATCTGGGCACCGGTGTTGCCACCGGGGAAGTTCACGATGTTGTACTGGTCGTAGAACTCGCGGAACAGCTTCATGCCGTTGCCGTCGTAGTACCAGGCGGTCAGCTGGCGACTGTTGAGGCCGAACGGGATGGCCGTGCCCATGGCGAAGGCGTCGTCCTTGCCGAAGTAGTAGTACGGCGCGGTATGACCGACCTCCACAGTGCCTTGCTGCACACCGTCGACAATGCCGAAAGCGGGCATCAGTTCACCGGCGGGGTGCACCGAGATGCTGAACTTGCCACCCGACATGGCGTTGACTTTTTCAGCAAAGACGGTCCCGGCACCGAAAATGGTGTCCAGCGCCTTGGGAAAACTCGATGCCAGACGCCAGCGGACGGCGGCCTGGGCGTGCACGGCGGGTGCGGCACCGGCAGCGAGCACACCGGCGATGCCAGCGTTTTTGATGAGGGAACGACGATCCATGTTGTATGACTCCGTGGTTGGTTCTGCACACACGCCCGGAAGAGGGCGAGGACTTGCGACAGTCGCGGTCATTGTAGGAAGCCCTCCCCCCCCAAATTACGGGTTTTCCCTTGAAGCCACCGTCGCAAACAGGGGCTGTTCAGCCTCCTGCAAGCTTGGCGGCACCCATCGTTCGGGGAAGTCAAGCCGGCGTTGAAATTTCTTCACGCCAGCGGCATTCCGCCATCGATCAGGCCAGCACCTTGAGGCTGGGCGTGCCGCTGTCCAGCCAGGCGCCCAAGCGCGCACGCACCGATTGTTCGATGCCCGCCGCATCAAGCCCTTCGGCGGCCAGCAGCCTGGCCGGGTCGCCGTGCTCGATGAAGGTGTCAGGCAGACCCAGTTGCAGCACCGGCAGGTTCAGGCCTTGGGCCTGCAAGGCTTCGAGCACCGCACTGCCGGCACCGCCCATGACGCAACCCTCCTCCACCGTGACCAGGGCCTGGTGCGTCTGTGCCAGCGCGCGCAGCAGATCGAGGTCCAGCGGTTTGGCCCAACGCATGTTGGCCACGGTGGCGCCCAGGCTCTCGGCGGCGGCGAGGGCGGGGTACAGCAGCGTGCCAAACGCCAGGATGGCCACGCCACGACCGCGCCGGCGCACCTCGCCCTTGCCGTAGGGCAGGCCTTCCAGGCTGGCGGGCACGGCGGCCCCCACGCCCGCGCCACGCGGGTACCGCACGGCCACCGGGTGGTTCTGGGCGTGCGCAGTGGACAGCAGTTGCCGGGTCTCGGCCTCGTCGGCCGGGCAGGCCACCGCCATGTTGGGGATGCAGCGCAGGTAGGCGATGTCGTAAGCACCGGCGTGGGTGGCGCCATCGGCACCGACCAGGCCCGCGCGGTCGAGCGCGAACACCACCGGCAGGTTCTGCAAGGCCACGTCGTGGATCAGCTGGTCGTAGGCGCGCTGCAGGAAGGTGGAATAGATGGCCACCACCGGCTTGAGGCCTTCGCAGGCCAGGCCGGCGGCGAAGGTGACGGCGTGCTGCTCGGCGATGCCGACGTCGAAATACCGGCCAGGAAACCGGCGGTGGAACTCCACCATGCCCGATCCTTCGCGCATGGCCGGCGTGATGCCCACCAGCTTGGGGTCGGCGGTGGCCATGTCGCACAGCCACTGGCCGAACACCTGGGTGAAGGTGGGCTTGGGCGGTGTGGCCGGCTTGACGATGCCCACGGCGGGATCGAACTTGCCCGGGCCGTGGTAGGTCACCGGATCGGCCTCCGCCAGCTTGTAGCCCTGCCCTTTCTTGGTGACCACGTGCAGGAACTGCGGGCCTTCGCCGCTGTCGAGCAGCTGGCGCACGTTCTCCAGCGTGGGGATGAGGGAGTCGAGGTCGTGACCGTCGATGGGCCCGACGTAGTTGAAACCGAACTTCTCGAACAGCGTGGCCGGCACCACCATGCCCTTGGCGTGCTCTTCCAGCCGCTTGGCCAGCTCGAACAGCGGCGGCGCGCTCTTGAGCACGGTCTTGCCCACGTTCTTGGCGGCGGCGTAGAACTGGCCGCTCATGAGCTGCGCCAGGTAGCGGTTGAGCGCACCCACCGGCGGCGAGATCGACATGTCGTTGTCGTTGAGGATCACGAGCAGGCGGCCGTGCTCCACACCCGCGTTGTTCAGCGCCTCGAAGGCCATGCCCGCGGTCATGGCTCCGTCGCCGATGATGGCCACGGCGTGGCGGCTCTCGCCCTTCATCTTGGCGGCAAGGGCCATGCCCAGCGCGGCCGAGATGGAGGTGCTGGAGTGCCCGACGCCGAAGGTGTCGTATTCGCTCTCTTCGCGGCGCGGAAAGCCGCTGACGCCACCGAGCTGGCGCAGGGTGTGCATCTGGTCGCGGCGGCCGGTCAGGATCTTGTGCGGGTAGGTCTGGTGACCCACGTCCCAGACCAGCCGGTCCTCCGGCGTGTTGAAGACGTAGTGCAGCGCGATGGTCAGCTCCACCGTGCCCAGGTTGGAGCTGAGGTGTCCGCCGGTCTTGGACACGCTGTCGAGCACGAAGGCGCGCAGCTCGTCGGCCAGAGGACCCAGCTGGGCGCGGCTAAGGCGGCGCAGGTCGGCCGGCGATTGGATGGTGGACAGCAGGTTGCTCATGGCAGGTTCACAGTGGGCCCGTTGTTCAGCTGGCGCGGCGGCCGACCCAGTCGGCCAGCGCGTGCAGGGTCTCGGTGTGGGGCAATCCGCTGCGGCGCAGCGCCCCGTGCGCCTGTTCGAGCACGCGGTCGGCATAGGCCTGCGCCCCATCCAGCCCCATCAGGGAAACGAACGTGGGCTTGTCGGCGGCAGCGTCCTTGCCGGCGGTCTTGCCCAGGGTGGCGGAATCGGCGGTGACGTCCAGCACGTCGTCCACCACCTGGAAAGCCAGGCCCAGCGCGGCACCGTACACGGTCAGCTGTTCGCGGGCGGTGGTGGATATCGGGCCGGTGCTGGCCCCCATCATCACGCTGGCCTGCAACAGCGCCCCGGTTTTCAGGCGGTGCATGGCTTCCAGCGCGGGCTGGTCCAGCGCCACGCCCACGCTGGCGAGGTCGACCGCCTGGCCGCCGGCCATGCCCTGGCCGCCCGCGGCCAAGGCCAGCTGGCGGCACAGCGACGCGGCCAGCGCGTCGGGCACCGTACCGTCTTCGGGCACCAGCAGTTCAAAGGCCAGTGCCTGCAGGGCGTCGCCCACCAGCAAGGCCTGGGCCTCGCCGAAGGCCACGTGTACCGTGGGCTTGCCCCGGCGCAGCACGTCGTTGTCCATGCAGGGCATGTCGTCGTGCACCAGCGAATAGGCGTGGATCAGTTCCAGCGCACAGGCGGCGCGCAAGGCCACCGTGCGCTGCCCGCCCACCGCTTCACAGGCCGCCAGCGCCAGCAGCGGCCGCAGTCTCTTGCCGCCGTCGAGCACGGCGTAGCGCATGGCTTCGCCCAGCCCGGCCGGTGCATCCAGTCGCACCCAGTCCGAGAGGGCCTGTTCGACCAGGTGCTGCTGCGCGCTGCGCCAGGCGGCGAAATCGGCCACGCTCATGCACCGTCCCAGGGTTTGAGTTCGCCGGCTTCGAGCACCTTGATCTGGTTTTCCACCGCATCCAGCCGGGTGCGGCAGAAGGCCAGCAACTCGGCCCCGCGCTGGTAACGCACGAGCAACTGGTCCAGCGGCAACTGACCGGCGTCCAGCTGGGCCACCAGCTGCTCCAGTTCCTGGAGGGCAGCTTCGTAGCTGGGGGCCACTTCGGCACGGGCGCGGGTGGATCTGGCGGCTGAAGAAGAGGTCATGCAGGGCTGGAAGGGAAGGCTCGCCATCGCGGGGCGGGACGTCAATTTTAGCCTTCGCACCCCGCGGTTGCCGGTGGCCGGTTTCCCCTTGACGAAGCCCCTCAGACCGAGCCGGTGCACCCGGGTACAATCCGCCCTCTTTTTTCCTTGTTCAACTGACGGGCCTCACACGCCCGGAGGGACGCAGCACTTCCACCCTTCCCGCGCAGCGATCGTTCACCCGTTCAAGCGCTTGTACCCTGCCCCTTCATAGGGGGAGTCTTTAGGTCAGGACCACCATGTCTGATTTGAGTCTTCAATTGCAGCAGGCCGAAAGCCAACTTCCGGTTTCCAGCTACTTCGACGAGGCATTGTTCCGCAGGGAACTTGAAACGATCTTTCAGCGCGGTCCCCGCTATGTGGGGCATGCCAACGCGGTCCCGGAGGTGGGCGACTATTTCGCCCTTCCGCAGGAAGGGGAAGGCCGGGCGCTGGTGCGCACCGCCCACGGGGTGGAACTGGTGTCCAACGTCTGCCGCCACCGGCAGGCGGTGATGCTCAAGGGCCGCGGCAATCTGGGCCGCAATGGCAAGGGCCACGGCGGCGGCCACATCGTCTGCCCGCTGCACCGCTGGACCTACGACGGTGGCCAGAGCGCCAACAGCCAGCTCGGCACCCTGCTGGGCGCCCCGCATTTTGCGCACGACCCCTGCGCCGACCTCAAGCGTTACCCGCTGCGCGAATGGAACGGCCTGCTGTTCGAGGACAATGGCCGCGACATCGCCGCCGATCTGGCGGGCATGGGGCCACGCGCCACGCTGAACTTCGAGGGCATGGTGCTCAACCACGTGGAGCTGCACGAGTGCAACTACAACTGGAAGACCTTCATCGAGGTCTACCTGGAGGACTACCACGTCGTGCCCTTCCACCCGGGGCTGGGCAACTTCGTGACCTGCGACGACCTGGAGTGGGAATTCAAACCCGAGTACTCGGTGCAGACCGTGGGCATCCAGAACCTGCTCAAGTCCGGCAGCGCCACGTACCAGAAGTGGCACGAGGTGCTGATGCGCTACCGCAACGGCCAGCTGCCGGAACAGGGAGCGGTCTGGCTGACCTACTACCCGCACATCATGGTGGAGTGGTACCCGCACGTGCTCACGGTCTCGACGCTGCACCCCATCAGCGTCGACAAGACGCTGAACATGGTGGAGTTCTACTACCCGGAGGAAATCGCCGCCTTCGAGCCGGACTTCATGCAAGCGCAGCGCGCCGCCTACATGGAAACCTGCATCGAGGACGACGAGATCGCCGAGCGCATGGACGCTGGCCGCAAGGCCCTGTTCCAGCGCGGCGACAACGAGGTCGGCCCCTACCAGAGCCCGATGGAAGACGGCATGCAGCACTTCCACGAGTGGTACAGGAAGAAGATGTGACCCCCCGCGCCGCCTTCTGCGTCACCCCCCAGGGGGGCGGCGTCGGCGGCCGGGCAAAGCCCGTTCCGCAGCACCCCTGGGATGAAAGCATCTCACCGACCACACCCCTTCTGAAAGTCCATTGATGCAAGCCCTGTGGATGCTGCTGGCGTCGGTGTTCTTCGCGACGATGGGGGTGTGCATCAAGTTCGCCTCGGCGCACTTCAACAGCTTCGAGATCGTGGCCTACCGCGGCCTGGTGGGCGTGATCGCGCTGTGGGGCTTCACACGCGTGAGCGGCGTGTCGCTGCGCACCCGCGTGCCGATGATGCACGTCTGGCGCAGCACCGTCGGCACGATTTCTTTGACCGCCTGGTTCTACGCGATCGCCCTGCTGCCGCTGGCCACCGCCATGACCCTGAACTACATGAGCAGCGTCTGGATCGCGACCTTCCTGCTCGGGGGCGCGCTGCTGATGCAGGGGCGCGGCGCCCCCGCACGCGGGCAGGGGCCGCTGTTTCTCACCGTGCTGGCCGGGTTCGCCGGCGTGGCCATGATGCTGCGGCCCACCCTGGCGCCTGACGAGCTGATCGGCGCCATCGTCGGCCTGCTCTCGGGCCTGTTTGCGGCCCTGGCCTACCTGCAGGTGGCCGCCCTGGCCCGTGCGGGCGAACCCGAGAGCCGCACGGTCTTCTATTTCTCCATCGGCGCGGTGCTGGCCGGGTTGCTGGGCATGGTGTTCGTCGGGGTCACGCCGCTGACCTGGCCGGCCGCGCTGTGGCTGCTGCCCATCGGCCTGCTGGCGCTGGGCGGCCAGCTGTGCATGACCCGGGCCTACGCCAGCGGCGCCACCATGCTGGTGGCCAATCTGCAGTATTCGGGCATCGTCTTCGCGGGCATCCTCGGGGTGCTGGTGTTCGGCGACCAGATGCCCCTGATCGGGTGGCTGGGCATGGCGCTGATCATCGCCAGCGGCATCACAGCCACCTGGCTGCGCAACCGCGCGGTCCCCAACGCCCCGGCCGAGGACCACTAGGGTCTGCCCCCCACACATGCCGGGACACCCGGCGCCGACCGTGCGAATCTTTGCCGTACTAGGCACCCGCTGTGCAGGCTGCACAATGCGGCGCATGTACCCCCTGCTCATCACCCCTGCCGAGCTGCAATCGCTGATGGCCGGCGACACCCCTCCGATGGTGTTCGACTGCAGTTCTGACCTGACGAAGCCCGTTGCCGGCCCGCTGCAGTACGCGCAGGCCCACATACCCGGCGCACAACATGCCCACCTGGACCACCACCTCAGCGCACAACCCGGCGCCGCCAGCGCCAGCGGCGGGCGCCACCCGCTGCCCGCACGCGAAACGCTCGCGGCCTGGCTGGCTTCGACCGGCCTGAACGCCGGTCAGCAGGTGGTGGTCTACGACCGCCAGGGCGTCAACTATGCCGGCCGTCTGTGGTGGATGCTCAAGTGGTGCGGCCACGAGGCGGTGGCCGTGCTCGACGGTGGCTGGCAGGCCTGGGAGGCCGCCGGCGGTGCCGTGGGCACCGGTCACGAACCGCCGCCGGCTCGTACGGGCAGTTTTTCGCTCCAGCCCGCGCGGGTCACCACCGCAGACACCGCACGCATCGCCCGCCAGCTCGGCACGCCGGGTCAGACCCTGATCGACGCGCGCGGCGCGCCGCGTTTTCGGGGCGAAGTCGAACCCCTGGACCCGGTGGCGGGCCACATTCCCGGTGCGCTCAACCGGCCGTTTGCCGACAACCTGGGGCCGGACGGGCGTTTCAAGCCCGCAGCCCAGCTGCGCGCCGAATTCGAGCGCCTGCTGGCCGGGCGCGATCCCGCCGGCGTCACGCACCACTGCGGCAGCGGGGTGAGCGCCGTGCCCAACCTGCTGGCCATGGAGGTGGCCGGCCTGGGTCGCACCGCCCTGTACCCCGGCAGCTGGAGCGAATGGTGCAACACGCCCGGGCTCCCCTGCGCAAGGGGTCAAGTGGGCTAAAACCGCTCCGATGAACTGCCGATCAACCGCCTCTGGCCTCACCCGTCAAGCCCCTCCGCCTTGAACCCGCCAACCTCATCGCCCCTGGGCATCGATCACTCGGCCCTGCTGAAGCAAAGGCTACGCTGAACAAGTCCAGAAGTGACGCGAGGCATGCATGATCGAGGCAG
>CAYRWN010000036.1:0-33224 GCA_964428045.1 uncultured Hydrogenophaga sp. | reverse complement strand
AGTGTGCGGCTCTCGCTGAAGATGGGTTTCGTGGATTTATAGAAGTGCTCTTGAGTTGCCAGGTGGCTCTGGAAAGCAACTTGACCATTCTCGCTTGCCCCATGACTGCCCGGAGCAAAAGAGCAGCAGACTGCGACTGTCTTTCGTTGACAGGTGTCCGTCTGCCCCGACCTTGGCCGTGATCAAGCGAACTGCTGCCCCTGGCCACCGGTCGCCATGACCTTGCCCCTTGGCATCCGTTCTCAGGGCCGGGGCTTCGTCCCGACCGGCGGGCCGTACCCTCCGCGAGCCTGCGGGCCGCCAGGGGACCGGTCTCAGCGCGCAACCAGTGGCCGTGTCCATTGATCCAGATCAGCGTGCGGCAGTACCCCCGGGTCTAGCATGAACCAGACGCAGCGCCGCACGGGGCGGCCTGCGCGAACACCCCCAATGCAGGAGACCGACCATGCGCCAGACCCTCATCGCCCTTGCCCTGGCCCTGCCCCTGGCAGCTCTGGCCCAGACCAGGGCGCCGGCAGGCACTTTCGAGATCAAGACCCTCACGCCGGAGACTGCGCTGGCCGCGGCCCAGGCCGCGCTGGCCGCTTGCCGTGCACAGGGCTTTCAGGTCGGGGTGGCGGTGGTTGACCGCTCGGGGCTGACCCAGGTGTTCCTGCGCGACCGCTTCGCCGGCGCGCACACCGTGGACGTGGCCACCAACAAGGCCTGGACGGCGGCGAGCTTTCGCACCTCCACGCTCGATCTGGCCAACGAGTCGCAGCCTGGCAAGCCCATGAGCGGCATCCGCAGCACGCCTCGCATGCTGGCGGTGGGCGGCGGCGTGGTGATCGAGGGCGGCGGCTCGATCTTTGGCGGCATCGGTGTCTCGGGTGCGCCCGGCGGCGACGCCGACGACGCCTGCGCCCGCGCCGGCATCAAGGCCATCGCCGACAAGATCGACTTCTGAAGCGGTGCGTGACCGCCAAGCCCAGGTCGATGCCGCCCGAAGTCACCACGATCACCTGGCGGCAAGCGCCTTTTCGGTCATTGCACAGGGCACAGCCGATGCGCTGGTCTCCAGGCCAACGCCAACGCGGTGCCGCGCGGTGCAGGGCTTTTGACGCTCCGCACCGCTGCCGTCATCAGGCCCAGTGGGCCTTGAAGTCCTGCGCGTACTGCTCAAAGGTGACCGGCGCTTTGCCGGTGATGCACTGAACGTGGTTTGTGATGCCTGCCGCGTAACCGGCCTTGAAGGCACCCAAGATCACCAGCAGGAACTCGGTGTAGTCCGTCGGCAGGCCCGCGCCCAGCAGGCCCTGGCGCATCGCGTCCTCAGAAATGTCGGTGTACCCGATCGGTCGGCCCGCGACTTCGGACAGCACGACGGCCACCTGCGCGTGGTCCAGCGCCTGGTTGCCGGTCAGGTCGTAAGCTGCGTTCACGAAGTCCGCGGACGACAGCAGCCGTGCGGCCACGGCGGCGACATCGCGCGTGTCGATGAAGCTGCCCTTGGCGTCGCCCACCGGCAGGAATATCTGCCCCTGGCTCTGGATGCCGTGCAGCCAGAAGGTGTGGAAGTTCTGCATGAACCAGTTGGGGCGGATCACGTTCCAGGCCAGGCCCGAGCGCTCCAGGTGCACTTCGGCGCGGCGCAGCGGGATGCTGTCGTCGGCATTGGCGCCCATGGCGGACAGCAGCAGCAGCTTGCGCACACCGGCGGCCTTGGCGGCGTCGATGGCGGGAATCAGCAATTCGTGCTGGTTGGCGTAGCCGGGCGGCGCCATCAGGAACAGCTGGTCGACGCCAGCCAGCGCGGCGGCCAGACCTTCGCCGGTGGCGAGGTTGAGCGGCACCTCGCCAGCTTGCGAGGGCGTGCGGCTGGTGGCGCGGCGCACGGTCTGGCCCTGGGCAGACAGCAGGTCAACCAGGGTGGAACCGATCTGGCCGCTGGCGCCGGTCACGAGGGTGGTGGTCATATGGAAACGCCTGTGTGTGTTGCGAAGGCCTCCAGTGTGTTTCCGATGAATCCAAACTGGAATGCATGACATTCCAGCTTTCATGTCCAATCGTCCATAAAATTCCGCCCCATGGACATACTTTCCGACATCCTGCATGTCGCCGGCTTGCGACGCCGCCTGCTCGATCTGAACGGGCTCACGGCCGACACCGCGCTGCGCTTCCCCTGCGAACGCAGCCTCGGGCTGCACGCGGTCACGCGCGGTCGCGCCTTCGTTCACGCCCCAAACCTCGACGAACCGCTGGAACTGCAGGCTGGCGATCTCGTTCTGATGGCGCGCGGCTGCGTGCACCTGCTTTCGCTGAATCGCCAGCCACCCGCGGGCAGCACCACGGTGCCGATCACGCGCTTCGCGGGCGGCGGCCTGAACGAGGCCGCCCAGGACAGCCCGCCAAGCCACGACCCCGACAGGGCCACGCAGGTGATCAGCGCCGCCTACCAGCTGTGGCACGCCCCGCTGCATCCCTTCCTGCGCAGCCTGCCCCCTTGGTTCGTGGTGCGCGGCCACAGCCTGCCCACGCTGTCGGCCGTGTCGCTGACGCTGGGCCTGCTGGACCGCGAGCTGGGCGACCAGGCGATGGGCGCCACCTCGGCCACCCACGGTCTGCTGGACGCGCTGTTCGCGTTTGCGCTGCGCGAGATCGCCGCGCGCGAAAACCCGGGAGCGCCCGGCTGGCACCATGCCATCACCGACCGCCCGATCCGCCAGGTGCTCACCCTGATGCACGGCAACCTCGGCCACGGCTGGACCCTGGACGAACTGGGGCAGCAGGTGGGCCTGTCGCGTTCGGCGCTGGCCGAGCGCTTTCGCACCGCCATGGGCGACACGCCGCTGAACCACCTGCGCACGCTGCGCATGCAAAAGGCCATGCAGCTGCTGGCCGAGACGCGCCAGACGCTGGAGCAGGTGGCGCAGGCCGTGGGCTACCAGGACGCCTTCGGCTTCTCCAAGGTGTTCAAGCGCACCACCGGCCAGTCGCCGCGCCAGTTCCGCGAGCAGGACGCGGCGGACCGGCAGACGGCGTGGCGCATCCAGGAGGCCTGACCGGCCGCGCAGCGTATGAAGCTCAAGCGACGCGTGCGCTGCGTCCCACGGTGATGCCGTGGCGCCGGGCGCGGTAGAGCAAGGTGGCGCGGGTAATGCCCAATTGCCGCGCCGCCGCCGCGATGTTGCCGCCGGTGCGGCGCAGGGCCGCCGCGATCCACTGCTGCTCGACATCCTCCAGGGTCTGGCCGGGAACCTGCGTGCCTTCTGAAGCGCCCGGTCGGGGCGAACCCACCAGCCGCCCCCCCCATGCCGCCTTCGGCCGGCAGCGAGAGCACACCGTCGCCAAGCTCTTCGCCACCGCGAAACAGCTGGTGCACGTCGATCAGTTCGCCGTCGTTGACCATGATCACCGCGCGTTCGATCAGGTTCTGCAGCTCGCGGATGTTGCCGGGGAAACCGTAGTTGAACAGCGCCTTGACCGCGCGCTGGCTGAAGCCGCGCACGTCGCGCTGGTAGCGATCGCGGTAGTGGTTCAAGAAGTGCTGCATCAGCAGCGGAATGTCGTCGCGGCGTTCGCGCAGCGGCGGCAGGTGGATCGGGAACACGTTGAGCCGGTAGAACAGGTCTTCGCGAAAGCGGCCCTGGCGCACCGCTTCGCGCAGGTTCTCGTTGGTGGCCGCCACCAGCCGCACATCGACTTTCAGCGTCTTGGTGCCGCCCACGCGTTCGATCTCGCCTTCCTGCAGTGCGCGCAGCAGCTTGCCCTGAGCCACCAGGCTGAGCGTGCCGATCTCGTCCAGGAACAGCGTGCCGCCGTCGGCGCGCTCGAAGCGCCCCGGACGCGAGGCGCCGGCCCCGGTGTAGGCGCCGCGCTCCACGCCGAACAGCTCGGACTCGATCAAGGTTTCGGGAATCGCCGCGCAGTTGATCGCGATGAAGGCCTGGGCGGTCCGGTCGCTGCTGCGGTGCAGGCTGCGCGCGAACATCTCCTTGCCCACACCGGACTCGCCGGTGAACAGCACGGAGGCGGGGGTGGGGGCCACCCGCTGCACCATGTGGAAGGCGGCGTTGAAGGCGGACGAGGCGCCGACCAGGGTCGGGTCCTGCCCGCCCGTGGCCCCCTGGGTGGTCCATGGCCCCAGCGGCGCCGCCGCAGGTTCGGCGTCCGGCCCGTCTTCGCCCAGCTGCAGGTACCGCAGGTCTTCCTGCGGGTCGTCCCAGAGTTCCACCGAGCGGCCGATCACCCGGCACTGGGCGTCGCCGGCCGAGCGGCAGGCGACCTCGCGGAACAGGATCAGACGGCCGAACAGCGTGCTCACGTAGCCGGTGGCGTAGCCGGTCTGCATCCAGCAGTCGGGCGAGCCGCCCACGCCGTAGACCGCGATGTGCTCGTCGTCCTCGCTGGAGTTGTGCCAGAGGAACTCGCCCTGGTAGTCGCCGGTGGCGGCGTCGTAGCTCACGCGCACCACCTCCACCTTCACCACACCCTCCAGCGCGTGCAGCCGGGTGCCCGCCACAGCGGCCACGGGCGGTTCGGCGTCGGGCCACTGGCGGCGCACCAGCTCGGCGTCGCGCGCGCCGCTGAGGTAGCCCATGCGGGTCAGCAGGCCCCTCGCCTTGTCCAGGCCCATGGTCTCGATCAGCTCGCGGCGCAGCCCGCCCAGGGCCTCGGCGTGCATCAGCACCATGCGCTGGTCCTGCAGCCAGATGCGGCCGTCGCCGGGCGAGAAGAACAGGCACTCGCTCAGGTCGGCCACGGTCGGGTGGCTGCTGCCGTCGACCTGCTGGAGGTCGAAGCGCCACTGGCCGGAGAACGGGGCCTGGGTGGGTGGCGTCGGCCGGGCGGCGCCGGTGGCGCGGTGGAGCTGGGCCAGGGAGATGCGTGGACTGGGCATGGAGCAACCAAAAATGAATGCAGACGTTCAATGTTCGCATTCATGAAAGTTTCTTTGCAGTGATGTTTTCCCGCAGCCGAGGGGTTCTCAGGGCACTTTCCAGCGATCAGGGTTTGTCCGGAGCGCTCCCTCTGGCGAAAGGGCTCGTCGGACGGTCGCGGCCCGTGTGCTGGCCCGCGACTGGTACGCCCGTTGCAAAGCACGGTGGGCACAGCCGGGGCGCACCCGGCACACAACCCTCAACCAAAGGAGACACGACATGGGTGTTGCGGAACACATCAACTGGGCCGACGCGGCCTGCTGGAACGGCACCGCCTTCGATGGCGGCTGGAGCACGCGCCTGGCCGCCAGCCAGGACGTGGTGGAGCCGGCGACCGGCCAGCCGCTGTGGCGCACCGGCGTGGCCAGTGGCGCCGACATGGGCGCCGCCATCGGCCGCGCCCACGCCGCGCAGGCCGCCTGGGCCGCCACGCCGCCGCGCGACCGTGCGGCCATCCTGCTCAAGGCCGCCGCGCTGTTCGAGCAGCACTTCGACGAGCTGGCGCTGATGATCGCCCGCGAGACCGGCGGCATCATCCCCAAGGGCCAGCACGAGGTGCGCGAGTCGGTGGTGCTGTGCCAACTGGCCGCCGCCATGCCGATGCAGGCCCAGGGCCAGGTGCTGCCCAGCACGCCGGGCCGTCTGTCGATCGCCCGCCGCGTGCCGCACGGCGTGGTCGGCATCATTTCTCCGTTCAATTTCCCGCTGATCCTGAGCCTGCGCTCGGTGGCGCCGGCCCTGGCGCTGGGCAACGCGGTGGTGCTCAAGCCCGATGTGCGCACCCCCGCCAGCGGCGGTTTCATCCTGGCGCGCGTGTTCCAGGAAGCTGGCCTGCCCGCTGGCGTGCTGCAGGTGCTGCCGGGCAACGCCGAAGCCGGTGAAGCCCTGGTGACCGACCCGCGCGTGCCCATGATCGCCTTCACCGGCTCGCCCGGCGTGGGCCGCCGCATCGGCGAACTGGCCGGCAAGCACCTCAAGAAGGTGTCGCTGGAGCTGGGTGGCGCGAACAACCTGGTGATCCTGGAAGATGCCGACCTCGACGCCGCCGCCAGCGCCGCCGCTTTCGGTGCCTGGTTCCACCAGGGCCAGATCTGCATGGCCAGCAACCGCGTGCTGGTGCACGCTTCGGTGGTCGAAGGCCTCAAGGCGCGCCTGGTCGGCAAGGCCACGCACCTGCCGGTGGGCGACGGCGCCAGCGGCCAAGTGGCCCTGGGCCCGATGATCGACGCCAAGCAGCTGGCGCGCTTCGACTCGGTTGTGAAGGACACGGTGCAGCAGGGTGCCACGCTGGAAGCCGGTGGCACGTTTGATGGCCTTTGCTACAAGCCCACCGTGCTCTCGGGCGTCAAGCCCGGCATGCGCAGCTTCGACGAAGAGCCGTTCGGCCCGCTGGTCAATCTGGTGACCTTCCGTTCCGACGACGAAGCCGTGGCGCTGGCCAACAACAGCCAGGGTGGACTCTCCGCCGCCGTGATCAGCAAAGACGTGGGCCGCGCCATGGCCCTGGGTGAGCGCCTGAACGCGGGCATGGTCCACATCAACGACCAGACCGTCAACGACGACTGCACCAACCCCTTCGGTGGTCCAGGCCTGGGCGGTAACGGCTCTTCGGTGGGCGGCCCGGCCGACATCGACGAGTACACGCGCTGGAAGTGGATCACGGTCAAGGCTTCCTTGCCGCAGTTTCCGTTTTGAACGGTTCCCCCCGCGCCGCTTCGCGTCACCCCCCCAGGGGGGCGGCACTGGCCGTCTGGCAAAGCCAGCCCGGCGGTGCCCTTGGTTGACGTTGTTTCGTGCGATGCGGGTGGTGTGCCGGTGACTGATTGAACTTTGGTTTCGAACTTGCCACCTTGCCTCGCGGGGTGCAGCGCTGATTTTTTACCCTCAACCATTGCCGGTGCTTGGTGTGCCGGTCAGGAGACAAACATGACCTCTAAGAACGACACTTCTTCCGCTGGCGTTTCACGTCGCCACGCTCTGACCACCGGCCTGGCTGTGGCTGGCTTGAGCGCTTTCCCCATGATCGGCCGCGCCCAGAGCAACACCCTGCGCATCGGCGTGGTCAGCCCCCGCTCCGGCCCGCTGGCGCTGTTTGGCGAAGGCGACGGCTGGGTCATGGACCAGGTGCGCAAGCAGGTGGCCGGTGGCGTCGACGCGGGCGGCAAGCGCTGGAACCTGGAATTCATTGCCAAGGACACGCAGAGCAACCCGGTGCGCGCCGCCGCCGTGGCCCGCGAGCTGATCAACGCCGACAAGGTGGACTTCGTGCTGTCCACCTCCACCCCCGAAACGGTGAACCCGGTGGCCGATGCCTGCGAAGCCGCCGGCGTGCCCGCTCTGTCCACCACCAGCCCGTGGGAGGCCTTCTACTTCGGTCGTGGTGCCAAGCCCGGCGAGCCTTCGCCCTTCAAGTGGACCTACCACTTCTGCTTCGGCACCGGCAACTTCGTCAAGCTCTACTCCGACCAGTGGAGCAAGGTGGCCACCAACAAGAAGGTGGGCATGCTGCTGCCGGCCGATGCCGACGGCAACGCCATCCGCCGCTCGCTGATGCCGGCGCTGCAGAAGGCAGGCTTCACCGTGTTCGACGCCGGTCCGTACCAGAACGGCCAGGCCGACTTCTCGGCCCAGATCGCTGCCTTCCGCAAGGAAGAAATCGAGATCTTCAACACCTTCCCGTTCCCGCCCGACTTCGCCGTGTTCTGGCGCCAGGCGGCCCAGCGAGGGCTGGCCAGGCAGGTCAAGATCGTGCAGACCGCCAAGGCCGGCCTGTTCGCCGCCGAAATGGAAGCGCTGGACCAGCTCGGCAACGGCATCCATTCCGGCACCTACTGGCACCGCAGCTTCCCGTTCAGCTCGCCGTCCACCGGCATGACCTGCGCGCAGCTGGCCGACAACTACGCCAAAGCCAGCGGCAAGGTCTGGACCGCACAGATCGGCGCCACCGCTTCGCTGTTCGACGCCGCCGTGGCGACGGTGCGCACCTGCACCGACCCGGGCGACCGCGCCGCGATTGTGGCGGCCATGGCCAAGCTGAAAACGCCCACCGCCGTCGGCGATATCGACTTCACCGCCGGCCCAGTGCCCAACTGCACCCCCACCGGTCTGGTCGGCGTGCAATGGATGCGCCAGCCCAACGGCAAGTTCGACCTCAATATCGTGGCCAATGCCGACCACCCCAAGGTGCCGCTGACCGGCCAGATGACCGCCTACAAGCTGGGCTGACCGCCAGCCGATGCTGTGACCCGGATCGTCCTCCCCGAGGGCGGTCCGGCCTGTGGCGCTTAGGCGCCGTTTTGACCTTCATCACCACGGGGAAGCACGATGTCCAACCCTCTCATCCTGGAAGCCGAAGGCGTGTGCAAGCACTTTGGCCGCCTGCAGGTGCTGCACGGCGTGGACCTGCAACTGCATCGGGGCGAGGCGCTGGGCGTCGTCGGCCCCAATGGTGCCGGCAAGACCACGCTGTTTGGTGTGCTCGCCGGCACGCTGCCCGCCAGCAGTGGCAGCGTGCGGTTTGATGGCCAGAACATCGACGCCTGGGACGCTGCGCGGCGCTGCCGCGCCGGCATCGCACGCACGCACCAGGTGCCCCGGCCTTTTCTGGGCTTGAGCGTGTTTGAAAACACCCTGGTGGCCGCACAGCACGGCGCTGGGCTGCGGGGAGCAGAAGCCGAGCGCGCGGTGGCGCACAGCCTGTCGCGCTGCGGGCTGGCCGACCTGAGCCAGCGCCCGGCCGCCAGCCTGGGGCTGATGGACCGCAAGCGGCTGGAGCTGGCGCGTGCGCTGGCCACCCAGCCGCGCGTGCTGCTGCTCGACGAAATCGGCGGCGGCCTCACCGAAGCCGAACTGGTGTCGCTGTCGGCCCTGGTGGCCTCGCTGCGCGATGAAGGCCTGACCGTGGTCTGGATCGAGCATGTGCTGCACGCCTTGCTCAAGGTGGTGGACCGGCTGGTTTGCATGGACGCCGGCACGGTGCTGGCGCACGGCGATCCGCAAACGGTCATGAACGACCCGCGCGTGGTCGAGGCTTATCTCGGTGGGGTGTCCGCATGAACCCGAATGAATCGAAGAGCGTGCTGCTCGAAGCGCGCAACCTGAGCGCCAGTCACGGCCAACTGGTGGCGGTTCGCGAAGTCTCCTTGCAACTCAAGGCTGGCGAAACCGTGGCCCTGGTGGGTTCCAACGGCGCGGGCAAGACGACGCTGTTGCGCACTCTGGCCGGCGTGCACCCGGCGAACGGCGGCAGCATATGGCTGCAGGGCGCCGAGGTGACGGCGCAACTGGCGCACCACCGGGTACAGCAAGGCTTGGCCCTGGTGCCCGAAGGTCGGCGCCTGTTCGCCGACATGACGGTGCGCGAGAACCTCTTGATCGCCCATGAGCACCGGGGTCGGCTGCTCGACGGCGATGCCGGTTGGTCGATCGAGCGCGTGGTGCAAGCGCTCCCAGCCCTCGCACCCCTGCTGAACCGGCCTGCCGGCGCACTCTCGGGCGGCCAGCGCCAGGCCGCCGCCATCGCCCGCGCGCTGATGACCAACCCGCGTGTGCTGCTGATCGACGAGGTCTCGCTGGGCCTGTCGCCGCGCGCGGTGGACGAGGTCTATGCCCACCTGGCCGAACTGCGCGGGCAGGCCGGCACCACGCTGCTGCTGGTCGAGCAGGACCTGGGGCGCGCCATGGCCTTCGCCGACCGGGTGCTGTGCCTGCGCGAAGGCCGCATCGTGCTGGCGGCCCCCGCGGCCGGGCTCGACCGCCAGACCGTCACCGACGCCTATTTCGGCATGGAGCACGCCACATGATCGACGCCCTGATTCAAGGCACCCTGCTGGGGGGCTACTACGCCGTGCTGGCGGCCGGACTCTCGCTGATGTTCGGCGTCATGCGCATCATCAATCTCGCCCACGGCGACCTGGCCATGGCCGGCGCCTTCGGCGTGCTGTGGCTGGTCGGCCTGGGCTGGTCGCCCTGGCTGGCGGTGCTCGTCACTGTGCCCGCCATGGGGGTGGTGGGCTGGCTGCTGCAGCGCTGGGTGCTGGCGCGCACGCTGCGCTCGGGCGTGCTGCTGCCGCTGCTGGTGACCATGGGGCTGGGCGCGCTGATCCAGAACGGGCTGTACGGCGTGTTCGGCTCCGAGGCGCGCTCGCTGGCCGACGCGCTGGGCGAGCTGTCCTGGGCCAGCTGGACGCTGCCGGGCGACACCGTGGTCGGCCAGCTGCCGGTGCTGACCCTGGCGCTGGGCGTGGCGGTGCTGGCCGGGCTGCAGCTGCTGCTCAACAAGACCCGGCTGGGCCGCTCCATCCGCGCCGCGGCGTCCGACCCGGAGGCCGCCGCCCTGTGCGGTGTGGACGCGGCCGGCGTGCACCGCGCCGCCGCCGCGATCTCGGTGGCGCTGGCGGCGCTGGCCGGTGCCATGCTCGCCACCCGCGCCACCATCGAACCCTATGGCGGCCCGCTGCTGCTGATCATGGCCTTCGAGGCGGTGGTCATCGGCGGCATCGGTTCGCTGTGGGGCACGCTGCTGGGCGGTGTGCTGCTGGGCCTGGCGCAGAGCCTGGGCGCGCTGGTCTCGCCCCAGGGCTTCCAGCTCGGCGGGCACCTGCTGTTCCTGGCGGTGCTGGGCGCCCGGCTGTGGGGCCAGTACCGGCATGGTCTGGGCCTGTCGGTCTGGCCCGTGCCGCGACCCCGTGCGACGGCCCGCCCGTCGGCGACCCCGGTGGTGGAGGTGCAGCCATGACGCGCCCTCTGACCTGGACGCTGGCCGCTGCCCTGGTGCTGGCCGCGCTGCCCCTGTTCCTCGGGGCGAATGCCATCGACAAGCTCACGACCCTGTTCATCTTCATGCTGCTGGCCGCCACCTGGGGTCTGCTGGCCGGGCAGGCGGGGCTGGTCTCGGTCGGCCAGCAGGCCTTCTTCGGCCTCGGTGCCTACTTCGCGCTGCGCCTGGTCGACGGCGGCTGGTCCGCCTACCCGGCGCTGCTTGCGGGCGCGATCGGCGCGGCGGTGGTCGCCTGGGGCCTGTCCTTCTTCGTGCTGCGCCTCAAGGACGGCGAGTTCGCCATCGCCACCTGGGTGGTGGCCGAGGTGATCCGCATCGCGGTGATGCTCGATCCGCTGGTGCAGGGCGAAACCGGCACCTCGCTGATCGCGCTCAACGCGGTCGAACCCGAGCTGCGCCGCAACCTCGGGTTCTGGATGGCGCTGGGCTCGCTGGCCTTCATGCTGCTCGTCACGGCGGGGCTGCTGCGCAGCGCGGTGGGCACTGCCACCCGCGCCATCGGCGAAGACGACGAGGCCGCCGCCTCGCTGGGCGTGCGCGTCACGCCCACGCGGCGCCGGGTCTATGTGCTCGCGTCCTTCGGCGCGGCGCTGGCCGGCGTGGCCTGGCTGGCCTCGGCCATCACCTTCCTGCCGCGCACCAACTTCGGCGTGCAGTGGTCGGTGCTGATGCTCTTCATGGCCCTGGTCGGCGGCCTGCGCAGCCAGTGGGGCCCGCTGCTCGGTGCGCTGCTGCTGTTCGTGCTGCAGGAGAGCCTGGGCCACCTGGGCGCCTGGTACCTCGCCGGCCTGGGCGTGGTGGCGGCCGTCTTTGCGCTGTGGCTGCCGCGCGGGCTGGCCGGCGTCTGGGACGACTGGCGCGCCCGTCGGGCCTTGGCCGTCACACCCCTCTCCCCATCCGTTCCCTCACTTCCAAGGAGTTCCACACCATGAGCGTGCAAGGCAAAACCATCGTCATCACCGGCGTCAGCTCGGGCATCGGCAGCGACACCGCCAAGCTGCTGCGTCTGCAGGGCGCCCGCGTCATCGGCGTCGACCGCAACGACCCCATGCTGACCCTGGACGGCTTCGTCAAGGCCGACCTGTCCACCCCCGGGGCCATCGACGACGCCATCGCCCAGCTGCCGCAGCGCATCGACGCGCTGTGCAACATCGCCGGCGTGCCGGGCACCGCACCCGTGGACCTGGTGGCCAGGGTCAACTACCTGGGCCTGCGCCACCTGACGCTGGGCCTGCTGGACCGCATGTCCGGCGGCAGCGTGGTCAACATCTCGTCCATCCTGGGCGCCGAGTGGCCGGCCCGGCTGGAGCCGCACCGCGCCCTGGGCCAGACCGCCTCCTTCGCCGACGGTCAGGCCTGGCTGGAACAGCACCCGGTGCCGCAGGCCACCTGCTACCAGTACTTCAAGGAAGCGCTGATCGTCTGGACCTACACCCAGTCGCAGCCCATCTTCATGCAGCACAACGTGCGCATGAACTGTGTGGCGCCCGGCCCGGTGTTCACCCCCATCCTGGGTGACTTCGTGCAGATGCTGGGCAACGAGCGCGTGGAGAAGGACGCCCACCGCATGAAGCGCCCCGCTTTCAGCGACGAGGTGGCGCCGGTGATCGCCTTCCTGTGCAGCGACGCCTCGCGCTGGATCAGCGGCATCAACCTGCCGGTGGACGGCGGGTTGGCCTCCACCTACATCTGAGCGGAGACGGGCGTGCGGTCGCTTCCCTCTGGACGGTCGGCCTGGCGCTGGATGGCCGGCGCGCTGCTGGCCGCCGCCTGCGCCACGGTGGCGCTGGCCCAGACCGAGCGCCCCATCCGCGTGGGCGCGGTGAGCGCGCTGGGCGTTCAGGCCGGGTTTCCGGAGTCCTCTCAGGCGGCGCGGCGCTACTTCGACGCCGTCAACGCCGCCGGCGGCGTGAACGGTCGGCGCATCGAATACGTGTCGCTGGACGAAGGACCCAGCCCGCAGAGCGCAGCGGCCGCGGCGCGCCGGCTGATCGCCGACCCCGAGGTGGTGGCCCTGGTGGGTGGATCGGGCCTGTTCGACTGCCCGGTCAACGCCGCCGCCTACGCGGCCGCCGGCCTGGTGTCGCTGCAGGGGGCCTCGGTGGCGCCCGAGTGTTTTGCGTCCTCGCACATCGTGCCCATGAACAACGGGCCCTACCTGGGCCTGGAGAACGCCGTCGCCTACGCGGTGGAGCAGCTCAAGCAACCCCGGGTCTGCCTGACCATCCTGGACCTGCCCGGCATGGCCGCCGGCTACCAGCGCGCGCTGGGGCGGCTCAAGCCGTCGCTGAAGGCGGCGCTGGACGACGTGGCCTTCATGCCCCCCGATGCCGACTTCGCCGCCGCCATCCGCGAGCGACTGGCGCAGCGCTGCGGTGCCATCGTCTTCACCGGCCACGAACCCACGGTGCTGCGCTGGCTGCAGGAGGCGCAGAAGCAGGGCCTGGGCGAGACCGACTGGATATTTCTGACCCCGGCCTACACCGACCAGGTGGCCAAGGCCATCCGCGACCCGCAGGCGCGCGTGCACGCCATGGCCGAGTTCGAGCCCTGGCAAAGCGCCTCGCTGGCCATGATGGACTGGAAGCGCGTGATGCGCGAGGCGCGGCTGCCCCTGAGCGCGCTGTCGCAGGGCGGGTATGTCTCGGCGCAGCTCTTCGTGCGCGTGGCGCGCCAGATCCCCGGGCCCATCACCCGCGCCTCGTTCACCCAGGCCTTGCTCGAGCTGCCGCCGACCGAGCTCTCGTTCCTGGGCATGCCGTTCCACGTCGGATCAGCCCGGGCCCACGCACCCAACCGCGCCAGCCTGCCCGTCACCTGGCGCAACGGGCTCTGGAAGATCGCCGCCCCGTTCTGGATCGTGGCGCCGCCACTGTCCGCCGACAGGCCCTGAGACACCGCTTTTTTCAACCCCAAGAGGAGACTTCATGAGCAGACCCATCCATGTTATGGCCGCCCTGGCCCTGTTGAGCGCGACGTCGGCAAGCTTCGCCACCGAAGGCGGCGGCTCGACCTATCCCATCGGCGCAGAAAACCACCTGGCAGGCGCCGCGCCACCTCCCGGTGTTTATGTTCTGGCGTACGTCAACCACTACAGCGCCAGCCAGCTCAACGACGGCGCAGGACAGGCGGTGCCGGTACCCGGCTTCAAGGTCCGGGCCGTGGCCGCTGCCACCCGCATCGCCTGGGTGACGGACACACCCGTGCTGGGTGGACAGCTCGTGGCCCACGCCATCCTGCCGCTGGTCCGTGTCAAGGTCAGCGCCGCAGGCCAGTCATCGTCGCGCTCCGGCCTGGGCGACGTGAGCCTGGGTGCCGGCGTGGCCTGGCACCACTCGCCGCAGCTGCACAGCGTGGCGGCTGTGGACCTGGTGCTGCCGGTGGGTGGCTACGACGCGGCCCGCTCCGTCAACATCGGACGCAACTACACGTCGCTCCAGCCGGCCTACCTGGTGTCATGGATCGATCCGAACGGACTGAATGCCGACGCCAAGGTGGGCATGAGCTTCAACCGCACCAACAAAGACACCGGCTACCGCTCTGGTACCGAGCTGAACATCGACTACGCCCTGGGCTGGGGTCTGGGCAACGGCTGGGTGGTGGGCGTGGGGGGCAACCTGTACCAGCAGATCGGGGATGACAAACTCAACGGCCAGACGGTGCCTGGCAGCAAGGGGCGCTCTTATGCCGCAGGCCCCAACCTCAAGTACGACGGCGGCAAGGGCTGGTTCATCACCGCCAAGCTGAGCAAGGAGTTCTCGGTGCGCTCACGCACCGAGGGCACCTCGTTCTGGATCAAGACCACCATTCCCTTCTGAAGGAGCACTCATGGGCGATCAGTTCGCACACATCGACGGCACCCGGATCCGCTACCGGGACAGCGGGGGCGCCGGCCCCGCCGTGCTGATGACCCACGGCATCGGCGAGTCGCTGGAATTCTGGCACCGGCAGATGGAGACGCTCGGTTCGTCCCTGCGGCTCATCGCCTGGGACCTGCCCGGGCATGGCCTGTCGGACGAGCGGGCCGACGCCATGGTCCTGGAGGGGCAGGCGGCGGTGGCCTGGCGCCTGCTGGACCATCTGGGCGTGGACCGGGCCCACCTGGTGGGCAACTCGCTGGGCGCGGCCATGTCCCTGCGCATGGCCGCCCAGGTGCCGGGCCGCGCCGCATCGCTGCTGCTGGCCAACTCGGCCGCGCTGGGAGCCGAGGTGTTCGGCGCGTTCCGTCTGATGACGCTGCCGCTGCTGGGGGAGCTGATGAACAAGCCGGGACCGACCGCAGTCGCGCAGCAGATCAAGGCCATCGTGCGCCGGACCGACGCGATCACGCCCGAGGTGCGGGCAGCGATCGAGCGCAACGTGCACCGGCCCGGCGGCGGCCGGCATTTCCTGGCCCTGTTGCGCGGACTCAGCTCGCTGCGCGGACAGCGAAGCACGGTGTGGCAGCGCTCGCACGACATCCTGCGCCAGTTGCCGAGCGTCCCGCTGCTGTTCGTACATGGCGAGCACGATGTGGTTCTGCCGGTAGATCATTCCCGCCGCGCGCACGCCATGGCGCGCGGGTCGGAACTGGTGGTGCTCGACGACTGCGGGCACACGCCGCAGCTGGAAGTGCCGGAAGCCTTCGACCGCCTCATCCTGCGGCAGCTGAAACGCAGCCTGTAGACAGCGATCCGTTCGCGTTTACCAGGGTGTCCGTCGGGCAGAAGTCTTGCATCTGGCAGCGTAGTGGGTCCTCCAGGTTCGAACCAGGGTCAAGCAGATCCACCGGATCGAAGGCGACCCCGACAAAGCCCGCATGGTCAGGGGCTTCGGTACGATGCAGCCCCAGTCTGAGTTGGTCAAGAAAGGCCGAGTCGTTTTTTGTGGGCAAGATCGTCCTCTACTGCCAACCCGGCGCCAAGCAGACGCAGTGCGCCGGCCAACACGATGGCAAGCTCAAGATCCGGCTCAAGGCGCCGCCGGTCGATGGCGCAGCCAATCAGGCGTTGATCGGATTTCTCTCGGACGTGCTCGACGTGCCCAAGTCGGCCATCCGCATCGAGCTTGGCGCCTCGGGCCGCACCAAGCGGGTCGAGGTGGCCGGGGTGGACGACGCCGAACTCAGCCGCCGGCTGCTCACGCCGGCATGAAGGCCGTGCTGCCCGGCCGGCCGGGCAGCGAGAGCCGCGCCTCGGTCGGCGCGGTCTGCGCCAGCAGCTGCCCCTTGCGCCACACCTTCAGGCGCGTGGCGCGCAGGCGGATGGCTTCCACCGGGTTGCGCGCCTGCAGCAGCACGAAGCTGGCGTGCTTCCCGGCTTCGATGCCATAACCACCCAGCCCCAACACCTGGGCCGCGTTCACCGTGACCGCGTCGAAACACTGGCGCATGCCGGCCTGGCTGGTCATCTGCGCCACATGCAGGCCCATGTGCGCCACTTCCAGCATGTCGCCACTGCCCAGCGGGTACCACGGGTCCATCACGCAGTCGTGACCGAAGGCGACCGTGACACCGGCGGCCAGCAGTTCGGGCACGCGGGTCATGCCGGGCGTTTGGGGTAGCTGTCGTGCCGGCCCTGCAGCGTGATGTTGATCAGCGGGTTGGCCACCGCGCTCACGCCGCTTTCGGCGATCAGCGGGATCAGCTTGCTCGCGTAGTAGTTGTCCATGCTGTGCATGGAGGTGAGGTGCGAGCCGTTGACGCGGCCCTGCAGACCCAGGCGCTGCGATTCGTACGCCAGCGTCTCGATGTGGCGGCTCAGCGGGTCGTCCGATTCGTCGCAGTGCATGTCCACCGGCAGGCCACGTTCGGCGGCGAGTTCACACAGCCGCTTCACGCTGGCGGCGCCTTCGCTCATGGTGCGTTCAAAGTGCGGAATGCCGCCCACCACGTCCACACCCAGGTCGAGCGCCCGCCGGAGGTTGTCGAACCCGCCGGGGGTGCGCAGCACGCCGTCCTGCGGGAAGGCGACCAGTTGCAGGTCGAGGTAGGGCGCGACGCGCTTTTTCACTTCCAGTATCGCGCGCACCGGCAACAGGCTGGGGTCGCTGGTGTCCACATGGCTGCGGATCGCCAGCAGACCCTTGGCCACCGCCCAGTCGCAGTAGGTCAGCGCGCGCTCGACCAGCGCCTCTTCGGTCAGCAGCGGCTTGAGTTCACCCCAGAGCGCGATGCCTTCGAGCAAGGTGCCGCTCTGGTTGACGCGCGGCAGCCCATGGCTGAGCGTCGCGTCCATGTGGAAGTGCGGGTCGCAGAACGGCGGACTCAGCAACTGGCCAGCCGCATCGACCATTTCGTGCGCGGGCGCCTGCAGGCCTTGGGTCACTTCCACGATGCGGCCGTCCTGCACCGCCACCGACATGTCGGCGCGCCCGTCGGGCAGGCGCGCGGTCAGGGTCACGGCCGGGTTGGCCAGGTCGCGCGGGTTGCCGAAGATGTAGAGCGTCTGCCCGCCGATGGGGGGTAGGAACACGTCGAGGTCGGAGCGCGTGACCAGTTCCGGGTACATGTCGCCGGTTTCCTCGAACAGCACGCGGCGCAGGTCCGCTTCGCTGCAGCCGAACCGTTGGGCCACGCCCGGCAGGTACCAGACCGGCTCCACCGCCACCTTGGTCACCACCGCCGCGCCGCCCGCGGTGAGCAACTGGCCATCGGGCTGCAGGCGACCTTTCTGCAGCGCGTCGATCACCTCCGGCAGCAGCACATGGGCCTTGGTCACGGCAATCGTCGGGCGGATGTCGTAGCCTGCGGCCAGCTCCTGCGCGTACACGTCGGCCACCTCGGCGCCCCAGGGGTCCAGGCTGACGATCTTGCCGGGGTCGGCCCACTGTGGGTAGGGACCGATCACGTCGGTGGGCGCGGTGTTGGTCAGGTCGGCCTTGTGCTCGCGTTTCAGGCCCCCGGCCGCCACCGCCAGCGCGCGGTAAACGCTGTAGCTGCCGCTGTGGGTGCCGATGACGTTGCGGTGCGCGCGGCTGGTGGTGGTGCCCACCACCAGCCCGCGTTCGCGCGCCGTGGCCGCGCCCCAGACGATGGGCAGGGCACCGAAGCCGCCCGAATGCGAGGTCAGGCGGATGTGGCGCGGGTGCGGCGTATGGGGTGAGGCCGGGGCCTCACCGGCGGCACCGGCGGTTGAAGCATCGTCTGCAGACATGAGCCTTCACCTGGTCAGAGCCCTGCAAGGGCGGAACCGGTGTTGCCGGCCCGAGTCCGGCAACACCCCTGCAAACACTTTATTGATCCGGCCCTTTGAAGTCGAAGGTTTGATGAAGCTGCGCTGTAGAGGAAGAGCGCCAGAAAGTTCAACTTTCATGGGGCCGGAGCAATAGCAAGGGCGATGCCAGTTGCACCACGCCGCGCGGGGCCAGACCGTAAAATTCCGCCCCTTCGCACCGACCTGCCCCCAGTCACCATGCACTACGCGATCTCCCACCACAAGCTCAAACTCATTCTCAGCGGCGCCGGCCTCAAGTCCGGCGATGCGGCCGGCATCGACCAGCTCTTTGGCGGCAAGGACGGCTACTACTGGTTCGGCACCCTGCGGGACATGTGTCCCGAGGGCAAGACCCTCTCGTGGGACAACCAGTACGCGCTGGTGGCGGCCATCCAGGCGCACGAAGACGCGAGCGCGGCCGAAGACGAGATGCCGGCCGAGAAGCCGTCGGCGGCGAACATCGCTGCCATCTGCAAGCTGCTGGCGATTTAGACCTCCACGCACCACCGCTGCGCGGGTCGCAGCCCCCCGGGGGGGCTGATCCGGCTGGGGGCCGCCCGGCGCCGGATCGACTGCCCAACCGCTTGCCTCTGGAGTGCTCTTGTGTCCCTCACCACCCACCCCCTGAAGGTCGCCGTGCTCGGTGCCGGCGCGGTCGGCTGTTACTTCGGCGGCATGCTGGCCCGCGCCGGCCACCGCGTCACCCTCATCGGGCGGCCGCAGCACGTGCAGGTCTTCGAAGCCCGGGGCCTGCGCATGCAGACCCTGGCGTTCGACGAAACGGTGAAGGTGCACGCCAGCACCGACGCTGCGGCCGTGGCCGATGCCGACCTGGTGCTGTTCGCGGTCAAGTCGCCCGACACCGAAGCGGCGGGTACGCAGATGCGCCCGCACCTCAAGCCCGGCGCCCTGGTGCTGTGCCTGCAGAACGGCGTGGACAACGCCGAACGGCTGCGCGCCCTGCTGCCCGGCACGGACGTGGCGGCCGCCGTGGTCTACGTGGCCACCGAAATGACCGGTCCCGGCCACCTGCGCCACCATGGGCGAGGTGAACTGGTGATTGAGCCATCCCAGGCCAGCGAGCGCGTGGCGCAGGCCCTGATGCAAGCCGGTGTGCCGACCGAGGTCAGCGACAACGTGCGCGGTGCCCTCTGGGCCAAGCTCATCCTCAACTGCGCCTACAACGCGCTCTCGGCCGTGGGCCGCATCGCCTACGGCCAGCTGGTCCGGCAACCGGGTGTGACGGAGGTGATGCGCGAAGTGGTGGCCGAATGCCGGGCCGTAGCGGCCGCCGACGGCGTGATCCTGCCCGGCGATGTGGACACCGCCGTGCGCCGCATCGCCGAAACCATGCCGACGCAGTACTCGTCCACCGCGCAGGACCTGATGCGCGGCAAGCCCAGCGAGATCGACCACCTCAACGGCTATGTGGTGCAACGCGCCGCAGCGCTGGGCGTACCCACGCCCGCGAACCGGGTGCTGTGGGTGGTGGTCAGGCTGGTCGAAACGCCGACCACCGCCTGACCCACCGAACCGGTGGGGGTGCACCGGGGGCGCGGCTCAGGGTGCTGGTGTCTGTGCAAAGCGCTCGGCCACCGCCTGCATGCGAGACCGGTTCTTTCCGAAGTCGTGCCGACCGGTGAGCGAGCGCAAGCGGAAATGGATCTGCCGACGCGGCGGGTCGGGCACAGACAACACCTGGTCGCGGAACCCGAGCCGGGTGGTGGAGATGGCCGTGAGCGAGGACGCGTCGGCGGCCTGAACGCTCGCTTCTCCAAAAGGCGCGCAACCGCGCCATGCCCTGCTCAGGGCTGCCGGTGAACGCCAGCGGCTCCAGGCCACCGACGCCCAGCGAGTTCACGCAGTTGGGGGATGCGTGGCGGGCCATATGGGGGAAAGAAGCGGGTGGCGGCAATTCCTGTGCCAGCAACGGACCGGCCAGCCCCGCGACCGTCACGACGGATAGGGCGCAGCAAAGCCCGGGCCAACGACAGGAAGACTGTGAAATGGTCATGTGCGGATTGTGCAAGCACGTCGCGCTTGCACTCCCGGCGGTCCAAAAGACCTCGCCGCAGCCTCGCCTGACTGGTCGCGGGTCACTGTTGCGGCTACACTGCGGCCATGCTCCGGGGTGCACGGGTCTGCAAAGTCCCGGCGCTGAGATGGTTGAAAAACCGAACCCGTGAACTTGATCCGGCTAGTACCGGCGAAAAAAGAGCGCATGCCTTGAGGGACACGCGGATGTGTCACCCGGTGTGCCGATGGAACCGACCGCCCCCAGCCGGGTGTTGGTCGATACCTTCGGTGCCCTGGAAGCCATCCCGCCCATCCCGCCAGGTGGTCCTCCGGAGCTGTTCGTTTCCGCAACAGCTTTTCCAACAGGAGACCGCCCGATGAACGCCCCCGACAAGCTGCAGCAGCTCTTGTCCCTGACAAGAGAACCCTTTCCCCAGTCCCGCAAGATCTACGTGCCCGGCGCGCAGGCCGGCGTGCAGGTGCCCATGCGCGAGATCGCGCTGACCAACGGCGAGACGGTCACGGTCTACGACACCTCCGGCCCCTACACCGACCCGGCCGCCGACATCAACATCCGCCAGGGCCTCAAGCCGGTGCGCAGCGAGTGGGTGGCCGCGCGCGGCGACACCGAAGCCTACGAAGGACGCGTCCGCGCGGCGCTGGACGACGGCGGCAAGCACGGTGAGGCGGTGGACGCCCGCATCGAGGCCCTGCGTGCCGAAGCCGCCGGCCTGCAGCGCCGGCCGCTGCGCGCGAAGGCGGGCCAGAACGTGACGCAGATGCACTACGCGCGAAAGGGCATCGTCACGCCCGAGATGGAGTACATCGCCATCCGCGAAAACGGCAAGCGCGAGTGGATGCAGGAATACCTCGGCGACGCCGAGCGCGAGGCGCGGCTCAAGGGCAACGGCATGGGCGCGCGCATCCCGGACGTGATCACGCCCGAGTTCGTGCGCGACGAGGTGGCGCGCGGCCGCGCGGTGATCCCGGCCAACATCAACCACCCCGAGGTGGAGCCGATGATCATCGGCCGCAACTTCCTGGTGAAGATCAACGCCAACATCGGCAACTCGGCCGTCACCTCGTCCATCGAAGAGGAAGTGGAAAAGCTCGTGTGGTCCATCCGCTGGGGGGGCGACACGGTGATGGACCTGTCCACCGGCAAGAACATCCACACCACGCGCGACTGGATCGTGCGCAACTCGCCCGTCCCCATCGGCACGGTGCCGATCTACCAGGCACTGGAAAAGGTGGGCGGCGTGGCCGAGGACCTGAGCTGGGACATCTTCCGCGACACGCTGATCGAGCAGGCTGAGCAAGGGGTGGACTACTTCACCATCCACGCCGGCGTGCGCCTGCCCTTCATTCACCTCACGACGAAGCGCCGCACCGGCATCGTCTCGCGCGGCGGCTCCATCCTGGCCAAGTGGTGCATCACGCACCACAAAGAAAACTTCCTGTACACGCACTTCGACGAGATCTGCGAGATCATGAAGGCGTACGACGTGACCTTCTCGCTGGGTGATGGCCTGCGCCCGGGCAGCGGCGCCGATGCCAACGACGAGGCGCAGTTTGCCGAACTCAAAACCCTGGGCGAGCTGACGCAGATCGCCTGGAAGCACGACGTGCAGACCATGATCGAAGGCCCCGGTCATGTGCCCATGCACCTGATCCAGGCCAACATGGACGAGCAGATCAAGCACTGCCACGAGGCGCCCTTCTACACGCTGGGCCCGCTGACCATCGACATCGCGCCGGGCTACGACCACATCGCCAGCGCCATCGGCGCCGCGATGATCGGCTGGATGGGCACCGCCATGCTCTGCTACGTGACGCCCAAGGAGCACCTGGGCCTGCCCGACCGCGACGACGTGAAGCAAGGGATCATTGCCTACAAGATCGCAGCGCACGCCGCCGACGTGGCCAAGGGCCACCCGGGCCAGCGCGCGCGTGACGACGCGATGAGCAAGGCGCGCTTCGAGTTCCGCTGGCGCGACCAGTTCGCGCTCGGCCTGGACCCGCAGGCCGCCGAGGCCTACCACGACGAAACCCTGCCCAAGGACTCGTCGAAAGAGGCGCACTTCTGCTCCATGTGCGGCCCCAAGTTCTGCAGCATGAAGATCACGCAGGACGTGCGCGACTACGCCGCCGCGAAAGGCCTGAGCGAGGAACAGGCCCTGGAGAACCTGACCCAGGAGGGCATGACGCGCAAGAGCGCTGAGTTCAAGGCCGTGGGCGGCGAGTTCTACGTGCCCGTGTCGTCCATCACCACCAAGGTCTGAGCCATGGCGCGCATCGGCATTGCCGGGGCCGGCGTGCTCGGGCGATTGCTCGCCTGGCAGCTCGGCCGCGCGGGCCACGTGGTCGACGTGTTCGACCCGGCGCCCGGTCCGCAGGCTCCGGCCACCGGATCGCTCGTCGCGTCGTCGGCGCACGCCGCCGGCTTCACCGCCGCCGGCATGCTCAGCCCCATCGCCGAGCTGGACAACGCCGGGCCGTCGATGGCGCGGCTGGGCTTGCGTTCGCTGGCGCTGTGGCGTGGTGTCGCGGACGATCTGCGCGCCGCTGGCTGCACGGCGCCGCTGTTCGCGCAGCACGGCAGCCTGATGCTGGCGCACGGGTCCGACCTGGGTACGGCCAGCCGCGTGCTCTCGCGCCTGCAGGCGGCCACCGCGCTGGCAGCCGGACTGCCGCAGCCGCAACCGCTGGACCGCGCGGCGCTGTCTGCGCTGGAGCCTGCTGTGGCGCCCGGTTTGCACGCCTGGCTGCTGCCTGAGGAAGGACAGGTCATGTCGCGCGACCTGCTCACCGCGCTTGCGGTGCACGCGCCCGGCGTGCGCTGGTGCTGGGGCGAGCGGGTGGCGCAGGTCGAGCCCGGGCGCATCACACTGGCCGATGGCGAGACGGTGGTGTTCGACCTGGCCATCGATGTGCGGGGTGTGGGTGCACGCCCGGCCAACACGCACGCGGTGCGCGGCGTGCGCGGCGAAGTGATCTGGCTGCACGCACCCGGCGTGCGCCTGCTGCGCCCGCTGCGCCTGCTGCACCCGCGCCACCGCGTCTACATCGTGCCGCGCCCGGGCGAGCTGTTCGTGGTGGGCGCCAGCGAGATCGAGAGCGAGGACCGTTCGCCCGTGAGCCTGCGCAGCGCGGTGGAACTGATGGCCGCCGCGCACAGCGCGGTGCCCGAACTGGCCGAAGCGCGCGTCGTTCACATGGAAGCGAACCTGCGCCCCGCCCTGCCCGACAACGGACCCCACACCCACCACCAACCCGGCCTGCTGCGCATCAACGGCCTGTACCGCCATGGCTGGCTGCTCGCGCCCGCGCTGGCCGAAATTGCCTTGCAGCCCCTTCTCTCCCCTGTCACACCATGCTGAACTTCAACGGAACCGCACTGCCCTGCCCGGAAGGCTTGACGCTGGCCCGGCTGCTGGACGAGCAGGGCATCAAGCCCGGTACCATCGCGACCGCCGTCAACGGTGCTTTCGTGCCGCGCGCCCTGCGCACGACCACGCCCCTGCGACCGGGCGACACCGTGCTCACCTTTGAGGCCATCGTTGGCGGCTGATCACCCCGCAACCCATTCGAGACCCCATGTTCCGAACCATGCTCAAGTCCAAGATCCACCGCGTCGCCGTGACGAGGTGCGAGCTGCACTACGAAGGCTCCTGCGCCATCGACGAAGATCTTCTGGACGCCTCGAACATCGCCGAGAACGAACAGATCCACATCTGGAACATCAACAACGGCGAGCGCTTCATCACCTACGCGATCAAGGGCGAGCGCGGCAGCGGCTTGATTTCGGTCAACGGCTCGGCCGCGCGCCGCGCCTCGGCGGGCGACCTGCTCATCATCGCGGCCTTCGCACAGGTGCACGAGGATCAGGTCGCCCGACACAAGCCGCAGCTGGTGTTCGTGGACGGGCTCAACCGCGTCAACGGCTCGCGCGAGCACATGCCGGTGCAGGCACAGGACCGGGGGCTGTGATGGGCAGCAGCGACCTTTCTCGGCGCAGCCTGCGCAGCGTGTGGCACCCCTGCACGCAGATGAAGCGCCACGAGACCTTGCCGCCGCTGGCGATCGCACGTGCCAAGGGACCATGGCTTTATGGCACCGACGGCCGCCGCTACCTGGACGCGGTCAGCTCCTGGTGGATCAACCTCTTCGGCCACAGCCACCCGGCCATGCGCGCCGCGCTGGCCGACCAGATGGCCACGCTGGACCATGTGATGCTCGCGGGCTTCACCCATGCGCCGGTGGTGGAACTGTCGGAGCAGCTGTCTGCGCTGACCGGCCTGGGCCACGCCTTCTACGCCAGCGACGGTGCCTCAGCCACCGAGATCGCGCTCAAGATGAGCGCGCACTTCTGGCGCAACTGCGGGCACCCGGCCAAGAGCCGCTTCGTCGGCCTGGCGGGCGGCTACCACGGTGAAACCGTGGGCGCGCTGGCCGTGACCGACATCGCCTTGTTCCGTGAGGCCTATGCGCCGCTGGTGCGGCTGGCCGCCACCGTGCCCAGCCCCGACCGGCGCGGCATCGGGGCCGAGGCTGCCGGGGCCGCGCTGGCCGACTGGCTGGCGCAGCACCACGAGACCACGGCCGCACTGATCGTGGAGCCACTGGTGCAGTGCGCGGCCGGCATGGCCATGCACGACCCGGCCTACCTGCGCCAGGCGCGCGCGCTGTGCGACCGTCACGGCGTGCATCTGGTGGTGGACGAGATCGCCACCGGCTTCGGCCGCACCGGCACCCTGTTCGCGCACGAGCAGGCCGGCATCCGGCCCGATTTCCTGTGCCTGTCCAAGGGCCTGACGGGTGGCACGCTGCCGCTGTCGGCGGTGCTGACCACCGACGCGGTGTACGCGGCCTTCTACGACGACGACGTGGCGCGCGGCTTCCTGCATTCGCATTCCTACACCGGCAACCCGCTGGCATGCCGCGCCGCACTGACCACGCTGGACCTGTTCGGACAGGAAAACGCGCTGGCTCGCAACCGCGCCACCGCGCTGGCGCTGGACACGCTGCTGGCACCGCTGACCGGGCACCCGCGGGTGCGGCACGCGCGGCGCCAGGGAATGATCTGGGCCTGGGACATCGAGACATCGTTGCCCGATTTCGCGAGCCGCTACCAGAGCCACGCGCTGGCACGCGGCCTGGTGCTGCGGCCCATAGGCCAGACCCTTTATTTCATGCCACCCTATGTGCTGGACGACGAGGCGATGCAGCACCTGGCCCACGGCGCGCTGGCCGCGCTGGAAACCACCCTCGAGGAGGAACCGGTATGAACGCATGGTTCGTCACAGGCACCGACACCGGCGTCGGCAAGACCTTCGTGAGCTGCGCGCTGCTGCAGGCCCTGGCGCGGCGCCACCCGCGCGTGGTGGGCATGAAGCCAGTCGCCGCAGGCCTGATCCAGACGGCGGACGGCTGGGACAGCGAGGACGCCATCGCCCTGCGCGCCGCCTCCACCGTGCGCGTGCCGCCCGCGCTGGACAACCCGGTGCGCCTGCCCGACCCGATCTCGCCCCACATCGCCGCCAAGCGCGTCGCCACCCGCATCGACATCAGCCACCTGGTGGCCTGCCAGCGCGAACTGGCGCAGCAGGCCGATGCGGTGGTGGTCGAAGGCGCGGGCGGCTTCCTCGTGCCGCTCTCGCCCACACACACCGGCGCCGACCTGGCGCAGGCCCTGGGCCTGCCGGTCCTGCTGGTGGTCGGGCTGCGCCTGGGCTGTCTGAATCACGCGCTGCTCAGCGCCGAAGCCATCCGCGCGCGCGGTCTGCCGCTGGCGGGCTGGGTGGCCAACCGCATAGACCCCGCCATGGCCGCGGCCGACGAGAACATCGCCTTCCTGCGCCAGCGTCTGGGCGCGCCGCTGCTGGCCGACGTTCCGCACAGCGCTGCGCCCGATTTCCGCACCGTCGACATCCGGCTGCCATGAACACCACCACCGACTCCTGGCTCGACGACATCCCCGCCCGCATGGCAGCGCTGGAAGCCGCCCACCTGCGCCGGCGCCGCCGCGCGGTCGAACCCGCAGGCGACAGCGCGGCAGGCGCCGTGCTGCGCGTGGACGGGCGCGAGATGCTGGCCTTCTGCAGCAACGACTACCTGGGCCTGGCCAGGCATCCCGACATGGCGCAGGCCGCCTGCGAAGGCGCGCTGCGCTTCGGTGTCGGCGCAGGAGCCTCGCCCCTGGTCAGCGGCCACAGCACCGCCAACGACGCGCTGGAGCGCGATCTGGCGGCGTTCGTCGGCCTGCCGCGCGCGCTCTACTTCTACGCCGGCTACGCCACCAACATCGGCATCGTGCCGGCGCTGGTGGGCGAGGGTGATGCGATCTTCTCGGACGCGCTCAACCACGCGTGCCTGATCGACGGTGCGCGGCTCGCGCGCTCGCGCATCCACCGCTTCGCCCACGCCGACCTGGCCCACCTCGCGACCGAGCTCGCCGCCAGCCCGGCGCGCCGCAAACTGGTGATCAGCGACGCGGTGTTCAGCATGGATGGCGACGTGGCCGACATCCCGGCGCTGCTGGCGCTGTGCGAACGGCACGACGCCCTGCTGCTGCTGGACGACGCACACGGCTTCGGTGTCTGCGGCCCGCAGGGGCGCGGCAGCCTGGCCGCTGCGGGCCTTGTCGGCACCGCGGCCTCGCGCCGCGTGCTCTACATGGCCACGCTGGGTAAGGCCGCGGGCGTGGCCGGCGCTTTCGTGGCCGGTCCCGATGACCTGATCGAGTGGCTGCTGCAGAAGACGCGCAGCTACATCTTCGCCACCGCCGCGCCGGCCCTGCTGGCCTGCGCGCTGCGCAGCAGCCTGCACCTGATCGAACAGGGCGACGAGCGCCGTGCACAGCTGCAGCGCCTGGTCGCGCAACTCCGCCAGGGCCTGCAACCGGTGCTGGCGAAGAGCGGCTGGCAACTCGGGCACTCGGACACGCCCATCCAGCCGCTGCTGATCGGCGGCAACGCCGAGGCGTTGATCGTGATGGAAGGCCTGCGCGACCAGGGCCTGTGGGTGCCGGCCATCCGCCCGCCCACCGTGGCCGAGGGCACGGCGCGGCTGCGCATCGCACTCTCGGCCGCGCACAACGAAGCCGACGTGGACCGGCTGGTCCAGGCGCTGGAGCGGCTCGCCCAGGGCGCTGCCCGAACGCCGGGAGCCTGAACCATGTCCACCCTCACCGTCTACGGCACCGCGCTGTCCAGCCGCTTCCTGCTGGGCAGCGCGGGCCACCCATCGCCCCAGGTGCTGCGTGAGACCATCACCGCCAGCGGTGCGCAGGTCGTCACCGTCGGCCTGCGGCGCACCCTGGCAGCGGCGGGCGACAACGGCTTCGTGCAGGGCATTGTGGACAGCGGGGTGCGCCTGCTGCCCAACACCGCGGGCTGCCACACCGCACGCGAAGCCATCACCCTGGCCCACATGGCGCGCGAGCTCTACGGCACGCACTGGATCAAGCTCGAAGTGGTGGGCGACGGACACACCCTGCAGCCCGACCCCTGGGGCACGGTGGAAGCGGCGGCGCAACTCATCAGGGACGGCTTCGCGGTCTTCCCCTACTGCACCGACGACCTGGTGACCTGCCGGCGCCTGCTGGACGCTGGCTGCGAGGTTCTCATGCCCTGGGGCGCGCCCATCGGCTCGGGTCAGGGCCTGATCAACCCGTTCGCGCTGCGCACCCTGCGCGCGCGCCTGCCCGGCGTGCCGCTGGTGGTGGACGCCGGCATCGGCGCGCCCAGCCACGCGGCGCAAGCCATGGAGCTGGGCTTCGACGCGGTGCTGCTGAACTCCGCCGTCTCGCAGGCGGTGGACCCGGTGCGCATGGCGCGCGCCTTTGGTCTGGCCATTGAAGCGGGCCGCTCGGCCTTCGAAGCAGGCGTGATGGCGCCGCAGGACATGGCCATCGCATCGACACCGGTCAGCGGTCATCCCTTCCTGATCGACTGAACCACCGCGCCCGTTCGGGCTGAGCTTGACCTGTCCTGAGCTTGTCGAAGGGTCGGAGCCCTTGCGAGCCCTTCGACAGACCGGTCCCCCGCGCCGCCGAAGGACTCAGGGCGGTGGGCATTCACACCTCACACACCATGCAGACCACAGCAGCCCCCATCCTCTGGAGCATCGCCGGCACCGACAGCGGCGGCGGCGCCGGCCTGGCGGCCGACCAGCGCGCGGCCGATGCCTTGGGCGTGCACTGCTGCACCATCGTGGCCGGCATCACGGCGCAGAGCAGCACCGAAATGACGCACATTGAGGCCACGCCCCCCGCCGTGCTGCAGGTCCAGCTGGACACGCTGACCCGGGACATGCCCCCGCACGTGATCAAGACTGGTCTGCTGGGCAGCGCGGCCAACGTGCGCGTGCTCGCCGCCTTCATCGACCGGATGCGCTCGCAGCAGCCCCTGGCGCTGGTGGTGGACCCGGTGCTGCGTACCAGCACCGGCGCCGCCCTGGCCGACGGCGAGCTGCGCGCGGCCTACCGCGACTGGTTGCTGCCGCGCGCCACCGTCATCACCCCCAACCAGGCCGAGGCCGCCGCGCTGCTGGGCGAAACGGCCCCGGCCGACATGCCGGCCCGGGCGCGTGCGCTGCGCGCGCTGGGCTGCGCGGCCGTGGTCATCACGGGCGGTGACGCGGGAGCCACGGGTCCGCTGTCCGACCTGTCGCTGGACTGGCTGGACACACCGCAGGCCACCGGCTGGCTGAGCCTGCCGCGCGAGCGCACGCCGCACAGCCACGGCACAGGCTGCACCTTCGCCAGCGCGCTGGCGGCGGCGCTGGCGCTGGGATGGGTGGCGGCCGACGCGGCGGTGCTGGCCAAGATGGCGACCACCTTCGCCCTGCGCCATGCGCGCGCCGCGGGCCGGGGCGCGGGGCCGGTGATCGCGCGGCCCGGCTTCGCCGCCCAGCCGTCGCTGCTGCCGCGACTCTCACTGGACGAACAGGCGCCAGCCGTTTGGTGCACCCGCATGCGCGGCCGTGCCGCCGGGGTCTACGCCATTGTGGACAGCGCCGAGCGGGTGGAGTCCGTGCTGGCCTGTCGGCCGACGGTGGACACGATCCAGCTGCGCATGAAGCGCCCGGGCGGAATGGACGACTCGGCCTGGATCCCATACCTGACCGATGCCATCGTCCGCAGCCAGCACGCGGCCGACGCGGCCGGCGTGCTGCTGGTGATCAACGACCACTGGCAGGCTGCGCTGGCGGCGGGGGCGCGCGCCCTGCATCTGGGGCAGCAAGACCTGCTGGCGCTCGGCCCCGACGAGCGCGCCGCGCTGCGGGTGGCGTGCGAGTGTGGTGTGCAACTGGGACTGAGTTCGCACAGCCTCTGGGAGCTGTGCCGTGCCGCCGCACTGCAGCCCGACCTGATCGCCTGCGGCCCGGTCTGGTCCACCACCACCAAGGACATGCCCTGGGTGCCGCAAGACCTGGACAACCTGGCCTGGTGGGCCCGCATGTCGCCCGCACCGGTGGTAGGCATCGGCGGCATTCTCGAACCGGCGCAACTGCAGGCGGTGGCGGCGGCCGGCGCGGCCGGTGGCTGCGTGGTGCGCGGGCTGGGCGACCACCCTGCGGGCACCTTGCCCGCCTGGCGGGCTGCCTGGCAGCGGGGCCTGGCGGCAGCGGGGCATGGCACTGCCGCACCAGACCTCCCGCACCCTACCCTTGCCGGACTCTGCCCGTCAGCCCGTTGACAGGGCTGACCCTGTTCCATCGGCAAACAGCCGGTTGCCGGACGACCCGGGGCGCGCGCGCCCTGATCGTGATCGGCTGACACGGCCGCCAGGCCGCCGAAGAAACGCTGCCGCGAAGCGCCACCCGGCACGTGCAGGCCGAGACCGGATGCGCCCCCTGCTCTGCACCCGCCGCCAGGACCGCCCCCGCCAATCGCGCAGGGCATAGGGGACAATGCCGGTCCCATGACCGCCCCCAGCGACCCCGACCTGCCCCCGCTCAATGCCACGCCGCCCGGCCTGTACCGCCACTACAAGGGCGGCTGGTACGAGGTGATCGACACCGTGCGCTGCAGCGAGACCCTGCAGGGCATGACGCTGTACCGCGCGCTGTACGGCGGCTTCGGACTCTGGGTGCGCCCGGCGGCCATGTTCGCAGAACGCGGTGTGTTCGAAGGCAAAGTACAGCCGCGCTTCACGCCGCACGACCCGGCCCGGGTGCCGCTGGGCGATTTGCCGACGGCCCATGCGCTGATGGCCCATCTGCGGGGCCGCGCCCTGCGCGAACCACACAGGAACCTGGAGACGGCCTTGCGACCGCCGCCGCCCGAACCCACGACCTGCTGCGGCCGCGGCTGCAACGGCTGCGTGTGGGAAGGGTTTTACGAAGCGTTGCACCACTGGCGGGTGGACGCCCTGGAACTGATGAGCCCCCACGCTCCGCCGCTGAGCGGGTCGCTGCCCCCCGAGGGGGCTGATCCGGCTTGGGGCGGCCCAGCACCGGATCGCTAGAACAGGTCCCCCTGCCCCCGCAGCGCCGCTGGCCGGAAACGCGTCACATCCAGCGGCTGGCGTTCGCGGTTGAAGCCCAGGCGTGCGCAGGTCTTGGCAAAGCGCTGGCGCAGCAGGTCGGCCCAGATGCCCTGGCCTTTCATGCGGGTGGCGAAGTCGGCGTCGTAGTCTTTACCGCCGCGCAGGTCCTGCACCCGAGCCATCACGCGCGCAGCACGGTCGGGAACATGCAGATCCAGCCAATGCCGGAACATCGGTGACAGCTCCCAGGGCAGGCGCAGCACCTGGTAGAAGGCACGGCGCGCGCCGGCCTCGTAAGCGGCTTCCAGCACCTGCTCCATGTCGTCGTTGATGAAGGGAATCTGGGGCGAGACGCTCACGCCGGTGGGCACGCCCGCTTCGGCCAGCGTGCGCAGGGTGCGCAGGCGCCGGTGCGGTGCGGCCGCGCGGGGCTCCAGGATGCGCGCCAGCTTCGGGTCCAGCGTGGTGATGGTCACGTACACCGCCGCCAGCCCTTGCCGCCCCATGGGCGCGAGCAGGTCCAGGTCGCGTTCGACGCCGCTGCCCTTGGTGACCAGGCCCAGCGGGTGTTGCGCGGTGGACAGCACTTCGAGCACCCGGCGCGTGAGCCGCAGCCCGCGCTCGACCGGCTGGTAGGCGTCGGTCACGGTGCCGATGGCGATCATCTCCGGCACATGGCGCGGGCTCAGCAGCTCGCGCCGCAACACCTCGGCAATGCCGCGTTTGGCCACGATCTTCGTTTCGAAATCGAGCCCCGGCGAGAGGTTGAGGTAGCTGTGGCTGGGCCGTGCGTAGCAGTAGACGCAGCCATGCTCGCAGCCCCGGTAGGGGTTGAGGCCGAGGCGCAAGCCGATGTCGGGCGAATCGTTGCGGGTGATGGCACTGTGGCAGTCTTCCCAGAGCACTTGGGTGGCCGGGGGCGCCGGGCCGTCGCTGGCGTCGGCATCGAGCGTGGCCCAGCCGTCGTCGAAGGGCGTGCGCTGGTCGCGCTCGAAGCGGTGCGGCTGTCGGTGCGGCACGCCACGCCCTTTGAGGGCCTGCAGGGGGAAGCGGACTTCGGTCATGGGGAAAGCTCTCGCGATACACAACTGTACATAAAAACAGTTGCCACACCAGCGACCCGGGGTGATTGGCCGCTCAAAGGCGCAAGTACGCAATGGGCCACACGCCACCGGAAGCCGCCAGACTCGCCATGGGCATGCACCAACTCTCTGGCCTGGACGCCCTCTGTCTCTGTCTCGAGACCCCCGAGGTGCCCATGCACGTGGGTGCGATGCACGTGCTGGAACTGCCCGCCGGTTTCCGCGGGCGCTATGTGAACGACCTGCGGCAGCACATCGTCGAGATCCGGCGGCTACCCGGCAGCGCCAGCCGCAACGACGCACGCGCGCTGATGGAAGCGCAGGTGCCGGCCCTGCACCCGGTGTTGCTGGACCGGCAGCGCCCGCTGCGGAAGATCCACGCGATCGAAGGATTGCCGCGCAGCGCACAGGGCCGCAGGCAGGTGGGCATCGTCACCCAGCTGCACCACGCCGCGGTGGATGGCCAGGCGGCGGTGGCGCTGGCCCATGTGCGGTTCGACCTCACCGCCGCGCCAGATCGAGATCCGGCCGTCGAAACGCACCAGGACCTTCCAGCTCGACAGGATCGAGATGCTGCGCGGCGCGCTGAGCAACGAGCCGATGCAGGTGGCGCGCATCGTGCGCGGGCTGCCGGCCACACTGGACACCGTCGCCGGCACCGCCGAACGCCTGCCCCAGGTGGCCCATCTCGTGATTTCCAACGTGCCTGGGCCGCAGGTGCCCCTGTACCTGGCGGGCGCCCGCGTGTTGTGCAAGCACCCGACCAGCATCGTCGTGCACGGACTGGCGCTCAACATCACGGTGCAGAGCTTCGACGCGTCCATGGATTTCGGCCTGATGGCCGACGCCAGCGCCCTGCCCGGTGTGAAGGCCCTGGCGCTGCCCATCGACGAGGCGATGCAGGCGCTGCGCGCGCTGCCGGTGTCGGCCACCGGCCAGAAGGCGGCGAAGAAGGTGGTCAAGGAGGCGGTCGCAATGTCCCGCAAGCGACCTGCCACCCTGGGCCGTTCAGCGCGCCGGCCACGATCCGTTCGTTAACATGGCCCCATGTTCCTGCGCATTTGTGATCGCATGAGTCCCCGCACCCGCAAGAAGCCCATCCCCGAGCCGGCCCGCGACACCGACGCCGAGCTGCACACCGCGCCGCCCGGCTTGTGGCTGATGATGCTGGAGGCCCGCGCGCCCTGGGAAGCGATGGCGCTGGCCGCCGTTTCGCCCTGGCTGTCCAAGATGCCTTCGGGGGATGGTCACGCGGTGCTGGTGTTCCCCGGCCTGGGCGCGTCCGACCTCAGCACGCTGGCCCTGCGCCGTTTTCTGAGACAGCACAGGTACGCCGCCTACGGTTGGGAACAGGGCCTGAACCTGGGGCCGCGCGAGGGCGTCCTCGAAGCCTGCCGCGCCCGCATCGAAGCCATCCACGAAGAGCACCAGGGGCCCATCAGCCTGATCGGATGGAGCCTGGGCGGCATCTACGCCCGTGAAGTGGCCAAGGAGATGCCCGACCGCGTGCGCTGCGTGATCACGCTGGGCACGCCCTTCACCGGACACCCCAAGGCCACCAACGCCTGGCGCTTCTACAAGCTGGTCAGTGGCCAGCATCCGCACGATGAAGACCTGCTGGCCGAAGTGCGCAAACCGCCGCCGGTGCCCACGACGTCGATCTACAGCAAGACCGATGGCGTGGTCGCCTGGCCATGCAGCATCAACCCGGTGCGCCACGCCCACACCGAAAACATCGAGGT
>CAYRWN010000035.1:0-36373 GCA_964428045.1 uncultured Hydrogenophaga sp. | reverse complement strand
CAAGCTGGAGGCCGGATCCAAAATTTCAAGTATGCAAGGGCCGGATCAATAACCCCACCACCAGAGCCGACGCGGCCATCACGGCCCAGGCGCGCTGACCACGGCGCGCTGAGAACGGGTGCGCCGCAAAGCCCACCCACTGCCCGCCCCCGTCCAGGCTGATCACCACCTCATCGCGATCCTGGCCGCAGGCGATGCGGTCGATGCGGCCACACAGCTGGTTGGGCGCGGCCGGTTTCTCGGGCTGGCCAGCGGCCACCGTCACGGCTGTGGCCTTGCACAGCACCAGCGCACCTGCGCCCGGTTGCAAGGCCAGCAGGTCGGCGCTCTCGCACGTGACGCTGGCCGCCAGCACCGCGCCACCGGCCGTGCGCAGGCGCATCAGCACCGACGGGTCGTCTTTCGAGACAGGTTCGGCGGCCAGCACCTCGCAAGGCAGCTGGTTGCGCATGCTGGTGCGCAGGCCAAGGCCGCCGGTCAGCGCCGGCCCGCCGGCAAAGCGCGCCAGCACCGCGTCGCGTGCGCGGCTCAGTTCGTCGGCCAGCGCCAGCAGCTGCATCCCCTGCGGCGTGATGCGCGCGCCGCCCCCGCCGCTGCCACCCACCGTGCTGTCCACCAGCACCACACCGCAGAGGTTGGTCAGCGTGTCGATGGCCTGCCAGGCCGCCTTGTAGCTGATGCCCGCTGCGCGAGCGGCCTGCGAAATGGAGCCCGTTTCGCTCACACGGCGCAGCACCTCCAGGCGTTTGTCGCTGAACGCATGGCCGAGGGCTTCGGTAAGGGCGGCGGTGGAAGTCGCTGGCATGCGCGGATTGTTTCATGACGGTGCCCACACCCCGCACGGCACCATGCCCCGGCGGAGGCGTTCGCCTGCGCGGGACCATCCCAAGGGCACGCCCCATGGACACCCGCCTGCAAACCGCGATCAGCGCGACCGCCCTGACCGGCGTTGCGGGCGCGACCCCGGAACAAGACAAGCCACCCTGCCACTTCGTCGCCACCAAACCCAGGCCACCACCGGCCTGCGTCCCCCGCGCAATCACCTGGACTTCGCCCCCGGAGCCCCGACCACGGTCACGGCGCTCGGCGACGGCGCACAGCCGGAAGCCTTTGCACAGATCGCCCGGGCAGCCAATGCTCTGCGCCCGAAGCCGTGCATGGGCGACAATGGCAGTCCAAGTACTTGTGGGCCGGTGAAAGTCGGCGCTTGTTTCGGTTCATCGAGGCGTGGCAGCCAAAGCCCGCAAACCGTGGTCTCTGAGCGGGCAGAGAGTGCCATGCGTTCACTGGCTTGGGTAGCCCGTTGACGCTGTCACATACACGTCACGGCCGGATTCTAGAGTGCGGGCAGTTCACACATCTAGACAACCAGACATGAGCCTCTACGCCGTACAGCGCGAACCCGGTTTGGCCCTCTACGCCCAAATTGCCGACCGACTTCGTCAGGAAGTCCTGAGCCGCTACAGCGCCGGCGATGGCCTGCCGTCGGAGAACGATCTGGCCCAGCGGTTCGGTGTCAACCGCCACACTTTGCGCCGTGCCGTTGACGAGCTGGTGGAGGTCGGCATGCTCGAGAGGCGCCACGGTCTGGGGGTGTTCGTGCTGGACCACCAATTGGACTACCAGATCGGTCAGGGCACGCGGTTCACGGAGAACCTGGCCGCTTTGGGCCTCATGACGGAAAACCGCATCTTGCGCAAACAGACCCTGGGCGCGATGGCCCAAGTCGCCAGTCGGCTGAGCATCGCCGAAGGTCATGCGGTTCACTGGGTCGAAACCCTGCGCCTGGTCGAAGAGCGCCCCATGTGCGTGATCTCGCACTTCCTGCCGGCCCATCGTTTTCCGGATTTGCTGCAGCGCTTTGAGCAGGGGTCCCTGCACAGCTTTCTGCAGGCCAACCACGGTTGTCGCCTGCGCCGAACGCAAAGTCTGGTGACGGCGGTGCTCCCGCAAGGGGACGATGCCAAGTCGCTGGGCATGCCGCAGAACCGGCCGGTGCTGCGGGTCAAGAGTGTGAACGTGGACGACCGGGATGGAGCCCCGGTCGAATACGCCATTACCCGGTTTCGCGCAGACCGGCTGCAACTGCGCATCAACCCGTGACGGTCTCGCAAACCTGACTCAACCTCTTCCAACTTGCAGGAGCTTTTGTAATGTATCTGAAACATCCCCTTCGCCGTTCGCTGCTGGCCCTGAGCGCCGCTGCCGCCCTGTTGGTGACGCCCTGGAGCGCCATGGCGCAGGCCCAGCACGACGGTTCTGCGGCCAAACCGCTTCGGGTCGTGCTCGTGCCCGCCGATGGCGGCACCGAGGACGGCACGAAAAAGGACTTTCAACCGATCTTCTCCGCCATCGAACAGGCCCATGGACTGAAATTCGACATCAAGGTGGGGCAGAGCTACGGTGCGGTGGTCGAGGCCATGTGCAACGGCACGGCAGACATCGCCTGGTATGGCCCGGCAACGTACCTTCAGGCCCGCAGCCGCGGCTGTGCCGAGTTGCTCGCCCTGGCGGTACGCAACGGGGACTCGGTGTACTACTCTGGCATCTTCGCCCACAAGGATTCCGGCATCAACTCGATCAACGACCTCAAGGGCAAGCGCATGGCCCTGGGTGACGTTAATTCGACGTCGAGCTTCAACGTCCCGGTGGCGATGATGCTGGGTGCGGGCGTCACTCCCGCGCGCGATGCAGCCACCATCAATCTGGCCGGCAGCCACGCCAACGTGCTCAAGGCGCTGTCCGAAGGCCTGGTCGATGCCGGCGGAGCCTCCTTCGACTCCTTCGAGAAAGCGGTGAATGCCAAAGCCATCGATCCGAGCAAGATCAAGGTGGTGGTCAAGAGCGCTCCGATCCCTTACCCCCCGCTGGCCATGCATCCCAGGCTTGCCGACGGCGTGAAGGTCAAGCTGCGCGCCGCGTTTGACAAAGTGGCTGAACTGCCCGGCATTTCCAAGGACCAGATCCGTGGCTACGGCGGCGGCAGGGTCGATGGCTACACGACCAAGGTCAGTGAATCCCTCATGGCCGACGCCGGCAAGATGTTCGATCTGGTTACCGACCAGGTGAAGGGCGACATCATCAAGAAGGCCGGAACGCGCTGATTCGCATCCCCCCAACGCCGGGCGCACGGCGTGCGCCCGGCGCATCACCGACTGGAGGCCCCACATGATTCGATTCGATGCCTTGAGCAAGACCTGGCCGGACGGGACCCGGGCCTTGACCGAGGTCACGCTGGACATTCCGCGCGGCCAGTTCTGCGTGGTCCTCGGCCCCTCGGGAGCGGGCAAATCCACTCTGCTGCGCGCGGTCAATGGCCTGATGATGCCCTCGCAAGGCCGTGTGTTCATCGACGGCACGGAGTTCACGGCCGCCACGGCACGGGGACTGCGCAGACGCGTCGCCATGGTGCACCAGCATTTCAACCTGTCGCCGCGAATGAGCGTAGCGGGCAACGTGCTGGCCGGTCTTCTGCCTGCCGTACCGACGCCCCGCGCCCTGCTGGCCTGGTTCAAGCCGGAACACCGCCACAAGGCCTGTGCCATGCTGGAACGCGTCGGCCTGTCACCGGAGCACCTCAAACGCCGCGCTGGCGACCTCTCCGGCGGCCAGCAGCAACGCGTCGGCGTGGCGCGTGCCTTCATGCTCGACCCCGAGGTGGTGCTGGCCGACGAGCCTGTGGCCAGCCTGGATCCGAAGATCGCCCGCGACATTCTGGGTCTGATCCGGGATGCGGCGCGCGAGCGCAACACCACGGTTGTCTGCACACTCCATCAGGTCGAGCTGGCGCGCGAGTTTGCCGACCGCATCGTCGGCATGCGCGATGGCCGCGTGGTCTTTGATGGCGCACCCGCGCAGTTCACCGACGACCGCATGGCCGCGCTGTATCAGGGTGCGCAGTGGGAAGATCGGCAGGCCCAGGAAAGCGGCATGTCGGCATCGGCGCTGCAAGCGGCCTGAGGAGCGGACGATGGACGCAAAACCCATTCCCGTCCCGCGGCCCGGCAGCCGCATTGACTGGCACCTCGATCACCCGTACGGCGTGCGCCATCTCCTGGTGCTGATCGTCGTGCTGGCGGCCCTGCTGATCACCGGTCATCGCGTCGAAATGGACAAGATGCTCGTCATGACGGGTCAGGCCGTTGGTGACCTGAGCGGGATCGGTGAAGAAGAATCGCAGGTTGTGCGCGGTCTGTCCCGCGTCGCCAGTTCCATGTGGCCGCCGGTGATCGGCGAAAAGGAGGAGATCGGACGTCTTCCCGATCTGGACCGTAACGACCTGCCCTGGTTCAGCCGCATCGAGACGCAAGAAACCGTCGAGCAGATGCTCAACCCCGAGACCCTGCAACTGGAGGTCCGCAGCGAAACGACCGAATACCTGGTCAAGCCGGCTGGCTATGTCTGGACCGTGCTGATCAAAATGCTGGAGACCATCGAGATCGCGCTCTGGGGCACCTTGCTCTCTGTGCTGTTTTCGATTCCGCTGGCCTACTACGCCGCGCGCAACTACAGCCCGAACGGATTGACCTACCACACGGCGCGCGGGATTGTCAGCCTGCTGCGCTCCATGCCGGAACTGATCGTTGCGCTGTTTCTTGTACTCGCCTACGGCTTCGGCCCCATCGCGGGCGTGTTGGCCCTGGGTCTGCATGCTGCGGGTTTCCTCGGCAAGTTCTACGCCGAAGACATCGAGAACGCAGACAAGAAGCCGCAGGAAGCGCTCGAAGCCATCGGGGCAGGCAAGTTCAAGACTCTGCTCTACGGCGTCATGCCGCAGGTCGCGCCGCAGTATGTGGCCTACACGCTCTACATCCTGGATCGCAACCTGCGCATGGCGACCGTGGTGGGTCTGGTCGGCGCGGGCGGCATCGGGCAGGAGCTCAAGGGCCGGTTCGACATGTTCCAGTACGGCCACGTCACGACCATCCTGATAGCGATCTTCCTGGCGGTTTTCCTGCTGGACCAGCTCTCGGCCCGCTTGCGCGCCAAGCTGATCTGAACCTGCCGGAGCATTCCATGAACACCATCGAAATTGCCCGGGCCGATTGGCCCAGGACCTGGGCCGCCCTGCCACCGCGAGAGGTGCGCGAGCTGTCCGCGACCCTGGCGCAGCAGCACCGTGTGGATGACCTGAGTCTGGCCCGGGCCGGCCTGGGCCTGCTGCCACTGACCGACAGTGCCGTGGGGGACACCTACTTTCTGGGTGAAGTGCCGCTGGCACAGGCCCATGTGCGCGTCACCGACGCCGCCGGACGGCAGGCCGAGGGCGGCGCGCTGCTGCTGGACGACCGGGTGGGCGTGGTCCGCGCCATGGCCATCCTCGACGCCGTGCTCTGCGGCGGACTCGAAGGTCATGAACAGGTTCGGACCCTGCTGCACCGGGGCTGGCGGTCGGTGCAGCAGGCCGCGCACGAACGCAAGGCGCTGCTGGCGGCCACGCGCGTGGACTTCGCTCTTCTGGGCACCACCGACGAGGAAGAGGACAACGATGCGTGAAACCGACTGGACACCGGATCATCGCCCATGCGCCGCCACGCCAGATGCCTTGTGGGCCTGGCACCCGCCCAGGCAGCAGCGTGCCTTTCGCGTGCTGATGAACGCCTTTGCTTATCCGGGGCGTGTGCTGCCCCTGGCCGATTCGGGAGAGGACGCGCTCGCGTTGCTGTTGGCCACCTTGCTGGACGGCGGCGCCACGCTGGCCGACATGACGGACCGCCTGGGCGACGACGACTGGCGGCGCCTGGGCGTGCAACGCGCCAGCGTCGAAGCCGCCGCCTTCGTGCTGACCCTCGGTCAGACCCCTCTGGGTACCACCCCAGCCCTGGGCACCCTGGAGAACCCCGAAAGGGGCGCCACACTGATTGTGCGGGCCCATGCCCTGGGCGAAGGCAGCGCACTGCGCCTGCGCGGGCCGGGCATATCCGCACAGACGCGGCTGCTGGTGCGTGGTGTCGATCCGTGCTGGTGGAGTGACCGCGCGCAGTGGAACGCCGGCTTCCCGCTGGGCGTGGACATGGTGGTACTGGCGGGAGCGCATGTCGTGGCCTTGCCACGCACCACCCTCATCGAACCGGAAGGAGCACACTGATGGGTTACGTGGCCATCAAAGGGGGCGGTCGCGCCATTGCGGGAGCAGAAGCGGCCGTCGAGGCCCTGCGCACCGCCGAGGGCGACACCGGCACACCGCTGTCGCTGTCCAGCATCGAACAGCAGTTGCGACTGCTCACCTCGCGCGTCGTCTCGGAAGGGGGGTTGTACCACCCGCGCCTGGCGGCTCTGGCCATCAAGCAGATGCAGGGCGACACGCTGGAAGCCGCCTTTGCACTGCGCGCCTACCGCTCGACCAAGCCGCGTCTGACCGACCTGCCGGTGCAGGACACTTCGCGCATGCGCCTGATCCGGCGCATCTCCAGCGCTTTCAAGGACATTCCCGGCGGGCAGATGCTGGGGCCGACCACCGACTACGCACTGCGTCTGATGCGCCTGGAGCTGGCCCACGAGTCGCCTGAACACTTTCGCGGTGTGGCGCGGCGCTTCCTGGCCGGTGTGGGCGACACGGACCTGCCCGACACCTTCCCCAAGGTGGTCGATGCGCTGCGCAGCGAGGGGTTGCTGTCCGCCCTGCCCCAGGCCGGGCGCCAGCCGTTTGACATCACCCGTGAGCCGCTGGTCTTTCCGGTGCCCCGTTCGGCCGCGCTGGCCACGCTGGCGCGGGCCGAAACCGGTTCGCTGCTGGCCATTGCCTACTCCAACATGCGGGGCTACGGCGACGTGCACCCCACCATCGCAGAGCTGCGCGTGGGCTATCTGCCGGTGCACGTGCCTCACCCGGTGACCGCAGAGCCGGTGGAAGCGGGTGAGGTGCTGATGACCGAATGCGAGGTGGTGGCCATGTACGAGGGCAGTGACGCCGACGGACCGCCCACCTTCACCCTGGGCTACGGCGCCTGCTTCGGCCACAACGAGGTCAAGGCCATTGCCATGGCCGTTCTCGACCGATCGCTGCAGAAGGGCATGCGCGATGGCCCGACCAACCCCTCCGAAGACCCCGAGTTCGTGCTGCTGCACGTCGATGGTGTGGATTCGATGGGCTTTGCCAGCCACTACAAGATGCCGCACTACGTGACCTTCCAGTCCGACATGGACCGTCTGCGCACCACGCAGGCCAAGGCGGTCGCCGATGCGCCGCAAGGAGCCCGCCCATGAACCCCGGCTACGAGCTGCCCCTGGAGGAAGCCGCGCACAGCTTTGGCTTCCTGGACGAATACGCCAAGCGCGAGGTGCGCCGCACCATCCTCAAAGCGATCAGCATCCCCGGCTACCAGACCCCCTACGCCTCGCGCGAGATGCCCATGGGCCGCGGCTTCGGCACTGGCGGACTGCAGGTGACGCTGTCGCTGATCGGCGAGGACGACACTCTCAAAGTCATCGACCAGGGGGCGGACGACTCGGTCAACGCGGTGAATCTGCGCCATTTCGTCGAACTGACCTGCCCTGGCGTGCACACCACCGAGCACACGCGTGATGCCAGCCTGATCCAGTCGCGCCACCGCATCCCCGAAGCGCCGCTGACCGAGGCGCAGGTGCTGGTGCTGCAGGTGCCCTACCCCGACCCGCTGGTGGTGGTGGAGCCGTCCGAGGCGCGGCGCAAGGTGATGCATGGCGAAGGCGACTATTCGCGCCTGCTGACCAAGCTGTACGAGGACATCGTGCAGTTCGATGAAATCACCATCTCGCACCGCTACCCGACGCGCATCAATGGCCATTACGTGATCGATCCCAGCCCGATCCCGCGCTACGACGTGCCTCGGCTGCACCAGTCGCCCGCGCTCATGCTGCTCGGCGCCGGTCGCGAGAAGAAGATTTACGCCGTACCGCCCTACACCAATGCGGTGCCCCTGGCGTTTGACGACGTACCCTTCCGCATCGAGGACTTCCGGGACGCCAGCGGTCAGCGCCGTGCCTGCGGGCGCTGCGGTGCCACCGACAGCTTTCTGGACGAACTGATCGACGATGAAGGCCACAAGCACTGGCAGTGCTCGGATTCGGACCACTGCAACACGCGTCTGCAAGCCCAGTGGAACGAGGAAAGGCAGCCATGAAAAAAATTCTGGAAGTCCGTGGGTTGACCAAGATCCACGGCAAGGGATGCCCCCAATGCATCGAGAGCACGGGCCCCGAGATGGATACCAACATCTGCCCGCAATGCGGCGCTGTCGTCGCCTCCCACGGCGTCGACTTCGATCTGCACGAGGGGGAGATCCTCGGCATCATGGGCGAGTCGGGCAGCGGCAAGTCCACCGTGGTCAAGACCCTGTTCTTTGACGATGCCCCCACCGCCGGCGAGGCCATCTTCTTTGATCACCAGCGGCAGTGGGATCTGTTTGCGCTCAACGCCGCGCAGCAGCGCTGGCTGCGCAACCACCGCTTGGGCATGGTGTACCAGAACCCGCACCTGGGCCTGAACTTCAAGGTCTCGGCCGGCGGCAACATCGCCGAGCGCCTGCTGATGAGCGATCTCAGCCATTACGGTGAGATACGCGAGCGCGCCCGACGCCTGCTCTCGCGCACCGAGGTGCTGCCCGAGCGCATGGACGAATCGCCCAGAAAGTTCTCGGGCGGCATGCAGCAGCGCGTGCAGATCGCCAAGGCGCTGGCCACGCAGCCTGCGCTGCTGTTTCTGGACGAAGTCACCACGGGCCTGGACCTGTCGGTGCAGGCGCGCATCCTGGACCTGATCCTGGAGATCCAGCAGGAGCTGGGCACCGCCATGGTGGTGGTCACCCACGACCTGGGCGTCATCCGGCTGTTGGCCGGCCGCACCATGGTCATGAAGTACGGCCGGGTCATCGAGTCTGGTCTGACCGACCAGATTCTCGAAGACCCCCAGCACGCCTACACCCAGCGGCTGGTGGCCTCGGCCCTGTAAGGAGAAACCCCATGCAAGAAGCGATTCTGTCGGTCCAGGGACTGTCCAAGCACTTCCAGCTGCACGAACAGAACAAGCTGATCCCCTCCTGCGCGCAGGTGCAGATGGAGGTGTTCAGCGGCGAGCTGACGGCCCTGATCGGCCCCACGGGGGCAGGCAAGTCCTCGGTGCTCAAGTGCATCTACCGCACCTACCTGCCCAGCAGCGGCCGCATGCTCTATCGCGATGCGGCGGGCCATGTGACCGACCTGGCCCAGGCCTCCGAGCACCGCCTGCTGGCCCTGCGCCGCAACGACATCGGTTTCGTCACCCAGTTCCTGCACTGCCTGCCGCGCAAGGCGGCGCAGGACGTGGTGGCCGAGCCGCTGGTCTCGCGCGGTGTGGCGCGCGATGCCGCCCTGGCACGGGCGCGCGAGCTGCTGTCGCTGCTCAACGTGCCCGAACGCCTGTGGGGGGTACCACCGGCCACCTTCTCGGGCGGCGAGAGGCAGCGCGTCAACCTGGCGCGTGGCCTGATTGCGCGGCCTCGCCTGCTGTTGCTAGACGAGCCCACCGCCAGCCTGGACCCGGCCACCACCGACCGGGTGGTGGACCTTCTCAAAGCCATCAAGGCCGAAGGCGTGGCCATGCTCGCCATCTTCCACCACCCCCATCTGGTCGATCGGCTGGCCGACCGCGTCGTTGAACTCAAGGCCCCATTGGCGGTGGCCGAATTGCTGGAGGGCTGCGCCTCATGAAATCCCTGTTGCTGACCCATGCCCGCGTCGTGCTAGCCAACGAAGTGCACGACGATATGGCCGTGCTGATCGAGGGTGAGCGCATCGCCGCCATCGACCCCGCCAACAGCGCGGGCGCCGTGGAAATCGACCTGAGTGGCCGGGTGCTCATGCCGGGCATGATCGACCTGCACTGCGACGCCATGGAAAAGGAAGTGGAGCCGCGCCCCGGTGTGCATTTCCCCCTGGCGTTTGCCTGCGCACAGGCCGACAAGCGCAACGCGGCCGCCGGCATCACCACCGTGTTCCATGCGCTGTCTTTCGCCAACCACGAGCTGGGCGTGCGCAACAACGCCTTTGCCGCCGACATCGCGCGCGCCGTGGGCGACTGGCAGCCCCATGCCCTGATCGACAACCGGGTGCATGCGCGCTACGAAGTCACCGACGACACCGCCCCGCCGGTGCTCGGCGATCTGCTCGAGCATGGCCACGCGCACCTGATCTCCTTCATGGACCACAGCCCCGGGCAGGGCCAGTTCCGTGACGTGGAGGCCTACCGGGCCTACCTTTCGCGCACCTACAAGACCGACGAAGCCGCGCTGGACGAACTGCTGCAGCGCAAGGCCGAGGCCGCGCGCGGTGTCATGGGCCGCATGCAAGCACTGGCTGCGCTGGCGCGCGAGCACGGCGTGGCGATTGCCAGCCACGACGACGACAGCCCCGAGAAAGTCCGCACCGTGCAGAGGCTGGGGGCGGTCATTTCCGAGTTTCCGGTGAACCTGGAAACCGCCCGGGCGGCGCGCGCACAAGGGCTGGCCACGCTGTTCGGGGCGCCGAACATCCTGCGCGGCAAGTCGCAGTCGGGCAACATGCGCGCGCTCGACGCGGTGCTCGCCGGCGTGGCCGACTGCCTGTGTGGCGACTACTCGCCCGCGGCCCTGCTGCCCTCGGTGCTGCAACTGCCCGACCTGGCGGGCATTTCGATGGCGCGTGCGGTGGCACTGGTCACGCGCAACCCCGCGCGTGCGGCCGGCCTGACCGACCGCGGCGAGATCGCGGTGGGCCAGCGGGCCGATCTGGTGGCTGTCAGGTTCATGGGCGGATTGCCCCAGGCCGAACGCGTCTGGTCTGGCGGTCGAGCGGCGCTGTCGGCCCATTTCGATCACGTTTGAAGGGGGCGGCAACACCATGAGCGGCATCCTCGTGTACGTGATCGGCGCCTCCGGCAGCGGCAAGGACTCGATCATGGGCTACGCACGCGAGCGCCTGGCCCATCAGCCCGGCATCTGCTTTGCGCACCGCTACATCACCCGTCCCCCCCATGCGGGTGGCGAGAACCATGTCGCCCTGTCGCAGGCCGAGTTCGATGCCCGTTTGCGAGCGCACCTGTTTTCGCTGCACTGGGAGAGCCACGGCCTGTGCTACGGCATCGGCATCGAGGTCAACCAGTGGCTGGCCAAGGGCGTGACGGTGGTGGTCAACGGTTCGCGGGAATACCTGCCTCAGGCCCTGGGCCATTACCCGGAACTGTTGCCCGTGACCATCGACGTGTCGCCCGAGCGGCTGCGCGAGCGACTGCTCGGGCGCGGCCGGGAAGACACCGTTGCCATCGAACAGCGGCTGCAACGCCACGTCGAACTGCGCCAACACCCCTTGCCGGGGCGGGTGGTGAACAACGACGGTCCGCTGGCCTTGGGTGGCGAGCAGCTGGTGAAACTGCTGCTGGAGCACACCGGGGTGGCGGCATGAGAGTGCACTTTCTGGGCACCGGTGCAGCGGGTGGCGTGCCCCTCTATGGCTGCTCCTGCGCGGCCTGTGCGGCGGCGCAGATCGATGCCCGCCGGGTGCGCCGCCCCTGCAGTGCGCTCATCGAACACGGTGACACCCGCATCCTGATCGACGCCGGCCTGACGGACCTGCACGAGCGTTTCGTGCCCGGATCGCTCACGGCCATTGTGCTCACGCACTACCACGCGGATCACGTGCAGGGCCTGTTCCATCTGCGCTGGGGCACGGGCAGCGTCATCGACGTGGTGGGGCCACCCGACAGCGAGGGTTGCGCCGATCTGTTCAAACACCCCGGCATCCTTTCGTTTCGCAGCGGGCACAAGTTCGAGCCCTTCGCGCTGGGGGAGCTGACCGTCACGCCCCTGCCACTGATCCACTCCAAGCCGACCTGGGGCTATGCCATCGAGTCGGTCGATGGACAACGCTTTGCCTACCTGACCGATACCCTGGGCCTGCCCGAGCGTACGGTGGCGTTTCTGCGCCAATGGGGACCATTCGACATGGCCATCGATTGCTCCTACCCGCCGCAAGCTGACCCGCGCAACCACAACGACTGGCCCCGTGCCCTGGCCTGTGCGCGCGAAGCCGGTGCCCGAAAAACCTGGATGACCCACCTGAGCCATGCGTTCGATGCCTGGCACATGGATCATGAAGCCACACGCGTTCTTGGCGTGGAAGTGGCGCGCGACGGCTATGTGCACGACCTTCCTTCAACGGGTCGGCCATCCACCCCCGCGCCGTAGTGGCTCGAACTGCGCGCCCTGGGGCGGATCACGGCACCGCCTTTGCAGGATTGGAGATCGCCACGCTGGGCTGTACCGAGCTGTCGGCACCTGGAACAGATTGCCGAGCCCGACCGGACATCGCCGTCACTTTGTCCAAAGACCACTGCGGCCATGCCGTCTGCGCCAACCACGACAGTCAACGCATCATCGAGCCGGCGGCCAACAGCTGCTGCCATCAACGCCTGCACCGCCACCCCGCACCCGCTACACTCGCTATTCCAATCGGGAATAACGAATCCCGCCCGCCATTTCGGCGGCTGTTGCGTTGCGAGGTGCCATGCGTCTGCTGCCTTCTTCCCTGTCCGTCCTGCTGTGCGCCACGCTCGCGCACGGACTTGTCGATGCGGCCGAGGCGCAGGTGGCGGTGGCCGCCAACTTCGCAGAGCCCATCAAGGCCATTGCCGCAGTGCTGCACAAGACCACCGGCCACACGCTGAAGATTTCCACCGGCGCGTCGGGCGCCTTCTACACACAGATCAGGAACGGCGCGCCCTTTGACGTGTTCCTCTCCGGCGACGACGAGCGCCCCGAGATGCTGGAGAAGGATGGCCTGGCGCAACCGGGCACGCGCTTCACCTACGCCACCGGCCAGCTGGTGCTGTGGTCGGTCAAGCCCGGCCGCGTGGACGGCCAGGGCGCGGTGCTCCAGGCCGCCGACCTGGGCAAGGTGGCCTTTGCCAACCCCAAGACCGCACCCTATGGGGCTGCGGCCTTGCAGGTGATGGACCGGCTGGGCCTGAGGAACACCCTGACGCCCAGGCTGGTTCAGGGCGAGAGCATTGGGCAGACCTTCAACTTCGTGAAGACCGGCAACGCCGACGTGGGGTTTGTCGCGCTGTCGCAGGTGCTTGAACGCGGCAAGCTCAAGGAAGGTTCGATGTGGGTGATTCCGCAGACGAACCACGACCCGATCCGGCAGGACGCGGTGCTACTGAAAAAGGGCGCCGACAACGAGGCCGCCAAAGCGCTGCTCAAACTCCTTCGGAGTCCGGACATCCAGGACCTGATCCGTTCCTACGGCTATGAAATCTGAAACACCCCCGCGCCGCTTCGCGTCACCCCCTCCAGGGGGCACCCCGATGCGCCCCGGCCAAGCCGGTTGCGCCGGGGTCTGAACCAGACGTCCTCGCCCCGACATGGATTCCATGTTTCTGACGCCCGACAACTGGCAAGCGCTCTGGCTGACCTTCCAGGTCGCGGCCCTGACCACGCTGATCCTGCTGCTGCTGGGCACGCCGCTGGCCTGGTGGCTGGTGCGTTCTCGCTCGTGGGTCACCAAGCCAGTGGGCGCGCTGGTATCGCTGCCGCTCGTGCTGCCACCGTCGGTGCTGGGCTTCTACCTGCTGGTGGGGCTGGGGCCGAACGGCCCGGTCGGTGCGTGGATGGTTTCCATGGGTCTGCCCACCCTGCCCTTCACCTTCACCGGGCTGGTGGTGGCTTCGGTGTTCTATTCGCTGCCCTTCATGGTGCAGCCGCTGCAGAACAGCATGCAGGCGCTGGGCGAGCGGCCGCTGGAAGTGGCGGCGAGTCTGCGCGCGGGGCCGCTGGACGCGTTCTTTCGCGTGGTGCTGCCGCTGTGCAGGCACGGGATCGTCACCGGCTGCATCATGAGCTTTGCCCACACGGTGGGCGAGTTCGGCGTGGTGCTGATGATGGGCGGCAACATCCCGGGCGAAACGCGTGTGGTGTCGGTGCAGATCTTCGACCACGTGGAGGCGCTCGAGTACGCCGACGCGCACCGCCTGTCGGCGGTGATGCTGGTGTTCGCCTTTGCGGTGCTGATGGCGCTGCAATTCCTCAACGCGCGACATGCACGCCGGAGGGTGGCATGACCACGTCTGTGCTCACCCTGCGCGCACGGCTGCAACGCAGCGGTTTCACGCTGGACGTGGATCTGGCCCTGCCGGGGCACGGCGTCACCGCGCTGTTCGGCCCCTCGGGCAGCGGCAAGACGACCTGCCTGCGCGTGCTGACCGGGCTGGAGCGCGCGGCACAAGGCCTGGTGCAGGTGGGTGGCCAGACCTGGCTGGACAGCACGCGCGGTGTCTTTCAGCCCACGCACCGGCGCGCGCTGGGCTATGTGTTCCAGGAGGCCAGCCTGTTCGACCACCTGACGGTGGAAGGCAACCTGCGCTTCGGCTTTGACCGCACGCCCGCCGCGCTGCGCCGGCACGACTGGCGCCATGGCCTGGAGCTGCTGGGCATCGGGCACCTGCTGCAGCGCTGGCCGCACGAACTCTCGGGTGGCGAGCGCCAGCGCGTGGCCATCGCGCGTGCGTTGGCCACCAGTCCGCAGCTGCTGCTGATGGACGAACCCCTGGCCGCACTGGACGCGGCGCGCAAGGCCGAGATCCTGCCCTGGCTGGAGCAGTTGCACGAGGCATTGGATGTGCCCGTGGTCTATGTCACCCATTCGCTGGACGAGGTGGCTCGGCTGGCCGACCACCTGGTGCTGCTGGAGCAGGGCCGGGTGCGGGCGCAGGGGCCGGTGATCGAGCTGATGTCGCGCGCCGACCTGCCCCTGGCGCACGGCGACGGCGCGGGCGCGCTGATCGAAGCCGTGACCTGCGGTTTGCAAAGCACATCCGGCCTGTGCGAGCTGCGCTTTGACGGCGGCACGCTGCTGCTGCCGCAGACCCGCAGCGTGCCCCTGCCCGAACGCACCCCGGTGCGTGTGCGCATCCAGGCGCGCGACGTGAGCCTCTCGCTGGTACTGCCGCATCAGACCAGCGTGCTCAACATCTTGCCCGCCACGGTGACGGACCTGAGCGACGACGGCCCCGGTCAGGTGCTGGTGGGGCTGCAGCTCGGGCAAGGCACGCGCCTGCTCTCACGCATCAGCCGCCTGTCGTGCGAACGGCTGGGCGTGGCGCCTGGCCTGCCGGTCTACGCCCAGGTCAAGGGCGTGGCGATGGTGCGGTGAATCCCGCTGCGGGCCAGCATGCAGCGTGAGTGGCCGGTTTGGCCGCGCGGCGATTTGCTGGCGCGCAGTGACTGATGAGCCGCAAGGACAAACCGGCCGCTCTCGCGTCGCCGAAGTTCACTTGCTTGCGTTCGGAAAAAACAGCTGCTCGCCGCCGATCTTGTAGTCGGCAATGGCTTTCTGGCCGGCGGCGCCGGTGACCCAGTCAACGAACCTCTGGCCTTCGGCGGTTTTCACCTGCGGGTGCCTGGCGGCGCTCACGAGCATCACGCCGTACTGGTTGAACAGGCGCTTGTCGCCCTCGACCAGCACGGCCAGGTCGGCGCGGTTCTTGAAGTTCAGCCAGGTACCGCGGTCGGCCAGCACATAGGCGCCACTGGACGCGGCGATGTTGAGCGCCGGACCCATGCCGCAGCCGCACTCCTTGTAGCCGCTGCCACGGGAAGACGCGCCCGCAGGCGCGGTCTGGCCTGATCCTGAGACCTTGGCGTCGGCCCCGGTCAGTTGCCAGAAGCGCAGCTCGGCGGCGTGCGTGCCGCTCCTGTCGCCGCGCGAGACGAACGGCGCGTTGGCGGTGGCCAGTTTCTTGAGGGCGGCCACGATGTCGTTGCCTTTGGTACCCGCCGGGTCGGCCTTGGGGCCGATCAGCACGAAGTCGTTGGTCATGACCTCCTGGCGCCTGGCGGCAAAGCCGTCGGCCACGAACTTCTCTTCGGCCAGCTTGTCGTGCACAAAGAGCACATCGGCATCGCCGCGACGCGCCATGTCGATCGCCTGACCGGTCCCGAGCGCAACGACCTTGACATCGATGCCGCTGGCCTGCTTGAAGGCCGGCAGGATGTGGCCGAACAGGCCCGACTGTTCGGTGGACGTGGTCGATGCCACAACGATGCTGCTCTGCGCCATCGCAGCACTGACACCCAGCAGACCGACCGCGACCGACAAGCCCTTGAGGATCGCAGTGACCCAGTCAAGGGCACCGCCGGGGCGGCTTTGCCGGACGGCCAGTGCCGCCCCCTTGAGGGGGTCGCGCGAAGCGCGGCGGGGGTGGATCAAGTTCATGCGGTTTCTCCTTTGACGAAGGCACTGGCCTGCGGCGACGTGTGTTCGAGCAGGTCCTGATTGAAAAACTGCTCCACCGGCAGATCGGCCAGCACCTGGCCCTGCTCGATGTAGATCACGCGGCTGGCCAGGCGCTTGACCTGGCCCAGGTTGTGGCTGGCGAACACCAGCGTGGGCGGCAGGCGGCCGGGCGCGGGTGCCTCGGCACCGAAGTCGGCGATCAGCACCTCGACATCGCGCTTGGCGTGGGGATCCAGGCTGGCGGTGGGCTCGTCGAGCAGCCACACGTCGGGCTGCAGCGCCCAGGCGCGCGCCAGCGCCACCCGTTGCTGCTGCCCGCCGGACAGTGCACGGCCGTTGCGCTCGGCCAGGTGCGCCAGATCGACCCGCTCCAGGGCCTGCTGGGCGCGCATGCCCGTCTGCGCCCACGGCAGGCCCGAAAGCCACAGCCCGATCTGCAAGTTGCGCCGTACCGACATGCGCAGCATGTGCGGGCGCTGGAAGAGCATGGCGATGCGCGAAGCCTGCGGCACCTCTCGCACGCCCGCCGCGATGGGCAACAGGCCGTGCAAGGTGCGCAGCAACGTGCTCTTGCCGCAGCCGTTGGGGCCGACCAGCGCCACCCGCTCGCCGGCGTGGATGTCCAGGCGGATGTCCCGCAGCGCCTCCACCTGCGCGGCCGGCCCCAGGTTCACATGCACGCCGCGCAGCGTGAGCACGGCCGGCGTGGTGGTCCGCGACGCCGGGCCACCCGGGGACAGGGCATCCCCCCTCATGTCGTGGCCATCCGCAGATCGCCGCCGTCCAGGCGTTCGCGCCAGCGGCGCAGCAGGGCCACCGCCGCATTGAGCAGCAGCACCACCCCCAGCAGCACAAGGCCCAGCCCCAGGGCCAGCGGCAGGTCGCCCTTGCTGGTTTCCAGCGCAATGGCGGTGGTCATGACGCGGGTGAAGCCGTCGATGTTGCCGCCCACGATCATCACCGCGCCCACTTCGGAGACGGCACGACCGAAGGCCGTGATCACGACCGTGAGCAACGCGTACCGCTCGTCCCAGGCCATCAGCAAGCCCCGCACGGCGCGCCCGGCACCCAGCGAGCTGAACTGTTCGCCGTGTTCGCGGTCACTGTCTTCCACCACCTGACGGGTCAAGGCCACCACCAGCGGCAGCACCAGCACCGATTGCGCCAGCACCATGGCCTGGAAACTGAACAGCCATTCCAGAAACCCCAGAGGCCCCGAACGGGACAGCAGGAGGTAGATGACCAGCCCCACCACCACCGACGGGACCGCGAGAAAGGTGTTGAGCACGGTCAGCACCACGGACCGCCCGGGAAACCGCGTCACCGCCAGCCAGGCGCCGAGCAGCAGGCCCAGACTGCACGCCAGCAGGCAGGCGGTGGCGCTCACGACCAGCGAACGGGTCACGATGGCCCAGAGCGCCGCATCGCCCGAAACCACCAGGTTCAGCGCGGTGGTCACGCTATCGGAGAAGCTGCTCATGTCTGGCCGCGGAGCATACGGGCAGATGCTGCCCTTGAGAGTACGCATCTACGCGGTATGAATCCGCCGACATAGGTCTGTGATTGCATAAGCGCGCGCTGGTGCACACTTGGCGGCCATGAGACGCATCGCGATGTCCTATGCCCTGACCGCCGAACGTCCCGCGCGCGGCGTGGGCGTTCCCTTGCTGAGCAACCCGATGATGGACGTGCTGCATGCGGTGCACGAACGCGGCTCCATCTCGGCAGCGGCCCGTTACCTCGGTCTGTCGTACCGGCACGTCTGGGGGCAGCTCAAGGAATGGGAAGCCCAGCTGGGCCGCGAACTGCTGGTGTGGGAACGTGGCCAGGCCGCGCTGCTGTCGCCGTTTGGCCAGCGGCTGCTGATGGCCGAACGGCTGGCCCAGGCCCGGCTGGGTCCGCAGGCAGAACACCTGCGCGCCGAACTGGAACGGGCGTTCTCTGCGGCGTTCGACGACGACCAGGCACCCAGCGAACTGCTGACGCTGTACGCCAGCCACGACCACGCGCTGGCCGCGCTGCAGGACCTGGCCGCGCACGGAGCAGGCCATCCGAACCTGCACCTGGACATACGCTTCACCGGCAGCGTGGACGCGATCCGCGCGCTCAACGAGGGTCGCTGCCTGCTGGCGGGTTTTCACACCCAGCCGTTTGCCGGCGCCGACAGCCGCACGGCGCGCACCTACCGCCCCCTGCTCAAACCGGGCACGCACAAGATCATTGGCTTTGCGCGCCGAGCGCAAGGGCTTCTGGTGGCACCGGGGAACCCGCTGCGGCTGCACGGCCTGCGCGATGTGGCCCGGCTGCAGGTCCGTCTGGTGAACCGCGCCATCGGCACCGGCACGCGACTGCTGCTGGAGGAGCTGATGAAACTGGAAGGGCTGGCGGCGGTGGACCTGAAGGGCTTTGACCACCTGGAAAGCTCCCACGCGGCCGTGGCGCAGGCGGTGGCCAGCGGCGAGGCCGATGTGGGCCTGGGCACCGAGCAGGCCGCTCGCGCCCAGGGGCTGGACTTTGTCCCGCTGACCGAAGAGCGTTACCTGCTGGTGTGTCTGAAATCGGCCCTGGACCTGCCTGCGGTGCAAAGCCTGTTGACCCTGCTGCGCAGCGCGCGATGGCAACAGCATTTGCTGGCCCTGCCCGGCTACCAGCCCGATCACCCGGGCGAAGTGGCGGCGATGAAGCGGCTGCTGCCCTGGTGGGGCTGATGCCCCCACGCTCCACCGCTGCGCGGGTCGCTGCCCCCCAGGGGGGCTGATCCACCTTGGGAACGGCCCGGCGGCGGATTGGATGCGATCAGAACGCTTCTTTCTCCGCCTCCAGATAGGCCAGGCTCGTGTACTTGCCGATGTTGCTGTCGAAACCGTCCATGGTCCTGGCGCGGCGGGCCACGCGCGGGTCTTTGAGCACCAGGGCCTTGGCACCGTCCAGAGCAACGCCGTCCTTGACCGCCTGCACGCAGGGCTCCCAGATGCCCCTCAGGAAAGTGCCGTAGGTATCGAGCAGATCCTTGCTGCCGCGGCCGTGGCCGGGCACCCAGAGTTGTTCGCCCGCGGCTTTCTTGAGCGCTTCGTAGTACTTGAAGGTGCCGGGGTATGAACCGTCATCGATGTTGGCGATGCGGTTCTGCATGGCGATATCGCCGACGTAGGTGAGCCGGTCCTGCACCACCTCGATGCTCAGGTCCGACGGCGTGTGCGCGGTGCCGTAGAAGTGCATCTTCAGCTGCACGTCGCCGTAGTCGAACACCTGGCCCTGTTCCACCGTCTGGTTGGGCGCCACCACGCGGGTACCCAGGGTGGCCTGGTTGGTCCAGCGTTCCATCAGGCTGCGCCAGAGATTGCCCTCGTGACCGGCGATCTGCTCGCGTGTGTGCCTGAGCGCATGGATGGGCAGGTCCTTGCCAAAGGCGTCGGCGAAGGCGTGGTTGCCCAGCCAGTGGTCGCCGTGGTAGTGGCTGTTGAAGACCGCGATCACCGGCTGGGGCGTCACCGTCCGGATCATGCGTATCGCCATCTGGCCGATCTGCAGCGAAGCCCCGCTGTCGAGCACGACCACGCCTTTGCGGGTGACCACGAAGAGGATGCTGGCCATCAGGCCCTGGTTCTCCTGGGTGGGGAACCCGTCCTTGGCATAGACCATCCAGACATGGGGCGACAGTCGCTCGGGTTTGACGTCGGGCACCGGGGGCCCTTCGATGAAGTCCTGCACCTGCTGGGCGAACAGTCGCACCTCGGGCACCAGCGCCAGACCGGCCGTGCCTGCACCCACGGCCCCGGCCATGCGCAGCCACTGGCGGCGGGTGGTGGGAGAACCGTACGGTCCGGATGCGCGGATCGGGGTGCGGGGGGGGTGCATGCTGGTCTCCGATGTGGGGCACGCATTCAATAAGCGAATGGTTATTGAATGATACGGCCGCTCACCCTGTGGAACAAGTCGCCCGAGCGACGCAATGCTCAGCCTGGCTGTGCACCTGGCAGGCGGCAGGCGATCTCGGCCACCAGCTGGCGCGCCAGCACCAACTTGGACGCGCGCGGCAGCTCGGTGCTGCCATGCGCATCGATCAGCAGCAGGGCATTGTCGTCCTGGCCGAAGGTGTCGGGTCCGATGTTGCCCACCAGCAGCGGCACGCCCTTGCGTTCGCGCTTGGCCTGGGCATTGGCCAGCAGGTCCTGGCTCTCGGCCGCGAAGCCCACGCAATACAGCTGGCGCGAGCGGGCGCGCGGCGTGGCGGCGATGCCGGCCAGGATGTCCGGGTTCTCGACGAAACCCAGGGTGGGCACGGCACCCGATCCGTCCTTCTTGATCTTCTGGTCGGCCGCCACCGCCGGTCGCCAGTCGGCCACGGCGGCGGCCGACACGAACACGGTGGCGTTCTGCGCCAGCACGTTGAGCGTCTTCTGCATGTTCAGCGCCGACTTGACGTTGATGCGCCCCACGCCGCGCGGCGTGGGCAGGCTCACCGGCCCGGCCACCAGGGTCACCTGGGCGCCGGCCTCGTGCGCGGCGCGAGCGATGGCAAAACCCATCTTGCCGCTGGAGAGGTTGGTCAGGCCCCGCACCGGGTCGATCGCTTCAAAGGTCGGCCCGGCGCTGACCACCACCTGCTGGCCCGCCAGCACTTTGGGCGTGAAAAAGCGCACCAGCTCGTAGAGCAGCTCTTCCGGCTCCAGCATGCGGCCATCGCCGGTCTCGCCGCAGGCCTGCTCGCCCACGCCCACCTCCAGCACGGTGGTGCCGTCGGTGCGCAATTGCTCGACGTTGCGCTGGGTGGCCGGATGGGCCCACATCTCGCGGTTCATGGCCGGCGCCAGGATCAGCGGCACCGTGTCCAGTGGCCGGGCCAGGCACATCAGGCTCAGCAGATCGTCGGCCCGGCCGTGCAGCAGCTTGGCCATGAAGTCGGCACTGGCCGGCGCCACCAGAATGGCATCGGCCTCGCGGCTGAGGTTGATGTGCGGCATGTTGTTGTCCATGCCGCCGGATGTGCGGCCATCCCACTGTGACGTGAACACCGGCCGGCCCGACAGGGCCTGCATCGTCACTGCGGTGATGAAGTGTTCGGCCGCCTCGGTCATGACCACCTGCACCGTGGCGCCCTGCTTGACCAGCGCACGGCAGAGTTCGGCCCCCTTGTAACAGGCAATGCCGCCCGACAGACCCAGGACGATGTGTTTTCCGGCGAGGTCGTTCATGGCGCGCAATGTAGCAGTTCGGGCGGTGCCGCCACCCGGGCCTGCATGGCCCGGCGGGCCGGGCCGGAAAGGGGGCGCCCTTTATAATCGCCCTTTCCACCTCCTGCGAGCACTCCGGCTCGCCCGAGTCATGACCAAATTCGTGTTCGTCACCGGCGGTGTGGTGTCCTCCCTCGGCAAGGGCATTGCTTCTGCTTCCCTGGCTGCGCTGCTTGAATCGCGCGGCCTCAAAGTCACCCTCATCAAACTCGACCCGTACATCAACGTGGACCCGGGCACCATGTCGCCCTTCCAGCACGGCGAGGTGTTCGTCACCGACGACGGCGCCGAAACCGACCTGGACCTCGGTCACTATGAGCGTTTCATCGAAACGCGCATGAAGAAGACCAACAACTTCACCACCGGCAAGATCTACCAGTCGGTGCTGGAGAAGGAACGCCGCGGCGACTACCTCGGCAAAACGGTGCAGGTCATCCCGCACGTCACCAACGAGATCCAGCAATTCATCCAGCGAGGCGCCGGCCTCGTCGCCCCGCAAGGCGTCGATCCCAAATCGTTCACGCCCGACCCCGTGGACGTGGCCATCGTCGAGATCGGTGGCACGGTGGGTGACATCGAGTCCCTGCCCTTCCTCGAAGCGGTGCGCCAGATGAGCCTGCGCATGGGCCCGAACAACTCGGCCTTCGTGCACCTGACCTACCTGCCGTGGATCGCCGCCGCCGGCGAGCTGAAAACCAAGCCGACCCAGCACACGGTGCAGAAGCTGCGCGAGATCGGCATCTCGGCCGACGCGCTGCTGTGCCGCGCCGACCGCCGCATCCCGGAAGAGGAGCGCGCCAAGATTTCGCTGTTCACCAACGTACCCGAATGGGGCGTGATCAGCATGTGGGACGTGGACACCATCTACAAGGTGCCGCGCATGCTGCACGGGCAGGGCCTGGACGGCCTGATCTGCGACAAGCTGCGCCTGAACACGCCACCGACCAACCTCAAGCGCTGGGACGATCTGGTCTACGAGACCGAGCATCCGCAGGGCGAGGTGAAGATCGCCATGGTCGGCAAGTACGTCGACCTGTCGGACAGCTACAAGTCGGTCAACGAGGCGCTGCGCCACGCCGGCATGCGCAACCACGTCAAGGTCACCATCGACCACGTCGACTCCGAAACCATGGAAGGCGTGGACGTGAGCGCCAAGCTGGCGCAGTACGACGCCATCCTGGTGCCCGGCGGCTTCGGCCAGCGCGGCGTGGAAGGCAAGATCGCCACCGCCCGCTTCGCCCGCGAGCACCAGGTGCCCTACCTGGGCATCTGCCTGGGCATGCAGATCGCCACCATCGAATACGCCCGCCATGTGGCCGGCCTGTCGGGCGCCAACAGCACCGAGTTCGACGCCGCCACCCCGCACCCGGTGATCGCACTCATCGAGGAGTGGAAAGACGCCGACGGCAGCATCCAGAAGCGCGACGCCAATTCCGATCTGGGCGGCACCATGCGCCTGGGTGCGCAAAGCTCCGACGTGGCCAAGGGCACGCTGGCACACAGCATCTACGGCGACGTGGTGACCGAGCGCCACCGCCACCGCTACGAAGCCAACGTCAACTACCTCGACCAGCTGCGCCAGGCGGGCCTGGTGATCTCGGCGCTGACCCAGCGCGAGCAGCTGACCGAAATCGTCGAGCTGCCACAGGACGTGCACCCCTGGTACATCGGCGTGCAGTTCCACCCCGAGTTCAAGTCCACCCCCTGGGCCGGCCACCCGCTGTTCAATGCCTTCGTCAAGGCGGCGGTGCAGCACCAGAAGGCCGCGAAGAAAGTCTGACCGGAGACAGCGCCATGAAACTCTGCGGATTCGATGTCGGCCTGGACCAGCGCTTCTTCCTGATCGCGGGCACCTGCTCCATCGAAGGGCTGCAGATGTCGCTGGACGTGGCTGGCCAGCTCCAGGAAACCTGCACCGCGCTGGGTATACCGCTGATCTACAAAGGCTCGTTCGACAAGGCCAACCGCTCGTCCGGCAGCAGCCAGCGCGGCGTGGGCCTGGAGGCCGGGCTGAAGATCCTCGATGAGGTGCGCAAGCAGCTGCAGCTGCCCATCCTGACCGACGTGCACGACGAATCGCAGGTGGCCGAGGTCGCCGCTGTGGTGGACGTGCTGCAGACACCGGCCTTCCTGTGCCGTCAGACCGATTTCATCCGTGCCGTGGCCCAGTCGGGCAAGCCGGTGAACATCAAGAAGGGCCAGTTCCTCGCGCCCTGGGACATGAAGAACGTGATCGACAAGGCCCGCGCCGCCGCGAAGGAAGCCGGCTTGTCGGAAGACCGTTTCCTCGCCTGCGAGCGCGGTGTGAGCTTCGGCTACAACAACCTGGTGGCCGATATGACCAGCCTGGCCGAGATGCGCAAGTCCGGCGCGCCGGTGGTGTTCGACGTGACCCACTCGGTGCAGAAGCCCGGTGGCCTGGGTGCCGTCAGTGGCGGCGCGCGCGAGATGGTGCCGGTGCTGGCCCGTGCCGGTGTGGCGGCGGGTGTGGCGGGCCTGTTCATGGAAACCCACCCGAAGCCGGCCGAAGCCTGGTCCGACGGCCCCAACGCCGTGCCGCTGGGTCGCATGAAGGCGCTGCTGGAAACCCTGGTCGCGCTCGATGACGTGACCAAGCGCAGCGGCTTCCTCGAAAATCACTTCAACTGAAGACAACCCATGCCCGCCGCCTACCTCATCGTCGACATGCAGATCAGCGACCTCGAACAGTACAAGCGGTTCATGGCCGAGGCCCCGGCAGCGGTCAAGGCCGCAGGCGGCGAGTACCTGGTGCGCGGTGGCAAATTTGAAGTGCTCGAAGGCAATTGGCAGCCGGCCCGCATGGCCATGTTGCGCTTCCCGAGCTACGAGCAGGCCAAGGCCTTCTACGACGGCGAGATTTACCGCCAGGCGCGCGCCAAACGCGAAGGCGCCACGGCCTTCTTCAACATGATCCTGGTCGAGGGCGTGGACGCCCCGGTCTTTTGAACACAGTCATTGAAACATCCACCGAAAGGAAATCATGAGCGCAATCGTTGACATCGTCGGCCGCGAAGTGCTGGACAGCCGCGGCAACCCCACCGTCGAATGCGACGTGCTGCTGGAAAGCGGCGTGATGGGCCGTGCGGCCGTACCGTCGGGCGCCTCCACCGGCAGCCGCGAAGCCATCGAGCTGCGCGACGGCGACAAGAGCCGCTACCTGGGCAAGGGCGTGCTCAAGGCGGTCGAGAACATCAACACCGAGATCAGCGAAGCCGTGCTGGGCCTGGACGCTTCCGAGCAGGCTTTCCTGGACAAGACCCTGATCGACCTGGACGGTACCGAGAACAAGGGCCGCCTGGGCGCCAACGCCATGCTGGCCGTGTCCATGGCCGTGGCCCGCGCCGCCGCCGAAGAAGCCGGCCTGCCGCTGTACCGCTATTTCGGCGGCATGAGCGCGGTGCAGATGCCCGTGCCGATGATGAACATCATCAACGGCGGCGCGCACGCCAACAACTCGCTGGACCTGCAAGAGCTGATGATCATTCCCGTGGGCGCGCCGAGCTTCCGCGAAGCCCTGCGCTGGGGTGCCGAGGTGTTTCACGCGCTCAAGGCCATCCTGCACGACCAGCACATCAGCACCGCCGTGGGCGACGAAGGCGGCTTCGCCCCCTCGGTCGAGAACCACGAAGCCGCGCTGCAGCTGATCCTGCAGGCCATCGACAAGGCCGGCTACACCGCCGGTGAGCAGATCGCCCTGGGCCTGGACTGCGCCGCCAGCGAGTTCTACAAGGACGGCCTGTACGTGCTCGAAGGCGAAGGCGGCATTGCGCTCAGCGCCGAGCAGTGGACCGACATGCTGGCCACCTGGTGCGACAAGTACCCCATCGTCTCCATCGAGGACGGCATGGCCGAAGGCGACTGGGACGGCTGGAAGCACCTGACCGAGCGCCTGGGCCAGAAGGTGCAGCTGGTGGGCGACGACCTGTACGTCACCAACACCAAGATCCTCAAGGAAGGCATCGACAAGGGCATCGCCAACTCGATCCTGATCAAGATCAACCAGATCGGCACCCTGACCGAGACCTTCGCCGCCATCGAGATGGCCAAGCGCGCCGGCTACACCGCCGTCATCAGCCACCGCTCGGGCGAAACCGAGGACAGCACCATCGCCGACATCGCCGTGGGCACCAACGCCGGGCAGATCAAGACCGGTTCGCTCTCGCGCTCGGACCGCATGGCCAAGTACAACCAGTTGCTGCGCATCGAGGAAGACCTGGGTGACGTGGCCGTGTACCCTGGCCGCGCTGCCTTCTACAACCTGAAGTGACGACCGTGAGCGCCCCCACGCTCCACCGCTGCGCGGGTCGCTGCCCCCCACGGGGGCTGGCCTGGCTTGGGGCGGCCCGGCGCTGCGACCTCTCCCTGTGAACCGCGCTCATGGCTCACCGTTTCGTCCCTGCCCTGCTGATCGCCCTGCTGCTGGTGCTGCACGCCCAGCTGTGGTTCGGTCGTGGCAGCGTGCCGCAGGTGCAGCAGATGCGGCAGGAGCTGGCCACGCTCGATCAGGCCAACCGAGAGGCGCGCCAGCGCAACGAGCAGATCGCCAGCGAGGTCAACGATCTGCGCGAGGGTCTGGACATGGTCGAGGAACTCGCCCGCCAGGACCTGGGCATGGTCAGGCCCAATGAAATCTTCGTCCAGATCGCCCAGAACAAGCCCTGACGCAAGGTCATGGCCCTGACCGTCACCCTGCTCGGCGGCGAATCCTCCGGCAAAACCACGCTGGCGCAGGCGCTGCACCCTGCCCTGGCCGCACAGGGCATTCACAGCACCCTCGTGCCCGAACAGCTGCGCGGCTGGTGCGAACGGCATGGCCGCGCGCCGCTGGCGCACGAACAGGCCGAACGCGCACTCGCACAGACGGAGGCCATCGGGGCCGCGAACCAGGACACCGCCACACAGGTGGTGCTGGCCGACACCACGGCCCTGGTGATCGCGGCCTACAGCGAGCTGTACTTTGAAGACCGTTCTCTCTGGCCGGCTGCCATCGAACGACAGCGCCGCTATGGCCTGACCCTGCTCATGGGTCTGGACCTGCCCTGGGTGCCCGACGGCCTGTTCCGCGATGGTCCGGCACTGCGTGAAGCCACCGACGCCCTGCTGCGCCGCGAGCTGCAGGCGGCGGGCATTCCGTTCCAGACGCTGTACGGCCCGCTGGCGATGCGCGTGCAGCAGGCCCTGCGCGCCATCGGCAGCGCGCTGCAGAAGCCCCTCACCGCCCAGGCGCCGGCCTGGGAACAAGGGCGCCGCCCCTGGAACTGCGAAAAGTGCAGCGACCCGGACTGCGAACACCGGCTCTTCACCCAGTTGCTGCAGCAACGATCCCACGAGGTCTGAGCATGATCCCCGCCAACCCCCTGCCCGACTTCCGCAGCCCCGCCTTCCTGCGCGCCCACATCGAAGACACGCTGGCCTTCTACCTGCCGCGGGCCCTCGACGCCAGCGGTGGCCTGTTCCACTTCCTGCGTGACGACGGCCACATCTACGACGCCCACACCCGGCACCTGGTGAGCAGCACGCGTTACGTGGTCACGCTGGGCATGGCGGTGCGGCGCGGCCTGGGCGGTGACATCGCACGACAGGCGCTGCAGCAGGCCTTCGACTTCCTGCCGGTGCACCGCAACCCCGACTCCGGTGGCTACGCCTGGCTGCTCGAATGGCGCGACGGCCAGGCCCGCGTGCTGGACGCCACCCACCACGCCTACGGTCTGGCTTTCGTGCTGCTGGCCCATGCGCACGCCCACATGGCCGGCATCGACAGCGCGCACACCGGCATCGCGCAGACCTTCGACCTGCTGGAACAGCGCTTCTGGGAACCGGTCCACGGCCTGTACGCCGACGAGGCCACGCCCGACTGGCAGCTTCTGCCGTACCGCGGGCAGAACGCCAACATGCACCTGTGCGAAGCCCTGCTGGCGGCCTTTGACGCCACGCAGGAAGCCCGCTACCTGGACCGTGCCGCCCTACTCGCCGAACACATCACCGTGCGCCAGGCCGCGCTGGCCGGCGGGCTGGTCTGGGAGCACTACCAGGCCGACTGGAGCGTGGACTGGGACTACAACAGGGACGACAAGACCAACATCTTCCGGCCCTGGGGGTTCCAGCCCGGCCACCTGACCGAATGGACCAAGCTGCTGCTGCAACTGCACGAACGCCGCCCGAATCCGGCGCTGATCGAACGTGCGCGGCATTGCTTTGACACCGCGCTGCACAAGGCCTGGGACGGCGAGCACGGTGGCCTGTACTACGGCTTCGCGCCCGACGGCAGCATCTGCGACAGCGACAAGTACTTCTGGGTCCAGGCCGAGACCATCGCCGCCGCGGCGCGACTGGCCCAGGTCACGGGCGAGCCCCGCTACTGGGCCGCCTACGACCATCTCTGGGCCTACGCATGGCGCCACTTCGTGGACCACCAGCACGGCGCCTGGTGGCGCATCCTGACGGCCGACAACCGCAAGTACAGCGACGAAAAGAGCCCGGCCGGCAAGGTGGACTACCACACCATGGGCGCCGCCCACGATGTGCTGGACGTGCTCGCTCCATGACGGATGACGGCGGGGCTGCGCCCCTGCCATGACAGATGACCTGTGCGCCGTGATGGCGATCCGTCTTCATTCGTCATGGCAGGGGCGCAGCCCCGCCGTCATCCGTCATCCAGCGTTCAGTGCAGCCCCGGCGTGCCGGGTGGCTGCGCCGCCGCCTGCAGGAACACCTGCGCGGCATCGACCGGATCGAAACGGTACTGCGCACCGCAGAAGTCGCAGCCCACTTCGACCTGGCCCTGCTCCGCGATGATGGATTCGATCTCTTCGCGGCCCAGGCTGCGCAGCATGTTGCTCACGCGCTCGCGCGAGCAGGTGCAGGCAAAGCGCGGGCCCTCGGCGCCGGTCAGTGGCTCAAAGCGGCGCAGGTCCTCTTCCCAGAACAGGCGGCGCAGGATGGTCTCGGCGTCCAGGGTCAGCAGCTCTTCGCGCTTCAGACTCGCCGCCAGGATGGCGATGCGGTTGTAGTCCTCGTTGCGGCCGATCTGGTCTTCGTCACGCGCCATGGCGCCCGCGCCGGACAGGTTGGACTCGCCCTGGAGCGGCAGGCGCTGGATCAGCAGACCGGCGGCCACCTGGTCGTTGGCGGCCAGCACCAGGCGTGTGTCGAGCTGCTCGCTCTGCAGCATGTAGTGCTCGATCACCTCGCTGAGCTTCTCCAGCTTCTCGTGGCGGTCACCGAACAGCGGCACCACGCCCTGGTAGGGCTGCTGACCGGGCTTGCGGTCCTTGGGGTCCAACGTGATGGCGCAACGCCCCTGGTTGTTCACGTTGACCATGTGCGACAGCGGCGCGTCCGCAGCCACCTCGCCGGTCACGGTGGCGGTGGCGCGCAGCGTCAGGTCGGGCTGCACTTCGGCCACCGCCAGCTTCACCGGGCCGTCGCCCATGATCTGCAGGATCAAGGCCCCGTTGAACTTGATGTTGGCCTGCATCAGCGTGGCCGCTGCGGTCATCTCCCCCAGCAGTTCGGTCACCGCCACCGGGTAACCACCGGCCTGCTGGCGGCGGCGCAGGATTTCCTGCCAGCTGTCGGTCAGGCGCACCAGCATGCCGCGCACCGGCAGGCCTTCAAACAGGAATTTGTGGAGTTCGGACAATCTGGTCTTTCAGAAAAAGCAAGGCGGGCAGATCGGGATCAGCCGACCCTTTTCAAGCCCTTGCGAAAGCGTTCGGCGTTGGCCTGGTAATGCTGCGCACTGCGGCGCAGGCCTTCGATCTGCTCGGGCGTGAGCGCGCGGGTCACCTTGGCCGGGCTGCCGATGATCATGGAGCCGTCGGGGAACACCTTGCCTTCGGTGACGAGTGCACCGGCACCCACCAGGCAGTGCTTGCCGATCTTCGCGCCGTTGAGCACGACGGCACCGATGCCGATCAGCGATTCGTCGCCGATGGTGCAGCCGTGCAGCATCACCTGGTGGCCCACGGTCACGTTGGCGCCGATCACCAGCGGCACGCCGTCGTCCGCGTGCAGCACCGAACCGTCCTGGACATTGCTGCCCGCGCCGATGGTGATGGTGTCGGTGTCACCCCGAACGGTGACCCCAAACCACACGCTGGCGCCTTCGCCGATCACCACATCGCCCATCACCTGGGCGTTCTCGGCCACCCAGGCCGATGCGGCCACGCGCGGGGTGCTGCCATCGATTTCGTAGATCGCCATGCTGGAGTCTCCTGATGGTGTGTTCGGGCAAACCTAGAATTGTAGGGATGCTCTCCAAGCCCTGCACCCAACCCGGCCTGCGCGAGGCGGCCCTGGCCGCCCTGTGCCTGCCCGATCCGCAGGCCAAGGTGCACGCCACCCATGCGCTGTGGCAGCGACTGATGGCACTGCCGGATGACTGCGCACGCGAGCAGGCGCTGGCGGCCGCCACGCCGATCCGACCGACCGACGGCACGGTGCTGCCGGGCCGCCCGGCGCAGCCGGTGCTGGTGCCGCCCATGGACGTGCCCCAGCGTTCGCCCTTCACGACCGAAGGCCTGGCCGCCTTGCTGCACGCGGTCTGCCACATCGAGTTCAACGCCATCGACCTGGCGCTGGACGCGGTCTGGCGCTTTGACGGCATGGCGCTGGACTTCTACCGCGACTGGCTGCGTGTGGCCGACGAAGAAGCCACGCACTTCACGCTGCTGCGCACGCACCTGCAAAGCCTGGGGCACGATTACGGCGATTTCCCGGCCCACAACGGTCTGTGGGAGATGTGCGTGAAGACGCAACACGACATCACCGCCCGCATGGCCCTGGTGCCGCGCACGCTGGAGGCGCGCGGACTGGACGCGACGCCGCTGATCCAGGCCCGGCTGCGCAAGGTCGGCACACCTTCGGCGCTGCGCGCGGTGGACATTCTGGACATCATCCTGCGCGACGAGATCGGTCATGTGGCGGTGGGCAACCGCTGGTACGGCTGGCTCTGCAGGCAACGGGGACTGGAACCGGTCGCGCACTACCGGCATCTGGCACGCACGCACAACGCACCACGCCTGCGTCCGCCCTTGAACGATGCCGCAAGGCGTGCGGCCGGGTTCAGCCAGGCCGAACTGGACCATCTGCTGAGCGACTGCCACGAGTCCTGAGGGCGGCGCCGGATAATCGGGCATGTCCTCCTCCCCTTCGGCCGATTTCGGCACCCTGCCCCTCTCCCCCTCCACGCTGGCCAACCTGCAGCAGCTCGGCTACGAGCGCATGACGCCGATCCAGGCGGCCTGCCTGCCGCCCGCGCTGCTGGGCAAGGACCTGATCGCCCAGGCCCAGACCGGCAGCGGCAAGACCGCCGCCTTCGCCCTGACCCTGCTGGCCAACCTGAACCCGCGCCGCTTCGCGGTGCAGACCCTGGTGCTGTGCCCCACGCGCGAGCTGGCCGACCAGGTGACCACCGAAATCCGGCGCCTGGCGCGCGCGGACGACAACATCAAGGTCGTCACGCTCTGCGGCGGCGTGCCGCTGCGCGGGCAGTTCGCCACGCTGGAACACGGCGCGCACATCGTGGTCGGCACGCCCGGCCGCCTCATGGACCACCTGGAGCGCGACAGCCTGCAGCTGGACGCCCTCAACACCCTGGTGCTCGACGAGGCCGACCGCATGCTGGACATGGGTTTCTTCGACGACATCGTCAAGGTCGTCAGGCAGTGCCCCAAGGAGCGCCAGACCCTGCTGTTCTCGGCCACCTACCCCGAAGGCATCGCCAAGCTCGCGGCGCAGTTCATGCGCGACCCGCTGACGATCACCGTGCAAGCCCAGCACAGCGCCACGCAGATCGAACAGCGCTGGTACGAGGTGAGCGACCAGGAGCGACTGCACGTCGTCGGCCAGCTGCTGCTGCATTTCCGACCGGCCAGCACCATCGCCTTCTGCAACACCAAGGCCCAGTGCCGCGACCTGGTGGCCGTGCTGCAGGCCCAGGGCTTTTCCGCGCTGGCCCTGTTCGGCGAACTGGAGCAGCGCGAGCGCGACCAGGTGCTGGTGCGTTTTGCCAACAGGAGCTGCAGCGTGCTGGTGGCCACCGACGTGGCCGCGCGCGGGCTGGACATCGCCAGCCTGGCGGCCGTCATCAACGTGGACGTGACGCCCGAGCCCGAGGTGCACATCCACCGCATCGGCCGCACCAGTCGCGCGGGCGAGAGCGGCCTGGCGCTGAACCTGGCCAGCATGGACGAAATGGGCTACGTCGGCCGCATCGAACAGCTGCAGAAGCGCGAGTCGGAATGGCACCCGGTCAGCGAGCTCACGCCAACGAGCAAAGAACCGCTGCAACCGCCCATGGCCACGCTGCACATCCAGGGCGGGCGCAAGGAAAAGATCCGCCCCGGCGACGTGCTGGGCGCGCTGACGGCCGACCTGGGCTACACGCGGGAGCAGGTGGGCAAGATCAACGTCAACGAATGGTCCACCTACGTGGCGGTGGACCGCGCCATCGCCCGGCAGGTGGCCAGCCGCCTGGCCACCACCAAGGTCAAGGGCAAGGGCGTGAAGGTGCGCGTGCTGGAGGACTAGGAAAAGTGCCGCCGCTCCAGCGTGCCGCGCCAGTCGCCTTCGAACACCAGGTCACAGCTCAGCTGCGTGGGGGCCATGCCCTCCAGGCTCAGGTCGCCCACACGAAACAGCCGCTCGTCCTTGAACGCCTGCGACAGCCGATCCAGCAAGGCCTGCTTGTAGGCGGTGTCCGCGTTGCCGGCCAGTTGCAGTCCCTTGGTTTCCAGCAGCACCATGCGCTGCGGCCCGTCGGTGGACAGCAGGGCGAACACGAAGTCCGGGTACACCTTGTGCCGCTTCCAGCCCTGCAGCCCGTACTGCGTCTTGGCCACGTTGCGGTGCCACCAGAGCAGCGCCTGCTTCTGGTCCAGGTAACCGGCAAACGTCGCCTCCAGGTCGTTCATGTCGGCGCTGCGCAAGGCCGGCTCCAGCAGGCTCCTCTCGGCCACCCGCGCGTCGGGCCGCTGCAGGCCGGGCGGCATCTGGGTGGCCAGCAGCAGCTCCTCCATGGGCAGCTCGTAGTCCTGCCGGTCGGCCCGCAGGCTGAACTCGATGCGCCCCTGCTCCACCAGCGCGTTGAAGGTGGCCTGGGCCAGCCGGTCGCGCTCGGCCTCCAGGTCCAGCCGCAGCCGCTCGATCAGCGACGACTGCGAACGCGCCAGCCCCTGCTCGGAGAAACCCTGCGCCAGCAGGCGGGCCACGACCGCGTCCACCCAGCCCCACACCAGCCAGGCGTTGGGCGCCAGGTCCAGCAGGGCGCGCACCAGCCGCGCCCGGTCCAGGCGGGCATCGGCGGCGTCGCCCGCCGCCAGTTGACTCATGCCATCGGGCCGCAGGATCGACAGGTCGATGCGGATGTGCTGCGCCTCGATCGCGTCGCGGCTGGGCGCCCATTCGTGCACCAGCCGCTGCACGTCCAGCGCGGGCCAGTCCAGCCGCGCCAGCACATCGCTCTCGTACACCAGCTCCCGGCGTTGCAGCGCGTCAGCCGCACCGTCGCCCCCCCGCTCCACCCAGGTCACCCGCGGCAGGAACAGGCGCAGGTGCGCCAGCGCCGGCCGGCGCCTGAGCGGTATGCGCAGCAGCTCCGCCGCATCACCGCCACCCGCAGCCCCGTTCACCTGAATCGCCAGATCACCCATGCCCTCGCCTTCGAGCGATTTCTTGATCGACTTCACCACCGTCGCGGTGTTGGCGTCGAAGCAGTGCACGTAGCAGGCGTCCAGCGCCTCGCGGCCGGTCTTGGTCACGTGGGGCTGGCGCAGGATGCGCCCCACCAGCTGCGTCATGGCCGCCGGGTTGCGGCCCGCCGCCAGCGCGCACAGCACGTAGGCAAACGGGCAGTCCCAGCCTTCCTGCAGCGCCTGCTTGGTGATGATGGCGCGCACCTCGCACTGGGGTGACAGCAGGTCGATGTTCTCCGGCTGCCTGAGCTCGTCCTTCTCGCTGGTCTTGATGGCGATCTGTCGCTCGTTCAGCCCCAGCTGCAGCAGATACGCCTTGGCGTCTTCGGCGTGGATGAAGCCCTGGTCGCGCAGGTCGGCGCCGGTGCGCTCCACCTGCACCAGCAAGATCGGGCGGATGTAACGCGCCGTCTCGGCCTGCAGCGCCTCGGCCTCGCGCTGCAGCGCGTCCAGCTGCTGCAGCGACGCGGCCAGGCAAGCCTGCCAGTCGTTCCACGGCCGCACCTCCACCTGGATCGGCAGCTTGATCATCTGCGCCGCTTCCAGGTCGGTGCCACGCACGTCCACCAGAATGTTCGAGCCCCGGCCTTTGTCGGATGCGATGCGCGGCGTGGCCGACAGCTCCAGCACAAAGCTGGGGTTGAAACCGTCCAGCGTGGACAGCGCGTTGTCGGTGTAGGCGTGCTGGCCCTCGTCGATCACCACCATCGGCCGCAGCAGGCGCAAGGCATTGCCCAGCGAACTTTTCACCACCGAGCCTTTTTGCGCCCGCACCTCGGCCGCGCTCTGGAACGGGCTGCCGTACGCGTCCAGGTTGGGCACCTGCTGCAGCAGCGCCCAGTGGGCATCCACATCGTCCTCGCGCGGCAGAAAGCCCAGCACATTGCCCCGGTCGCGGAACAGGCGCAGCGTTTCCTTGCTCTGGCGCGCGGCCGACTGCAGCATCAACACCATCACGCACAGGTTGGCTTCCACATCCAGCCGCGACAGCGGCGAGGTTTTCTCCAGCACCTTCACCCGCCCGGCTCCCGCCAGGTTGAGCATCTGGCGGTAGGGGTGGTCGCGGTTGCTCAGGGTCTTGAGCGTCTGGCGGTAGATCGCCTCGTTGGGCACCACCCACAGCACCAGGCCGGTGTGGCGCTGCAGGTAACGGCCAAACACCTTGGCCACGCTGGCGGCGGCCAGCAGCGTCTTGCCACCGCCCGTGGGCACCTTCAGGCAGGCGTTGGGCACCGGGCGGCCCGCCCCGTCGAAGCGGCTGGAATGCGGTTGATCGGCAAAGGCCGGAGGCAGCAGTTGCTGGCGCTTGAGCGCGGCCCAGGCCTTCTTGGGGTAGTCACCCGCCTCGCGCACCAGCGTTTCCATGCCCTCCTGGTCTTCCATCGCCGCCAGCGCCTGCCGGTTGCGCCCCACCAGCGCCGCCTGCCGGTTCAGCTCGTCCAGGTAGGTGTCCAGCTGCAGCAGCACCCGTTCCTGAAAGTCCTTCATCTCCACGCCGGCCCCCACTGGGCGGACGGGCAATCCGGCTGCGGCGGGCTGCCAGAAGACTTTGCGGTCTCTTTGAATGTTCTGACGCAGTGTCTCGCTCAGCACTTCCTGCCAGTGCGTGACATCGAGACCGTAGACGAACCCGGCATCCTCCAACGCCAGCGACAAGGATGCGAAATCCCTCGGCGTCATGTCAGGCGCATCGACGCAAAGGTCAATGTCAGACGTGTTGCGATGATCGCCCCGGGCGCGCGAACCGTAGACCCAGACGCGCTCGACACCGGCAGCCTGCGTAAACCGCTCACGCAGTTGCCTCGCGATGCCAGGGGCAATGCCGAAGTCATCCAGCGTCATGGCGAGCCTTCTCCCAGCGACCGGTACAAGCGCTCCAACTCCGCCATGGCCTTGCTCCGTACAAAAGCCGACAGCGCGACGGCCACACCCTCGTCATAGGCATGGACCACCGCGTTGCGTGCCTCGCGCATTTCTTTCCACAAGGCGGGGTCGCGAATCAGCCCCGCTTTGAACCCCGTCTCCAGCACAGCAAACGCGAGCCTCGGTGTTTCGCGGTCACCGATGTCCTGCAACACAAACAACAGGGTTTGCCAGGCCATCTCGAAGGTGTAGACGTAGCGCAACAGCAAGGAATCCCTCGCCATGCGGTCCTCGGGGGCAGCGGCAGCCTCTTGCAACGTGGTCAGCGCCTCAGCGAACTTGTGCAGCTCCAGCTGCGTGCGATCAGAATAGGCCGACATCTCAACTCTCCCGGTACAGCGCAAACGGCAGCGGCGCGTAGTCCACCCCGTGCGCCTTGAGCTGCTGGTTGCTCAGGTACTTGGCCGGCGCAAACACCAGGTGTTTCAGCGGCGCGCGCTCGCGCTGCGCGTCGTGCTCGCGGCCCCAGGCCTGCAGGCGTTCGGCCAGGCTCAGCGTCAGCGCGGCCTGCGGGCTTTTCAGAAAGCTCAGGTCGGGCGCATACACCAGCCACACGTGCGCGTCCTGCGCCTGGCCCAGGTACCACTCGGGCGCGCCTTTGGGCGCGGGCGGGAGGGCGCCGCCGGTGGCGGTGTAGAACAGCCAGGCACCCAGCGCATCAAACGCGGGCAGCTTCTCACCACTCAGCAGCTTCTCCAGTTCCACCGCCTCGCCCAGCGTGCAGTAGGTGAAGCTGCCACCCAGGCCGGGTGCCATTTCAGAAATGCGGCGCACGCCCTCCACGCGCAGCACGCCGTCGTCGATCCTGGTCTCGATCTTGTCGAAGCGCTTGCGCTTGGCTGGCTTGGGCGCCGCCTGCTCCACCAGATCGCCTTTGCCATCGCCCTCGTCGGCCAGCCCCTCGGCGCGTTTGATCGCGTCCACCTTGGCCAGCCACTCGGCCGCTTTCTTGAACTGCGTGAGCGTGATCTTTTCTTCCAGCAGCGTCTCGCGCTGCGTGCCTTCCCAGGCGTAGCCCTTGATGGCGCGGCGCACCCGCTCGGCCGTCAGCGTGTCGGCATAGGCCTCGCCTTCCACCAGAATGAACTTGCGGTGGCCGCCGTCCTTGGCGTTGGCCTTGAGCACCGCGTGGGCCGTGGTGCCCGAGCCGGCAAAGCTGTCGAGGATGAGGGCGTTTTCATCGGCGCCGATCTCCAGCACACGCTCGATCAGCGATACCGGCTTAGGGCTACGCTGAACAAGTCCAGAAGTGACGCGAGGCATGCATGATCGAGG
>CAYRWN010000034.1:0-36788 GCA_964428045.1 uncultured Hydrogenophaga sp. | reverse complement strand
TGTCGGTATTTTCAACAAGGACTAAGAACTCCACTTTTCAGGGGCAAGGTCAGTCTTCGGGTCGGGACGACCGCTACACGGCCGAACGCATCCTCACCCCGGAACAGGTGCACATGCTGGACTACCTGCGCGACACCTTCCCCGGACTGGTCGTGCTGCCCAACATGCCGCTGCGGGACATCCTGTCGGTCCGCCGGTCGTCCAATCACGTTCGCGCCAAGGAGCGTCTGCGCAGCCACCGGGTCGACTTCGTGGTTTGTGGCGAAGACGGCCGTCCGTTGTTCGCGTTTGATGTGGAGCAGTACCACCTGAGCAACGCCAAGGCCAAGGCGCACCACGTCAAGATGAAGAACCGCATCCTCAGAACCGCGGGGGTACGCTTCCTGTTTCTCAAGGACGGCATCCACCGCATGCCGTCCCCGGCCGATTTCCGGGCCCAGCTGAATCTGGCCGCCCTGCCGCAACCTTCGCCCAAGGTCGATCCCGCCGTGAGTGTGCGCCAGCAGCTGGACTCCAAGTTCTCCGAGTTTGACCAGCTCTACCCGGCCACCGGCTTTCGCGACTCCGAAGTCATGGGCATGAGCGGCCTGATGGAACTGAGCGACGAAGACACCGAACGCGCGGCCCGCCAGCGCCCCCCCTCTGCGCGCAACCACCTGCATTGAAATGCACTGGCTTCCACGAGCCGCCGCTGCCGTCAGGGTTTCTTTTTCACCGGGCGCTGCCAGTTGGCAATACTGACCTGCTTGCCGCGCGCCACGCTCAGGGCGCCGGGTTCGGTGCTCTTGGTGATGGTCGATCCGCCACCCACCGTGCCACCGGCGCCGATGGTCACCGGCGCCACCAGCACGCAATTGCTGCCCACGTGCACGTCGGCCTCGATGATGGTGCGGTGTTTGTTGGCACCGTCGTAGTTGGCGGTGATGCTGCCCGCGCCGTAGTTCACCCGCTCGCCCACCGTGGCGTCGCCCAGGTAGGCCAGGTGGTTGGCTTTGGCGCCCGCGGCCAGCGTCGAGTTCTTCACTTCCACGAAGTTGCCGATGTGCACCTCCGAGCCCAACTGCGCGCCGGGGCGCAGGCGGGCGAACGGGCCGATCAGGGCGCCCGCGCCCACGCTCACGCCCAGCTTTTCGCCATCGATGTGGGTGAAGGGGTGGATCACCGCGCCGTCGGCGATCTGTGCATTGGCGATGACGCAGTTCGCGCCGATGCGCACGCGGTCGCCCAGCACCACACGGCCTTCGAACACGCAATTGACATCGATCTCCACGTCCTGCCCGCAGACCAGCTCACCCCGCACATCGAAACGGTCCGGGTCGGCCAGGCGCACGCCCTGCTCCATGAAGGCTTCGGCCAGGCGTCGCTGGTAGGCCCGCTCCAGCTCGGCCAGCTGCACCGGGCTGTTGACGCCGGCCACCTGCACGGCGTCGCTGATGCGATGGGCTTTCACGACCTGGCCATCGCCCACGGCGAACTTCACCACGTCGGTCAGGTAGTACTCGTTCTGCGCGTTGCGGTTGTCCAGCCGCGCCAGCCAGCCGCGCAGCCGCCGCGTGGGCACGGCCATGATGCCGCTGTAGATCTCGCCGATGGCCTTCTGTGCCTCGCTGGCGTCCTTCTGCTCGACGATGGCCTGCACCGCACCGTCGGCACCGCGCACGATGCGGCCGTAGCCCGTGGGGTCGGCCATCTGCAGCGTCAGCAGCGCCAGATGCTGGCCACCGCACAGGTCGATCAGCGCCTGCAGCGTGTCGGCCCGGGTCAGCGGCACGTCGCCCGAGAGCACCAGGGTCACGCCGTCATCGGGCAGCACCGGCGCGGCCTGCTGCACCGCATGGCCGGTGCCCAGCTGCGGCTCCTGCCGCACGTAGCGCAGCGCGGTGGCACCCCCGGCGGGCGCCGCGAGGCCGGCCTCGACCTGCTCGGCCCCATGGCCGGTGATGACCACCACCGAACGGGCCGATAACCGTGCGGCCGTGTCGATCACGTGCTGGGCCAGTGCACGCCCGCCCAGACGGTGCAACACTTTGGGCTTGGCGCTTTTCATGCGCGTGCCCTTGCCGGCCGCCATCACCACCACATCCACAGGGAACGACATGAACACCTCTTCCAGGGCGACCATGCGCCCCATGTTTCCGATGGCGCAAATTATCGTCGCCCGCCTGTGGTGCTTCGTGCGCCACCGCCTGCGCATGGCGGCACTGCTCGGGCTGTCGGCGGCTCTGACGGCCTGCAGCGCGCTGCAGCTGGGCTACAACCAGGCCCCGTCGCTGGTGTTCTGGTGGCTCGACGGTCACGCCGACCTTGACGACGCGCAGAGCGCCCGCGTGCGCCAGGACATCGATCGCATCCTCGCCTGGCACCGCCAGACCGAACTGCCGGCCTACGCCGGGCGGCTGCGGCAATGGCAGGCCATGGCCGGGCAGGACATCACGGGTGAACAGGTGTGCGCCCAAGTGGAACACCTGCGAACGGCGGCCGAACGGGTCATGGACCGCAGCCATGAACCGCTCGCGCAGCTGGCGCTGACCCTGTCGCCCGCGCAGCTGCAGCACATGGAACGCCACCAGACCAAGAGCAACCTGTCGTTTGAGAAGGATTTCATTCGCGGCACGCCCGCCCAGCGGATGGAGCGCCGGTTGACGCGGACCGTGGACCGCTATGAAACGCTGTACGGGGATCTGACAACGGTGCAGGTCCAGCTGGTGCGGCGGAACCTGGAGAGCTCGCCGTTCGATGCTGCCCGCAGCCTGGTCGACCGCCGGGTGCGTCAGGCCGAGCTGCTCGAACTCATCCGCCAGTGGCAGGCCACACCGGGCCAGCGGTGGACCAGCGGTACCGCCCTGCCGACGGCCGCCCCGCAGGCGGTGCGCGGCTGGCTGCAACGCGGCCTGTTCCCATCCCCCGCCGCCGGCACCGAGCGGGCCAGCTGGATCCGACACGGTTGCGACGCGTTTGCCCACCTGCACAACAGCACCACACCCGAACAACGCCAGCACGCCCAGGCGCTGCTGGCGAAGTATGCGAGCGACCTGAGCGCGCTTGCCGGTCAGGACTGAGTCAGACCACCATCCACAGTCCCACCACCCCCAGAGACGCCAGCGTCACGGGAACGCCCGTGAGGGCATGGCGCCACCCGCCGAGCGTGATGCCCTCCTTGGCCGCGAGATCGGCCACGATCAGGTTGGCGATGGAGCCCACCAGCAGCAGGTTGCCCGCGAAGGTGCTCACCAGGGCCAGCAGCACCCCGGCCTGCTGCGGATCGACCCCCAGGTGCGGCAGCAGCAGCATGACCGCCGGCACGTTGGAAACCAGGTTGGACAGCAGCGCGCCCAGCACCAGCAGAGTGCCGGGTTCGCCCAGGTGCACACCCTGCGCCGCCAGCCAGGCCACCGCTTCGTCGGGCAGACCGGTCTGCCCGAAGGCGTGGTTGACCACGAACAGCCCGATGAAGAGCAGCAGCAAGGGCCAATCCACGAAACCCATCACCTCGGCCGAGTGAAAACGGCGCGAAAGCAGCAGCACCGCCGCGCCCACCAGAGCCGCCACGTCGCGGTCCCAGTCGGTGAACAGAAACACCGCCATCAGCGCCGCGGCCACGGCCAGGCCCTTGGCGGTCTGCCAACGGTCGAAGTCGGGCACGTTGTCGGCGTGCAGCTGCACGCCCACCGGCTGCGAAAGTTCGGGCGCGCCCGTGCGCGAACCGGGGCCGAAAGCCAGCCAGGCCCAAAGCAGCGCCAAGCTGATGAGCACCGGCACGGCAGCGGTGCGCAGGTAGTCCCCGAAGTGCAGCTGGAGCACCGATCCGATCAGCATGTTCTGCGGGTTGCCGATCAGGGTGGCGGCCGAACCGATGTTGGCCGCGCAGGCCAGCCCGATCAGGAACGGAATGGGGTTGAGACCGCGCTGCAGACACAGGCGGGCCACCACCGGCGTCATGGCCAGACAGATGATGTCGTTGGAAAAGACGGCCGAAAGCCCGCCGGCCACCGCGATCAGCGCCGCGAGCAGGCCGGCGCGCGAGAGCGGCAGCGCCCCCACGCGGCGCGTGACCTCGGTATAGAAGCCGCCCAGCCGCATCTGCGCCGACACCACCATGAAGGCGAACAGCAGCACGATGGTGGGCAAATCGACCGCCTTGGCGGCATCTTCCAGCGGCATGCCCGTCAGGGCGATCACCGCGATGGCGCCCAGCAGCGCCACACCGCAACGGTCCAGCTTCAGCCGCGGCAGGCCACCCAGGAACATGCCCAGGTAGACGGTGACGAAGACGGCGACGACGGCCCAGTCGGCGGAAGGTTGTGGAAAAAGAGACATTGGAGAAGTGCCTGAAGCTGGCCCAGACAGGCCAACCCGATGTACCGACCCCGCGCGAAACGCCCACCAGAAGGCGGCGCGGGGGCATCTCAGTTCACCGCCGGTGCGCCGACAGCGAACTCCACTGCGAAGGCGTGATCGACTGCGGTTCGTCCTGGTCGGCGTTGTACTCCAGGCTGTCAAGCACCGAAAAGTCGCTGACCTTGGCCTCGGACTGCGCGACCAGGGGCGAGAGTGTCTCGTGGATGCGGTGCGCCACGTACCAGCTGGCGCGCAGTTTGGCTTCGCGCGTGTGCGAACCCAGGCGCGGCGTCAGGTGCAGGTTGGGCACGCCGTACAAGGGGGTGCCTTCGGCGGCAAAGGTCGGATTGGCGCCGTCCATCAGGCAGGCGTCGATGCGCCCGTCGGTCAGGGCCAGCGCCAGGGCTTCGGGATCAAACAGCGAGCTGCGGCTCACGCCCACCCACAACTGGCCTGGCTTGCAGTGGTTGAGCACGCGTTCATTGAGCCAGCCCTTGAACCGCGAGGCGTAGACCACCTGCAGCGACACGGCATCGGAACGGCCGAGCAGCTCGTGCAGCGACACCGGGTCGACGCCCAGCTTGTCCCACAGCGGTGCGGCGTGGTGAACAGCCGGGTCGTACCCGACCAGGCGCACGCCCAGACCCTTGAGCATGGGCGCCAGCGTGTGGGCCACCGGCGCCAGTCCGAGCAGCCCGACCGTGCTGCCGTTGAGCTCGCGGCCCATGCGCACCTGAGAAATCTTGCGCCCCAGCAAGGCACTGACCATGCCGCGGCGGTAGAGCATCAGCAGGCCGTAGAGCAGGTATTCGGCGTTCGAGCGCACCGTGGCGCTGCGCGCCTGGATCACACGCACATTGCGTTTGGCGCAGGCATCCAGATCGGTGTTGTCGCTGGAGATCTGCATGCGCGCCACCAGTTCCAGCTTGGGCGCGAAGTCCAGAAATTCGCTGGATACGATGACGTGCGGGGGCAACACCACGGCACGGGTCTTGTACAAGGCCTTGCGCAGTTCGATCACGTCGTCACCCAGCTCGGGACGGAACGAGACCTCGTGCCGGTCCTGCAGCCACTGAAGGGCCTCGGGAACGAGGGGGTCGACCAGCAGGACTTCCATCGTGGATGGCGGAATCGTTCGGACTGAAAACCGAAGGGTGTGGTCAGCGGCGCTTGAGCACCGAGAAGTGCTCGCCGCCCACGGTCTGCTGCGACACCAGTTCGTTGCCGGTCTGCTTGGCAAAGGCCTGGAAGTCGCGCACCGAACCCCCGTCGGTGGAAATCACGCACAAGGTCTGCCCGCTGGTCATGTCGGCCAGGGCTTTCTTGGCCTTCAGAATGGGCAGGGGGCAGTTCAGGCCTCGGCAGTCGAGTTCTTTGTCGGCGTTCATGGGGTAGGTCCTCTGAGACCCGGATTCTATGCCCGTCGCGGTTCGGGGGGCCGGATCACCGGTCCGGGGGGGTTCGGCGCCGGGCTGGACGGCGGCGCTTCCATGAACGGCGGCTCAATGCCACGGGCCCTGAGCCAGTCGGCCAGTGCCAGCCCGGTGCCGGCGCGCCAGCACCGCACCTGCGCCGGTTCGAACAGCTTGTACTCCAGCAACTCGGGCGACAGCCGCACCGAGCCGTGCGCGAGGGCGTGGTAGGTGATGAGCACCTGGTTCATGCGCTGGAAGTCGTGCACGCCCACCAGCGTCAGCGCGGTGGTGTGCAGCCCGGTTTCTTCGGCGATCTCGCGGCGGATACCCGCTTCGGGCGTCTCACCGGCCTCCATGAAGCCGGTGATCAGCCCGAACATGCGGTGCTGCCAGGCCGCGTTGCGCGCCAGCAGCACGCGCCCCTCCACTTCGACGATGGCCGCCAGCACCGGTGTGGGGTTGTTCCAGTGCGTGAAGTCGCAGACGGTGCAGCGCAGGCGCTCTTTGGGTCCGCCGTCTTCCTGCGCCACGGTTGGCGCCAGCGGTGCGGCGCAGCAGGGGCAGAAGCGGAAGTCCCCGGCCATGCATCAGGCCGGGAAGACGCCGGTGGAGAGGTATCGGTCGCCGCGGTCGCAGACGATGAAGGCGATGGTGGCGCTCTCCACCTGCGCGGCGATCTGCTGCGCCACCCAGCAGGCCCCGGCGGCCGAGATGCCGGCGAAGATGCCCTCTTCACGCGCCATGCGGCGGCACATCTCTTCGGCATCGCTCTGGCTCACGTGGACCAGTTCGTCCACGCCCGAGGGATCGTAGATCTTGGGCAGGTATTCCGGCGGCCACTTGCGGATGCCGGGGATGCGCGAGCCCTCGCTGGGCTGGGCGCCGATGATGCGGATCGCCGGATTCTTTGCTTTCAGGAACCGCGAGACACCGGTGATGGTGCCGGTGGTGCCCATGGCGCTCACGAAGTGCGTGATGCGCCCGCCGGTCTGCTCCCACAGCTCCGGTCCCGTGGTTTCGTAGTGGATGCGCGGGTTGTCGGCGTTGGCGAACTGGTCCAGCACGCGGCCCTTGCCCTCTTTCTGCATCTTGTCGGCCAGGTCGCGCGCGTACTCCATGCCGCCGCTCTTGGGCGTGAGGATGAGCTCGGCACCGAAGGCCTTCATGGTCTGGGCGCGCTCGATCGACAGGTCCTCCGGCATGATCAGCACCATGCGGTAGCCCTTGATGGCCGCCGCCATGGCCAGCGCGATGCCGGTGTTGCCGGACGTGGCTTCGATCAGCGTGTCGCCGGGGCGGATGTCGCCGCGCTCCTCGGCGCGGCGGATCATGGACACCGCGGGCCGGTCCTTGACCGAACCGGCCGGGTTGTTGCCTTCGAGCTTGCCCAGGATCACATTGCCGCGCAGGCGGTTGGCCTCGGCACCAATGCGCTGCAGGGCCACCAGCGGCGTGCGGCCGATCACGTCTTCAAGGGTCGGATAGTTCATGCGCACCACTGTGCCATAATTTTGCGCTTGACCAGACACCCGCCCGGGTGGCGAAATCGGTAGACGCAGGGGATTCAAAATCCCCCGCCAGAGATGGTGTGTCGGTTCGAGTCCGACCCCGGGCACCAGCATCAGGGCCGTGCGGCGTTCGCTGCACGGCTTTTTTGTTCCCCGCTCACCGGGTCGGCGGCCTTGAGCTCTTCCCTCACCAGACCGAGGTAAACCCCCGGCAGCTCGCGGCTCATGCTGTTGCTTTCGATGCCGTAGCCCAGGCTGGTCCAGGTGCCCGAAAGGCGCCGCAGCACGGGCTGGATGCGGCCCTGCTGCAGCTGCGCGGACACATGGCCCCAGCGCCGCTCCTGCAGCCAGGCGTGCACCACGGCGTCCTGGTAAACCGGCGCAAAACTCAGGCCCGTGGCGTCCAGGGCGTCATCGGTGCGCTGCGGGTGGTACTTGGCGGCCAGTTCCAGCCAGGTGCTGTAGAGCAGCTGGTAGCGCCCGGCGGCGGTGGAGCAGTTGCCCCGGTTCGGCCCTTGCCCGATGGCTTCGCAGCGGTTGGGATGGCGGTCCAGGGTGCCCACGTAGTCACCACCGTACACCACGTGGTAAGGGCGGCGCACGTTGGATTCGGCGGCAGAAATGGTGCGCATGAGGGCGCGCAGGTACGGGTCGCCCCCCTGCATGACGAGCGGCTGCGTGCCCGGCAGCAGCAGCCAGGGCCGCCACAGCCAGAGCAAGACCAGCATGAGCGACACCGCCGCCAGCGGCAGTGCCACGCGGGCGCGCCAGGTCGAATCCCAGAAAGCGCTGGGCGGCGGCGGTGCTTCGACGGACAGAGGCTGGGGCATGGGCTTGGGCAGTCAGCCAACGGAGACTGACACAATGGCCGCATTGTCCAACACAGCGCCCACGCTCCGCACCCCATGCTGCCTGCCCTGCTCGCCTTGCTGACCGGCCTGATGCTGCTGGCTTGGGCGGCCGACCGTCTGCTCGAAGGGGCCGTGGCACTGGCCCAGCGGGTGCAGCTGTCGCCTTTGCTGGTGGGTCTGGTGGTGGTCGGTTTCGGCGCCTCGTCCGCGGAACTTGCGGTGGCCACTGCCGCTGCCTGGCACGGGCATCCGGCGCTGGCCCTGGGGAGCGCGTGGGGAGGCAACATTGTGGCCATGTCGCTGGTGCTGGGCGTCACCGTGCTGGTACGGCCCATCCGCGCCAGTTCGGCCGTCCTGCACCGCGAATTGCCCCTGCTGCTGGCGGCCACCGTGCTCACGGCCCTGCTGGTCTGGGACGGCGTGCTGTCGCGGCTGGACGCCCTGGGCTTGCTGGCGGGCTTCGTCGCCCTGCTGGCCTGGTCGTGGCGGCAGTCGCGCGGCAGCGAAACGGACGAACTGGCCCAGGAGACGGCGCTCGAATTGCCGGTCCACGCGCTCACCACCGGCCACGCCGTGCGCCGGGTGCTGCTGGCCTTGCTGGTGCTGGCGCTGGGCGCGGGCTTGCTGGTCTGGGGCGCGGTGGCTGTGGCGCACGGCCTGGGCGTGAGCGACCTGACACTGGGGCTGGGCGTCGTGGCCCTGGGCATCACGCTGCCCAGCCTCGCCACCTGCGTGGCCGCTGCGCGCAAGGGCGAGGACGACATCGCACTGGGCCACGTGCTGGGCGCCGGTTTGTTCAACACCCTGGCCGTCGCCGGTCTGGCCGGCCTGATCGAACCCCTGGACGTGCCCACCACGGTGCTCTGGCGCGACCTGCCGGTGATGGCGGGTCTGGCGCTGGTGCTCTACCTGCGCGGCCGCGACGCCCGCCAGCCCACCCACCTGGGCAAGACCACCGGCCACGCACTGGTGGCGGTGTACCTGCTGCACGCGCTGGCGCTGGTGGTCACTTCGGGACCCGGGTAAAGCAGTCGACCCCCACGCTCCGCCGCTGATGCGGGTCGCTGCCCCCCGAGGGGGCTGATCCGCCGTGGGGCGGCCCGGCGGCGGATCGCTGAAGCCCCCACGCTTCACCGCTGCGCGGGTCGTGGCGACGTGTCAGGCGCTCAGGCCTTCGGCCACGGTGGGGTAGCGCAGGCGCAGGCCCAGTTCGGTCTTCATGCGCTGGTTGTGCAGGCGGCGCGATTCGCTCATGAAGCTCAGCAGCATCAGCGGCAGCTGGTCGCGGGCGGCATCGCGGGGGACGCGCGGCGGCCGGGGCAGGCCGTACAGGTCGGCCGCGAGGTCGAAGTAGTCACCCATCTTGAGCACGGTGTCGTCCACCACGTTGACCACCCGCTGTGGCCGTGCGCGCCAAAGTGCGAGCGCGCACGCACGGGCGAGGTCGTCGGCGTGGATGTGGTTGGTGTAGACGTCGTCTTTTGAGCACAACACCGGCGTGCCGCGCTCCAGGCGTGCACGCGGCGTGCCGCCTTCGCGATCGGGTGCGTAGATGCCGGGGATGCGCAGCACGGTGACGCGGCTGCCGGTGATGCGCCCGAACCAGCGCACCGTGGCCTCGGCGTCGAAGCGGCGCCAGGCGCGTGGCGTCTGCGGTTGGGCTGGCGTGGCCTCACCCACCCAGCGCCCTCCGCAGTCGCCATACACACCGCTGGTGGAGCCGTAGACCAGGCTGGCCGGTGCCCCCCGGCGCGACAGGGCCTGCGTGAGGGCCCGGGTGCGGGTGTCCAGCCGCCAGTCCTGTCCCTCCCCTGTGGGCGGCGGCGCCAGGTGCAGCACGCGCGTGCCCAGACCCGCCAGCCGTTGCAGCGACGCCGGTGCGTCCAGGTTGCCCCGCAGCGGGGTGATGCCCTGCGCGCGCAGGGCGGCGCAGCGTTCGGCGCTGGAAGTCAGCGCCAGCAGGCGCACCCGGCGGCCATTGCCCAGCGCGCGCGCAGCGCGCTGGCCCACGTCGCCGCAGCCCACGATCAAGACCCGTTCGCGCCGGAAGCGCGCGGGCAATGCACCCAGCAGATTCATGTCAGAGAGGGATTTGAGACAATCTTCGGATCACAGGCAGGCCCAGCGGCCTGCGCACACGGCCATCTTCCACCGTTCAGGCAGTATGACATTCACCATCACCGTGCAACCCAGTGGGCGCACGTTCCAGGCCGACGCCACCGAAACCCTCCTGACCGCTGGCATCCGCCAGGGCATCGGCTTGCCCTACGGCTGCAAAGACGGCGCCTGCGGCTCCTGCAAGTGCAAGCTGGTCAGTGGCCGCGTCACCCACGGCCCCCACCAGGCCAAGGCGCTGAGCGAAGCCGAAGAAGCCGCCGGTTATGTGCTCACCTGCTGCGGCACCGCGCGAAGCGATGTCGTGCTCGAGTCGCGGCAGGTGACCGAGGCCGGAGGCTTTGCGGTCAAAAAGATGCCGGTGCGCGTGAGCAGTCTGGAGCGGGTTTCGCACGACGTGATGGTGGTACGCCTGCAATTGCCGGCGGCCGACGCTTTCCAGTACCGCGCGGGACAGTACGTGGAGTTCCTGCTGCGCGATGGCGACCGCCGCAGCTATTCCATGGCCAACGCGCCCCACACCCAGGCCGCGGGTCCGCAGATGGAGCTGCACATCCGCCACATGCCGGGTGGCAAGTTCACCGATCAGGTGTTCGGCACCATGAAGGAGAAGGACATCCTGCGCGTGGAGGGGCCCTACGGCAGCTTCTACCTGCGCGAAGACAGCGACAAACCCATCGTGTTGCTGGCCTCGGGCACGGGCTTTGCGCCGATCAAGGCCATCCTGGAACACATGGCCCACAAGGGCATCCAGCGACCAGCCACGCTGTACTGGGGCGGCCGTCGCCCGGCCGACCTCTACCAGGCCAGCTGGATCGTGGCCCAACAGGGCGTGATGGCAAACCTGCGCTACGTGCCGGTGATCAGCGACGCCCTGCCCGAAGATGGCTGGACAGGGCGCACCGGTTTTGTGCACTGCGCGGTGCTGCAGGACCTGCCCGATCTTTCAGGCCACGAGGTGTACGCCTGTGGAGCGCCCATCGTGATCGAGTCCGCCCGGCGCGACTACCTGGCCGCAGGCCTGCCCGAAGAAGCCTTCTTCGCGGACTCGTTCACCAGCGCCAAAGACAAGCTCTGATCCCCTGCGCCGCCTGCGGCGTCACCGCCCAGAGGACGATGCCTGCAGCCCGGCGAAGCCGGTTCAGCGGCATCATGGAGAAGGTTGCCACGGATTCCGAAGGATTCCTCTGACGCGGCCGGATCACTCCGCCAGCAGCTTCTTCACATCGCCCGCCAGGACCGCCGCGCCGCTGCCGTAGCGCGTGTACAGACGCACGCGGCCCTGGGTGTCGTAGACGTAGCTGCCGGCCGAATGGTCCATGGTGTAGCTGGTGGGCGTCGAGCCCTGGACCTTTTTGTAATAGATGCGGAACCGCTTGGCCAGATCGGGCAGGCCATCGGGCGTGGTGTAGAGCGCGAGGAAACTCGGATCGAAGCTGGCCATGTAGGCCTTCATGATCTCGGGCGTGTCGCGCTCCGGGTCCACGCTCACGAACAGGCCCTGGAGCTTGTCGCCGTCGGCGCCCAACAGCCGCCTGACCTCGGCCAGTTCGCTCATGGAGGTCGGGCACACGTCCGGGCACTGCGTGAAGCCGAAGAAGATCACCACCACCTTGCCCTTGAAATCCGCCAGGGTGCGGACCTGGCCGTTGTGGTCGGTGAGCTGGAAGCCGGTGGCGTAGTCGGCGCCGGTGATGTCGATGCTGGCGAAGCCCGAGGCGGTGGCGTCCGCAGGTTTGTCGGAACAGCCCGACAGCAGGGCCGCACAGAGCCCCCCGAGCACGGTGAGTCGGCGCAGAGTGTTCATGGCAGGTAGTGGTCGATCAGAAGGGCTGCGAACAGCAGCGACAGGTGGATCAGCGAGAAGCGGAAGGTCTTGCGGGCCAGGGCGTCCGAATAGTCGCGCCAGAGTGCGAAAGCGTACGCACAGAAGCCGATGGACAACACCACCGCCACCGCGAGGTAGAAGTAACCGCTCATGCGCATGACGAAGGGCATGAGACAGGCCGCGAACAGCACGAAGGTGTAGAGCAGGATCTGCAGGCGGGTGAATTCCGAGCCGTGGGTGACCGGCAGCATGGGCAGACCGGACTTGCGGTAGTCCTCCACGCGGTACAGCGCCAGCGCCCAGAAGTGCGGCGGCGTCCAGAGGAAGATGATGAGGAACAGGATCAGTGCCTCGGGCGCCACCACCCCGGTCATGGCAGCCCAGCCCAACACGGGCGGCATGGCGCCCGATGCGCCACCGATCACGATGTTCTGCGGCGTCAGCGGCTTGAGGATGACGGTGTAGATGACGGCGTAGCCGACAAAGGTGGCAAAGGTCAGCCACATGGTCAGCGGGTTGACCCAGATGTAGAGGATGGCCGAACCGGTCGCGCACAGCAGGGCCGAGAAGGTGAGCGTCTGCGCGTTGCTCAGCTGGCCCTTGGCCGTGGGGCGCCAGGCGGTGCGTTTCATCTTGGCGTCGATCTGCTGCTCCACCACGCAGTTGAACGCCGCTGCGGCGCCGGAGACGAGCCAGATGCCGAATGAGGCGATGGCCGCCAGCTGCACCTGCGGCCAGCTGGGCACGCCTGGCACAGCCAGGACCATGCCGATGAGGGCACAGAAGACGATGAGCTGGATCACGCGCGGCTTGGTCAGCGCATAGAACTGGCGCCAGACCGGCAGCGGGGCGGGCGCAAGGGTGGACGTCGGCGCGGAACTCATCGGGTCGAGCGGGAAATGTTGCAGGGGGCGGCGTGCACGCCATCGCGTGCGGCGGTTCGTGTACCGGCAACGGCACCGGTCAGCACGATCACCAACGCCGCCGCGCCGCCGGTGTGGGCCAAGGCGATCAGCAGCGGCCAGTCGAGCACCACATTGCTCAGGCCGCTGAAGAACTGCCACAGCGCCAGTGCCACCAGGCCGCGCGCGGTGTTGCGCATGCCCGGCACGGCCCACAGGCGCCAGGCCAGCCAGCCCATGACCGCAAACACCACGTAGGCGCTGAGGCGGTGCACATAGTGGATGCCGGTGAGCGCGGCAAAGGGCAGCGGCTCGCCGGTGGCGGTCATGCCCAGTTCCCGCCAGATGGCAAAGCCCTGTCGCAGGTCCATGTCGGGCCACCAGCGGCCCTGGCAGGCCGGGAAGTCGCTGCAGGCCAGCACGGCGTAGTTGGTGCTGACCCAGCCACCCAGCGCGATCTGAATCCACAGCAGACCGAAGACGAGCAGCAGCCCGGCGCGCGCAAGGCCCGGCAGCGGTACCGGTCCGCGGCTGCCCGGGGCGTCCAGCGCATAGGCGACCGACTGGGCGCGCAGCAATGCGAGCAACACCAGCCCACCCAGCAGGTGCAGGGTGACGATGGCCGGGAACAGCTTCATGGTCACGGTGAGCGCGCCAAAGGCCCCCTGCAGGCAGACCCAGAACAGCGTGAGCAGCGGCCACCACGGCGAGACCGCCAGGCGCTTGCGCTCGAGCCAGCTGACCGAAGCCAGCACCAGGATCAGCACCCCGACGGCGGTTGCCATGTAACGGTGGATCATTTCGATCCAGGCCTTGGAATGCGTGACCGGCCCGGTGGGCATGGCCTCCTGGGCCGCGCTGATGTCGGCCCGGGCGCCCAGGGGACTCGCACTGCCGTAACAGCCGGGCCAGTCGGGGCAGCCCAGGCCGGAGTCGGTGAGGCGCGTGAACGCGCCGAACAGCACCAGATCGAACGTCACGAACAGCGTCACGAGGGTGAGCACACGCAGGCGTTGCGCGGCCGACGATCGCCGGTTGCGCAGCCACACCCAGGCCAGCGGACCCATCGCAATGATCACGCCCAGCAGCATCATGCGGGCCAGCGGCGCGAGGTCGTACAGGGGTTGTGTATCCATCTCAACCGAACCAACTGAAATGGGTGGCCACGTGCGTGCCACCAGACACGGGTTTCCGGCACTTCATCGCCCGGCCTTGTCCCAGAACGCGGACGCCCGCAGCAGGCGGTCCAGGTCGCGCTTGACCTTCTTGGGATCGGTATCCGCCGGGAAGCGCATCATCCAGTTGCCGATCGGGTCCACCACGTACAGGTGGTCCCGCAGCTGCTGGCCGGCGGCCGGCTCCAGCCAGGTCGCCAGTGCCTGGGGATCGATCTGCAGCACCGTGGCGGCCGCCGTGGCCTGCTGCAAGGGTTCGGCCAGCGGCGTGGCGTCGGTGCGCAGCCACACCCAGTCCAGCCGGTCCTTCTCTTTGCCCAGGGTTTCCCGGATCTGGCGCTGCAGATACAGGTGCTTTTCGCAGGCCGCGTCGCAAGCGCTGGGCGCCACGCTGATGAGCAGCCACTGGTCTTTCAGGGTCGGCAGCGGCACCGCCCGCCCCTGCAGGTCGATACCCGAGAGGGTCGGGATCGGCCGCTGCGGGTCGATCAGTTCACCGTAGTTGCGGCGCCCTTCCGGCCGGATGACGTAGTAGGTGAAGTACGACGCAATGACCGGGGCCGCGCAGACCAGAAAGAGCACCATCATCTTCCAGCGGCCGGCCCGGGTCTTGGCGGCGTCGAAGTGGCCGGCCTGCTCCGGCACGGGCAGGCTGTGCACGGTCAGCGTCAGGGGTTCATCGGGGATCTGAGCCATGGGTACGGCGCCTGGAGCGCGGAAGGACAATCTGGAACCAGAGGTAGAGGGCGGCGATCACCGCGCACATGGCGAACCATTGCACGGCGTAGCCGTAGTGTTTGTGGGTGTCGCCCGCAAAGCGCGGCCATTCGCGCAGCAGCGTGGCGTCGGCCGGTCCGGTCTGCAGGACGGATACCCCTTCCAGCAGAGCCAGGCCCCATTCGTCCGACAGTCTCGACATATCGACATTCTGCCGGATGGGGCCATCGACAGCCGCACCCAGTTCAAATAGCTGGCTGGGCGGCGGGGCCAAGCGCCCTTCGACCCGGACCTCGTCGGTGGGGGTTGGAATCACAGGCAGTGCCGTGCGGTCCTGGAAATTGCGTGCCACCCAGCCGCGCTGCACCAGCACCGCGCGTTCGCTGCCACTCAGGCGCAAGGGCGAAAGCAGCACAAAGCCGCTGCGACCACCCATGGGGCGGTTGTCCAGAAAGACCTGGGCACCCGCTACCCACCGACCGGTGAGCGTCACCGGTCGGTGCAGGTCTTCGTCGGTGCGGGCACTGGCCAGCAGTTCGGCGCCCGACCACGGGGGGAGCGCACTGCGGGTGGCGATGGCGTCCTGCAGGGCCTCCTTCTGCGCTGCCCGCGAAAGCTGCCAGACGCCCATCGACGCCGTGATGCCCATGCTCAGCACCGCCGCCAGCGTGACGATCCAGAAACGGGTCCGGCCCTTGTCAGCTGCGGTCATTCGCGGCCCGCTTTCGGCCACCGGCGCGCCCGTGCCGCATGGGCACGGCGCTCGCCCGGCAGTTCATTGCACGGATAATGGCACCATGACATACCTTGTGATTGTGGCCTTCGTTGCCATCATCGGCAGCCTGGCCGCCGCGCTGTTCTTCATGATGCGCGGTCACGGGCCGACCGAGGGTTCCGAAGGCGCCGCGCGCAAGAACCCCATGGCGCGGGCCCTGGCCTTCCGCGTCGGTTTCTCCATCCTGCTGTTTGTGGTCGTGCTCGCCAGTTACCTGATGGGATGGATCGAGCCCACCGGTCTGCCGATGCGTCCCTGACGGCTCCATGCCACGCGCGAAAAAAGCGCCCTTGGGCGCTTTTTTCTCGACAGCGTCGACCGGGCGGATGACCGCCCCGATGCGACGCGGCATCACATCCAATAGACCAGGATGTACAGACCCAGCCAGACCACATCCACGAAGTGCCAGTACCAGGCGGCGCCTTCGAAGCCGAAATGCCGTTCGGCGGTGAAATGGCCCTTCTGCAGACGCAGGGTGATGAACAGCAGCATGAGCATGCCGACGAGCACGTGGAAGCCGTGGAAGCCGGTCAGCATGAAGAAGGTGGATCCGAAGATGCCTGAGTTGAGCTTGAGGTTCAGGTCCTGGTAGGCATGAACGTATTCGTAGCCTTGCACGAACAGGAACACGATGCCCAGGATCACCGTCATCCACATGAAAGCGATGGTCTTGCCGCGGTTGCCGGCTTGCAGGGCGTGGTGGGCAATGGTCAGTGTGACGCCCGAGGTCAGCAGCAAGGCGGTGTTGATGGTGGGCAGCCAGAACGGGCCCATGGTCTGGAACGGCTCGACGATGCCGGCCGGAGAAGCGGTGGCACCGGCCTGCACGCTGGGCCAGACGGCCGAGAAGTCCGGCCAGATCAGTGCATTCTCAATGCCTCCCAGAGAGGGCACGGCATGCACACGCGCCCACCACAGCGCCGTGAAAAATGCGCCGAAGAACATCACCTCGGAGAAGATGAACCAGCTCATGCTCCAGCGGAACGACAGGTCGATCTTGTGGCCGTACAGACCCGCTTCGCTTTCGTTCACGGCGTCACGGAACCACTGGAACAGCACGATCAGCCAGAAAATCAGACCGAAGGCGAGCACGTAGGCGCCCCAGGTGGCGCCGTTGATCCACTGGCCAGCGCCCAGGATGACGAAGAACAGGCCAATGGCCGCCATCACCGGGTGCCGGGACAGACCGGGTACAAAGTAATAGGGCGTCGTGCCGTGTGTTGCTGCTGACATGCTCACTCCTAAGTGCTTTCGCTTGTTTGAATGTGTGGAAACGGAAAAAAGGGAAAAGATGCCGCGCTCAGCCCGCGACCCAGTTGACCAGCACGATCAGACCGATGACGAACAGCACGGTCATGCCAAAACCCACCGCCATCAGATGCAAGGGGTTGAGTTTGTTCACATCGTCCTGGAAGTCGCTGCGCCGGCGCACGCCGATGAAGCTCCAGGCCACGGCCCTGACCGTGTCCCACAGACGGATGTGGCGCGCAGGCAGCGGCGCGTTCACACCGCCCCCCTGGCCTGGACCGCAGCAGACTCGACGGGGCGGACACCCACCACGCTCTGGGGCGCGGCCGGAACCGGCACACCCACTTCAAAGAACGTGTAGGACAGGGTGATCGTGGTCACGTCTTTGGGCAGCTTGGGGTCGATGACAAACGCCACCGGCCAGGCCTTCTTCTCGCCCGGTGTGAGGGAGTACTGCGTGAAGCAGAAACACTCGAGCTTGTTGAAGTGCGCCATGGCCTGCTTGGGCGCATAGCTGGGAATCGCCTGCGCCGACATCGCACGGTCCTGAATGTTCTGGAACTCGTACATCACCGTCTTGAGTTCACCCGGGTGGACCTGCACGCTGCGCACCTCGGGCTTGAAGTGCCAGGGGCCACGCACGTTGACGTCGAACTCGACCGTGATGGTGCGCGAGGTGTCGACCTGGGTGTTGGCCGGCAACTGACTGGCGATGCCCGGCACCTGACGCTCGCCGATGGCAAGGATGTTGATGCCGGTGGCTTCACAGATCGCCCTGTACAGCGGCACCAGCGCATAACCGAAAGCGAACATGCCCAGCGTGATCACGCCGAGCTTGCCGACCATCTTGAAGTTTTCGCGTTGCAGTGCCATGCGCAGAACGGTACCTGGAAGTTGCCTGGGCGACCCGGGAGGCTTCAACCGCCCAGCAGCACGAGCTTGCCGACGAAGCCCAGGAAGAAGACCACGGCCACCGAGGCCAGGATCAGGCCCAGACGCATGTTCTGCTTCTTCTGCTCGGGTGTTGTCATGTGCGGTCGGACCAACGGATCAGCCGATCACCCTGGTGGCGGACGCGTCCAGCCTGGGCGGCGTCTCAAAGGTGTGGTGCGGGGCGGGCGACGGCACTTCCCACTCCAGGCCTTCAGCGCCTTCCCAGGGCTTTTGCACCGCCTTTTCACCCTGACCACGCATGGCCGGAACGATCACGAACAGGAAGAAATAGACCTGCGCGATACCGAAGGCGAAAGCACCCACCGAAGCGATCATGTTGAAGTCGGTGAACTGCATCGGGTAATCGGCATAGCGCCGCGGCATGCCGGCCAGGCCCAGGAAGTGCATCGGGAAGAAAGTGATGTTGAAGGAGATCATCGACCACCAGAAGTGGATCTTGCCGCGGGTCTCGCTGTACATCACGCCGGTCCACTTGGGCAGCCAGTAGTAGATGCCGGCGAACATGGCGAACAGCGACCCGGCCACCAGCACGTAGTGGAAGTGGGCCACCACGTAGTAGGTGTCCTGGAAGTTGATGTCGATCGGCGCCATGGACAGGATCAGGCCTGTGAAGCCGCCGATGGTGAACACGAAAATGAAGCCGACGGCCCACAGCATGGGCGTCTCGAAGGTCATCGATCCCTTCCACATGGTGGCGATCCAGTTGAATATCTTCACGCCCGTGGGCACGGCGATCAGCATGGTGCTGTACATGAAGAACAGCTGGCCGGTCACCGGCATGCCGGTGGTGAACATGTGGTGCGCCCACACGACGAAGGACAGGATGGCGATGGAGCCCGTGGCGTAGACCATGGAGGCGTAGCCGAACAGCTTCTTGCGCGCGAAGGCGGGCACGACCTGGCTCACGATGCCGAAGGCCGGCAGGATCATGATGTAGACCTCGGGGTGGCCGAAGAACCAGAAGATGTGCTGGTACATGATCGGGTCACCGCCGCCGGCGGGGTTGAAGAAGCTGGTGCCGAAGTGGCGGTCGGTCAGCGTCATGGTGATGGCGCCGGCCAGCACAGGCATCACGGCGATCAGCAGGTAGGCGGTGATGAGCCAGGTCCAGACGAACATCGGCATCTTCATCAGCGTCATGCCCGGGGCGCGCATGTTCAGGATGGTCACGATGATGTTGATCGAGCCCATGATGGACGAGGCGCCCAGGATGTGCATGGCGAAAATGCCGGCGTCCATCGAGGGACCCATCTGCAGCGTCAGCGGCGCGTACAGCGTCCAGCCGGCGGCGGGTGCGCCGCCGGGCATGAAGAACGAGGCCACCAGCATGATGGCGGCCGGGATCATCAGCCAGAAGCTGAAGTTGTTCATGCGCGCGAAGGCCATGTCGGACGCGCCGATCTGCAGCGGGATCATCCAGTTCGCGAAGCCCACGAAGGCCGGCATGATGGCGCCGAACACCATGATCAGGCCGTGCATGGTGGTCAGCTGGTTGAACAGCTCGGGGTTGACCACCTGCAGGCCGGGCTGGAACAGTTCGGCGCGGATGCCCAGCGCCAGCACACCGCCGACCATGAGCATGGTGAAGGCGAACAGCAGGTACAGGGTGCCGATGTCTTTGTGGTTGGTGGCGTACACCCAGCGACGCCAGCCGCTCGGGGCGTGGTGGTGGTCGTCGTGCGCGTGAGCGTCATGCGGATCGAGAACTGCACTCATGGTTGCTTCCTTGTCAAATCAAAGTCCGTCACGGCTCACTGCTGGGCCACCACGGCGGTGGCCGTTGCCGCAGCCTGCTTGGGCTGCTTGCTGGCCACCCAGGCGGTGTACTCCTCGGCGGTGACCACCTTCACGTGGATCGGCATGTAGGCGTGCTCCTTGCCGCACAGCTCGGCGCACTGGCCATAAAAATCGCCGGTCTTCTCGGCACGGAACCAGGTGTCGCGCACGAAGCCCGGGATGGCATCCTGCTTGACGCCGAAGGCGGGCACCATCCAGGCGTGTATGACGTCGTTGGCCGTGGTGATGATGCGAACCTTCTTGCCCACCGGCACCACCATGGGGTTGTCGACCTTCAGCAGGTAGTCATCGGTGGGGAGCGGATTGCCGCTGTTGGACATCTCGCGGTGGCTGTTGTCCAGGGTCGAGAGGAAGGCAATGCCTTCGCCTTCGCCCTTGATGTAGTCGTAACCCCACTTCCACTGCATGCCCGTGGCCTTGATGGTCAGGTCGCTGTTGGTGGTGTCCTTCTGGGCCACCAGCACCTTGGTGGCCGGCAGCGCCATGCCGATCACGATGAGCAGCGGAACGATGGTCCAGCCCAGTTCCACCCAGATCGGCTCGGGAAGTTCCTGCGACTTGTGGCCCACCGACTTGCGGTGCTTGAGGATGGAATAGAACATCACCCCGAACACGATGACGAAGATCACCGTGCAGATCGCCATCATGAACCAGTGCAGCCAGTGCTGCTCTTCGGCGATCCTGGTGACGGGTGGGGCAAAGTTCAGCTGGTTGACCGCCGGACCCCCGGGCAGATCGTTGACAGCCGCACGCGCCGCCTCGGTCACCCAGACACCGGCACTCAGCGCCAGGCCGGGCGCTGCGCAGCGCAGCTTGGACAGTCGGTTTCGCAGGGCTTGCCCGGTCGTATTGGTTTTGCTCACTTTCAGCCTCGAATATAAGGATTGATTTATATCACTTCAATTAGACAAAAAACCCCTGCACAGCACACTCAGGGAATACCCACACTGCCCGCCGACCGCCTGGCTCAGGCCAGCAGCGCATGGCGGATTTCCCTGGCCAGCTGCGGTCGCAGATCCGGCCTCAGATGACGTCCGACACGGACCACACGCCCACCACTGCGGACCTCCACCAACTGGTGTCGCTCACGCGGCGGCTCGACCTGCAGCCCATGGCTGGCGAATTCGCAACGCTCCACCCGCCCTGCGCTTTCCTGCTCCACCACCAGCCGACCCTGCACCAGGCTGATGCGTTCGCCGTCGGTCGCGTGTCGGGCATAAACCACAAACGCGCTTCCCAGCGCCAGCGATTCCAGCGCCGCGAAAGGCAACACCAGGGTGGCGCCGTGAAACCACAAGAGCAAAGCCACACCCATGGACACGGCAGACAGCGAGAGGAACAGGACCAGCGTCTGAGCCGGGCTCACCGAACAGTTGCGACGCAACCGCCAGTGCACGCCGTCGACCGACCGCGTCGCCAAACGGCATGTTCCGTGCATGTGAATCACCTCGCTCGAGCCGCAATCGCGCCTGGGCCCGCACCAAGCTGCCGCCGACCACAGGGCCCGCGTCACCATTTGATTTATGTCAATTGTAGCGGCTGAAGGAGGCCTGATCGGCCCGGCAGAGCATTGACCATGGACTTGCCTTGACGCCAAGCCAACGCCGCAGGCCGACGACGTGCCGGGGGCCGGCCGTCAGCGGCGGCCACGCAGCATGGCACGCATCTCGTCCACCGACACTGCCTGTTCGCCCGGGCGCTGGTCGCGGGGCTGCGGCTTGCAGGCATGGCCGTAGATGATCTCGAACGTCAGCTGCAGACGCCCCTGCGGGTCGCGGGGCAGCCCTTCTTCCACCGCCTGCAGCAGGCGTGGGAGCCAACGCCTGCCACGCAGCGCGGGATGGCGAGCGGTGGACAGGTTGCGCCCCAGGCCCCGCAGTTCCCGCAACAAGGCATCGGCAGACGAAAAGGTCAGGGTGAGCCGCTCCATGTCCATCACCGGCTCGGCGAAACCGCTGTGCACCAGCATGTCGCCCCAGTCGTGCATATCGGTGAAGGCGTGGGCAGGATCGGGCCAGCCGTGCCGTGCGTAGACGGCTCGCAATTCCAGCAGGCTGTCAGGCCCCAGGCACGAGAACATGAGCCACCCGTCGTTCTGGATAAGTCCGTGCCAGCGTCTCAGCAGGGACTCTGGCTGCGGCTCGTGGTGCAGCGCCATGTTGGCCCAGAGCATCGCCACCTGGCCGCCGTCGGGCAGGCTGTGCGCGACCGCCGTGCGGCGCCACCGCCAGGGATTCCGCGACCGTGCGCCATCCTCCCGGGTGGCATCCAGCGCCGGGGCCAGGGGATCGGCCCTGACGAACCAGGGCGTCTGAGGCCATTGTCGGCGGAGGCTGACATGGGCCTGCAGACCGCCCAGCACCGGCTCCCAGTGCAGCCAGCTGGACGGCGGCTCGCGGAACCATTGCAGACGCTGCGCCATGCGGTTGGCCACCTCCTCATGCAACCACGGACTTTCGCGGCGGGGAAGCTGGCGCCAGCGGCGGGCCGCCGCCGCATGCAGCCCCGGCACGGCATGATCAATGGAAGGGGCGGAATTCACAGGGGATCGCATCGGCGGCCGAAAGGGCGCCAGTATATTGGCCGCATGCCGTTTATGGACCTGCTGCTCCCAGCTTCCCGACACTTGCCAGGGCAATGCCAGGTCTGTGGCCGCTGGCCCGCCCAGCCGGTGTGCAGCGACTGCCACGCACGGTATGCCGCACCGCAACACCGCTGCCTGTGCTGCGGCATCGATCTGCACCAAGACCACAGCCTCTGCGGAGCCTGTCTCACCCGTCAGGCACCAGCCCCGGTGCGGCAATGCGTGGCGGTGTTGGACTATGGCTACCCGTGGGACAGTCTGATCGCGCGCTGGAAGTTCGGGGGCGAAGCGGGCTGGTCCGGCCGCTGGGCCGAACTGATGTTGCGCCACCCGTCGGTGCTGCCTGCCCTGCAAGGCAACGACCTGCTGGTGCCGGTACCGATCGGATCCGCTCGTCTGGCCGAGCGCGGCTTCAACCAGGCCTGGGAGCTGACCCGCGCTTTGCTGCAACGCATTCCCCGGCCACGCCCGCGGGCACTGGCCGATGCGCTGGTGCGTGTGCGCGACACCCCCGACCAGCACAGCCTGCCGCGGGCCCTGCGGCTGCGGAACCTGCGCGGTGCGTTTGCCGCACACCCGCGGCATCTGACCACGCTGGCGAGCGCCCGCGTGCTGCTGGTGGACGATGTGAGCACGACCGGCGCCACCCTGGAGTCGGCCGCGCAGGCGCTGCTCGACGCTGGCGCGGCACGCGTGCACGCCCTGGTGCTGGCCCGCACGCCCGCAGACGGCTGATCCCCGGCGCCCGGGGGCCCGACACCATGGCCTGAACCCCGGCTGCGCCGGGGTGTTGCCCGCGCCTGACAGCTTCAAAAAATGCAGCAGACAAATTCAGCCCACGGGCTGTGGGCGGCTTATCATCGCCGCGGTGCAGGGAGGGAACACAGACCAGGACACTGGCACCCGACAAACTTTGACGCCCCAGTCGAAGAAGCCCTCCCGACACCATGTTCCACATCGTCCTCGTGGCACCCGAGATCCCGCCCAACACGGGCAACGTGATCCGCCTGAGCGCCAACACGGGTTGCACCCTGCACCTGATCGAGCCGCTGGGCTTCTCGATGGACGACAAACAGATGCGCCGCGCCGGCCTGGACTACCACGAGTACGCCACCTTGCGACGGCACGCCGACTGGGACAGCTTCCTGACCAGCGAAACCCCCGATACGGACCGGCTGTTCGCGATGACCTCGCGCGGCAGCCACAACGTCTTCGAACAACGCTTCCAGCCCGGCGACTGGCTGGTCTTCGGTTCGGAATCCAGCGGTCTGCCCGCCGACTTGCGGAAACGGTTCCCCACCGAGCAGCAACTGCGGCTGCCCATGGTCGAGGGACAGCGCAGCCTCAACCTGTCCAACGCCGTGGCGGTGGTGGTGTTTGAAGCGTGGCGTCAACAAGGCTTCGGAGCGGCGTCAGCGTGAAACCCGTCACTTCTTCTTGCGGTTTGCACCTTGCCCCCTCTGTCGTGGACAGGGCATGTGTGAGCCAATGCGGATTTGGCCAACTGGCGCCAAGAACCCAGTACACCGACACCCACCTTGCGACCAGCCGCGTCGTCCGGAGAGCGCCGTGATCACCGCCATTGCACGCTTCATCAAAGGGACGCTACCGCAGCGCGCCCCGGGGCAGCGCAACCCCAGCCTCAAAGAGCTGCAAGCCATCCGCACCGCTTTGCTGCAGTGCGTCATCGACTGCGAGAACGTTCCGGCGCACCGCTTGCGCCACAAGATCGAACTGGCCAAGTCCGCGCAGGAACTCTGGCTGCTGCGCAACGATGCCTACCAGCTGATTGCGCAACAGACCAGCCAGGCGGTCGCCGCCCAGCGTATCAATTCCGTGATCGGCCACTTCGAAGGCCTGCTGGAGCCTGGACAACTGGCCCGCATCAAGTGATGCACGGAGCCGGCCTGCGCCGTCAGGGGTAACGCCGCACCAGCGATTCGGCCACGCAGACCGGCTTTTCAACCCCTTCGCGCTCGACCTGCACCTGCCAGGTCATCTGCAGGCCCTGGCCTGCGATGGGTTCGGCCGACAGCAGCGTCATGCGCCCGCGCACGCGGCTGCCCACGGGAACGGGCGCGGTGAAGCGGACCTTGTTCAGGCCGTAGTTCACCCCAACGCCCGCGGCGCGGACATCGAACGACGATTCGAAAAAAACCGGCAGCAGCGACAAGGTGAGGAAACCGTGCGCGATCGGGGCGCCAAAAGGCCCCTGTCTTGCCCGCTGCACGTCCACATGGATCCACTGGTGGTCGCCCGTCGCATCGGCAAACCGGTTGACCTGCTCCTGCGTGATCGTGACCCACTCGCTCACGGCCACCTCCTGGCCCACGCAAGCGGCCAGATCGGCCAAAGTGTCAAAAACTCTCATGCGCCGCACTCTAGCGCCCGGGCTGCACGGCTCCTGTCCAGACCGGGACAGCAGGCCTCAGCGGTTGAGCCACTGCGTCAGGCCTTGCCACTGCTGCAGGTCTTTCTCCACCCGGCTCGGTGCGATGTCGAACAGCGTCAGGCCACGCGCGGCCAGGTGGATGTAGTTCTGCGTGTCGCGCAGGTAGGCCAGCACCGGCAGCCCCAGCCCGTTGACGAACTCGTGCAGCTTTTCGGCCGCGATGGTGCGTTCGTCCACACGCATGCCCACGATGCCCACCTCCAGCTTGCTGGCGTGTTTGGTTTGAGCCAGCTCGTCGAGGAATGCGCGCGTGGCGTAGATGTCGAAGATGCTGGGTTGCAGCGGCACCAGCACTTTGTCGGCGAGCTTGAGCACGTCCTTGAAGCGCCATCCGTGCAGGCCGGCCGGCGTGTCCAGCACCACGTGCGACACGTCCTTGGGCGGTCGGGCGATGAAGTCGCTGGACAGCTCCCAGGTCTGGATCGGCCGCGCCGCGGGTGGGCGCAAACGCAGCCACAACTGCGAGGACTGCTGGCGGTCGGCATCGCCCAGCATGACCGAACGGCCCTGGCTGGCGAAATAGCCCGCCACGTTGGTCGACAGCGTGGACTTGCCCACGCCCCCCTTGGGATTGGCCACCACCACCACCGGCATACCGACCTCCTGCTTGCGCGTTGAAACAGGGCCGATGTTAGCGCCAGGCGTCCCACAGCAGCTTGCACCCGGTGAGGAACATGCCCGCATAGACCAGACGGTAGAACAGCACGGGGTTGATGCGGTGTGCGATCCGCACACCCACCCAGACACCGACCGGTGCAAACGGCAACAGGGCCAGCGAGGTCGCCATGTTGCGCGCGTCCAGCAGGCCCAGCCAGGCGTAGGGCGCCCACTTGCTCAGGTTGATGACAAAGAAGAAAAAGGCCATGGTCCCCGTGAACCGCAAGGGAGACAGCTTGAGCGGAATGACGTAGGCATTGATGGGCGGCCCCCGGCGTGGGCGATGAAGCTGGTGAAGCCCGAGGTGGTGGTGAGCAGGGCACCCAACCACTTCGGCGGTGGCGGACTGTCCGCCAGGGGTGGAAACAGAACCCGCTGGGCCAGAAAGAGCAAGGTGACGCCACCCACCACACCAGCCACCCATCGAGCGTCCAGAGCGCGGAACAGCAAGGTCCCCAGCGCGATGCCGGCCAGGCCCGATGGCAGCAGAAAACCCAGCAAGCGCCAGTCCACATGCCGGCGAAACGCAGCCATGCCCAGCAGGTCCATGACCAGCAACACCGGCATCAGGATCGCGGCCGCCTGCGGGACGGTGACCGCCAGCGCCATCAACGGCACCGCCAGCGAGCCGAAACCGGCGCCAAAACCGCTCTTGCTCACCCCCAGCAGAAGCACTGCGGGTATGGCGACCGCGTAGAAAAATGGGTCAACTATGAGGGGCAGTGGGCTCACACGCGCTCGATCACCAGCGCAATGCCCTGCCCGACGCCGATGCACATGGTGCACAGCGCGTAGCGCCCGCCCGTGGTGTGCAGGCGGTTGACCGCCGTGGTCGCCAAGCGCGCGCCGCTGGCGCCCAGCGGGTGGCCCAGCGCGATCGCTCCGCCCCAGGCGTTGACGCGTTCGTCGTCGTCCTTCAGACCCAGCAGGCGCAGCACCGCCAGCCCCTGCGCGGCAAAGGCTTCGTTGAGTTCGATCACGTCGATCTGCTCCAGCCTCAGCCCGGTCTGGGCCAGCACCTTCTGCGTGGCCGGCGCCGGGCCGATGCCCATGATGCGCGGTGCCACACCCGCCGTGGCCATGCCCACGATGCGGGCCCTGGGGGTCAGGCCGTTCCTGGCCGCCGTGGCTTCGTCGGCCAGCAGCAGCGCGCAGGCGCCGTCGTTGACGCCGCTGGCGTTGCCAGCGGTCACGCTACCGTCCGGGCGCACCACGCCCTTGAGCCTGGCCAGCGCTTCCAGGCTGGTCTCGCGCGGGTGTTCGTCGGTGTCGACGATCAGCGCGTCACCCTTCTTCTGCGGGATGGCGACCGGGCAGATTTCGCGGGCCAGGTGGCCGGCTTTCTGCGCCGCCACGGCTTTCATCTGGCTGGCCAGCGCCATGCGGTCCTGCGCTTCGCGCTCGATCTGGAACTCCACCGCCACGTTCTCGGCGGTCTCGGGCATGGAGTCCACCCCGTATTGCGCTTTCATGAGCTTGTTGACGAAGCGCCAGCCGATGGTGGTGTCGTAGACGGCGTTGGCGCGGCTGAAGGCGCTTTCGGCCTTGGGCATGACAAAGGGGGCGCGGCTCATGCTCTCGACCCCGCCGGCGATCATGAGACCGGCTTCGCCGGCCTTGATGGCACGGGCGGCCGTGCCCAGCGCGTCCAGCCCAGAGCCGCACAGGCGGTTGATGGTGGCGCCGGGCACTTCCAGGGGCAGGCCGGCCAGCAGGCTGCTCATGTGGGCGACGTTGCGGTTGTCTTCGCCGGCCTGGTTGGCGCAGCCAAAGAGCACGTCGGTGACGGCCGCCCAGTCCACGCCGGGGTTGCGGGCCATCAGGGCCTTGAGCGGGACGGCGCCGAGGTCGTCGGTGCGCACGGAGGACAAGGCGCCGCCGTAGCGGCCAAAGGGGGTGCGGATCGCGTCGCAGATGAAGGCTTGGGGCATGGCAGGTTCCTGTTCGGGCAGCGGCTGGCTCCACTGTACCCAAGTGCGCCGGGGGGTCGGCCGCATGCGGGACAATCCGGGCATGTTCAGCCCCTCACAAGCCGATGTACGCCGCTTCTTCTGTTCGGTGTACGAGAAACAGCGCCTGCAGCAACCGCTGGAAGCGATCGAGATGCTCGCCGCCCAGTGGATGGGCGAGCACCCGGAATACGACGCCGATCTGGCCGACGTGAACGCAGCGCTGGCGGCCATGGGTCGGCAAGACCCAACGCGCGAGAACCCCTTCTTGCACCTCGCCATGCACCTGTCCATCAGCGAGCAGTGCAGCATCGACCAGCCGCCCGGCATCCGCCAGGCCGTGGAGTTGCTGACGGCGCGGCGCAGCGACTTGCACACGGCCCACCACGAGGTGATGGAATGCCTGGGGCGCATGCTCTGGGAAAGCCAGCGCAGCGGGCGTCCGCCCGACGGTCAGGCCTACATCGAACACGTGCGCCAACGGGCGACGCAGGACTGAAGACAGAAAAGCCGCTCGGTGAGCGGCTTTTCTGCTCCAACGCGATCCTATTTCAGCGGAAAGGCGACTGCGGAACGATCCGCAACTCACCTTCGAGCGAACCCAGGTAGCGAGCGATCGCGCGCAGTTCGGCTGGCGTGTACTGCTTGGCCATGCCCGCCATGACGGGATTGGCGCGCCCGACCACCTTGTTGCCGTCCACCGTGTAGGCCCTGAGCGCCACGTACAGGTAATCGGCGTGCTGCCCGCCCACCTTGGGGTAACTCGGGTCGATGGGCTTGTTGAAGTTGGCACCATGACAGGAGATGCAGGCGCCCTTTTCCAGCAAGGCCGCCACGGCCGCACTGGGAGCCTTGGGCGTTTCGGGCGCCGGCTTGCCGCCCTGGGCGGCGTAGTAAGCAGCGAGATCGGCCATGTCCTGATCGGACAAGGAACCGGCGATGCCGCGCATGGACGGGTGTTTGCGCTCGCCGGACTTGTACGCGGCCAGGGCGGCGACGATGTACTTGTCCGACTGACCCGAAATCATCGGCACCTTATGGATTTCGGGGAAGCTGTTCTGGTAGCCCGGGATGCCGTGGCAGCCGATGCACATCTCGGCCTTCTTCCTGCCAGCGTCAGCGTTGCCCGTGGCACCTTGTGCATGGGCACCGACCGCAGCCGCCAAAAAGGACGCGGTCGCGACAAAAGAACGGATCATGGTGGGCAACAGTAGGTTCATTTGGCAAGCAGAATGAAGAAGTCGATTGATAAAAATCAATCTGCGATTATATAGACTCACCCATCACCGGCCACTTATTGATAACCCTGATGCCGCGCCCCTGCGGGCGACCCCCCTCCAGTCACGACCCGGCCACACCCTGTCCGCAACATGAAATTCCAAGGCTCACACGACTACGTTGCCACGCCAGACCTGATGCTGGCCGTCAACGCCGCCATCACCCTCAAGCGCCCGCTGCTCGTCAAGGGCGAGCCGGGCACCGGCAAGACCATGCTGGCCGAAGAAGTGGCCCAGGCCCTGGACATGCCGCTGCTGCAGTGGCACATCAAGAGCACCACCAAGGCACAGCAGGGCCTGTACGAGTACGACGCGGTGAACCGACTGCGCGACAGCCAGCTCAACACCGCCGACAGCGCCGAGCGGGTGCAGGATATCCGCAACTACATCGTGCAGGGCGTGCTGTGGCAGGCCTTCACCGCCGACCAGCCCGTGGCCCTGCTGATCGATGAAATCGACAAGGCCGACATCGAGTTCCCGAACGACCTGCTGCGCGAACTCGACCGCATGGAGTTCTACTGCTACGAGACGCGCGAACTCATCAAGGCCAAGCACCGGCCGCTGGTGTTCATCACCTCCAACAACGAGAAGGAACTGCCCGACGCCTTCCTGCGCCGCTGCTTCTTCCACTACATCAAGTTCCCCGAGGCCGAGACCATGCGCCAGATCGTGGCCGTGCACTTCCCGGGCCTGAAGGACGAGCTGCTGACCGTGGCGATGAAAACCTTCTACGACGTGCGCAACCTGCCCGGCCTGAAGAAGAAACCCAGCACCAGCGAACTGCTGGACTGGCTCAAGCTGCTGCTGGCCGAGGACATCCCGCTCGAAGCGCTGCAGAGCGCCGACAGCAAAGTGTCGATCCCGCCGCTGGTGGGCGCGCTGCTCAAGAACGAGCAGGACACCACGCTGTTCGAGAAGCTGGTGTTCATGAACCAGCGCAACCGCTGAGTGGGCTGCACGGTCTTGCCTGAGTCGGTCGTCGCATTCAAAATATACACATCACGTATATACAGGAGAGTGCCGTGACCGAAGCCGCCATCTTCATGTCGGGCAACAGCCAAGCCGTGCGCCTGCCCAAGTCCTTCCGCTTCCAGGGCAAGTCCGTCGAAATCTTCCGCCGCGGCAACGAGGTGGTGCTGCGCGAGAAACGCCAGACCCTGGCCGAGGTGCTGCAGGACCTGCCTCCGGTCAGCCCTGAAGACGCCGCAGCCTTCGAGCAGGCCGTGGCGCAGGTTCGCAGCGAACCGGCCCAGACGCGGGACTGGGACTCGTTGCTGGGCACTGGCCGCCAACGATGAGCACCTACCTGCTCGACACCAACACGGTCAGCTACTTCCTGCGCGACCACTCGCCCGCGCTGTCATCGCGACTGTTGAACACGGCCCCCGAGGAACTGGCGATTTCCGTGATCACTGCGGGCGAGCTGCGCTGTGGCGTGCAGCGCCTGGGTGCAGGCCGGCGCGCCGCCGCGCTGGGCCAGCGGCTGGATCAGATCCTCGAATCGTTTGCGACCCTGCCGTTGCCGCCCGAGGCGGGCGAACACTACGCCGCCACGCGCGCGCACCTGGAAGCCCAGGGCACGCCCATCGGCGGCAACGATCTCTGGATCGCCGCCCATGCGCTGGCCGGCGACATGACGGTCATCACCAACAACCTGCGGGAGTTCCAGCGGGTGCCGGGCTTGCGCGTCGAAGACTGGGGGTGAAATGAAGAATGCCAATGCACTTCTGGTCGTGGGAAAGCGGCCGACCATCACGCGATCCGATCTCGATGGTTACCCGCCCTTGCTCCAAGCCATGAGGTCACCATGCTGATCGACTTCTTCTACACCCTGCGCGCGGCCAAGCTGCCGGTCTCGGTCAAGGAATACCTGACGCTGCTCGAAGCACTGAAAGCCGACGTGGTCGGGCCGGCCAACCCCGATGCCTGCACCATGGACGACTTCTACTTCCTGGCCCGCACCGCGCTGGTCAAGGACGAGAAGCACTACGACAAGTTCGACCGCGCCTTCGCCGCCTACTTCAAGGGCGTGGAAATGATCGCGGACTTCACCAAGCCCATCCCGGCCGACTGGCTGCGCCAGGAGATGGAACGGCTGCTGTCCGACGAGCAGATCGCCAACGCGCCGAAGATGGACTGGGACGAGCTGATGGAGACGCTCAAGAAACGACTGGAAGAGCAGAAGGAACGCCACGAAGGCGGCAGCAAGTGGATCGGCACCGGCGGCACCTCGCCGTTCGGCCACGGCGGCAAGAACCCGCAGGGCATCCGCATCGGCGGCAAGGGCGGGAACAAGTCGGCGGTGAAGGTGTGGGAGCAACGCGCCTACCGCGACTACGACGACACCCAGGAACTGGGCACGCGCAACATCAAGGTCGCCCTGCGGCGCCTGCGCAAGTTCGCGCGCGAGGGCCACGACCTGGAACTGGACATGCCCGACACCATCCGGGCCACCGCCGCCAACGCCGGCTGGCTGGACATCAGGATGATTCCGGAACGGCACAACAACGTGAAGGTGTTGCTGCTGATGGACGTGGGCGGCACCATGGACGAGCACATCCAGCGCGTCGAGGAACTGTTCAGCGCCGTCAAGAGCGAGTTCAAGCACCTGGAGTTCTATTACTTCCACAACTGCGTCTACGACTTCATGTGGAAGAACAACCGGCGCCGCTACGCCGAGAAATTCCCGACGCTGGACATCATCCGCAAGTACAACAAGGACTACAAGCTGATCTTCGTGGGCGATGCCACCATGAGCCCTTACGAAATCCTGCAGCCCGGCGGCAGCGTGGAATACAACAACGAGGAAGCGGGCGCGGAGTGGCTGCAAAGACTCACACACGCCTTCCCGAAGTTCGCCTGGATCAACCCGGAACCCCAGGGCGTGTGGCAGTATCGGCAGAGCATCAGCATCATCCAGCAGCTCATGGGCCAGCGCATGTACCCGCTGACCCTCAAAGGCCTGGAAGAAGCGATGCGGCTCCTGTCGAAATAGCCTCCGCATGACCCCTGTCTCCTCATGCCGTGACCGCCGAGCACGGTGGACCTTGCTGACCCTGTCGCTGTGGCCCCTGTGGACACTGGCCCAGGCGCCCGACATCGGAGACCTGACGCTGACAGCCGCAAGCACCGCCAACGCGGGCCACGAAGTGCCGGCAGACACCCCGGCACTGGCCGATGCGGTGGCCACCGAACCCCGTTTTGACGTGGAGGTGCAGGCCACCCCGGAGATCCGGGCCTTCCTGCTGCGCCACCTGGAGCTCATGCGTTTTCGCCAGCTGCCCGACCTGGACGCCAGCGAACTCACCCGCCTGCTTGCCCGCTCGCAGGACAACCTGCTGGATCTGCTGGGCACGCTGGGGTACTTTGCCCCCCAGGTACGCGTGGAAGGCCCGCTTCGCGCGGGCAACACGGCGCTGGGCACCGTACGCATTGCGGTCGAAGCCGGTCCGCAGACGCGCATTGCCAGTGCAGATGTGTACTTCCGCGGCGATATCGCCGACAACCCGCAGGCGGCTGGACAACGCGAAGCGGTGCGTCAGGCGTTCTCGGTGCGCGCGGGCCAGGTGTTCACCCAGGCCGACTGGAACCGCGCCAAGACCAGCGCCCTGCGTGCACTCACCGCCCGGCGCTACCCGGCCGGGCGTCTGCATAACAGCCTGGCCGACGTGGACACGAGCGATCACAGCGTGCGCCTGGCGGTTGAACTCGACTCGGGCGCACCGCTGCGCCTGGGCACGGTGCGGGTCGAAGGCGCACAACGCTTCGACGCGGCCGTGGTCGAACGCCTGGTTCGGCTGAGCGGTATCACCCCGGGCAGCGACTACGACCTGGATCGCTTGCAGGACGCGCGGCAGCGCATCGCCGACACCGGCTACTTCGAATCTGTCTACGTGTCGGTCGACCCGGGCGCGGACCCGGCCACGGCGCCGGTGGTGGTGCAAGTGCGCGAAGCCCATCGGCAGAAGCTGGTGCTGGGCGTTGGTGGCAGCACCGACAGCGGCGCGCGCCTGTCGGTGGAACACACCCACCACCGGGTGCCCGGCATCGGCTGGCGGGCGCTGAGCAAGTTGCAGCTCGAACGCAGCGACCAGCAGTTGTCCAGCGACTGGAGTGCACCGGTGGACGCCAAGGGCTGGCAGTGGATCACCAGCGCCCAGATGGCTCGCCAGATCGACGGTTTCGACACCACCACCAGCCAGCGGTTGCGCCTGGGCCAGGCCCAGCGCAGCGAAGCGCTGGACCGCAGTTTCTTCCTGCAGCTCGACCGGGCGCGTTCGGTCAACGCGGTGGACAGCTCCCTGGGCACCAACGCAGCCGAAGCCTCGCTCACCGCCAACTACGCCTGGACACGCCGCCGCTTTGACAACCTGCCGTTTCCACAGCGCGGCCACGGCCTGGGGCTGGAGGCGGGCGCCGGCTACACGCTGGTGGGTGAACGCCGGCCTTTCGTCCGCGCGGTGGGTCGCTGGCTGGGTTACTGGCCGGTGGGCGCTGCTCCCACGCCCGCCGAAGCTGCTCCGGAATCGGCTCGCGGCAGCGAAACCACCGGCAGCCGCTGGGGCCGGCTGGCCCTGCGGGTGGAGGCCGGCGCCGTCTGGGCACGGGGCGACACACCGGTACCCGAAACCCAGCTCTTCCTCACCGGGGGCGATACCAGTGTCCGGGGTTATGCCTTGCGGGCCATCGGTATGCCGCAAGCCGATGGCGGCGTCTCGCCGGGCCGCTACATGGCGGTTGGCAGCGCGGAATGGCAGATCCCGATCTTGCGCAACGGACAGCGCACCCCCTGGGAAGCGACGCTGTTCATCGACGGCGGCTCGGTGTCCGAGCGAATCGCCGAACTCAAGCCCCGCTGGGGCGTGGGCTCCGGTTTCCGGTACAACAGCCCGGTGGGCCCATTGCGCATGGACCTGGCCTATGGCGTGAAAACGCGCGAGTGGCGGCTGCACTTCAACGTCGGTTTCACGTTCTGATGACCGCGCCGGACAGCTCCACTGAAGACACGGCGCCCCCCCCGGCGCAGCGGGCCTGGGTTCGGGCAGCGCGGCACGCCGTACTCGGCATGGGCTGGCTGGGGCACTGGCTGCCCGGTGCCGCGCTGGCCCTGCTGCTGGCCGGTGGCGTGGCCGGCTGGATCTGGGCGGGCAGCGATGGGTCGCTCGCCAGGGCCCTGGGCTGGACCCAGACCTGGATGTCCGACGCCAGCGGCCCGCGCGGCCAGTTGCAGGCCAGCGGCGCGCAAGGCAGTCTGCGCTACGGCGGTCAGGTGGGGCAGCTGCGCTGGCGCCGTCAGGGGCTGGACGTGCAGCTGCAGGGCCTTCGCGTGCAATGGTCCACCGACCAGCTGATCGATGCCTTGCTGGGCCGGGGATTGGCCATTCGGTCCTTGCACCTGGACCAGGTCGTCGTGACCGACCAGCGCGAACCCCAACCGGCCCAACCGCCGGCCCAGCTGGAACTTCCTTTGCCGGTGGAACTGCCGTGGTCGGTGAATCAGCTGCGCTTCGAAGGGCGGCAGGCATTCAGCCTGAGCGGCGCGCGCGGACACTACCGCTTCGGCCCTGCACATGCGGCGGACCACCAAGCCTGGGGTGGTGGGCATCAGGGCGTGCAGGACGCCCACCACCTGCGCATCGACACGCTCACCTGGGCCCAGGGCCGCTACCAGCTGCAGGCCGTGCTGGGCGCGCAAGCCCCCCTGCCGCTGCACGCCACGGCGCTGGGCCAGGTGCTGACCAGCGTACCCGGCGGCAACAGTCTGACCCTTCAGGCCAGCGCCACCGCCAGCGGCCTGCTGGCCGGGCAGACCGCCACGCTGGACCTGAACGCCCAGGTGCGTCCGGGCACCGCAACGACCCCGTCCGGCGCCACCACCCCGACCTTGATCGCCAGCGCCCGCGTGCAGCCCTGGAGCCCCCAACCCCTGCACACGGTGGATGCGCGCGCCCACCGGCTGGATCTGGCCGCCCTATGGCCACAGGCGCCATTGACCTCGATGTCGGGCACGGTGCAGGCCATCACCGAAGCCGGTGCCTGGCGCGCGCAGGTGGACCTGCGCAACGGTGCCAGCGGCCCCTGGGACCGACAGCGCCTGCCGCTGGACCAGCTGCAGGGTGTCGTGGAGAAACGGGGCTCGCAATGGCATGTGCCACAGTTGCAGGCCACGGTGGGCCGTGCCCAGGCCCAAGCGAGCGGAAGTTTCCAGCCCGCCGCCGGGGGCAGCCCGGCGCAGTGGCAGGGGCAGTTGCAGGCCCGCGACCTCAACCCTGCTCAGGTCTGGAGCACGCTGGCCGCGACCGCCTTGAACCTGAACGCCAGCGCCCGCCAGCACCCCAGCGAAGCCGACACCATCGAGCTCGATGCACGGCTGCTGCCAGCCCGCATTGCGCCGACCGAGGACCTGCGGGAGCTGCGCCTGCGGGGGCAGTGGCAAGCCCCCCTCGGCATGCTGCAGGTGGACGAGGCGCTGCTCGACGCCGCCCAGGGCCGTCTGGCCGCGAACGGCGTGCTGAACGTGCGCGCGACCACTTTCAGCGGCAGTACCACCTTCCAGGTGCCCGGCGCACAAGGGCGCTGGGTCGGCAGCCTGGACCCTGCCGATGGCGAAGGTGACCTGGTGCTGCGGGTGGAAGCCGCCGGCTCGCTGTTGCGCTGGGTGCGCAACCTGCAGGCCCTGCCCGTCGCGGGCCCGCCGCTGCGCAACTGGCTGGCGCAGCGGCCCGACCTGCGCGACCTGCAACTGGACGGCCAGGCCCGCCTGCAAGCCCGGTGGAAGGGTGGCCTGTCCGCGTTGGGTTACCCGGCACCGCGCGGCGAAACACGCCCGGTGCAGCCCCTGCAACTGCAGGCCACGCTCGAAGTGCCACAACTGGTGGGCATCGGCGATTCCGCGGCGGTCGACGGCGGCTGGACCTTGCGCGACGCCCAACTGCTGGCCAGCGGCGGCCTGAACGATCTGTCGGTGCAGCTGCGCGGCGAGGCGTCCCGGGGCCCCTGGAGCGCGGCCCTGCAGACCCAGGGGCGCGCCCAGGGCCTGTGGCCACTGCCCGGCCCTGCGGGCGAGCCCGGTCGGCTGGCGCTGGATGCACTCCTATTGCGCGCCAGCGACGCGCGGCAAGCCGGTCGCGTGGTGGACTGGACGTTGCGCAGCCTGCAACCCCCCGGCCTCAGCTGGCACCAGTCCCCCCAGGGCCTGGCCTTGCAGACCGGTCCGACCCAGTGGCAGCTCCAGCCTGCGGTGCGCGGCGGCCCAGCCGGCACCGCCCTGGCCCCGGTGACCCTGGCCTGGGACCAGCTGGCCTGGCAGGCCGGTGTGCTGCAGACCCGGGGACATCTCAGCGGTCTGCCATTGGCTTGGGTGGACCAGCTGGCGCGTGCCCAGGGCCAGTCAAACGGCCCCGTCACCCAGGCCGGCCTGAACGGCGACCTGGTCTTTGACGGCGACTGGGACCTGGCGCTGCCCCTGCAAGGCAGCGAACCGCTGCGGCTGGCGGCCCAGCTGCAGCACCGCAGTGGCGACCTGGTGCTGCTGACAGAACCCGAAACCGGTGCCGCCACCGGTACCGGTGGCCAGCGGCTGCCCGCGGGCATCCGCAGCGCCAGCCTGAGCCTCAATGCCCAGGGCCGCGACCTCCAGGCCCGGTTGCGCTGGGACAGCGAACGCCTTGGCCAGGCCAGTGCCGACCTGGTCACCCAGCTCGCCCCAGGTCCTGCGGAACACGGCGCGCCGATCGATCGCTGGTGGCCCGCCGGTGCGCCCCTGACCGGTACCGTCAACGCCCGCCTGCCCCAGGTCGGTGCGTGGTCCGCCCTGGCGCCCCCGGGCTGGCGCATGCGCGGCACCCTGCAGGCCCAGGCCCAGCTCGGCGGCACCCGCGCGCAGCCGGTCTGGCGCGGCACCCTGGCGGCCGACCAGCTGGCCCTGCGCTCGGTGGTCGACGGGTTCGAGTTCTCGCAAGGCGTGTTGCGCGCCACGCTCGACGGCGAACGGCTCACCGTCGACCGCTTCGACCTGCAAGGCCCGCTGGGCGGTTCGCTCAGCGCCACGGGCCAGGCCCAGTGGCCGCTGGTGGATGGACGGCGTCAGCCCCAGATCGACCTGCAGATGCGCGCCAGCACCCTGCGCGTGACCAACCGCGCCGATCGGCGCCTGACGCTCTCGGGCCAGGTCGCGGCGCAGCTGGCCGGAGCCCGGCTCCAGCTGCGCGGCCAGCTCAAGGCCGATTCGGCCCTGTTCGTGCTGC
>CAYRWN010000033.1:0-39471 GCA_964428045.1 uncultured Hydrogenophaga sp. | reverse complement strand
TTGTCGGTATTTTCAACAAGGACTAAGAACTCCACTTTTCAGGGGCAAGGTCACTATGGGTAGAGCGTGATGCGGCTTGCTGCGTCAACATGTTGATCGATTTTTCTACTCTCCGAAGCCACCATGGTTTCTGGGGTGACCGACCACAACGCTGGTTGGATCGTCGGACAGCTCCCGGTGATGCAAGCCCTCTCGGGTACCGACCGCCGGTCGACCCGTGGCCAACGAGCCTGGGTCACTGCGGCATTTGCCACTTTTGAGCCACGCGTGCATCGGGACGGCGCCGAGAGCGTCGGTATGCGCATCGCAACGTCCTGCCGTCGACCCCGAAGAGCGGTACCGACCCATCCACCGGAAGCCGTAGGTGGGGCTGTAGCGGCCCGCTTGCTCCGGAGGCGGCCTGTTCGCGAATGGATTGCGTGTGGTATTCGAGCGATACCCAGCCGATCCGGCTTCGCTTAAGCTGGTGTTAAGCCGGGTTTCATACGCTGCAGAAGCGATACTGCATACAACCCCAAGAGGTCCCCCATGAAGAACTCCAACCGCCGCGTGTTCATGATGCAGGTGGCCGCCGGTTCGGCCCTGCTGTCCGCCACGGTGGCGCAGGCCCAGACGCCGCCCATGGTCAACGAGAAAGACCCCCAGCCGATGGCGCTGGGCTATGTCGCCGACACGAACAAGGTCGACGCCAAGAAGTTTCCCAAGCACGCGGCCACCCAGAAGTGCAGCAACTGCGCGCTCTACACCGGAAAGGCCGATGCGGCGTCTGGTCCCTGCGGCATTTTCCCGGGCAAGTCGGTGGCCGGCGGCGGCTGGTGCAGCGCCTACGCCAAGAAGGCCTGAGCGGTTTCGCCTACCTGCGCCTGCGCAGCCGCAGGCAGGAGCAGGGTGCCCGTGCCGAAGCGGCCGGGCGCTTTGCGACTTTGGACCGGCCCCGGGGTGTTCCGGTGCTTTCCCTCAGGCGCCCTTTGAATGCGCCACCGCGCCCCCGGATTCGGCGACCAGAACCGCCGCCGCGAGGTCTTCCAGGGCGTTGCCCACCGACTTGAACACCGTGCGCTCGTCCGCGTTCCTGCGCCCGGTGGCCACGCCCTTGCACAGCGTGGTGAGCGTGCCCCGCACTTCGTTGGCGCTGAACACGCCGTGCTGCATGGGCACCAGCAGGTCGCCGCTCTTTTGCAGCGCCTCGTCGGTGTCCACGAACACGCGCGCCTGCTGGAAGCAGGCGTCGTCGGCCTCGCGCATGGCGGGGGTGAAACTGCCGATCAGGTCCAGGTGGGAGCCCGGTGCCAGCCAGTCGCCACGCACCAGCGGTTCGGTGGCCAGCGTGGCGCAGCTGACGATGTCGGCCTCGGTGCAGGCGTTCTGCAGGTCGGTGCTGGCGAAGGCCGCCACCCCGCTGGCGCGCACCTGGGCGGCGAGCGCCTGTGCCTGGGCCGGGTTGCGCGCCCAGACCGTGACGCGATCGATGTCACGCACCGCGCGGTAGGCCGCCGGCAGCAACTGGCCCACCCGGCCCGCGCCCACCACGAGCAGGTGCCGGGCGTCGCTGCGCGCCAGGTACGAAGCCGCCAGCGCCGAAGCGGCCGCCGTGCGGCGGGCGGTGATCTGGTCACCGTCGATCTGGGCCACCGGTACGCCGGTGCGCGCGTCGAACAGCAGGTAGCTGCTGTGCAGCCCCGGCAGGCCGCGTCGTGCGTTGCCCGGTGCGATGTTGACGATCTTGACCCCGTAGTACTGGCCGGGGATCCAGGCCGGCATGAGCAGGCTGGTCAGGCGGCGGCCGCTGGCGTCCTGTCCCGTTTCGCCCAGCGGATTGACGATTTCGTGCACATGGCGCGGCGGCACCTCGCAGCCGACCGAGAAGCGCGCGCGCAGCGCGGGGATCAGGGCCTCGAAGGGCAGGGCGGATCGGGTGGCGTCGGCGTCGAAGAAGTGCATGCACCGATGGTAGCCGTCGCTGTCGCTGCGGCGTGCTGCAGTTCTGTCCGCGCCTGCCGCCGCACCGCCAGCCCGCCTTGCAGCGCCAGCACCGCCATCAGGGCGGCGACACCCAGGTCGGGCCAGGCGGTGCCGCTGCCGGCCACGCCCAGGGCGGCGCCCATCACCGCCAGGTTGCCGATGGCGTCGTTGCGCGAACACAGCCAGACACTGCGCATGTTGGCGTCGCCTTCGCGGTACGCGAACAGCAGCGCTGCCACGCCCAGGTTCACGGCCAGCGCCAGGGCGCCCACCAGCCCCATGGTCAGGGGGTCGGGCACTTGGCCGAACCAGACCGACCAGATGGCCCGCCCCAGCACGAAGGCGCCGAAACCCATCATGGTCCAGGCTTTGACCCAGGCCGCCCGGGCGCGCCAGGCCAGCGCCGCGCCCAGCACCGCTAGCGACACGCCGTAGTTCACCGCGTCGCCCGCGAAATCGATGGCGTCCGCCATCAGCGCCAGCGAACCCGCCTGGTGGCTGCCGACCAGTTCCACCACGAACATGGCCGCGTTGAGCAAGAGCGCCACCCACAGGATGCGGCGGTAGCGGGGTGACTGGTGTGCCGCGGACGGCGCTTCGTGTTCACAGGTGCAGGCCATGCTTTCTCCTTCAGTGGCTCCATTGAAAACCCTGGAGCGGCTCCAGTGTCAAGCGGCTACCATGCCGCTTGGTGTCCGCCTCTGCCGCGGACCCCTGAACGAGGACGGCTGCCATGAAGATCGGTGAGCTTGCGCGGGCCACGCACACCCAGGTCGACACCATCCGCTACCACGAACGCGAAGGCCTGTTGCCCGAGCCCGCGCGCAGCGAGGGCAATTGCCGGATGTGCGGGCCCGAACATGTGGAGCGCCGGCGGTTTGTGCGCCACTGCCGTTCGCTGGACATGAGCCTCGAAGAAGTCGGTGCGCTGCTGCGCGCCATGGATGCGCCGCAAACCGGCTGCCAGGAGGTGGCGGCCCAGATCGACCAGCACCTCGACCACGTGAGGGCCCGCATCCGGGCGCTGACGCAACTCCAGGCGCGACTCAAGGCCTTGCGCACGCGGTGCGACGACGACCGGGACATGGCGCACTGCGGCATCCTCGACAGCCTGGCCGCGTCGGCGTCCAGCTTGCAGGGTCCTGCCGCCAGCGCCCATGTGCCGGGCGCCCACGGGCACCGGCAGCACCAACCCGCCCCGCTGCGGCCGGCCTGACCGTTCGGCGCCGGGCGGGCCTCACCGATGGCCTCTGGGCTTTTCAGATCAGCACAAACAGCAGCAGCCAGCCCACGCTCGCGCCCACGGCCAGCGCCGGTCGCCGCAGCAAGCGCCAGAGGGCGGAGACGATGAACAGGTTGTAGGGCAGCGGCAGCAGGTGCACCAGCAGCACCCAGGGCAGCGCCACGCCCTTGGACAGCAGCGCCAGGGCCGTGCCCGTCATCAGCACATTCATGCTGGTGCCCGCCAGCAGCAGGTCGCGCCAGAACAGCGTGGGCCAGCCCACGTTGCCCCGCCAGCGCTGCGCGACGAAGGTTTTCAGGGTGCCGGTCACCTGGGCTCAGCGCGAAGGCCGTTGGCTGCGCCGCAGCATCACGGCGCGGCCACCTCGTCGGTGCTCTCGGGGGCATCCGGGTCGAGCCGGGTGGCCAGCACCTTGTCGATGGTGCGTCCGTCCATGTCGACGATCTCGAAACGCCAGCTTTCCCAATCCACCCGGTCGCCCTCCCGCGGCAAGCGGCCGGTCAGCAGCATCATCAGCCCGCTGAGCGTGTGGTAACGGCCCCGCTCTTCGTCGGGCACCGCATCCAGGCCGAGCCGGTCCTTGAGTTCGGGCACCGGGATGTGGCCGTCGAGCAGCCAGCTGCCGTCTTCGCGCTGCACCGCCCACGACGTGGCGGGATCGCGCGGGCGGAATTCGCCGGTGATCGCCTCGATCAGGTCCTGCAGCGTCACGATGCCCTGCACTTCGCCGTACTCGTCGATCACGAACGCCATCTGCCCGCCCGACTGGCGGAAGTTGCCCAGCAGTTCCATGCCGGTGATGGTCTCGGGCACATACAGCGCGTCCTGCAGAGGCTGTTGGGCGAGCTCGCGGTCGCCGCCGCGCATGGCCAGCGACAGCCACTTGCGGGCGTTCACGACGCCCGCCACGTTGTTGAGATCCCCGCGCACCACGGGAAAGCGTGCATGGTCCGAGGCTTCCACCCGGGCCATGTTGACTTCGAAGCTCTGCTCCAGGTCCAGCACCACCACATCGCTGCGCGGCACCATCAGCGACCCGATCTGCCGGTCGTCCAGCCGGAACACGTTGCGCACCATGGTGTGTTCGTGCGATTCGATCACCCCCGCGGTGGTGCCTTCTTCCAGCATGGCATGGATCTCTTCTTCGGTCACCGCATTGGCGTTGCCCTGCCGGATGCCGAGCAGCCGCAGCAGGCCCTGGGTGGACAGCGAGAGCAGGGCCACGAAGGGCTTGGTCGCTATGGCCAGGGCATTGATGGGCCGGGCCGCGAACCGCGCCAGCAGTTCGGGGTTGGACTGCCCGATGCGCTTGGGCACCAGTTCGCCGACCACGATGGAGAAGTAGGTGATCAACACCACCACCAGGGCGGTCGCTGCGAACTGGCTGTACTGTTCGGGCAGGCCGGCGGCAGACAGCCAGGCGGCCAGGGGCTGCGCCAGAGCCGCCTCGCCCACGATACCGTTGAGCACGCCGATCGAGGTGATGCCGATCTGGATCGTGGACAGAAAGCGCGTGGGGTCTTCGCCCAGCTTGACGGCCGCCACCGCCGAGCGGTCACCTTCGTCGATGAGTTTTTGCAGACGGGCCTTGCGGGCGGTGACCAGCGCGATCTCGGACATGGCGAACAGGCCATTGAGCAAGATCAGCGCGAACAGTAGGGCAATTTCCATGGGGTGGGGTCATAGGTGGACAGATGGACGGCACCAGGGTGCCGTCGCCAAACCGGCGGCGCGCGACCGCCAGTGGGAACGAGGGCCGGGGGGCACGGGGTCTGGCGCAGGGGTCAGGTCCGTTGCGGGGGGCGAAACAGCGCATCCGGCAACGGATCGGCGCGTGCGGTTCCGCTCCATCCGGCGTGAGAACCTGCCAACGGGGAACTGGCCCGCACAGCAGCTATTCGCAGCATCGAGTCCGGCAAGTCGGGCACGTCGTCCAGCAGGCCGTGCGTCCGGTCGGCCAGGCCTTGGGTGTCGCCGACGGGGGCATGGGCCGATGAACCCCCCAGCGGTGCATGGAGGGCATCGCCCGGGCGCTCGTGCGGCCGGGCCACGATGACCACGCCCGCCATGTTCCAGAGCAGGTGCAGCACGAAAACCGCCAGCAGGCAACGACGCATGATGCCCGGATTGTAGGCAATGGCCCGATGAGACGCCGGTGAAGCCGATCCGTGCGCCGGGTTCCGTGCCATCGGCAGCCTCGGAGGCGACGGTGGGCACCGGCACAATTGCACCGTTTACGCAGCGGTTTTCGCGGTCTTGCGCTGCTCGCGCGCCGTGTCCAATCGTCGGTGACTGAAACGACAGGAGCATGCCCATGGTGTCGGTGTGGGGCGGTGGTTTGGTGAAAAGGCGGCGTTGCGCGGGCAGGGCGGCGGCGTTTGGCATGGGCCTGCGTGGGGCGGTGAGCGCATGAAGGTGCGCACGCGTCCGGTCTTTCTGCTGGTGGTGGTGTTCACCCTCGTGGTCACGGGGGTGTTGTGGTGGCAGGCCCTGCACTCGCAGGCCTTGCTGCGCCAGCAGGTGCTGCAGCAGGCCGAGCAGCGCAGCCTGCAGCTGGCCGATGCCATGGCCGGGCAGGTGCAGGCGCAGCTGAACACGACGGACGCCATGCTCAAGTACCTGCGCGAGCAATGGACAGGATCGCCCACACCGGCGTTTGCCGCGCAGGTGCAGGACGCCCTGACCAGCTTGCCGCCGGGTTATGTCTCGCACGTGTCGGTGGCCAACGCTCGGGGCTACCTGGTGTTCAACAGCCTGGGGCGGGATGTCGGGCTGTACGTGGGCGACCGTCCGCACTTCCAGGCCTTGCGCCAGGGGGGTGACCGGATGGAGGTGTCGCTGCCGGTGCGCTCGCGCCTGACCGGCCAGTGGGTGTTTCTGATCGGGCGACCGCTGTTGCGCCAGGGCCGGTTCGACGGGACGGTGTATCTGCTGGTGCAGACCGAGCAGCTGGCCAGCCGCCTCGGGGCGCTGGAACTTTCGGGGCAGGACGTGGTGTCGCTGATCCACCCGCAAGGCCACTACCTGGCGCGCAGCCGGGACAACGCCGAAGCGATGGGACAACAGGCGCCCGCGGACCGGCCGTACCGGTCCGATCCGTCGCTCATGCGTGGTGTTTTCCGTGTGACCAGTGCGCAGGACCATGCGTTGCGTACCTACGGCTGGCACCGTCTGGCGGATTCGGGGCTGGTGGTGTCCATCGGTCTGGCCGACGCCTCGGTGCTGTCGCCGCTGGCACCGGCCTTGCAGCGCAACCTGCTGGTCACGGGCTTGCTGTCGATGTTGCTGCTGGCTTATGGGGGCGTGATCGTGCGCGACCAGCAGCAGGCCGCGCGCAGCCAGCAGGCACGGGCACGCAGCGAGGCGCGGCTGAAAGAGGCGCAGCAGCTGGCGCACCTGGGCAGCTGGGAGTTTGACCTGGTGTCGGGCGAGCTGCTGTGGTCCGAAGAGGTGTTCCGGATCTTCGAGGTGGACCCGAAGGCGGTCCGTCCTTCTTTCGAGCGGTTTCTGGAGCGGGTGCATCCGCAAGACCGCCCGATGGTGCACCAGGCCTTCGACGCATCGGTCAGGGACCGGCAGACGTACAACGTGGTGCACCGGCTGCTGCTGCCCGGTGGCCGCGTGAAATACGTGCGCGAACAGGGGCGCACCGAATACGATGGCGAACGTGCCTTGCGCAGCATCGGCACGGTGCTGGACATCACTGAACTGCGTCTGGCCCAGCAGGCCCTGGAGCGGCTCAACGACGAACTGGAGTCGCGTGTGGCCACACGCACTGCGGAACTGGCCCAGGCCAACCGCGAGCTGGAGGCTTTTGCCTACAGCGTGTCGCACGATCTGCGCACGCCGCTGCGCAGCATCCATGGTTTTGCCTGCGTGCTGGAGGAAGACGAGGCCAAGGTCCTGTCGCAGGAAGGCCGCCGGCACCTGCAGCGCATCCAGGACGGCTCGCGCCGCATGGGGCAGTTGATCACGGATCTGCTGTCGCTGGCGCACCTGGGCCGCGCACCCATGCAGCTGCAGCCCGTGGACCTGAGCGCCCTGGCGCGATCGGTCATGGCCGATCTGCAGCGCATGGAGCCGCAGCGTGTCGTGCAATGGCAGATCGAGGACGGCTTGCGGGCCATGGCCGATCCCGGCCTGATGCGCGTGGTGCTGCAGAACCTGCTGGGCAACGCCTGGAAGTACACCGGCCGGACCCCGGCTGCACGGATCACGTTCTCGCAGACCGGGTACGCCGATGGCCTGACGACCTTCTGCGTGCGCGACAACGGGGCGGGTTTCGACATGGCCCACGCGGCGCAGCTGTTCCAGCCCTTCAAGCGGCTGCACGCCCACCACGAGTTCGAGGGTTCCGGTGTGGGCCTGGCGACCGTCAGCCGCGTGGTGCGGCGCCATGGTGGCCAGGTCAAGGGTGAAGGCGCGGTGGGGCAGGGGGCGGCCTTCGTCTTCAGCCTGCCCGAAGCGCCGGTGCTGTCCGACCAGACCGTGTGGTGAGCCGGGCCCGATCAGCCGCCGCCAGCTCTGACAGGCTGCGGACGGAAAAAAATCCCAGAACCGGGGCTTGCACGGGCGCCGCACGGACGCGATTCTGTTACAAGAACCCATGCAACTCATGCCGGACGCGGTGTCGGGCAGGCGTCGCGATCCGTTGAAGCTCTGGAGTCCGTCCGTCCATGAAACTTCGCTGGCGTTCCCTCGTGCTGTGGGTGGTGCTGTTCACCGTCCTGGCGATCGCCGTGGTGTGGGGCCTGAGCCTGCAGCTGCAGCGGCAGCTGCGCACCCAGATGCTGGACAAGTCAGAGGTCCGTTCCCTGCAGCTGGCCGATGCCATGGGCGGGCAGATCCAGGCTCATCTGCGTCTGCTGGACCAGGCTTTGCTGGCGCTGCGCGCCCAGTGGCCCAGCGAGCCCGCCGCGTTCGCCCGGGCGGTGGACCAGGCGCTGGTGACCCTGCCGCCGGGCTTGGTGTCGTACGCGACCGTGCTGGACGCCAGCGGGACCGTGGTGTTCAACAGCCTGGGTGTGCCCACCGGCACTTCCATGGCGGACCGGCCGCACTTCCAGCAGCTGCGCGACGGGGGCGACCAGCTGGTGATCGGGGTGCCGGTGCGGGCGCGGCTGAAGGACCAGTGGTTGTTCGTCGTCGGGCGACCGTTGTTGAGCGAAGGACGCTTTCAGGGCACGGTGCACCTGCTGGTGTCGACCGATTTCCTGGCCGGTCAGCTGGGGAGGCTGGCGCTGGGCAGCGAAGACCTGGTGGCCTTGGTGCATCCCGGGGGGCGCTTTCTGGCGCGCAGCCTGGACAACCCCGGCGCGATGGCCTTCTCGGTACCCGGGGACCGGCCTTTCATGCAGGACCCGCAGGCCATGCGCGGCACGTTCCGCAAGGCGGGCGTGGTCGACGCTGCGCCCAGGCTTTTTGGCTGGCTGCGCCTGAACCCCGGCAACGTGGTGCTGGTGGTGGGCCTGTCGGAGGCGGGCGTGCTGCAGCCGCTGGACGGTGCGCGCAACCGGGCCTTGCTGCTGACGGTGCTGCTGTCGCTGATGCTGGCGGCCGTGGGTGCGCTCATCGTGCGCCTGCTGTGGCGGCTGGAGCGCGAACAGGCCCAAACCCAGCAGAGCCGCGAGCGGCTGCAGGAAGCCCAGCGCATCGCGCACCTGGGCCACTGGCGCTACGACCCGGGCCGGGGCGAGATGTTCTGGTCCGACGAGGTGTACCGCATCTTCGGACAGGACCCGGCCAGTTTCCAGCCCAGTTTCGAGCACTACTGGGTGCAGGTGCAACCGCACGACCAGGACCGGCTGCGCAGGCTGTTCGACGAGGTGCTCGCCCGGCGCACCGACCTGGACGATGTGCACTGCATCACCCGGCCCGACGGGACCGAGCGCCACGTGCGGCTGATCCTCCAGGGGGTTCCGCCGGAAGGCGGGTCGGGCTTCCGGGGCACGGTCCAGGACGTGACCGAGCTGCGCCAGGCGCAGCAGGCGCTGGAACAGCTCAACGCCGGGCTGGAAGAGCGTGTGAAGCTGCGCACCCGCGAACTGCGCTCGCTCAACCACCAGCTGGCATCGTTCACCTACAGCGTCTCGCACGACCTGCGCACGCCGCTGCGCAGCATCCACGGCTTTGCCACCCTGCTCAAGGACACCGAGGCCGAGCGCCTGAGCGCCGAGGGGCGCGACTACCTGCGCCGCATCCAAGACAGTTCCCGCCGCATGGGACGGCTGATCACCGATCTGCTGTCCATGGCGCAGCACAGCCGGGCCGAAATCCATCCCGAATGGGTGTCGCTGAGCGAGGTGGCGCAGCAGGTGGCGGCCGAGCTCGAGCGCGCAGAACCCCAGCGCAAGGTGGTGTGGGAGATCGAACCGGGCCTGTGGGTGCAGGCCGACCCGACCCTCATGCGGGTGGTGCTGCAGAACCTGCTGGGCAACGCCTGGAAGTACACCGGCCAGAAGGCGGACGCCCGCATCCGCCTGTACGGCACCGGCCTGGGACCCGACGGGCAGCTCGGGTTCTGCATCAGCGACAACGGGGCGGGCTTTGACATGGCCTACGCCGACCAGCTGTTTGAACCCTTCAAGCGACTGCACGCGCACCACGAGTTCGAGGGCACCGGCATCGGGCTAGCGACGGTGGCCCAGGTGTTGCAGCGCCACGGTGGCAGCATCCGCGGCGAGGGTGTGGTGGGCCAGGGGGCCACCTTCTGCTTCAGTCTGCCCTTGGAGCCGGTGCGGCAGTTCCTGGACTCGTCACCGCACTGAGCGGCACACGGCCAGGGCATCTTCAGGTGCTCAGGGCGTGAGGGCGGGCGGCAGGTCCACCGTCGAGCGCCGGCCCACGTGCCGGCGGTTCGCGGCCAGCCAGCGGTCGGCCGCCTCGCGACCGATGGCGTGCAGCTGCGACAGGAAACTCCAGTTCGTCTGCGTCTTGCTGGCCGCGCCGAACTGCGAGAGTTGCGCCTCGGCGTCCAGCTGGTGCAGGCGCAGGTCGTCCACGCGGCGGAACAGCGGGCGCTGGTAGCAGCTGTCGGGTCGGCCCGCGGCCTCCAGCAGCTCCTTGATGAGCCCGATGGTGCGCAGCTCCTTGAGCAGGCTGGCGTTGAAGGTGACCTCGCCCGCGCGGTCCAGGATCTCGTCGGCCTGGGTCGGCACGGTGTCGCGCCGCGTCGGGTTGATCTGCACCAGCAGCAGGTCGTCGGCCGGCGTTTCGGCGATCAGGGGCAGCAAGGTGGGGTTGCCCGCGTAACCACCGTCCCAGTAGGCCTCGCCGTCGATCTCCACCGCCTGGAACAGCAGGGGCAGGCAGGCCGAGGCCAGCACCATGTCGGCGGTGAGTTCGTCCTGCCGGAACACGCGCAGCTCGCCGGTGGCCACGTGGGTGGCGGCGATGAAGAGCTGGGTGCGGTGGCAGGCGCGCACCCGCTCGAAGTCCACCGTCTGGTCCAGGATGTCGCGCAGCGGGTTGAGGTTCAGGGGATTGAGCTGGTAGGGCGAGAACTGGCTGCCGACGAAGCGCACCGCCTGCTGCCAGGTGCTGGTGAACTGCTGCAGCAAGGGGTTGTCGGCGCCCGCCCACTGGCCCAGCGGGCCGGTCTCCAGGTGGTGGAAGGGCGACGTGTGGGCCACCCGCTCCCAGAAGCGACGCAGGCAGTTGCGCGCGCCTTCGCGGCCGCCTTCCATCAGGCCCGCAGCCAGGGCCACGGCGTTCATCGCGCCGGCGCTGGTGCCGCTGATGCCCGAGATCTCGAGCGTCTCGTCTTCCAGCAGACGGTCGAGCACGCCCCAGGTGAAGGCGCCGTGCGAGCCGCCGCCCTGCAGCGCCAGGTCGATCGGCTGGCGGCGGGCGCCGGCGGGCCGGCGCGGCGGGGTCTTGGGTGCCGCCTTGCGGGCCGTTGCGGGGGCTGTGGGGGTCTTGCGGGTGGCCATGGGTTCCTCTGAGCTGGCTGCTCAACATTGTGCGGCGCCGCAAGCGATTGTGAACTTTTGAATCAGCTTTTTTGTGACGGTTGTGCCGAACCTTTACCCAGAAGCACCACCACCAGGGTGATCACCGTGAGCGGAACCACAAAGCCCATCATGACCGCCGAGAAGGTGCCCAGGGCCGCGTGGGACTGGGCGGCCAGAATCAGGTAGGTCACATAGGCTGCGTAATACAGCAGGAACACCGCGCCTTCCCAGCGTGCGATCTCGCGCCCGGTCATGAAGACCGGGATGCAGGCCAGCGCCACGGCCAGCATGATCCAGATGTCGAAGTTCATCACCGCTTCGGGGACCACCAGGCCCAGGCTGCCGGATGCAATGCCCGACAGTCCCAGGCAGCCCAGGATGTTGAAGGTGTTGCTGCCCACCGCGTTGCCGACGGCGATGTCGCGTTCGCCCTTGAACGCGGCCGTCACGGAGGTGGCCACCTCGGGCATGGAGGTGCCGGCGGCCACGATGGTCAGACCGATCACCACATCGCTCACCCCCAGGGACTTGGCGAACACCACGGCGGCATCGACCAGCCACTGCGAACCCATGACCAGCAGGGCCAGGCCGACGGCCATGAGCAGCAGCTGCACGGGCAGGCGGCTGTCCCAGCTGCCGGCGGCGGCGGGCTGGACTTCGGCCGCGTATTCGTCATTGGCCGCCTGTGTTTCCTTGCGCGACTGGACCACCAGGAAGACGGTGTAGCCCACCATCAGGGCAACCAGCATGGACCCATCGACGGCGCTGAGGTTGCCGTCGAGGACGAGCACCAGCAACAGCAGCGATACGCCCACCATGATCGGCACCTCCTGGCGGATCAGCTGGATGTTGACCACCAGAGGTGTGATCAGCGCCGACAGACCCAATATGAGCAGTACGTTGAAGATGTTGCTGCCCACCACGTTGCCGATGGCAATGTCCATCTTGCCATCGAGCACGGCGCCCAGCGACACCGCCACCTCGGGCGCGCTGGTGCCGAAAGCCACGATGGTCAGACCCACCACCAGGGGTGAAATGCCGAAGGAGAGCGCCAGCTTGGAGGCACCGCGCACCAGCAGTTCGGCGCCGGCGATCAGGGCCAGCAGCCCTGCAATGAACATGCCCAGTGTCAACATGGTGTTTGCCTTGGTTCAGGAGGTTGGAACGAGGACGGGATATTGCCACGGCTGGCCGCCGCGCCGGGTTCGATGGCTCTGGGACAATCGCGCTTTGTCCGTTCCCTTCCCATGTCCACCTCAGAAGACACGCCTTCGCCCGACCTCGGCGCACCCCCCAGCGGACCGCTGGCGCGCGAGGCCCTGGCCCTGGGCGCGTTCGACCACGTGGTCGGCCGCATGGCGGGCTTTCGGGCGCGCGAAGGCCAGCGCGAGATGGCGGCCCACATCGCCGCCGCCCTCAGCACCGTGCAATGGCCGCCCAAGCCGGCAAAGGGCGAGGCAGTGCCCGACCCGGTGCCGGGCGAACGCGCCATTGCGGTGGTGCAGGCCGGCACGGGCGTGGGCAAGTCGGCGGCGTATGCGGCCACCGTCATCCCGCTGGCGCTGGCGCAGAACCGGCGGGTGGTCATCTCCACCGCCACCGTGGCGCTGCAGGAACAGCTGATCGCCAAGGACTTGCCGGCTCTCGCCGCTGTGCTGTCGCAGCCCTTTGCCTTTGCGCTGGCCAAGGGGCGCGGGCGCTACGTCTGTCGACTCAAGCTGGACCAGCTGGCCGGCGGCGACGTGGCTGCGGCCGACCTGTTCGGCGACGCCGAGCCGGACGACAAGCCCAAGGGCGACGCGCTGGAGCGCGCCTGGGCCGAACAGGCCAAGCTCTACACGCAATGGAGCCAGATGCTGGATCAGGGCGACTGGGACGGCGACCGCGACCGCCTGGCCGAGCCTCCCAGCGGCGAGCAGTGGGGCCCGGTGGCCGCCGAGGGCCACACCTGCACCGCGCGCCACTGCCCGGCCTACAACAGCTGCAGCTACTACCAGGCGCGCAACCGGCTGGCGCAGGCGCAGGTGATCGTGGTCAACCACGACCTGCTGCTCTCCACCCTGGGCCTGCACGCGCTGCCCGACCCGTCGGACTGCTACCTGGTGTTTGACGAGGCGCACCACCTGGGCGCGGTGGCGCAAGGCCAGTTCACCGAAAGCATGGACCTGATGCGCGGCGGCTGGCTCGACAAACTGCCGCGCGCGGTGAGCGACGTGGCCGGTGCCGTTGCCCACACGCCCGGGGCCGACGTGACCACGCTGGCGCGTGAGCTGAAAGCCGCGCAGGGCGAGCTGGCGCGCGTGGCCATGGCCCGCCTGTCCGAGTCGCCCGACTGGCTGGCGTTGACCGGCAGACAGGGCGGCCTGCGCCCGCGCAACGGGCGCGACGGCGGCGCGGGCTTCGACTTCAACGTGCCCAACGCCACCGAGCGCTTCGAGGGCGGCGTGCTGCCGCCCGACTGGACCGAGACGGTGGCACAGATCGCCAGCCGTGCCGCCGCCCTGCTCAAGGAATTCGAGGGCCTGGCCACCCGGCTCAAAGCCATCGCGCGCGAGGAACCTGGCGAAGCGTCGCGCTGCGCCCAGCTCTACAGCCGCATCGGCAGCTTCGCGCCGCGCGTGCAGCACATGGCGGCCACGGCCGATCTCTGGCTGCAGCAGCCGGCCGCGGGCCAGGCGCCGCTGGCCAAATGGCTGGAGGCCGGCATCCAGAACGGGCTGGTCACGCTCAGCGCCCACGCCTGCCCGCTCAACCCCGGCAGCCTGCTGCGCGGCCAGCTGTGGAACCGGGTGCGCGCGGCGGTGGCCACCTCGGCCTCGCTGGTCACCTGCGGCGGCTTTGACCATTTCCTGCACGAAAGCGGCCTGGCCTTCGACGAGGACGTGCGGGTGCGCGAGGTGCAAAGCCCCTTCGACCACGCGCAGCAGGGCCGGCTGGTGGTGGTGCAGACGCAGAACGACCCGAAAGACGTGGAGGCTTACAGCCGCGAGATGCTGGACCTGCTGCTCCAGGATCTGCGCCAGGTGCGGCGCGGCGCGCTGGTGCTGTTCACCTCCAGAGCCCTGATGCGGCGCGCGCAGGACCTGCTGGAGCGCGGCCTGCACAGCGCGCTGTGCGAGCGGGTGCAGGTGCAGGGCGAGGCCTCGCGCCCGGTGCTGCTGCAGCGCCATGCCGACCGCGTGGCCGCCGGTGAGGCGTCCATCCTGTTCGGCCTGCAGTCCTTCGGCGAGGGGCTGGACCTGCCCGGCGAGCTGTGCGAGTGGGTGTTCATCACCAAGCTGCCCTTCGCCTCGCCCAGCGACCCGGTGGGCCAGGCGCGGGCCGACTGGCTCAAGGCCCAGGGCCGCGACCCCTTCAGCGAGCTGGTGGTGCCTGCCACCGGCGCCCGCCTGCTGCAGTGGACCGGCCGCGCCCTGCGCACCGAGACCGACGAGGCGGTGGTGGTCTGCTACGACGCGCGCCTGCTGCGCCAGAGCTATGGCCGTCGCATGCTCAAGGGCTTGCCGCCCTACCGGCTGCAGCGGCGCGACAGCGCCGGTATGCTCTCCGATGTACGCTGATGCCCTCACACTCCGCCACTGCGCGGGTCGCCGCCCTCGCAGGGGGCTGTTCCGGCCTGGGGCGGCCCGGCGCCGAAACGCTTCGCTTTGGACAAACCCATGCTCTACGCCACCCTCAAGCTGCTGCACGTGCTCGCCATCGTCGTCTGGGTCGGCGGCATGGTGTTCGCCCACTTCTTCCTGCGCCCGGCCGCGATGCAGCTGCCACCGCCACAGCGCGTGCCCCTGATGCACGGCGCGCTGCAGCGCTTCTTTGCCGCCGTGCTGGTGGCCATTGCGGTGGTGCTGGCCACCGGGCTGTGGATGATCGGCCGCGTGGCCAAAGAGACGGTGCAGGCCGGGCTGGCCTTCAACATGCCGCTGGACTGGTCCCTGATGGCCGCACTGGGCATCGTGATGATGGCCATCTTCGGTCATATCCGCTTCGCGCTGTTCAAGCGCCGTCCAGGGCCGTGGCCGCGCAAGACTGGCCCGCCGGCGGCGCTGCACTGAACAGCATCCGCACCTGGGTCGGCGTCAACCTCGCCATCGGCGTGGTGATCATCGTCACCACGCTGCTGATGGCGTGAAGGGCGTGCGGGTGGTCAGCGCGTGACGGTCCAGGGCTGCGGAACGTCGTGGCCCCACATGCGTTCGCCGATCCAGCGCAGCGCCGGACCCACCGGCGGGCGCGCACCGACCTGCGCCGCGGCGCGTGAACCCACCGCCCCGAGCGGGCCGATGTCGAAGCTGAACACGTAGTGCGGTTCCTGACCCATGCGCAGGTCGGTGATGCGCAACTGGCCATCGGCCGTGGTGGAGGCCTTGACGAAGCCGTGGGCAAAGCGGGTGAGGCGGGCGACCGGTTCTGCACCGGCATGCAGGGTCAGCAGATCGGCCCCGCGGGCATGGGCGGTCCAGCGCGGTGCGCGGCCCTGGTCAAACACGGACACATAGGCCTCAAGGTACTGGGGGTCGGCCGGGTCGTCGGGCAAGGCCACGACGCGCCAGAGCAGGGTCTGCAGCGGCGCCGGTGTGACCAGCACCCGTTGGGCCTGGACGCCCTGGAGGGCCAGCGAGGTGCGCGCCCGCTGTTCGACCATGCCCTGGGCGAGCACGCTCCAGGCCAGGTAGGCGGTGGAGGCGAGCAGGCCGTAGGCGTTCCAGCGCAGACCGCGCGACGTGCCCCGCAGGGCCAGGGCGGCGATCATGCCGGCCAGCAGCGGCAGGGTGTAGGCCGGGTCGATGATGAACAGGCTGCCCACGCCATAGGGGCGGTCGGTGAACGGCAGCAGCAACTGCGTGCCGTAGATCGTCATGGCGTCCAGCAGCGGGTGGGTGATCAGCACCAGCCAGATGGCCAAGGCCCAGGAACGCAACAGGTGATCTTCGCGATGGATGCGGGAGACCACCCAGCCCAGCAGCGGGGCAAACAGGGTGAGGTAGATCAGCGAATGGCTCTCGGCGCGGTGCAGCACCATGTTTAGCAGGTCGTCGCCGTGGTCGATGAAGGCGTCCAGATCGGGCAGGGTGCCGGCGATGCCGCCCCAGAGGGCGGCTTTCCAGACCGCGGTGCGGCGGCCCATGACGCCGACGGCGACCGCCGACCCCAGGGCGATTTGGGTGAGGGAATCCATGCCCCGAGCTTAGGGGCTTACGTGCAGGCACCGGGCTTGTGGGGTCATGCCTGGACCACCACCGGGTACTCCGCCCTCAGGCCGTCGGGGCTGTTCACGAAAGGCCGGGTCAAAGCCGCCTGGTTGTCCGGGCCCAGTCGCCGCCAGAGGAAGTCGCGTTCGTTGCCCGGATCGCCCTGTACATAGAACTGGGTCGTCAGCAGCGTCTGGCTGTCGAGCTTGACTTTCACGTGGATGTGCGGGGTGCGGCCGCTGTAAGGCGCGGGCCTGAGGGTGCGGAAGCGGTAGCGGCCGTCTTTGCCCAGGGCGACCTGACCGAAGCCCTGAAAGGCCCGGTCGGCCCTGCCACCGTCGCCGGGGTGGTGGTAGTGGCCGTCCTGGTCGCATTGCCAGATTTCAATCACGCCGCCGGCCAGCGGTGTGCCGCGCGTGTCGGTGACGGTGCCCACCACCCAGGCGGGCTGGCCGTTGCCGTAGGCCTGGCTGCCCGTGCGCAGCAGGTCGAAGTCGGTGTCGGCGGGCAGGGCGACCGGGTAGAAGGGGCCTTCGGTCTGGCTGGGCGTGGGGCGCAGGGACGGGCCTTGCGCCAGGGCGGGGCTGAGCCAGGCGGGGCTGAGCCAGGCGGGTGCGGCGGTGGCGGCAAACAGGCCGGCGCCACCGGTCAGCAGGCGACGGCGCAGGGTCGAAGGGGTGGCGGTGGTGGGCATGGCGGTTCCTCGTTGGCCCCCGGCGTGGTCAGCCGGCGGGCAATTGCAGGTCCAGCACCACCTGGCGCAGCTGGTGGTCGTCCGGGTCTCCCGGGCTGGCCGTCTCTTGGAAGCCGAGCGAGCGTGCAAGTTCCAGCATGCCGGTGTTCTCGCGCAGCACCGTGCCCAGCATGCGTTGCGTGCCGCGCGCGCGTAGGTGGCCGATCATCTTGTGCATCAGCCGGCGGCCCAGACCAGCGCCCTTGAGGTCGCTGCGCACGATGACACCGAACTCGGCGTCGCGGTTGTCGGGGTCGATCGACACGCGCACCGCGCCCAGCGTCTCCTCGGTTCCGCCGGCCACCGCGCGGGTGGCGATGAAGGCCATCTCGCGCGCGTAGTCGATCTGGGTCAGCCGCGCCAGTTCGCTGTGTTCGATGCTGCGGCGGCTGTAGAAAACGCGCAGCCGGATGTCCTCCGGGTCCAGCCGCTCCAGAAAGCTGCGGTGCTGGGGTTCGTCCTCCGGCCGGATGGGGCGCAGCGTGACCGGTTCGATCTCGCCGTCGCGGCACCAGTGCCAGGTCTCCACCAGTTCCACCGGGTAGGGCTGGATGGCAAAGTTCGCCGCGCCGGCGGGCCGGGCGGCCGACACGCGCACCCGCGCGTCCAGCGCCACCGCGCCCTCGTCGTTGACCAGCAGCGGGTTGATGTCGAGTTCGGCGATCTCCGGCACCTCGGCCAGCAGCTGCGACACGCTCACCAGCACCTGGGTGACGGCGTCGATGTCGGCGGCGGGCCAGTCGCGGTAGCCCTGCAGCAGCCTGTGCACCCGGGTGCGACCGATCTGGGCCAGCGCCAGCGGCGTGTTCAGCGGCGGCAGCGAGAGGGCGCTGTCGGCCATCACCTCCACCGCCGTCCCACCGGCGCCGAACAGGATGACGGGACCGAACAGCCGGTCCACGCTGGCACCGACGATGAGCTCGTGCGCATGGCGCTTCTTCACCATGGGTTGCACGGTGAAGCCCTGCACGTCGGCGTCGGGCCGCAGCTGGCGCACGCGCTCGAGCATGGCGGTGGCCACCTGCACCAGCTCGGCCGCCGATGCGATGTTCAGTCGCACGCCGCCGACGTCGCTCTTGTGGCTGATGGCGTGCGAGAGGATCTTGAGCACCACCGGGTAGCCGAGGGCGTCGGCGGCGGCCACGGCCTGTGCGGCATCGGCGCCCACCACGCGCGTGGGCACCACCGGCAGGCCGGCGGCGGCCAGCAACCGTTTGGCTTCGGGTTCGGTCAGGACTTCGCGGCCCTCGGCCAGCACCGCGTCGACGATGTGGCGGATGGTGGGGCCGTCGGTGGCCTGCCGTGCGTCGCGGGCGGGCGGCGTCTGCAGCAGTTCGACCTGGTGTTGCCGGTAGGTACGCAGGAAGGAGAAGGCGCGCACCGCGTCTTCGGGCGTGGGGAAGTCGGGCACGCCCGCGGTGCGGAAGGCCTGCCGCGCCTCGGCCACCGCGCGTTCCCCCAGCCAGCTGCTCAGCACCTTGCCCGACAGCGGACCGCCCGCCCCCACCTGCGGCAGCATGGCCAGGGCGATGTCGTGGCTGGGCACGATCGCCGTCGGGGCGTGGATGAAGAGCACCGCGCTGGCGCTGTCCTGCGCCAGCGCCTGCAGCGCGGCCACGTAGCGCTCGGCCGGGGCATCGCCGATGATGTCCACCGGGTTGGCGTGGGACCAGTTCGCGGGCAGCACGGCGTCCAGGCGCTCCCGCGTGGCCGGCTCCAGCGCCGCCAGGGGCACGCCCTGTGCAGCGGCTTCGTCGGCCGCCAGCACACCGGCGCCGCCGCCGTTGGTGAGCACGATCAGGCTTTCCGACGGGCCGTCCCGGAAACGGGCCAGTGTTTCGGCCGCCAGGAACAGGTCCGGCAGGTTGAGCACGCGCAGCATGCCGGCGCGGGCGATGGCGGCGTCGAACACCGCGTCCGAACCGGCCAGCGCACCGGTGTGCGACGCGGCTGCCGCCTGACCGGCCGCCGAGCGGCCGGCCTTGACCACAATCACCGGCTTGTTGCGCGCGGCGGCCCGAGCGGCCGACATGAACTTGCGGCTCTCGTCGATGGACTCGATGTACAGCAGGATGCCGCGGGTGTGCGGATCGCTGCCCAGGTAGTCCAGCAGGTCGCCGAAGTCCACGTCGGCGTGTTCGCCCAGCGAGACGAAATGCGAAAAGCCGATGCTGCGCGCGGCGGCCCAGTCCAGCAGGGCCGTGACCAGGGCACCCGACTGCGACACGAACGCCAGTTCGCCGGGCTGGGCGCCGATGTGCGCAAAACTGGCGTTCAGGCCCAGGCGCGGTACCAGCAGGCCGATGCAGTTCGGGCCGAGGATGCGCAGGGTGTGCACGCGGGCGGCGTTCAGCATGGCCTGCCGGGTCGGTTTGTCCAGCCCGGCGGTGACGACGATGGCCGCGCGTGTGCCGCGCTGGCCCAGCTGGTCGATCAGCGACACCACCGTGGCGGCGGGCGTGCAGATGACGGCCAGGTCGGGCGCCTCGGGCAAGGCCTGCACACTGGCGTAGGCGGGCACACCGTCGAGCATCGCATGCCGCGGGTTCACCGGGTAGAGCCGACCCGTGAACTGCGCGTGCAGGTTGCGCCAGACCGTGGTGCCCACCCGGCCAGGGCGTTCGGAGGCGCCGAAGACGGCGACGGAGGCCGGTGCGAACAGGGCGTCGAGGTTGCGGATGCTCATGGAGATGACGGGGAGGGTGATCGGGCAGGGGCGCGCGGAGAGCCGTTCATGCCTTGTTGGAAGCCATGAAGGCGATCAGCGCCAGGCGCATGGCTTCTTCGACCGACATGTCGACCGGCGTCGTCCAGCTGCGCGGGACGAACACGGTATAGCCGCCGATCATGTAGCCCATGGGCAGGTAGACGGCAACCGTGTCCTCCAGCTCACCCAGGCCTTTGGGCAGGCCCCGCATGCTCTGGCGCGTGACCAGGCCGACGGTGCTCAGTTCGTGGCCCGGCATCTTGAGCAGCACCACCTGTTGCGCGTCTTTCTCGTGGGGCGCGAAGTAGTCGGCGAAGTTCTTGAGCGACGAATAGATGCTCTTGACCACAGGCAGGTTGGTGAAGGGCAGCTCCACATACGACAGCAGGCGCCGTGCGGCCGGCAGCGACACCAGGAGCCCCAGGGTCAGGATGAGCACGGCACCCAGGGCGATGCCCAGACCGGGCAGGTAGAAGTCGCCGGTGACCGGGCGGAGCATCGCCATGGCGGTGCGTTCGGTCCAGGTGACGAACAGCACCAGCACATAGACCGTGATGGCCAGTGGCAGGAAGGTGATCAGGCCACGGAAGAAGTACTGCGACAGGCGCTTGAAAAGGGGTTCGGGCGGGGGCTGGGGCGTCATGCGCCCAGCATAGCAGCCGCTGCCAGCGCGGTGTATGACACGCGGCCAAGTCTCAGGGCCGCTGCAGCACCACCGTGGCGTCCATGCGACCCGCAAACACCAGGTCCATGCGCAAACCGGTGGACTGGACGTCGACCTGTACGCCCGGTTGTGCCACGGGCTGGGTGCTGGCGACGGCGAGCAGACCTTGTGGCCATGCGAAGTGCAACCGGGCCTGCATGGGCAGGTAACCGTCCAGGTAGCGGCGCATCAACGGCCCGGCGTGCAGGCGAAACCGCTGGCCGCTGTCCATGCGTTCGAGCGCGCGCGAACGCAGGTCGATGCAGACTTTGCCGCCGCGCTGCACATCGGCCAGTTCCACCCGGTGACCGTCGACCCAGGCGCGGCCCACCCCTTCGGTCGAAGCGATCTGGATGCTCTGTACCCGCTGGGCGTTGAAGGCCACGACGATGCGCTGGTTCGGGTCGAGTGCGTGGTGGCAGGTGCTCAGGTCCACCAGCCCGGTCTCGAGGCTTTCGGGGCCGATCCGCACACGGGACTCGTACCAGTAGGCGCCCGGGTCGGGCCTCTGCGCCAGAAAGCGCAACTCTCCCTCGCGCGCGACATCGTCCAGCTCCAGCGCCACGGAAACGCCCGGCAGGAGCACGGCGAGTGTCGCCAGCGGGAGGCACAATCGGCGCAACGTGGGTGGCATGTCGATTCCTTTCGGGCACTTGTGAACGCACAATGGCGTCCCATTTGGAGCCAATCGTGGCGTGGTTCTCATTGTGATGCCGCAAGCTTTTGCCCGCCAGCGCCATGGCCATTCCCGGCCTGAGGGCGGTGGACCGAAGAACCGACCGGAATTCTGACCGCCCCAGGGGCTCTTTCCTGCATGAACGGACTCTCCGACTTTCTGGCCCGCGTGCTGCGTGGCGTCCTCAAACTGGTGCTGGTGCTCGCCGCCACGGTGTTTGTGGTGGCCTTCCTGCTGGCGGCGCTGCTGGTGGTGCCGATCGCCTCGCTGATCGCGCTGGTGACCGGTCGCAAGCCAGCGCCGGTGGTGATGTTCAGCCGCATGCGGGCGCAGTCGCAACGCTACACCCAAGGGGCTTGGCCAGGCCGCCGTGGCCAGGCACCGGCCGACGTGGTGGATGTGGAGGTGACCGAAGTGCAAGACACGCCGGCCGACCGCCTGCGCTGAAGCACTCAGCGCTTGAGGTCCTGGTTCTTTCTGGCCAGTGCCGCCTGGTACAGCGGGTTGCGCGCCTGGCCGGTGATCTCGGCGCACAGCTTCACCGCGGCTTTCACCGGCAGCTCGGCCAGCAGCAGGTCCAGCGTGCGCAGCGTGGCCGCGTCCAGGCTTTCGCCCCCCGTGCCGTCCGGCTCGGCCGCGTGCACCAGCAGCGCAAACTCGCCGCGCGTGCGGTGGGCACCGGCTTGCAGCCAGGCGGGCAGTTCGGCGGCGGGCAGCCGCACCACCTCTTCAAACTGTTTGGTCAACTCGCGGCCCACGGTCACCGGGCGGCTTCCCAGTGCGGCCAGGTCGCGCGCCAGCGCCTCGATGCGGTGCGGCGCCTCCAGCAGCAGGCAGGCGCGCGGGTCCGCGCCGATGGCCTGCAGCTCGCGCTGCCGTTGTGCCGCCTTGGGCGAGAGAAACCCGGCGAAGACAAAGCGGCCATCGTGCCCGCCCATGCCGGCCACGCTCAGCAAGGCGGTGAGGCTGGAGGCACCCGGCAGGGGCACGGCGCGCAGGCCCGCGTCCACCACCGCGGCGCAAAGCCGCGCGCCCGGGTCGCTCACGCCGGGGGTGCCGGCGTCGCTCACATAGGCCACGCGCTGGCCATCGCGCAGGCGCTGCACCACGGTCTGGGCGGCTTCGGCCTCGTTGTGTTCGTGCAGCGCCAGCAGCGGCTTGTGCAGGCCGTAGCTCTGCAACAGACTGGCGGTGTGGCGGGTGTCCTCGCAGGCCACGGTGTCCACCAGACCCAGCACCTGCAGCGCACGCAGCGACACGTCGGCGAGGTTGCCGATGGGCGTCGCGACCATGTACAACGTGCCCTGCGGATAATGCTGCTGGCCCGCCAGTTCGCGCGCGGCGGTCAACAGGGATGGAGTGCTGACAGGCAATGTGGAACTTCCGGAAACAGGTGGCGCAGGGGACCAGCAAACAGCGTGGCGATGCGGCCGAAGACAGGGCCCTGGACCATTTGCAGCGCCATGGCCTGCGGCTGTTGCATCGCAACTTCAGGACACCGGGTCGCGGCGGTGGCGAGGTCGATCTGATTATGCGTGAGACCGACGGGACGGTCGTCTTTGTCGAAGTGCGTCAGCGAGCGAGCGCGTCGCGGGGTGGGGCAGCCGGCAGCATCACGCCTGTCAAACAGCGACGCATCGTGTTCGCAGCGCGGCACTTTCTGCAGCGTCTGGGATCAGAACCGCCATGCCGTTTCGACGTGGTGCTCATCGAAGGGGGGCTCAACGAGGCGCCAGCGTCCGCCATCCAATGGCTGCGTGCTGCGTTTGATGCAGCGGCCACGTCCTGATACATCCTTGCCCGCTATCATCGCCCCATGCTTTTGCAACGCATCCAGCAACAGTTCATCGACAGCGCCGATCTCAAGTACCAGTGCGCGCAGAATCTCGCACCCGCGGTGGAAGCCGCCATCCAGGCGGTGCTCGCCAGCGTCACCGGCGGGGGCAAGGTGCTGGCTTGTGGCAACGGGGCTTCGGCGGCGGCCGCCCAGCACTTCGCGGCCAGTTTCATCGGGCGGTACGAGCGCGACCGGCCCGAACTGGCGGCCATGTCGCTGTCGGCCGATGCGGCTGTGCTCTCGGGCATCGCCAACGACTTCGACGCCCGCGCCATCTATGCCCGGCAGGTGCGGGCGCTGGGCCACGCGGGCGACGTGCTGCTGGCCCTGTCCACCACCGGCAATTCGGCCAATGTGCTGGCCGCGGTGGAAGCGGCGCACGAACGCGACATGACCGTGGTGGCCCTGACCGGTACCCGCGGCGGCCGGCTGGCCCAGTTGTTGCGCGACACCGACGTGCAGGTGTGCGTGCCACACGAACTGCCGGCCCGGATTCTGGAAGTGCACCACCTGGTGCTGCATTGCATCTGCGACGGTGTGGACGCCCAGTTGCTGGGTCTGCCCGACGCCCCCACCCCCAACGTACCGGAGAACATCTGATGAAGCGCTCGACAGCTTTTGGGTCCCCAGCCTCCCGGGGTTTGTGCCTCCTGCTGGGCACGGTGGTGCTGGCCGCCTCCTTGTCGGCGTGCGCGCCCCTGGTCGTCGGCACGGCCGTGGCCGGTGGTGCCATGGTGGTCACCGACCGCCGCACTTCGGGTGCGCAGCTGGAAGACCAGGGCATCGAGCTGCGCGCGAGCAACCGCTTGCGCGAGCAGCTGGGCGAGCGCGGCAATGTGAGCGTGACCAGCTACAACCGTCAGGTGTTGCTGACCGGCGAAGTGCCGACCGAGGCCGACAAGGCGGCGGTGGAAAAGACCGTGAGTGGCGTCGAGAACGTGCGTGGCACCGTCAACGAACTGGCGGTGCTGGGTGCTTCGTCCTTGACCCAGCGTTCGTCCGACCTCCTGATCACGGGCCGGGTCAAGGCGGCCATGGTGGATGCGCGCGATCTCTCGGCCAACGTGGTCAAGGTGGTCACCAACCGCGGCACGGTCTACCTGATGGGGCGCGTGACCGAGCGCGAAGCGACACGGGCCACCGACATCACGCGCAACACCCAGGGCGTGCAGCGCGTGGTGCGGGTGTTCGAGATCATCAGCGATGAAGAGCTGGCCCGCATGCAGCCCCGGTCGACGCCGGCGCAGAACGCCACCCCCAGCGGTGCGCCAGCAAAATAAACGCCAGCCCGCTGAGCGCAGGGGGGATGCCCGCCTGGGGCATTGCGGAATCGGCTTCGACGGGCCGCCCGCGCTTCCAGCTGGAGAGTGACGGCGAAGCCGGCGCGGGGCGTTACCTCAACCGCTTGATCAGGCTGGAGGTGTCCAGCCGGTTGCCGCCCATGGCCTGCACGTCGGCGTAGAACTGGTCCACCAGGGCGGTGACCGGCAGCCGCGCACCATGGCGCCTGGCTTCCTGGAGCACCAGCCCCAGGTCCTTGCGCATCCAGTCCACCGCAAAGCCGAAGTCGAACTTGTCGGCGATCATGGTCTTGCCACGGTTGTCCATCTGCCAGCTCTGGGCCGCACCCTTGCCGATCACGTCCAGCACCTGGGTCATGTCCAGACCGGCCTTCTGACCGAAGGCGATGGCTTCGGCCAGGCCTTGCACCAGCCCGGCGATGCAGATCTGGTTGACCATCTTGGTCAGCTGGCCGGCGCCGCTGTCGCCCATGAGGGTGAACGCGCGCGAGAAGGCCATGGCCACGGGATTGACGGTGTCAAACGCCGATGCATCGCCCCCGCACATGACGGTCAGCGCCCCGTTCTGCGCCCCGGCCTGACCACCCGACACCGGGGCATCGACAAACGCCAGCCCCGCCGTCTTCGCGGCCGCGTACAACTCGCGCGCCACATCGGCCGACGCGGTGGTGTGGTCCACGAACACCGCGCCCGGCTTCATGCCGGTAAATGCACCGTCAGCGCCCTGTGTGACCGACCGCAGGTCGTCGTCGTTGCCGACACAGCAGAACACGATGTCGGCACCGGCCACCGCTTCGCGCGGCGTGGGTTGGGCCACACTACCGAACTCAGCCACCCAGGCCTGCGCCTTGGCCGGCGAACGGTTGTAGACCGTCACCGCATGCCCGGCCCTGGCCAGGTGCCCGGCCATGGGAAACCCCATGACACCCAGGCCCAGAAAAGCGACCTTGTTCGGCGCAACCGATTCGTAGGTTTTGGCGGCAATGCTGCTCATGGGAGAGTTCCTGCAGGAGAAGGGTATTCAATCCAGAACGCGGCGGAACCGGCTTTGCCGGGCCGCATCGCGTTGCCCCCTTGAGGGGGTGACGCGCCGCAGGCGCGGCGCGGGGGTGGGTCAAACTATGGTGAGGTGCTCGGTGCCCGCCGCCAGATCCTGCGCCTTGGCGCGCTGGCTGTTGAGCTTGATCTGCAGGCGCAGGTCGTTGAGCGAGTCGGCGTTGCGCAGCGCGTCCTCGAAGGAGATCAGGTTGGCCTCGAACGCGTGGAACAGCGCCTGGTCGAAGGTCTGCATGCCCATCTGGGTGCTCTTCTTCATGATCTCCTTGATCTCGGCGACCTCGCCCTTGAAGATCAGGTCGGAGATCAGCGGGGAATTGAGCATGACCTCCACCGCAGCGTGGCGCCCTTTGTTGTCCTGGCGCGGAATCAGGCGTTGCGAGACCAGCGCGCGCAGGTTCAGCGACAGGTCCATCAGCAGCTGCGCACGCCGGTCCTCAGGGAAGAAGTTGATGATCCGGTCCAGCGCCTGGTTGGCGCTGTTGGCGTGCAGCGTAGCCAGGCACAGGTGGCCGGTTTCCGAGAACTGGATCGCGTGCTCCATCGTTTCGCGGTCGCGGATCTCGCCCATCAGGATCACGTCGGGCGCCTGGCGCAGGGTGTTCTTCAGCGCGGCTTCCCAGCTGTCGGTGTCCAGGCCCACTTCACGCTGCGTGATCACGCAGTTCTTGTGCGGGTGCACGAATTCGACCGGGTCCTCGATGGTGATGATGTGGCCGTGCGTGTTCTCGTTGCGCCAGTCCACCATGGCGGCCAGGGTGGTCGATTTGCCGGACCCGGTGGCACCGACGATGATGCACAGGCCACGTTTGGTCAGCGCCACGTCCTTGAGCACCTGGGGCAGGCCCAGCTTGTCGATGGTGGGCAGCACGGCCGGGATCGTCCGCAGCACCATGCCGATCTTGCCCTGCTGCACGAAGGCGCTGACGCGAAAGCGCCCGATGGCCGGCGGCGAGATGGCGAAGTTGCACTCCTTGGTGCGCTCGAATTCGGCCGCCTGCTTGTCGTTCATGATCGCACGCGCCAGGGACAAGGTGTGCGTGCCGTTCAGGGGCTGCGGCGAAACCTTGACCACCTTGCCGTCGACCTTGATGGCAGGCGGGAAGTCCGCCGTGATGAACAGGTCACTGCCGCTGCGGCTGAGCATCAGCTTGAGCAGGTCGTTGATGAATTTCGATGCCTGATCGCGTTCCATTGATTTTGGTCCTTTAGGTCAGCAGCAGGGACGGCCGCAGCGCAGGGCCGCCCCAAGCAAGGCCAGCCCCCTCGGGGGGCAGCGACCCGCGCAGCGGTGGAGCGTGGGGGCAGACATGTCTAGCCGGGGAAGTTCTCCGGGATCTTGGCCTTGCCGCGCGCTTCGGCCGGGCTGATCACGTTGCGCCGCACCAGGTCGGCCAGGTTCTGGTCCAGCGTCTGCATGCCCACGCTGTTGCCGGTCTGGATGGCCGAGTACATCTGCGCCACCTTGGCCTCGCGGATGAGGTTGCGAATGGCACTGGTGCCCAGCATGATCTCGTGCGCGGCCACCCGGCCGCTGCCATCCTTGACCTTGCACAGCGTCTGCGAGATCACGGCCACCAGCGACTCGGACAGCATGGCACGCACCATGTCTTTCTCTTCGGCCGGGAACACGTCGATGATGCGGTCGATGGTCTTGGCGGCACTGGACGTGTGCAGCGTGCCGAACACCAGGTGGCCGGTTTCGGCCGCGGTCATGGCCAGGCGGATGGTTTCGAGGTCGCGCATTTCCCCGACCAGGATGGCGTCCGGGTCTTCACGGAGAGCCGACCGCAGGGCGTTGGAGAAACTCAGCGTGTGCGGCCCCACCTCGCGCTGGTTGACCAGGCACTTCTTGGACTCGTGCACGAACTCCACCGGATCTTCCACGGTCAGGATGTGGCCGTACTCGGACTCGTTGAGGTGGTTGACCATGCCGGCCAGGGTGGTGGACTTGCCGGAGCCGGTGGGTCCGGTCACCAGGACCAGGCCGCGCGGGCGCAAGGCCAGGTCGCCGAAGATCTTGGGCGCGTTGAGCTGTTCCAGCGTCAGGATCTTGCTCGGGATGGTCCGGAACACGGCGCCGGCGCCCCGGTTGTGGTTGAAGGCATTGACCCGGAAGCGGGACAGGCCTTCGATCTCGAACGAAAAGTCGCACTCCATGAACTCCTCGTAATGCTTGCGCTGCGTGTCGTTCATGATGTCGTACACCATGGCGTGGACCTGCTTGTGGTCCAGCGGCTCGACGTTGATGCGCCGCACGTCGCCGTGCACCCGTATCATGGGCGGCAGCCCGGCCGAGAGGTGCAGATCGGACGCTTTGTTCTTGACGCTGAAGGCCAGCAGTTGCGTGATATCCATCCAGGAGTCCCGTGCGGTTTTGGTATGAGCGACCGATTATGACGACGATTGAAAGCAATCTCCAACGGGTGCGCAGCCGGATGGCCACAGCCTGCAGCCAGGCGGGCCGTGATGTGAAGACGGTCACGTTGCTGGCGGTGTCCAAGACATTCGGCCCCGAAGCGGTGGCCGACGCGCTGGCCGCTGGGCAGACCGCATTTGGCGAGAACTACATCCAGGAAGGCGTCGAAAAGATCCTGGCCCTGCGCGCCTCGCATCCGTCGGCGGCCATTCAATGGCACTGCATCGGTCCGGTGCAGAGCAACAAGACGCGCCTGGTGGCCACCCATTTCGACTGGGTGCAGTCGGTCGACCGGCTCAAGATTGCGCAGCGTCTGAGCGAGCAGCGGCCTGCGGAGCTGCCACCGCTGCAGGTCTGCCTGCAGGTCAACGTGGACGGCGGCGCCAACAAGTCGGGCGTGGCACCGGACGAGCTGCTGGCGCTGGCACAGGCCGTGGCCGACCTGCCGAACCTGCGGTTGCGGGGTCTGATGTGCATTCCAGAGCCCGCCGAAGGCTTCGAGGCACAGCGCGCACTGTTCGGGCGGGCCAAGGGACTGTTCGACGAGCTGAACGCGCGTGGCATCGGTCTGGACACCCTGTCCATGGGCATGAGCGAGGACCTGGACGCCGCCATCGCCGCCGGCTCGACGATGGTGCGGTTGGGGCGGGCGGTGTTCGGTCACCGGCCGCGCAAAGAGGCCCTCACTTCTTCGGCGGCTGGACCGGTTTGACCGCCCCGCAATCGGACGACAGCCACTTGCCCTGACCGTCCATGGTCATGGACTCGGGTTTGCCCTTGCGGGTGGTGTTCATCACCATCTTCATGGTGTAGGCGGTGTCGCCGCTGAAGGTGTAGGTGGCTTCGCCGGTGGACGGCGGGTTCTGGCAGACCCAGCGCATCTTCAGCACGTTGCCGCTGCGCGAGGTCACCGTGCTGGTGCACTGGCCTTCGCTCTGGCTGGGCAGTTCGCTGCGGGCGGCCATGTCCGGGGTGATGCAGACCTTCAGGGCCATGCCGCCGCCGGCGCCCTGTGCGGGCATGGTCACGCCTTGCTGGGCCAGCATGGCTTCCATCTGTTTGCGTTGGGCGGGAGGCATGGACGCCATCTGCTGCTGCATCTGGGCCATGGCCTGGTCCATCTGCGGGTGGCCGCCCATCTTGTGCTGCATTTCCCACAGACCGGGTCTGATGCTCTGGGCGCTGGCGGCGGTGGCACAGGCCAGCAGAACGGTGAACAGGGGGGCGGTTTTCAGCATGGCGGCACTCCGGTGGATTCGCTCCATTGTCGCGCTGCGCGCCGGCGTGTCAAAGCGGCAGCCGGCTGCTGTTCTTGACCTCTTCCATCACCGCGTAGGTGCGCGTCTCGCGCACGCCGGGCAGCTGCCACAGCACGCTGCCGGCGAACGCACGGAAGGCGGCCATGTCGGCCATGCGGGTCTTGATCAGGTAGTCGAAGCCGCCGGCCACCATGTGGCATTCCAGGATCTCGTCGCGCACCTGCACGGCGGCCTTGAACTCGTTGAACACGTTGGGCGTGGTGCGGTCCAGCAGCACTTCCACAAAGACCAGCATGCCGCGCCCGAGCTTGAGCGGGTTCAGCCGCGCCTCGTAGCCCAGGATGTAGCCCTCGCGCTGCAGCCGCTGGGTGCGCGCCAGCACGGCGGTGGGCGAGAGGGCGACCGCCTCGGCCAGCTTGAGGTTGGAGATGCGCCCGTCGGCCTGCAGGACGTTCAGGATGCGAAGGTCGATGCGATCCAAGTCGGTGGTGTTTTCGCTCATGGGTAGTGAATTATCCGGTTGAAAGTGGAAAAACAGCGAAAAATTCATCTGCAGCTTCTTCAGACTTCGGACATTCACTCACTTGTCCCGTTCCAGGAGACCCGCCATGCCCCGCACCACCGACCGCCTGCCCTTCCCTTACCGGCCCGAGGCCGAGACCGTGGCCCAGCGCCTGGCCGCCCTGCAGGGCGCGCTGGACTGGGCTGCCGCGGCCCAGGTGGCCGCGCCCTGGGTGCGCGCGGTGCGCGAGAACCCGCCGCCGTTCTGGGCCATGGAAAGACTGCTCAAGGAGTACCCGATCTCCAGCGCCGAAGGCCTGGCCCTGATGCGCCTGGCCGAGGCCCTGCTGCGCGTGCCCGACGCCGAAACCGCCATCGCGCTGACGGCCGACCAGCTCGGCCGGGCCGACTTCGATGGCGCCGCCGACTCGACGCTGGCGCGCCTGTCGTCCACCGCCATCGCCATGTCCAAGCACTTCCTGCCCGAGTCCGGCCACGAACCGGGTCTGATGGCCAAGCTGGGTGCGCGCACCGTGGTGGCCGCCACCCTGCGCGCGGTGCAGCTGCTGGGCCGGCAGTTCGTGCTGGGCCAGACGATTGGTGAGGGCATGAAGGAGGCGACGGCGGCGCGCAAGAAGCAGGCGAATCTGCAGGTTCCGCCGCCGGGCCGCCCCAAGGCGGAACACGCCCCCACGGGGGGCAGCGACCCGCGCAGCGGCGGAGCGTGGGGGCTCTGGTTCAGCTACGACATGCTGGGCGAAGGCGCCCGCACCCAGGCCGACGCGCTGCGTTACCAGGCCAGCTACCAGAACGCCATCGCCGCCATCGCCCAGGACGCCGACCCGGCGCGCCACCCGGCGCAGAACGACGGCATCTCGATCAAGCTCAGCGCGCTGCACCCGCGTTATGAAGATGCGCAGCACGAGCGCGTGATGGACGAGCTGGTGCCCCGCGTGTGGACCCTGTGCCGCGCGGCGGCGGCCGCCAACCTCAACCTGACCATCGACGCCGAGGAGGTGGACCGCCTCGAACTCTCGCTGGACGTGTTCGAGGCGCTGGCCGCGCTGGTGGCCGAACATTGCCCGCAGTGGCAGGGTCTGGGCCTGGCCATGCAGGCCTACCAGACCCGCGCGGTGGAGCTGATCGCGCACATCGCCGCGCTGGCCCGGCGGTACAGGATCAAGTTCATGTGCCGCCTGGTCAAGGGCGCCTACTGGGACGCCGAGATCAAGCGCGCGCAGGAGCAGGGTCTTCCGGCCTACCCGGTGTTCACCCACAAGCACCACACCGACGTGAGCTACCTGGCCTGCGCCAAGGCGCTGCTGGACGCACCCGATGCGATCTTTCCGCAGTTCGCCACGCACAACGCGGGCACCATCGCGGCCATCCTGCAGATGGCATCCCGGCAGATCGGTGCCGAAGGTTTCACCGCCGGGCCGCCCCAAGGTGAAACGCGCCCACTCGGGGGGCAGCGACCCGCGCAGCGGTGGAGCGTGGGGGCGCCCAGTTTCGAACTGCAGCGCCTGCACGGCATGGGCGAGGGCATCTACCGCGAGGTGCTGAAGAACCCGCTGGTCAGCTGCCGCGTCTACGCCCCGGTGGGTGCGCACCGCGACCTGCTGGCCTACCTGGTGCGCCGCCTGCTGGAGAACGGCGCCAACTCGTCCTTCGTGCACCAGCTGGCCGACGAGTCGGTGGGCCTGGACGAGCTGCTGATCTCGCCGCTGCGGCTGGAGCCGGTCGGGTCGCTGCCCCTGCCGCCGGATCTGTATGGCCCAGCGCGCGCCAACAGCAGCGGCCGCGACCTGACCGTGATCGCGCAGCGCGACGAACTGCTGGCGGCGCACGCGGCCTGCACCGTGCCGGTGGTGGCGGAGGCCAAGGTCAACGAGGCCATCGAAGCCGTGGCCCGCGCCGTCGCCGCCTTCAGCGCCTGGAACCACACGCCGGTCGCGCAACGCGCCGCCGTGCTGCGCTTTGCGGCCGGCGCGCTCGACACCGCGCTGCCGCGCTTTGGCGCCCTGCTGGTGAAGGAGGCGCACAAGACCTGGGGCGACGCCGTGTCCGAGGTGCGCGAGGCGGTGGACTTTCTGCGCTACTACGCCAACGAGGCCGAGCGCATCCAGACGCCGCAGACCCTGCCCGGCCCGACGGGCGAGAGCAACACGCTGCGCCTGGAAGGGCGGGGCGCCTGGGTCTGCATCAGCCCCTGGAATTTCCCGCTGGCCATCTTCATGGGCCAGGTCGCGGCCGCGCTGGCCACCGGCAACACCGTGCTGGCCAAGCCGGCCGAACAGACGCCGGCGGTAGCGTTGGAAGCGGTGAATCTGCTGCACGCCGCCGGCATCCCTGCCGACGCGCTGCAGTTGCTGCACGGCCCTGGCGAGACCGTGGGCGCCGCCCTGGTGGCGGCCCCCGGCGTGGCCGGGGTGGTGTTCACGGGATCGACGCAGGTGGCCAAGATCATCCAGCGCGCGCTGGCGGCCAAGGATGGCCCCATCGTGCCGCTGATCGCCGAAACCGGCGGCATCAACGCCATGCTGGTCGACAGCACGGCCCTGCCCGAACAGGTGGCCGACGCGGTGGTGCAGAGCGCCTTCCGCAGTGCGGGTCAGCGCTGTTCGGCGTTGCGGCTGCTGTGCGTGCACGAGGCGATCGCCGACGGCGTGATCGAGATGATCCAGGGCGCGGCCCAGGAGCTGGTGGCCGGCGATCCGTCACAGCTCGCGACCGACCTCGGTCCGGTGATCGACGCCGAGGCTTTTGACAACATCCAGCGCCACGTCGCGAGGCTGCGCGGCAGTGCCAAGGCGCTGCTGCCGGACGCGTCGGCGAAGCAGACGATGCCCAACCTGATTCCGCCGCAGATGTTCGAGGTCGGCGCCATCGCCGAAGTGACACAGGAAATCTTCGGCCCCGTGCTGCAGGTGGTGCGCTGGGGCGGCGACCCCATGGACGTGATCCGCCAGATCAACGCGCTGGGCTACGGCCTCACGCTGGGCATCCAGACCCGCATCGACAGCCGCGCCCAGGCGCTGGCCGCGGCGGCGCGGGTGGGCAACGTCTACGTCAACCGCAACATGATCGGCGCCGTGGTCGGCGTGCAGCCCTTCGGCGGCGAAGGCCTGAGCGGCACCGGCCCCAAGGCGGGCGGGCCGAACTCCCTGCTGCGCTTTTGCGCCGAGCAGACCCTGACCATCAACACCACCGCTGCGGGCGGCAACGTGGCGCTGTTCGCGGGCTGAGGAGCTCAGCTCTTACCGGAGCGCGTGATCTCGTCCAGGGCACCCGTGGAACGGGCTTTGCCCGGCCACAGGGTGCGTCCCCTTCGAAGCGCCGAAGGCGCGCCACAGAGGGGGAAGCCGCGACGCGGCGCAGGGGGTGTCACCAAGAAGTGCCGATCGGCGCGGAAAGCGGCAACTTGCCGCGCAGCCGCGCGTCCAGCTCGGCGATCGGCAGCGGCGGGGCGAACAGGAAGCCCTGGAAGTGGTCGCAGCCCTGCTCGGCCAGGAAGTTGCGCTGTTCCATGGTTTCCACGCCTTCGGCCACCACCTGCAGCCGCAGACTCTGCGCCAGCGAGATGATGGCGCGCGAGATGGCCGCGTCGCTCGGGTCAATCAGCACGTCGGCCACGAAGCCCTTGTCGATCTTGAGCTGGTCGAGCGGAAGGCGCTTGATCAGCGACAGCGAGGAGTAGCCGACGCCGAAATCGTCCAGCGACAGCGTCACGCCCAGGGCCTTGAGCAGGCCCATCTTCTCCAGCGTGATCTCCATGCGGTCGGCCAGCAGGCTTTCCGTCAGCTCGAGCTTGAGCTTGTGCGGCCGGATGCGCGACTGCTGGATGGCCTCCATCACCACGTCCACAAAGTCCGGGTGGCGGAGCTGGCGCACGCTGACGTTGACCGAAATGCCCAGTTCCTGCGTGTGCGCCTCGTTCTCCCACAGCGCCAGCTGGGCGCACGCGGTTTCCAGCACCCAGCGGCCCAGCGGCAGAATCAGGCCCGTGTCCTCGGCCACCGGAATGAACTCGGCGGGGCTCACCATGCCACGGCGCGGGTGCTTCCAGCGCAGCAGGGCTTCGACGCTGCGCACCTGACCGTTGCGGTCCACCTGGGGCTGGTAGTGCACCACGAACTGCTGGCTGTGCAGGCCTTCGCGCAGGTCCATGCCCACCGCCGCGTTGTGGCTCATGGATGCCTGCATGGTCGGGTCGAAGAAGCACAGCGTGTTGCGCCCCAGCATCTTGGCCTGGTACATGGCCAGGTCGGCCTGCTTGAGCAACTCGCCCACATCGCTCTGGTTGCCGCAGAACAAGGTGACGCCGATGCTCGGTGTGGCGAAATGCTGGTGCCCGGTGAGCTGGAACGGTTCTCGGAGCATGTTGAGCACCTTTTCGGCCAGCACGCGCGCCTTGTAGGTCGCGGCCTCGGGGTCGGTACTCAGGTCGTCCACCAGCACCACAAATTCGTCGCCGCCCAGGCGTGCGACGGTGTCGGTCTTGCGCACGCTCTGGGTCAGCCGCTGCCCGACTTTCTGCAGCAGCTGGTCGCCCATGTGGTGGCCCAGCGTGTCGTTGAGGATCTTGAAGTTGTCCAGATCGATGAACAGCAGGGCACCGAACTGCCGGGTGCGGGCGCTTTCGGTCAGGGCGCGCTGCAGGCGGTCCAGCAGCAGCTGCCGGTTGGGCAGGTCGGTCAGCGCGTCGTAGAAGGCCAGGTGGCGGATCATGTCCTCGGCGTTCTTGCGCTGGGTGATGTCGCGGCCCACCGCCACCCAGTGGGACACTTCTTCGGCCGATGCCTGCACCGAAACCACCTCCAGCTCGACCCAGAACCAGGCGCCGTTCTTGCGCCGGATCATGAGTTCCGTGCGTGCCTGGTGTTTGGTCTGTAGACCCGCGAACAGGTCGTGCAGCTTGGACATGGTCGGGTCCAGGTCGATCAGCATGCGCGGCGTCTGCCCCAGTACTTCCGTGCGGCTGTAGCCGGTGTGGCGTTCGAAGGCGTCGTTGACGAAGACCATGCGCGGTTCCTCGCGCGGGTCGGGTCCGGCCTCGGCAATCGCGACGATGTCGTTGAGCCGTGCCACGCTGGTTTCCAGCAGCATCAGCTGCTCCTGCGAACGTCGGCGCTCGGTGACATCGCGGAAGTACACCGCCAGTCCCTCGGCGAACGGGTAGGCGCGCACCTCCAGCCATTTGCCCAGGGTGGCGAAGTGGTCCTCGAGTTCGACGCGGCGGTTGCGCTGCACCGCTTGGGTGAGCTGTTCGCGCAGGCGCTCGGCCAGCGCTGGCGCGAAACCGTGCCATACCTCCAGACCCAGCAGTTCCGAGGTGGACCGCTGGAGCAACCGTTCACTCTCCTGGTTCAGGTAGGTGAAGCAGCACTGCCGGTCCAGCGTCACGAAGGCTTCGGTGATGCTGGCCAGCGTCGTGGTCAGGCGCATCGCCAGCAAGGTCGTCTCCTGTTGCGCCTGCTTCTGCGCCGAGATGTCCTGCATCGCACCTTGAATGCGCAGGATCTGGCCGGCCGCACCGTGTACCGCGCTGCCCACGGCGCGCACCCACTTGGGTGCGCCCGAAGGCACCACCACCTGGATCTCTTCGTCGAACCCCAGTCCGTTGCGTTCGCACAGTTCCAGGCGCTGGCGCAGACCGCTGCGCCATTCGGGGGTACAGCGCAAGACCATGTCCTCGGTGGACAGCAGGTTTTGCCCCGGTTGCAGGCCGAGAATGATCGCCAGTTCGTCGGAATGCACCAGCGTCTGGGAGGCCAGGTCCAGCGACCAACTGCCCACGCGGGCGGTTTGCTCGGTCAGGTTCAGCCGGCTCTGGCTGTCGCGCAATGCACTGCTGTCGTGCACCGTGCTGCGTTCGCCGCGGTGCACAAGTTGCTGGTGGTGACGGATGAAGCCCAGCAGGTCGGCGCACAGCGGTCCGATCACTTCCAGCGCGCTGGCCGCGTTCACCGGGCTGGTGCGGGGTTGCCGGTCCAGCAGCACCAGGGAGGCCGCCGGTTCGCGCGCGTCCACCGGCAAGGCCATGGTCTGCACAAACCGCAAGGGAGAAGATTCCGGCGGGGGGGAAAGTCCCGCAGGTGACGCCTGAGCCGCGACATCCGCGATGAAGCCATCGCGCTCTGGTGTGGAACTTGCGTGCAGACAGGCGGCCAGCGCCTGTCGGGCTTGCGCGTCCGTGAGGCGGTGGCGGCCCAGTAGCGTGGGCTGGGGCAGCGACCATTCCACCAGCAGGGCAGCGTCCACGCCGCACATCTGGCACGCCAGTTGCGCCAACCGGTCCAGATCGGGCAGGTCATCCCCGGTCCCAGTGACTGCGGGGGCGGCTGGCAGGCGGGTGTTCATGGAAGGCCTCGTTGCACGGAATGGCGATGTTCAAGCATATCCAGACCGGGCAGGTTGCCGGGCCCCTGGCCGTGCGGATCACAAGCTCGAACGTCAAGGTCCGACAAATGCCACGGATGAGGGAGGAAATTTGTAACAGAGTTGTTATATTTTGTTGCTACTGTACTAACATGGATTTCGTCCCGTGAGGAATTTGCCTTGCATGGGGTCCAGGTGTCGTTTTTGCGGCACCCCATTTTCGGGAGCAGGCACGTGAGCGCACTCGCAGATCTCAGACAACACGGCGACATCAACAGCCTCAAGGCCGCATTGCACCAGCTGTGCAGCGAGTTCGGACGCATCACGCGGCTGGACATCCTGACCGCCATGCACGAAGGCACCAAGCAGGCCATCTGTTTCCTGCGCATGGAAAGGCCCGAGCAGGAGCAGCAGCTGATGAAGTCCCTTGGCGTGGGCCGTTTCGGCGGCGAAGTGGTGTTCGTGCTCAACCTCGATGTGTCGCCCAGCACCGAGGACAACGGCCCTTCGTCGCAGTGGGCCGATTCCGACATCTACGCCTGAGGGCGCTGTCTGCGCCGCCGCAGGCAACAAAAAAGCGCTCTGCGGAGCGCTTTTTTGTTGTCGGCTCATCCGAGGGCCTGAGGGCCAGCCGGTCAGTGGAGCTCCCCGAACGCGGAGCTCCGGACACCGGCGCCAGCGCCCTGCGGAGCCGTCTGGTTGATGTTGATCCAGAACTCGCAGACGTGTTTCATGGCGCTGAGGAACTGGGCGAACTCGGTGGGTTTGGCGATGTACGCGTTGGTGCCGGCGTCGTAGGCCCGTTGCAGATCGCTGGGTTCGGTCGACGAGGTCAGCACCACCACGGGGATGTTGCGCAGGTGGTCGGCGCCCTTGATTTCGCGCAGCACCCCGATGCCGTCAAGCAGGGGCATCTTCAGGTCCAGCAGCACCAGCACCGGGTTGCCGCCGGTGCGGTTGGCAAAGTCGTCGCGCCGGTACAGGTAGTCCAGCGCCTGCATGCCGTCGGACACATGGGTCACGCGGCCGTCCAGTCCGTGGCGCGCGAGGGCCAGGCGCGTGAGCTCGGCGTCGTCGGGGTTGTCTTCAACGAGCAGGATGGCGTCGGCGTGCTTGTTCATGGTTCAAGTGCTGTTGGAAACGCGTCACTGGAGGCCTGCGCAGGGCCGCAACCATCGAACGGCAGCGAAAAGTGGAACACGCTGCCCTGGCCGGCCTGACTCTCTGCCCAGATGCTACCACCGTGCCGCTCCAGAATGCGGCGCGTGAGGGCCAGACCGATGCCGGTGCCCTCGAATTCGGACGCCCGGTGCAGGCGCTGGAACACGCCGAACAGCTTGGACGCGTACCGGGTGTCGAAACCCACGCCGTTGTCGCGCACGAAGAAGGTGTAGCCCACCGCCGGGTCCACGCTCCAGCCCACTTCGATGCGGGCGCGCTCCCGTGGCCTGCTGTACTTGAAGGCATTGCCCAGCAGGTTGGCCCAGACCTCCCGCAACAGCAAGGCGTCACCTTGCACCACGGGCAGGTCGGGTGGCACCACCCAGTCCACCACCCGGCCCTGGGTGTCGTGCGCCATCTGGCTGACCACGGCGTCCACCAGCTGGGTGAAGTCGACCGGTGTCAGATTGATCGCCGATCGGCCCAGGCGGGAGAACGCCAGCAGACCGTCGATGAGCTGGCTCATGTGTCGGGTGGAACTGCCGATGGTGCTCAGGTACTTGCGCGCCGTGTCGTCCAGCTGGCTGTCCAGATGCTCTTGCAGCAGGCTGACGAAGCTGGAGATGTGGCGCAAGGGTGAGCGCAGGTCGTGCGAGACGGAGTAGGAGAACGACTCCAGGTCCTTGTTGGCCGCCAGCAGCTGTTCCGTGCGCACGGCGACGCGGTTCTCCAGCTCTTCGTTGATGTTGCGCATCAGGTCGTCGAGCCGCTTGGCGTCGGTCATGTCGCGGTTGATCTTCGCGAATCCCCTGAGTTCGCCGTTGTCTTCGCGCAGCGCGATCAGCACCGAATGGGACCAGTACTCGCTGCCGTCCTTGCGCCGGTGCCAGCTCTGCATCTCGTGCTGACCGCGCGAGGCGGCCAGCCGCATCATCTGCCCGGCCGTTTCCTGGGCCTGACCCGAGCGGTCGTGGTCGAACAGTCTGGACCAGTGCCGCCCCAGCATCTCGGTGGGTGAATAGCCTTCCATGAGCTGCGCGCTGTCGGTCCAGTCGGTGATCAGGCCCTGGGGGTCCATGAAGAAGATGCAGTACTCGCGCAGGTTGTCCACCATCAGGCGAAAGCGCTGCTCGCTCTCCAGCAGCTCCTCCGAGCGTTCCCGTATCCGCGTCTCCAGCTCCTGGTTGAGCTGGCTCACGCGCTCTTCCGCGCGCTTGCGGTCGGTGATGTCGATGACCTGCACGAAAACGCCCCGCACCCGCCCTTCGTGGATGTCGGGCAGGTATGTCGCACTCACGAAGATCGGCTCGCCGCTGGCCGTCCGGCGCCAGGCTTCGTACTGTTGCGGCTGGCCGCCCAGCGCGGCCAGCATGCGGGGTTCGATGTCGGCCCACACATCGGGTGGCAGACATTCGCTGATGTGCAGGCCCTGTATCTTGGCCGGGTCCAGACCGTAAACACGCAGGTGTTCGGCGTTGGCGAACCGCAGGCGCTGCATCGGGTCGAGGTAGGCGATCATGCCCGGCACGTGGTCGGTGATGGCCTGCAGGAAACGCTGGCTCTCCCGCAGCGCCGCTTCGGCCGCCTTGCGCCGCGTGATGTCGACCACCGTGGTGTTGCTGTGCAGGAAGCGCCCCTGAGCATCGCGAACAGCGGTCGAAGAAACCAGCACGTCGATGACGCTGCCGTCCCGGCGCCGCAGCGTTTTCTCTATGGGTTCGAGGAAACCATCGCGCTGAAGGCGTTCAAGGCGTTGTTCCGCGACCTCGGATTGCGATGTCGTCGCGAAGTCCAGGTGGCTGAGCTTTCCAATCACCTCCTCGCGGCTGTAGCCCAGCCAGCGCAGTTCGGTGTCGTTGATGTCGACATAGAAGCCGTTCGCATCGATCGAGTGGTAGCCGCAGGGAGCCTGGTTGTACAGCGCACGGGATGCCTCCAGGGCTTTGGCCAGCTGGCGGTTGACCTGCTGCACACGGTCTTCCGAAGCCTTGCGCTCCGTGATGTCCAGCAGCTGGATGAACAGGCCGTGCACCTGCCCTTCGTGCCGGTACGGGATGTACTCGATGCTGGCGTAGAAGCGATGACCGTCGGGGAAAGCCCGCTCGCCCTCGAACTGCTGCGGCTCACCCCTGAGCGCGGCTTCCAGCAGGGGTTGCGCCCGGGCGTAGTCCTGCGGGCGGGCGATCTGGCTCAGGTGCAGGCCCACCAGCTCGCTTGCGTCCCCACCGACCCAGCGGGCGTAACTGGCGTTGGCAAAGTGGCAGATCAGCGAACGGTCGAAGAACGCCAGCTGCACCGGCACGCTGTTGGTGATGGTCTGCAGGAAGGTGCGTTGGGCCTCTAAGGCTACGCTGAACAAGTAGCCAAATCGAGTGACCCGGCGTGCCAAAGGGC
>CAYRWN010000032.1:0-39851 GCA_964428045.1 uncultured Hydrogenophaga sp. | reverse complement strand
TAAGACTCGCTTCATCGGACCTGCTTCCAATGGCACCACCAGCATGTGCTGGGTGCCATCAAAAGGAAGTGTTCATGAAGTCGATGATTCTCACCGCCGTGATGCTGGCCGCCGCCAGCGTGGCCATGGCAGAACCCGCCTGCAGCGTGCCCAAGGAGAAGTGGATGCCCGAAGCCCAGTTCAAGAAGCAGGTCGAAGGACAGGGCTACAAGATCAAGACCTTCAAGGTCAACAAGGGCCAGTGCTACGAAATCTACGGCATCAAGGATGGCAAGAAGGTCGAGCATTTCTTCGACCCTGCCACGGGCGCCCAGATCACGAAGTGAGCGTGAGCGGTGGTGCCGTCCTCTGCTTGCACGAGCAGTCAGTCCGTCTGGGACCGTTTCGTCCGGGTCTTCCACTGGAGCCTGGTGGCTTGCGTGCTGCTCAACGTCTTCGTGCTCCAAGAGGGTGAGACACCCCATCGGTGGTGTGGCTACCTGGCCGTGGCGCTCGTGATCGTGCGCGTGGTGTGGGGCTTCATCGGTTCCCGCCATGCGCGCTTTTCGGATTTCTTCCCCACGCCGGGTCGTCTGGTGGCGCATCTGCGGGTCATGCGGGCGGGCCGCTTCGAGCACCACGGGGGTCACAACCCCCTGGGTGCGCTCATGATGCTGCTGCTCATGGGGCTGGTGCTCGGCCTGGGGCTGACCGGCTGGCTGCAAGGCACCGACGCCTATTTCGGCGAAGCGTGGCTGCAGGAACTGCACGAGTGGCTGGCCCATGTGCTCATTGCTTCTGCCGGCCTGCACGCGGGCGCTGCGATTGCGATGGGACGCCTGGAACGCACGCGTCTGGTCAAGGCCATGGTGACTGGGGTCAAGGAACGTTACTGATCTGTGGCGTGGCACACTGCCGAGCACCATGTTGCGCATCGATCCCGCCGAAGTGGAATTCACCGCCATCCGCGCCCAGGGCGCGGGCGGTCATAACGTGAACAAGGTGTCCAATGCGGTGCACCTGCGTTTCGACGTGGCCGCCTCGTCGCTGCCCGAGGCCGTCAAGGCGCGCCTGCTCGCGCACGCCGACCACCGCATCAGCGAGCAGGGTGTGATCGTCATCAAGGCCCAGACCAGCCGCAGCCTGGAACAGAACAAGGCCGACGCGCTGTCGCGCCTGCAGGCGCTGGTGAACGCCGCCGCCCACGTGCCCAAGGCCCGCAAGGCGACGCGGCCGACGCTGGCGTCCCGTCAGCGGCGGCTGGCGGGCAAGGCCAGCCGCGCACAGGTCAAGCAGGGCCGGGGCCGGGTCTCGGGTTCAGACTGAGCACCCGGCCCGGACATTCCGCCCGCGTGTGACCCGCCGCGCATCAAACGGTCCCGACCAGGCGCCCCGAGGGTCCGGCTTCGCCGGCCCCAGGTGCCGCCCCATCCCGCCGAAGGCGAGAGAGGGTGAAGCCGCGCAGTGGCGCAAGGGGTGCTTGACGTCAACGCGCCCGGAAGATGCTCAGGTCGGTCCGCACCGTCTCCAGCGGGAAGCGCCGCCCGGCCAGGTGGTCTTCCATGCAGCGCAGCACCAGCGGGCTGCGATGGCGGTCCGCGCTGGCGCGGATTTCTTCGGGCGAGAGCCACAACGTGCGCACGATGCCGCTGTCCAGCGGGCGCTGCGACTCGAAGGGACCCAGCTCGCCGCAGTAGGCGAATCGCAGGTAGGTGATGTCCTCGCCGGTGGCCGGGCGCTCGAACCGCGAAAGGTAAATCCCCACCAGGGCCCGGGGCGTGAAGTGGTGGGCGGTTTCCTCCAGCGTCTCACGGGTCACGCCCTGCTCGGGGCTTTCGCCGGGGTCCAGGTGGCCGGCCGGGTTGTTCAGCCGCAGACCTTCGGGGGTGTGTTCCTCCACCAGCAGGTAGCGGCCATCGCGTTCGATGACCGCCGCCACCGTGACACTGGGTTTCCAACGGGTGTTCATGGTCTTCATTATCCCGACCGGTCGGACGGTCCCTAGTGCGGGACTTGTTGCCGCATCATGAAATCTGCAGCGCAGGGCGATCGGTTCGATACCATCCTGCCTCCGTGCAAACCCTTATGCGTCAACGGTTTGCACAGGGCGGAGCGCTGGAAACCATCGGTTAAGCTGGCCTGCAATTTGTTCACGATTGAGTGAGGATGTTCCCATGACTTCTGGTGCTTCGACGGCAAGCGCCGCGCCCAGCGCGGCCACCACCAGCGCGCAACGCATCGGCGTACCCCGCGAAACCTTCCCAGGCGAAAAGCGCGTGGCCACCGTGCCCGACGTGGTGACCAAGCTGGTCAAGCTCGGCTTCTCCGTGGCGGTGGAGCAGGGCGCGGGCGAACTGGCCGACCTGTCCGACGACGCCTACCGCGATGCGGGCGCCCGCATCGCCGGCTCGGCCGCCGAGTTGTGGAGCACGACCGACATCGTTTTCAAGGTGCGCCCGCCCACTGCTGAAGAGGTGGCGCAGATGCACGAAGGCCAGACACTGATCGGCTTCGTCTGGCCCGCGCAGAACCCCGACCTGATGCAGCAGCTGGCGGCGAAGAAGGTCACGGTGCTGGCCATCGACTGCCTGCCGCGCACGCTCAGCCGCGCGCAGAAGATGGACGCGCTGACCTCGATGGCCGGCGTCAGCGGCTACCGCGCCGTGGTCGAGGCGGCCAACGCCTTCGGCCGTTTCTTCAACGGCCAGATCACCGCTGCGGGCAAGGTGCCGCCGGCCAAGGTGTTCATCGCCGGTGCCGGCGTGGCGGGTCTGGCCGCGATCGGCGCGGCGGCCAGCCTGGGCGCCATCGTGCGCGCCAACGACACGCGCGCCGAGGTGGCCGACCAGGTGGTCTCGCTCGGCGGCGAGTTCGTCAAGGTCGACTACGAGGAAGAAGGATCGGGCGGTGGCGGGTACGCCAAGGTCATGAGCGAGGGCTTCCAGGCCGCGCAGCGCGCCATGTACGCGCAGCAGGCGCGCGAGGTTGACATCATCATCACCACCGCGCTCATCCCGGGCAAGCCGGCGCCGCGCCTGATCACGGCCGAGATGGTGAAGTCCATGAAGCCCGGCAGCGTGATCGTGGACATGGCGGCCGAGCAGGGCGGCAACTGCGAACTGACCGAACCGGGCAAAGCGGTCGTGAAGCACGGCGTGACCATCGTCGGCTACACCGACCTGGCCTCGCGCATGGCGCGCCAGTCGTCCACGCTGTACGGCACCAACCTGTTCCGCCTGACGGAAGAGCTGTGCAAGACCAAGGACGGCGTGATCAACGTCAACATGCAGGACGACGCGATCCGCGGTCTGACGGTCATCAAGGACGGCGAGATCACCTGGCCCGCTCCGCCGATTGCGGCCGCACCCAAGCCCGCAGCCAAACCCGCCGCAGCCGTCGCCGAGAAGAAGGGTGGCCATGGCCATGGCAGCAGCGGTCCGCTGCCGGCCAAGACGCTGGCCATCGTGTTCGGTCTCGGTGCGCTGGCCTTCTGGGCCATCGGTGCCTACGCGCCGGCGGCCTTCCTGGGGCACTTCACGGTCTTCGTGCTGGCCTGCTTCATCGGCTACATGGTGGTCTGGAACGTGACGCCCGCGCTGCACACGCCGCTCATGAGCGTGACCAACGCCATCTCCAGCATCATCGTGATCGGTGCGCTGGTGCAGATCTGGCCGCCCGACCCCACGGCGGGGGGGCGGCCCGACATGCTGATCCGCTGGCTGGCCTTCGTGGGGGTGCTGGTCACCGCTGTCAACATGTTCGGCGGCTTCGCGGTCACACGCCGCATGCTGGCCATGTTCCGCAAGTAAACACAAGAAAGAAACGAACATGTCCGAAAGCCTCACCACGGTGGCCTACCTCGGTGCCGCCATTCTCTTCATCCTCAGCCTGGGTGGCCTGTCCAACCCGGAAACGTCGCGACGCGGCAACCTCTACGGCATCATCGGCATGACGCTGGCGGTGCTCGCCACCATCGTCGGCCCGCGCGTGGCCGCCGCTGGCATCCCCTGGATCGTCGGGGCACTGGTCGTCGGCGGCAGCATCGGCCTGTACGCCGCGAAAACGGTCAAGATGACGCAGATGCCCGAGCTGGTCGCGCTGATGCACAGCCTGGTCGGTCTGGCCGCGTGTCTGGTGGGTTTTGCCAGCTATGTGGACACGTCCATCGCCTACGCGGGCGCCGAAAAGGTCATTCACCAGGTGGAGATCTACATCGGCATCCTGATCGGTGCGGTCACCTTCTCCGGGTCGCTGATCGCCTTTGGCAAGCTCAACGGCAAGATCGGTGGCAAGCCGCTGCTGCTGCCGGCGCGCCACTGGCTCAACCTGGTTGCGCTGCTGGTCGTGATCTGGTTCGGTGGGGAGTTCATGCGCGCCGAATCCGTGGCCGACGGCATGCTGCCCCTGGCGGTCATGACCGTGCTGGCCCTGCTGTTCGGCATCCACATGGTGATGGCCATCGGTGGCGCCGACATGCCGGTGGTGGTGTCCATGCTCAATAGCTATTCCGGCTGGGCCGCGGCGGCCACCGGCTTCATGCTGGGCAACGACCTGCTGATCGTGACCGGCGCGCTGGTGGGTTCGTCGGGGGCCATCCTGTCCTACATCATGTGCAACGCGATGAACCGCAACTTCATCAGCGTGATCGCCGGCGGCTTCGGCGGCGGCGCACCGGCAGCACCCAAGGCGGATGGCGCCGCTGCCGAGCCGCAGGGCGAGGTGGTGCCGGTCAGCGCCGCGGAAACCGCCGAGCTGCTGCGCGAGGCCAAGAGCGTGATCATCGTGCCGGGCTACGGCATGGCCGTGGCGCAGGCCCAGCACACCGTCAACGAGATCGTCAAGACCCTGCGCGACAAGGGCGTGACGGTGCGCTTTGGCATCCACCCGGTGGCCGGCCGCATGCCGGGCCACATGAACGTGCTGCTGGCCGAGGCCAAGGTGCCCTACGACATCGTGCTGGAGATGGACGAGATCAACGAGGACTTCGGCGACACCGATGTGGCCATGGTGATCGGCGCCAACGACATCGTGAACCCCGCCGCGCAGGACGACCCCACCAGCCCGATCGCCGGCATGCCGGTGCTCGAAGTCTGGAAGGCCCGCACCAGCATCGTGATGAAGCGTTCCATGGCCAGCGGCTACGCCGGCGTGGACAACCCGCTGTTCTACAAGGACAACAACCGCATGCTGTTCGGCGACGCCAAGAAGATGTTGGACGAAGTGCTGGTGGTGTTGAAGACCTGAAGCGGGGGAGGCCCTGATCGGTCTCCCGAGTTCGCACCAGAGCCGGCCGAGATGCCGGCTCTTTGTTTTTTGTAGCGCCCAACAGGCATCGCGTCTGCATCCGGAGGGGGGATGTCAGAATCGCGTCAGGGAAAACACGCGAACCGACAAACCGGGGTAAGTCGGACAATGCGGTCCGGCATTCGTCACCGAACCGTGGAGAGTTTTCATGAGCGAACCGACGCCAGCCGTCGCCGACCGCCCCTGGCTGGGTGCCTATCCACCCGGCGTGCCCGCCGACATCGATGTGGCGCGGTACACGTCGCTGGTTCACCTGCTGGAAGAGAGCTTCAGAACCCACGCGGGCCGCGCGGCTTTCAGCTTCATGGGCAAGGACATCAGCTACGCGCAGACCGACAGCCTGTCGCTGGCTTTTGCCGCCTATCTGCAGGGCCTGGGGCTGGCCAAAGGCGACCGGGTGGCCATCATGATGCCCAACGCGCCCCAGTACCCGGTGGCGGTGGCGGGCATTCTGCGCGCGGGCTGCGTCGTCGTCAACGTCAATCCCCTCTACACGGCCCGTGAGCTGGAGCACCAGCTCAAGGACGCCGGGGCGAAGGCGATCGTGATCATCGAGAACTTCGCCACCACACTGGCGCAGTGCATCGCCCACACGCCGGTCAAGCACGTGGTGCTGGCCGCCATGGGCGACATGCTGGGCCTGCTCAAGGGCAGCGTCGTCAACTACGTGGTGCGCAACGTCAAGAAGATGGTGCCGCCATACAGCCTGGCCCAGGCGGTGCGCTTCAACGAGGCCATTGCCCGCGGCACGCGCGGCACGCTCAAGCGACCCGACATCCGGCCCGATGACGTGGCCGTCCTGCAGTACACCGGTGGCACCACGGGGGTCAGCAAGGGCGCCGTGCTGCTGCACCGGAACATCATCGCCAACGTGCTGCAGTCCGAAGCCTGGAACGAGCCCGTCATGAGGCAGGTGCCGGCCGGTGTGCAGCCCACCAGCGTCTGTGCCCTGCCGCTGTACCACATCTTTGCGTTCACCGTGAACATGATGCTGGGCCTGCGCAGCGGGGGCAAGACCATCCTCATCCCCAATCCGCGCGACCTGCCCGCCGTGCTCAAGGAGCTGTCCCGCCACACCTTCCACAGCTTCCCGGCCGTCAACACCCTGTTCGGCGGCCTGGCCAACCACCCGGACTTCAGCAGCGTCGACTGGTCCCACCTCAAGGTCTCGGTGGGGGGTGGCATGGCGGTGCAGAGCGGCACCGCCCAGCTCTGGCTGGAGAAGACCGGTTGCCCGATCTGCGAGGGCTATGGTCTGTCCGAGACCAGCCCGTCGGCCAGCTGCAACCCGATCACCAGCACGGCGTTCAGCGGCAGCATCGGTGTGCCCCTGCCCAACACCTGGATGAAATGCCTGGACGACGATGGCCACGAGGTGCCACAAGGCCAGCCGGGTGAGATCGCGATCAAGGGCCCGCAGGTGATGGCCGGCTACTGGCAACGACCCGACGAAACCGCCAAGGTCATGACCGCCGACGGGTACTTCAAGAGCGGCGACGTGGGCATCATGGACGGCCGCGGCTACTTCCGGATCGTGGACCGCAAGAAGGACATGATCCTGTGCGCCGGCTTCAACGTCTACCCCAATGAGATCGAGGACGTGGTGTCCACCTTGCCCGGCGTGCTCGAGTGCGCCGCAGTGGGGGTGCCCGACGAGAAGGCGGGTGAGGCCATCAAGCTGGTGATCGTGAAGAAGGACCCGGCGCTCACCGAAGAACAGGTGCGCGCCCATTGCCGTGCCAGCCTGACCGGCTACAAGCAGCCCAAACTGGTGGAGTTCCGCAGCGAACTGCCCAAGACCCCGGTGGGCAAGATCCTGCGGCGAGAGCTGCGGGGCAAGAAGTAGCCCACCTCGCCACGCAGCGCGCGAACCTCCCTCAAGGGCCACGCGATGCGGCCCGGCGGAGCCGGTTCCGCAGCGTTCTCGAATCGGACTGGCCTGCCGATGAATGAGCGGGCTTCTGGTCCAATGGACGCATGAACAGAACTGCTCCCACGGCCATCGTGGCCGCCCTGCACGACGAACTCGCCAGCGTGCTGGCACAGATGCCCGACGAACACCAGCAGGTGGTCGGCGGTCGGGCGTTCTGGGTCGGGCACCTGCGAGGTCAGGACGTGGTGGCGGTGCTGTCGGGTATCGGCAAGGTGGCGGCAGCGACCACGGCCACGCTCTTGATCCAGCATTTCGGCGTCCAGCGCATCGTCTTCACCGGTGTGGCGGGTGGCCTGGGCCCGGACGTGAAAGTCGGTGATGTGGTGCTGGCGCGCAGTTTGCTGCAGCACGACCTGGACGCCTCGCCGATCTTTCCGCGCCACGAGGTGCCGGGCTACGGCCGTTCCCGTTTCGATGCCGAGCCCGCGCTGACCGATGCGCTGGAGCTGGCTTGCGAGCGCATGTTGCACACCCTGCCACAGCGGCTCGGTGCCGCGACGGTATCGACCTTCGGCTTGCACGCACCGCGTCTGCACCAGGGCCTGCTGATCAGCGGCGACCGTTTCGTCGCCACCACCGCCGAGAGCGTCGCCTTGCAGCGTGAACTGCCGGATGCACTGGCGGTGGAAATGGAGGGAGCGGCCTTCGCCCAGGTCTGCCACGACTTCGGTGTGCCGCTGGCGGTGGTGCGCACCATCTCCGACCGCGCCGACGATGCCGCCCATGCGGACTTCCCCCGGTTCCTGCGCGAGGTCGCCAGCCGCTACAGCGCGGCGGTGATCGAAGCCTTGTTCGGCCACTGAGCTTGCAGCGGCGGAGCGTGGGGGCCACGGCGAGCGCAGCGAAGGGCCGCCCCGAGCCAGGTCAGCCCCCTCGGGGGGCAGCGACCCGCGCAGCGGCGGAGCGCGGGGGCCTGTGTCCCTACCTCAACCAGCCCCGCTTGCGGAAGTACAGCATGGGAACGGCAGCTGACAGGATCATCAGCCCGATCGCGAACGGGTAACCCAGCTTCCACCCCAGTTCGGGCATGAACTCGAAGTTCATGCCGTAGCTGCTGGCCACCAGGGTCGGTGGCAGCAGCGACACACTGGCGACCGAGAAGATCTTGATGATCTTGTTCTGGTTGATGTTGATGAAACCGACGGTCGCATCCATCAGGAAGTTGATCTTGTCGAACAGGAAGGCCGTGTGGCCGTCCAGCGAATCCAGGTCGCGCAGGATCTGCCGGGCGTCCTCGAACTGCTCGGCGCTGAGCAGGCGGCTGCGCATCATGAAGCTGACGGCGCGCCGGGTGTCCATCACGTTGCGGCGTATGCGGCCTGACATGTCCTCGTGCCGGGCAATGGCACTCAGGGCCTCGCCCAGCGCGCTGTCGCTCGCCTCGCTGGAGAGCACCTTGCCACTGACCTCCTCCAGGTCGTCGTAGATGTCCTCCAGCGTGTCGGCGCAGTATTCGGCATCGGCGTCGAACAGCATCAGCAGCACATCCTTGGCATCCTCGATCAGGCCGGGCATGCGCCGCGCACGCATGCGCAGCAGGCGGAACACCGGCACATCTTCGTCGTGGATGGAAAACAGCACGCCCCGGCTCTTGAGGGTGTCGTTGTGCTCGTTGAGGATGAAGGCCACCCGGACCGCACGCGGATCCTCCGGGTCATCGATCAGGAAGTCGGAGCGCACATGCAGTTCGCCGTTGTCTTCCTCGAAGAAGCGGGCCGATTCCTCGATGTCCTCGTCCATCGCGTCTTCGGGAATGGACAGGCCAAAGTGCTGCTTGACCCAGCGCCGTTCTTCCGTGGTGGGATTTTCCAGGTCGACCCAGATGGGCTTGAAACGTGCCAGCTCTTCGAGCGACTCGATTTCTTCCTGGAACAGGCGGCCATTGGCCAGGGTGAAGACGTTGAGCATGGGGGCTCCCGGGCGGAATGTCTGACGCGATCAGGGGGCGGGCCTAGGCGCGGTGGCGTGCGGCCCGGGCCGGGCGGGGCGGATGGCGCTTTCAGCCGGCCGACCGCACCTGTCTCAGACGGCGGCGGAGCTGGCTGAAAGCACACGACTGGGGGGTGTGCTGTCCATGGTGGTCTCGGTGGTGGGCAATGCGCGGAATTATGGCACCGCGACCGGGGCTGCGGTGGCGGTGGGCGTGGTGAAAAAGGCCAGCAGTTCGTCCTTGCGACGGGTGGCGTCGGCGTCCCCCAGCTCGATCAGCGCGTTGACGAAGTCTGGCTCGAACAGCAGGTAGCTGGCCAGGGCCGCGGCGCTGCCGGCCGCGCCGCGGCCGGTGTCCAGGGCGCCCAGGCCGGTGAGGGTGTTGCGCGTGGAACGTGGCAGCGACCGGATGTGTTTGCGCGCCAGTTCGTCGAGCGAGAACGTCGGTTGCAGGGCCAGCACGTTGACCGGCCTGTAGGGCAAGGCGGCCGCCAGTTCGGGCGGCAACCGGTGCAGGGTGTGGCTCACGCGCTGGACCTGCTCCACGTCGGCCTGCAAGGTGTCGTGGAACACGCTGGCCATGGCATGGCCAGCGATGGTGCCCGCGGTGGGGGCATCGGTTCCCGCACCGGCCAGCAGGCCGGCGCGCTGTGGCTGCCCCACCCCCAGGGCCAGGATGCGGCGCGCCCCGAAATGGATGGCGGGCGAGAGCGGCGAGAGCTGGCGCATCGAGCCGTCGCCAAAGTGCTCTTTGTGCCCATTGACCCACAGTGGAACGGCGGGAAACAGAAAGGGGATGGCCCCCGAGGCCATCAGGTGTTCGATGGTGATGGGTTCGAACGACGCGCGCCGCCCCAGCCGGTGCCAGGGCTGGGCAGTTGGCGTGCCGCCGGTCTGGCAAAACGTCCAGTGTTCGCCCGAGGTGTAGCTGGAGGCCGTCACGCCCAGCGCGTCCAGCTGGCCCTGGTGCAAGGCCCGTTCGATGGCGGGCAGGTCGATGATGCGGTGCAGCGTGTCGACCAGGGGCAGGCTGTCGAGCAGCGCTCGGTGGCGACGCACCTGGCGGGCCAGGGTCCAGCCGGCGGCCAGCCGGTTGGCGCGCACCCAGCCGGGCGCGTCCAGCCGGTACACGTGCTGCGAGCGCAGGCCGCGCCAGAAGTCCGCCATCTGGGACAGCGCGCCCAGGCCGTGCTCGGCCCGGCTGGCCAGAAAGGCCGCGCCCATGGCGCCGGCCGAGGTGCCGAACAGCGAACGAAAGGGAAACGGGACCGGGGCTGCGCCGCTGGGCGGCTGCAGCATGCGCGCCAGTGCCTGCAACACACCGGCCTGGTAGGCGGTGCGAGCGCCGCCACCCATCAGCACCAGCGCGCAGGCGTCCGGCGCGGGCGCCGGCGCGTCGCGTTCGAGCAGGGTGCGGGCGATGAGCGTGTCGAGGGACAAGGGATGAAGGCCTTGCGGGTGGCCACGCCCGGAGCGCGGCCGTTGCGTGGACGGGACTGCGCGAAATCATGGCACACGCTGCGCAAGGCTCGTTTGGGAAGGCCGATCAAGGGTGCGCCAGGGCTTCCTGGCGGGCGGCCGTTGCGTCTGGAAGCGAGCCCGCCCGCCCGGCCGGGCGCTGGCTGGCGCACGCTTTGTTGCACTGCGGTATTGCGCGTCCCGCCAATCATGGGCATAGTGGGCTCAGCACTTCCCCGTGACCGCCGGGAGGTCGCCCCACCGGCGGTTTGTGTCAACCCGGAGCAACAGGAGGCTCTTGTATGAACCTGACGATCAGCGGTCACCACCTCGAGGTCACCCCCGCCCTGCGCGGCTACGTCGCCACCAAACTCGAACGCATTTCCCGACACTTCGACCAGGTGGTCGACATCAAGGTGCTGCTGACGGTAGACAATTTGAAGGAGAAGGACCTGCGCCAGAAGGCCGAATGCAACATCCACGTCAAGGGCAAGGACCTGTTCGCGGAAAGTGCCCATTCCGACCTGTACGCTGCGGTGGACGAACTGGCCGACAAGCTCGATCGCCAGGTGCTGCGTCACAAGGACAAGATGCAGGACCACCACCACGACGCCGCCAAACGGCTCATGTGATCCGTGGCCGGGTGGTCTGGGACCGTCCGGTCGAGATGTTGCGCTGCAACAAGCAGCTGACGCTGTCAAGCGGCTTTTTTGTGTCTGTCATCTAGCCATCCCGGCCCGACTCGGCATAATTTGCGGTCCAAGAGGCCCACATGAACCGTCTATCCGCCATATTGCCCGCGCCGCAGGTGCTCGTGAGCGTGGAAGCCACGAGCAAGAAACGCGCATTCGAAGAAGCCGGCTTGCTCTTCGAGACCCTGCATGGCCTGAACCGGGCGCTGATCACCGACAGCCTCTTCGCCCGCGAACGCCTCGGCTCGACCGGCCTGGGGCATGGTGTCGCCATTCCGCACGGGCGTATCAAGGGCCTCAAGCAGCCGCTGGCGGCGGTGTTTCAGCTGTCCAGCCCGATCGGGTTCGACGCGCCCGACGAGCAACCCGTCCAGCTCATGATCTTTCTCTTGGTGCCCGAGGCGGCAACGCAGAAACACCTGGAAATCCTGTCTGAAATCGCTGAACTGCTCAGCGACAGCGTGTTGCGCGAAAAGATGAAGCAGGCCACCGACGCCGGTGAGCTGCACGGTCAGATCACCGGTTGGCAGTCGGCCCACGCGGCCGCATGAAACCCACCGTCGTCAGCGCCGACGTCCTGTTCGAGGACCATCGCGATGGTCTGAAGTGGCAATGGGTGGCGGGGCTGGGAGCCTCGGAGCGCAAGTTCGACGAGGTGGCCATCCGCGAGGCCCGTTCGGGCGCGGACCTGGTGGGCTACCTCAATTACATCCATCCGTATCGCGTGCAGGTCTTGGGCGAGCGCGAGATCGCCTACATCAGCAGCGAAGAGCCCGACGACAACCGCCGCCGGGTCGCGCGCATCGTCACCCTGGAGCCCCCCGTGCTGGTGGTGGCCGACGGTCAGCCGGTGCCCGACGCGCTTATGGCCATGTGCGAGCGTGCGCAGATTCCCATGTTCGCCACGCCCGAGCCGGCGGCGTTCGTCATCGACGTGCTGCGGGCCTATCTTTCGCGCCATTTCGCCGACCGCGCCTCCATGCACGGCGTGTTCATGGACATCCTGGGCATGGGGGTGCTGATCACCGGCGAGTCCGGTCTGGGCAAGAGCGAACTGGGCCTGGAACTCATTTCCCGCGGGCACGGCCTGGTGGCCGACGACGCGGTGGATCTCTACCGCATCAACCAGACCAGCATCGATGGCCGCTGCCCCGAGTTGTTGCTGAACCTGCTGGAGGTGCGCGGCATCGGTCTGCTGGACATCAAGGCCATCTTCGGCGAAACGGCGGTGCGCCGCAAGATGCGGCTGCAGCTGATCGTGCACCTGGTGCGCAAGGAAACGATGGAGCGCGACTACGACCGCATGCCCCACGAGCCGCTGTACCAGGACGTGCTGGGTGTGCCGGTGCGCAAGGCGGTGATCCAGGTGGTGGCCGGGCGCAACATCGCCGTGCTGGTCGAGGCCGCAGTGCGCAACACCATCTTGCAGATGCGGGGCATCGACACCTACCAGGAATTCGTCGCCCGCCACCGGGCGGCCATGTCGCGGGGCGAGTGAGCGGTGCAGCCCCCGGCGCGGCTCAGCGTTTGCCGTCGCGGTGCGGGCAATCGGTCTTGCTGCAGTTGGCGTACAGCGACAGGGCGTGTTCCTGCAGGATGAAGCCGCGCGTCTTGGCCACCATCTGCTGGCGTTTCTCGATCTCCGGATCAAAAAACTCTTCCACCCGCCCACAATCGAGGCAGACCAGGTGGTCGTGGTGCTGGCCTTCGTTGAGTTCGTAGATCGCCTTGCCCGACTCGAAATTGCTGCGCGTGAGCAGCCCGGCCTGTTCGAACTGCATCAACACCCGGTAGACCGTGGCCAGTCCGATGTCCGAACGCTCTTCCAGCAGCACGCGGTACACGTCCTCGGCCGTCATGTGCCGCTGCTTGGCGTTGTGGAAGACCTCCAGGATCTTCAGACGCGGCAACGTGGCCTTGAGGCCCGTGTTCTTGAGTTCGTCGATGTTGGTCATGGCGGCTGGCGGAGGACGGGTTTCGCTGGTGGGTCGTGGCCTGCGAAACAAGCGGCGCCGGCACCCCCGTACAATGGTCCGATCATATCGCCAGCCCGCAAAGTGCAGGGTATTGCCCCCGCCGCCGGCGTTGCTGGCGAGCGGTTTTTCTGATCGGTCCGCCATGTCCAGCTCTCCCACCGTTTCTTCTCCAGCTCCGGCCGACGCAGGCGGGTGGCGCCGCACGCTGGCGGCGGCCGGCCTGCTCGCGGTCGCTTTCAGTCAGATGGCCTGCTCCGGTTTCAGCGACCGGCTGCCTGGTGTGACCAGCCTTGTCACGCCCTACAAGATCGACATCCAGCAGGGCAATGTGGTCACCAGCGAGCAGACCCGGACGCTGAGACCCGGCATGCCGCGCACCCAGGTGCGCGATCTCCTCGGTTCCCCCTTGTTGACCAGCGTGTTCCACGCGGACCGCTGGGACTATGTGTTCACCTTCCAGCGCCAGGGGCAGCCGCTGCAGCAGCGCAAGCTGGCACTGTTCTTCAAGGGCGATGTGCTCGACCGGGTCGAGTCCGATGCCCTGCCCAGCGAGGCCGAGTTCGTCGCATCGCTGGACGTGCGCCGCAGCGCGGACAAGCCGCCGGTGCTGCAGGCCAGTGAGGAACAGCTCAAAGCCTTCCAGGTCCGCAACGCAGCGCCTGCTGCCCCGCCGGCCCCCGCCGGCACCGCGCCGGTGACCTACCCGCCGCTGGAAGCGCCGGGAGTCGGCCGATGACCGCCGCGATTCAGACCCACCGCGTGTGCATCGCGGGGGCCAGTGGCCGCATGGGCCAGATGCTGGTCGATGCCGTGCGCGCCAGCGGCGACTGCGTGCTGGCGGGCGCGCTGGACATCCCGGCCAGCCCCGCCATCGGGCTCGACGCCGGCGCCTTCGGCGGCCAGGCCACGGGCGTGGCCATCACCGCCGACCTGGCGGCTGGCCTGTCGGGCAGCCAGGTGCTGATCGACTTCACCCGGCCCGAGGGCACCCTGGCCCACCTGCGCGCCTGCGTGCAGCAGCGCGTCAACCTGGTCATCGGCACCACCGGCTTCACCGAGGCGCAAAAGGCCGAGATTGCCGAAGCGTCGAAGTCGATCGCCATCATGATGGCGCCCAACATGAGCGTGGGCGTGAACGTCACGCTCAAGTTGCTGGAATTGGCGGCCAAGGCCTTGTCCACCGGCTACGACATCGAGATCATCGAGGCCCACCACCGCCACAAGGTGGATGCGCCCAGCGGTACCGCGCTCAAGATGGGCGAGGTCATTGCCGGTGCACTGGGCCGCGATCTGAAGGACTGCGCGGTCTACGCGCGTGAAGGCGTGACCGGCGAGCGCGACCCGTCGAGCATCGGTTTCGCCACCATCCGCGGTGGTGACATCGTGGGCGACCACACCGTGCTGTTCGCCGGCACGGGCGAGCGCATCGAGATCTCGCACAAGTCCAGCAGCCGCGCCACCTACGCCCAGGGCAGCCTGCGCGCGGTGCGCTTTCTGGCCGGTAAGACGAGCGGGCTGTACGACATGTTCGACGTGCTGGGGCTGAACGGCGCCGAGGTGCGCTGACATGGGCGTTCTGGCCACCATCCTGCAGGGCGGGCCCATCGGCATCGGCGTCGCGTTGCTGTTGCTGGCCATGTCGGTCGCCAGCTGGGTCGTCATCTTGTGGAAGGCCTGGCTTCTGCGTCGCGCGGTGAGCGACGTCCAGCTGTCGGCGGCCGCGTTCTGGCAGGCCGGTGATCTGGACGCGGCCCGCGAGCGGCTGGGCCACTTTGACGCGCAGCGCCTGCTGCTGCCCCTGCTGGACGCCGCCCGCACACTCGAACAGACGGCGGTGCACACCCTGGCGGCGGCGGGTGACCGCTCGCAGCAGCTCACGCGCGTCCTGCGCGATGCCCTGCACTCCGTGCTGCACCGCCTGCAGTTCGGTCAGACCCTGCTGGCCACCGTGGGTTCGACCGCGCCCTTCGTCGGCCTGCTGGGCACGGTCTGGGGCATCTACCACGCGCTCACCGCCATCGGCCAGGACGGCGCGGGCTTTCGCATCGAGCAGGTGTCCGGCCCGGTGGGCGAGGCGCTGGTCATGACCGCCGCAGGTCTGGCGGTGGCCATTCCCGCCGTGTTGGCCTACAACGTGTTCGGCCGCCTCATCGCCCGCATCGAGGCCGATCTGGAAGGCTTCGCGCGCGATCTGCGCGAGTTGCTCTTGCACCGGGAGAAGTCATGAGCGGCCGATTCGCCGCCGGGCCGCCCCGAGGCGAATTCGCCCCGGCGGAGGGCAGTGACCCGCGTCAGCGGTGGAGCTTGCGGGCATGAGTTTCGGCCGGCTGGAAAAACCCGCCGCTCATCAACCGATGAGCGACATCAACGTCACGCCGCTGGTCGATGTGATGCTGGTGCTGCTGGTCATCTTCATCCTGGCCAGCCCGCTGATGGCCAGTCGGCTCGCGCTCGACCTGCCCAAGGCGGCTACACCCACCGCCTCCGCGCCGGAACCGGTCGTCTCGGTGTCCATCGCCATCGACGCGCAAGGCAAGACCTACTGGGGCGAGGAATCCATCGACCCCGCCAGCCTGCCGCAGCGCCTGCTGCAGGCTGCCCAGCGCGACCCGGGCACCGAGGTGCAGTTGCGCGCCGACACGGCCGTGCCCTATGGCCGGGTGGTGCAGGTGATCGCCCAGGCCCAACAGGCCGGGCTCTCGCGCATCGGTTTTGTGGCCGAACCGTCCGCTGCGGCACCGGTGGGGCCGGCCACGGGCCGCTGAACGGCAAGCCCTAAAATCGGGGGAACGCAGCCCGCTGCCCCCTACCGAATGCCGGCCCCGCCCGGCGCCCTGCCCCATGCAAAACCCATACGCCCACCGGGACGTCGAGCGCGCCGCGCACGCCCATTGGACCGCCACCGACGCCTACCGCGTCACCGAGGACCGGAGCAAGAAGAAGTTCTACGCCTGTTCCATGCTGCCCTACCCCTCGGGCAAGCTGCACATGGGCCACGTGCGCAACTACACCATCAACGACATGCTCACGCGCTACCTGCGCATGAACGGGTACAACGTGTTGATGCCCATGGGCTGGGACGCCTTCGGCCTGCCGGCCGAGAACGCGGCGCTGAAAAACGGCGTGCCGCCGGCGAAGTGGACGTACGACAACATCGCCTACATGAAGCAGCAGATGCAGGCGATGGGGCTGGCCATCGACTGGTCGCGCGAGGTCGCCACCTGCTCGCCCGAGTACTACAAGTGGAACCAGTGGCTGTTCCTGAAGATGCTGGACAAGGGCATCGCCTACCGCAAGACCCAGATCGTCAACTGGGACCCGGTGGACCAGACCGTGCTGGCCAACGAACAGGTGATCGACGGCCGCGGCTGGCGCACCGGCGCGCTGGTGGAAAAGCGCGAGATCCCGGGCTACTACCTGAACATCACGTCGTATGCCGACGAGCTGCTCACGCATGTGCAGCTGGGCAATGAGAAGGCCACGCTCAACGGCTGGCCCGACAAGGTTCGCCTGATGCAGGAGAACTGGATCGGCAAGAGCGAGGGCGTGCGTTTCGCGTTCACGCACGACATCCAGGGCGCTGACGGTCAGCTGATCGGCGATGGCCGCATGTACGTGTTCACCACGCGCGCCGACACCATCATGGGCGTGACCTTCTGCGCCGTGGCGGCCGAGCACCCGCTGGCCCAGCACGCCGCAGCGACCAACCCCGCGCTGGCCGCCTTCATCGAAGACTGCAAGAAGGGCGGCACCACCGAGGCCGAACTGGCCACGCAGGAAAAGCTGGGCATGCCCACCGGCCTGTTCGTCACCCACCCGCTGACCGGCGCCCAGGTCGAGGTCTGGGTCGGCAACTATGTGCTCATGAGCTACGGCGACGGTGCGGTGATGGGCGTGCCGGCGCACGACGAGCGCGACTTCGCGTTCGCGCTCAAGTACCAGCTGCCCATCAAACAGGTGGTGGCCGTCGAAGGCGAGACCTTCAGCGCCGACGCCTGGGCCGAGTGGTACGGCGACAAGCAGAAATGCGTGTGCGTGAATTCCGGCGAGCTCGACGGCCTGAACCACAAGGCCGCGGTGGACAAGGTCGCGTCGCTGCTGGCCATCAAGGGTCTGGGCGAGAAGAAGACCACCTTCCGCCTGCGTGACTGGGGCATCAGCCGCCAGCGCTACTGGGGCACGCCGATCCCGATCATCCACTGCGAGTCCTGCGGCCCGGTGCCGGTGCCCGAGAAGGACCTGCCGGTGCGCCTGCCCGAGGACCTGGTGCCGGACGGCAGCGGCAACCCGCTCAACAAGTGCGAGGCCTTCCTGAAGGTCGACTGCCCCTGCTGCGGCCAACCCGCGCGGCGCGAGACCGACACCATGGACACCTTCGTGGATTCGTCCTGGTACTTCATGCGCTATTGCGATCCGAAGAACAGCGATCAGATGGTCGCCGACGGTGCCGACTACTGGATGCCGATGGACCAGTACATCGGTGGCATCGAACACGCCATCCTGCACCTGCTGTACGCGCGCTTCTGGACCAAGGTCATGCGCGACCTGGGCCTGGTGAAGGTCGACGAACCCTTCACCAAGCTGCTGACGCAGGGCATGGTGCTCAACCACATCTACTCGCGCCGCACCGACAAGGGCGGCAAGGCGTATTTCTGGCCGCAGGACGTGGAGCACGTGCTGGACGACAGCGGCAAGGTGGTGGGTGCCCGGTTGATCAGGGAAGTGGATGGGCTGCCCGTGGGCACGGCCATCGACTACGAGGGCGTGGGCACCATGTCCAAGTCCAAGAACAACGGCGTCGATCCGCAGGACCTGATCGAGAAATACGGCGCCGACACCGCGCGCCTGTACACCATGTTCACCGCGCCGCCCGAGGCCACGCTGGAGTGGAACGATGCCGCGGTGGAGGGCAGCTACCGCTTCCTCAAGCGGGTGTGGGGCTTCGCACAAAAACATGCCGACGCTCTGCGTGCGGCCACCACGCGCGATCTCAGTCAGGCCAGCCTGCGCGCCGAAGGCAAGAAGCTGCGCCGCGAACTGCACCTGGTGCTCAAGCAGGTCAGCTACGACTACGAGCGCATGCAATACAACACCGTGGTTTCCGGGTGCATGAAGCTGCTCAACGCGCTGGACGACTTTGCCTTCGACGGCAGCGACGGTGACGCCGCCCTGCGTTGCGAAGGTGTGTCGCTGCTGGTGCGCATGCTCTACCCGGCCTGTCCGCACATCGCCCACGCGCTGTGGACCGATCTGGGTTATGCCCGCGCGGTGGGGGGCCTGCTGGACGCGCCTTGGCCCCGGGTGGACGAGTCGGCCCTGGTGCAGGACGAAATCGAACTCGTGCTGCAGGTCAACGGCAAGCTGCGCGGCAGCGTGACCGTGCCGGCCAGCGCCGACAAGGCCGCCATCGAGGCCGCCGCCCTGGCCAGCGAAGCCTTCCAGAAGGCTGCCAACGGCGCCGCGCCCAAGAAGGTGGTGGTGGTGCAGGGTCGCTTGGTCAACGTGGTGGTGTGACGTGGGCCTGTCGTCGCGTCGCCACTTCCTGCCCGCGCTGGCCCTGGTGTTGGTGCTGCCGGGGTGTGGTTTTGCGTTGCGCGGCGCGCCAAAGTTCGCTTTTGAATCGCTGCGCGTGCAGGGAAGCGACGGCACCCCTATTGCGCGCGAACTGCAAGAGGTGCTGCGGGAGGGCGGTGTGCGCGTGTTCGACAGCCGCCTGCCCGCCAGCCCCGAGGGCGAGACCGGCCAGGTCGTGCTGACGGTGCTGACCGACCAGCGCGAACGTTCGGTGGTCGGCCAGACGGCGGCCGGCCAGGTGCGCGAACTGCAGCTGCGCACGCGCTTCCGGTTCCGCCTGGCCACGGCCCAGGGCGTGCAGCTGCTGGAAGAGACCGAGCTGCTGCTGGAGCGCGACATCAGCTTCACCGAAACCGCGGCGCTGGCCAAAGAGGCCGAAGAGGCGCTGCAATACCGCGACATGCAGCGCGACATCACGCAGCAGGTCTTGCGCCGTCTGGCCGCCGTCCCACGGCCCTGAACCTCGTGCAGGTCAACGCCCAGCAACTCAGCGCCCACCTGGCCAAAGGCCTGCGCAGTCTGTACACCGTGCACGGCGACGAGCCGCTGCTGGTGCAGGAGGCGGCCGACGCGATCCGCGCCACGGCGCGCGCGCAGGGCTACACCGAGCGCACGGTGCACACCGTGGCCGGCGCGCACTTCGACTGGAGCGAGGTGCTGGCCAGCGGTGGATCGCTCAGCCTGTTCGCCGACAGGCAGCTGATCGAGGTGCGTGTGCCCTCGGGCAAGCCGGGCAAGGACGGCTCGCAGGCGCTGCAGCTGATCGCCGCCAGTGCCGAAGGCAACGACAGCACGCTGACCCTGGTGGTGCTGCCGCGTCTGGACGGCATGACGCTCAAGGGCGCCTGGTTCGCCGCGCTCGACAGCTACGGCGTGACCGTGAAGGTGGACCCGGTGGAGCGCAAGGCGCTGCCGCCGTGGATCGCGCAGCGCCTGCAGCAGCAGGGCCAGCGCGTGGCCGCAGGCGAAGAGGGCCAGCGCACCCTGCAGTTCTTCGCCGACCGGGTGGAAGGCAACCTGCTGGCCGCGCACCAGGAGATCCAGAAACTGGCGCTGCTGCACCCGGCGGGCGAGCTCAGCTTTGAGCAGATCGAAAGTGCCGTGCTCAACGTGGCACGCTACGACGCCTTCAAGCTGGCCGAGGCGGTGCTGGGCGGGCAGACCCTGCGGGTGCAGCGCATGCTGGACGGCCTGCAGGCCGAGGGCGAAGCCGCCGTGCTGGTGCACTGGTCGCTGGCCGAGGACATCCGCACGCTCAACCGCGTGCGCAGCGCCATGGACGCCGGCCGTCCGTTGCCCATGGCGCTGCGCGAGAACCGCGTCTGGGGCGTGAAGGAAAAACTGATGGAGCGCGCGCTGCCGCTGGTCCAGCCGGCCCAGCTGGCCCAGTGGTTGCAGGACGCCCACACGGTGGACGGCATCGTCAAGGGGCTCAGGCAGCCCGACTGGCCGGCCGATCCCTGGGACGCCTTGCAGCGCATGGCGATCCGGGTGGCGCGGGCGCTTTCTCCCCTGCGTGGCTGAAGCGTCGGGGATTGCCACCTGAGTCAACGCCACGGAAGGTCCTTCCGGGCCTGCGCAGGCAAGCGCCGGGCCGAGACCTTCAGTCCCTGATGCACGGGAGCCACGCCTGCGGCCAGGCAGGTATGTGCCGTTTCGGTGGGTGTGGCGCGGCTTCAGCGCACGACGGTGGCGCTGGCGTGCTCGTCCACCTGCGGCTGCGCGGCCCTGCGGAAATCGCTGGGGGTCAGGCCGGCGTGTTCGCGGAATACGCGGCTGAAATGGGCCCCGTTGTTGAAGCCCCAGGAAAAGGCGATGTCGGTGATGGAGCGCTGCGCCAGCGCCGGGTTGCGCAGGTCCCGCATGCAGGCCTGCAGGCGCCGCCGCAGGATGTAGTGGGCGGGGGTATCGTCTTCCTCACCGAAGGCGTTGTAGAGATGGCGCTTGCTGCAGTTCAGCGCCTGTGCGATGCTGTCGATGCTCAGGCCCGGGTCCTGCAGGTGCTGCCCGATGTGGGTGCGGATGCGGTCGCGGAAGGCTTCGAGCTGCGTGGCCGACGACTCGCGGCCAGCCAGCTCCTGCAGCGACAGGCGCACCAGCTCCAGGATCAGGTTGCCGGCGCTGCGCGCGGTGTCGCTGTTCATGCTGGGCAGCTCCTGGAAGGTGCTGCGCATGGTCTCCAGGGCCACGCGGGAAATGCCGGCACTGCCGCCCACGTGGCGGCCCATCAGCGGGTCCAGGCGCAGTCCGCGTTCGGTCAGCTGCTCCTTGGGCAGCATGACAATCAGGTGTTCCGCACGGTCCGGGTTGCCCACCTCGTAGCTGCCGGTGGTGTCGTAGATGGCCCAGCCGCCCGGTTTGACCCAGGCCTGGCGCCCGTGCTGCTCCACCGCCGCGCAGCCTTGCCACGGCGCCACGATCTTGAGGTGGCTGGCGTCACTGGCTCGCGCGACCTGGGGCCGCCGGATGACACGGTGGCGGTTGGCCTCCAGCCGGGTCATCACCACGTCGCCCGCGTGGGCGGTGTGTACATGGCCGTCGAAGCCGGTGTCGCCGTACAGGTCGGACTCCAGCCCGAAGAACAGCCTGGACATCCAGTCGCGCCACAGCGCCGCGCGCTCGCCGGCGGGCGCCGCATCGGTGGTCAGGGTGGTGGCTTCAGGCATGACTGGACTCCTCGGGAAGGCGGGTGGAAATTATGGGAGGCCGAACGTGCCCTTGGGGCCTGTGGGGGCGAGGGTAATCCCGCATCTTCGTGCACGTTTGGTCAAGTGCTTTGTGCAGTCTGAGCAAAGCGGTGCGGGGCGGCGGCTCCTAGCATGAAAGCCCCGGTCGCAACCACCTCCAGAGGAGACAACACCATGGCCCCATCCACCCGCCGCCTCGTCATCCAGCGCGCTGCCGCCACGGTCGGCGCGTTCTCCGTCGCGCCGCACCTGCTGGCCCAGGCGGCGCCGGTGCGCGTCGGCTACACCATGGCCCGCACCGGTCCCTGGACCGGCGGCGCCCAGACCAGCCAGGAGCCGAACTACCTGCTCTGGGCCGAACAGCAGAACGCAGCCGGCGGCCTGGACGTCAAAGGTGTGCGCCGCAAGATCGAACTGGTCAGCTCGGACGACCGCAGCGACGTCGAGACCTGCGTGAGAACCTACCAGAAGCTCATGGACAGCGACAAGGTGGATCTGGTGCTGGCCCCCTGGGGCAGCAACGCCAACTTTGCCGTGGCCCCGCTCGCCAGCCGCATGGGTTACCCCTTCCTGGCGCCCACGGCCCTGTCGCGCCGGCTGATCGAGATGAAGCTGCCCTATTTCTTCCTGATGCTGCAGCAACCCGCCCCCATGACCAACGCGCTGGTGGACATGCTCAAGGCCAACGGCTGCAAGACCCTGGCCTGCATCTACGTGGACGATCTGTTCGGTCTCGAGAACTACGCCGCGCTGAAGGTCGCCCTGCAGGGCAGTGGCATCCAGATGGTCGAGGACAAGAGCTACCCCGGCGGCGTCAAGGACCTCTCGCCTGTGTTGCGCAGCATCAAGGACAAGAACCCCGACGCCTTCGTCGGCTTCACCTACCCGCCCGACACCATCCTGGCCAGCCGCCAGGCCAAGGAAGTGGGCTTCAACCCGAAGTTCTTCTACGCCTCGGTGGGCACGGCCTTTCCGCTCTACAAGAACGTGATGACGCCCGCCGGTGCCGAAGGCGTGCTGGGCATGGGTTCGTGGAACAGCAAGACCAGCGCCGGCGCCAAGGCCTACTTCGATGCGCACGTGGCGAGCCAGAAGAAGGAACCGGACCGCTGGGCCAGTGGCGCCTGCTGGGCTTCGCTGGAAATCCTCACCAACGCCGTGAAACAGGTGGGGCTGGACCGCAAGGCGATCCGCGACTATGTCGCCGGCACCACCCACAAGACCATCCTGGGGGACATCCGGTTCAACGGCAGCGAGAACGTGGGCACCCCCGGCACCGTGGGCCAGTGGCAGAACGGCGAGTTCGAGGTGGTGTGGCCGCAGAAGGTGGCGACCGCCCGGCTGAACCCTGCCAAGCCGGCGTGGAAGTGACATCCGGCGCATGTCGTTTTCCGCCTGGCTCGAACTGATCGTCTCCGGTCTCATCACCGGGGGCATCTACGCGCTCGTCGCGCTGGGCCTGAATCTCCAGTACGGCCTGATGCGCATCCTCAACATCGCGCACGGCGAGTTCCTCATGGTCGGCGCCTTCGTCACCTGGATGGTGCAGACCCAGTTCGGACTCTCGCCCCTGCTCATGATCCCGGTGTCGTTCGCGCTGCTCATGGGCATCGGTCTGACCGTGCACTGGCTGTGCTTCCGGCGCCTGACGACCACCTCGCCCAACCTGGACGTGTTCGAGGCGCGCGGGCTGATGGTCGCCTTCGGCCTGATGTTCCTGGTGCAGAACGTCATCTCCTACATCTGGGGAGGCGACCTGCGCGGTTACGACTACCTGACCGAGCCGGTGGTGATTCCGCTGCCCGGCGGTCAGGCCCAGTTTGCGGCCAACAAGTTGCTGGTGTTCGCGCTGGCCCTGCTGTTCGCGGGCGGACTGATCGCCCTGCTGCGCATGACGCTGCTGGGCAAGGCGGTGCGCGCCCTCATGCAATCCCCCACCGGTGCGCAACTGGTCGGCATCGACACGCGGCGCCTGCATCCGTTCATGTTCGGCATCGGTCTGGGGCTCTCGGGCGTGGCTGGCTGCCTGCTGTCCATGGCCTACACCATCAGCCCGTCGATGGGTGAGCCCTACACCGTCACGGCCCTCATCGTCATCACCCTGGGCGGCTTCGGCAGCATGGGCGGGGCGCTCGCGGGCGGACTGCTGCTGGGGGTCATCGAGGCCATCGGCATGCACTTCACCAACCCGTCGCTCAAGGCCCTGCTGAGTTATGTCGTCTTCATCGGCGTGCTGCTGCTGCGCCCCGAAGGCCTGTTCGCACGCAAGACGAGGAAAGCATGACGTTCAACGCCGCAGCGCTCCAAGGTTTGCGAGTCCCTTTGGGGGATTGCGCCGCACACGCCATGTCCAAGGTGGGGGTTGAATGACTTCCAGGCAGTTTCTCATCCGCGATCTGCTGGTCCTGCTGGCCTTCACCGGCTGGGCCCTGGCCATTCCGGGCTTTGCCAGTGAATTCGTGGTGTCCATGGCCATGACCTGCCTGATGTACGTCGCGCTGTCGTCGAGCTGGTCGATGTTCTGCGGCACCACGCGCTACCTTTCGCTGGCCACCTCGGCCTTCTTCGGCATCGGCGCCTACACCAGCGCCTTGCTGCTGGAGACCTGGCCGTGGGCGCAGGTGATCGCGCTCGGCGCGCTGGTCGCGGCCGCCGTGGCGGTGGTCATGGGCGCGGCGGTGCTGCACCTGCGCGGCACTTACTTCGCGGTGCTGACCTTCGGCATGACCGAGCTGATCCGCCACGCCATCAGCTATTTCGAAAAGAGCGTCACCGGGACTGTCGGGCGGGTCCTGATGGTGGTGCCCGAGAACCGCACCGTGTACCTCACCGTGCTGCTGATCGCGGTCGTTGCGGTGGCCTTGTCCATCGCCGTGCGGCGCACGCGGTTCGGCCTGGCCATGGCCGGCATCGGCGCCGACGAACAACGCGCCCAGACCCTGGGCGTCAACACCCGCGTGGTCAAGGTGATGGGTTTCGCTCTCACGGCCGCTGTGGCGGGCGCGGTGGGCGCTGCGATGTCGGTGCGCTGGACCTACATCGACCCGCACACCGTGTTCAACCCCTTCATCGGTTTCCAGACCGTGCTGATTGCGCTGATAGGCGGCGCCATGACCTTGTGGGGACCGCTGATCGCTGCCATCGTCTTCAGCGTGCTGGCCGAAACGCTGCGCCTGCAGGTTCCTCAGCTTTACATGATGTCGCTGGGTGTGTTGCTGATCCTCTCGGTGCTGTACCTGCCGGGCGGTCTGGCCTCGCTGCGCTGGCAGACCTTCAAGGACTGGGGCCGGGCCAGCCGGCGGTGGTGGCGCGAACTGCGCGAAGACCTGAGCGGCGAGACGGAAAGGCGCAGGCGCCGGGAGAAGCAACAGAGGGAGCGCAGCCATGTCCTTTGATGTGCATGTGAAACCCTTGCTCGAAGCCCGAGAGGTCACGGTGCGCTTTGGTGGCCTGACCGCGGTGGACCACGTGGACGCCGTATTCCGGCCCGGCGAGCTGGTGGGCATCATCGGCCCCAATGGCGCGGGCAAGACCACCTTCTTCAACGCTATTTCGGGCGTGCTCCGTCCCACCAGCGGGCAGCTGGTGCTGGAGGGGCGCGAGCTGGGCGGCCAGGCGCCGCACCGTTTCGCCGCACGGGGTCTGGCGCGCACCTTCCAGACGCCGCGCGTTTTCGGCGACATGCTGGTGCGCGAGAACATCGCGTTCGGTTTGAAGTTCGCCGGCCGGCGGCCGCGCAAGTACTGGCTGTGGGGCGAGGAGGCGTCGGTACCCTGGGCGCTGCGCAACCCAGAGAGCATCCTGGCGCTGATCGGTCTGTCGGACCAGGCCGACCTGCCGGCGGCGGCCATCACGCCGTCGCAGCAGCGCCTGCTGGAAATCGGCATGGCGCTGGCCACACGACCGCGCCTGCTGCTGCTCGACGAGGTGGCCGCGGGTCTGACCGAGGCCGAGGTCGAAGCCATGGCCCAGCTGATCCGCCGCCTGCGCGACGAGCTGGACCTGACCGTGGTCTGGATCGAACACGCGGTGACCACCCTGCTGCGCCATGTGGAGCGTGTGATCGTGCTGCATCAGGGCCGCAAGATCGCCGACGACACCCCCACCGCCGTGGTGCGCAACCCGGAGGTGATCGAGGCCTACCTGGGTGATGAAGTGACCGGGGAGACCGCCGCATGATGTGGTACCGCGACACCCCCTTTGTGCTCGGCGGCGCGCCCCAGGCGCACCTGAAGGTGCAGGGCCTGAGCGCCGGCTATGGGGCGTTCCTCGTCTTGCGAGATCTGAGCCTGGAAGTCAGGCCGGGTCTCACGGTGGTGCTGGGGCCCAACGGCGCCGGCAAGACCACGCTGCTCAAGGCGCTCAACGGCCTGATCCGGCGCCAGGGTGTCGTCACGCTCGACGGCGAGGACCTGCCCGAGAAGACCGACCGCATCGTCAAGGCCGGGGTGGCGCTGGTGCCGGAAGGGCGCCAGCTGTTCCCGCAGATGACGGTGCTGGAGAACCTGGAACTGGGCGGTTGGCTGGTGCCGAAGGTCGAACGCGCCCGCCGGCTGGAACAGGCCTTTGTCGACTTCCCCAAGCTGCGCGACCGCGCCCAGCAGCTGGCCGGCACCATGAGCGGTGGCGAACAGCAGATGGTGGCGGTGGCGCGCGCCATGATGAGCGCACCGCGCCTGCTGATGCTGGACGAACCCTCGCTGGGCCTGGCGCCGCGCATGGTGGACGAGCTGCTGGGCATGGCCCGGCGCATCGCCGACGCCGGCACCACCGTGCTGATGGTCGAGCAGAACGTCAAGAAAGCCCTGGCTGTGGCCGACCGCGGCTACGTGCTCGAGCGCGGCACCCTGGTGGCCAGCGGCCCGGCCCGGCTGCTGGCGCGCTCGAGCGTCGTGCGCGAGGCCTACCTCGGCACCTCTTCCACCACCACGGCGCACGAGGCCGCCTCCCGGCGGGCTGTGCCCGCGCAGCCCGCCACCGCCTGAACACCCCCATTACCGCGTCACAGGAGCGAACCATGTCCGATCTGTCCATGCTCATCAACGGCCTGAAAGTCAGTGCCGAACACGGCGCCACGTTCGAGCGCCGCAACCCCCTGGACGGCAGCGTCGCGACCCGGGCTCCCGCTGCGTCGGCCGCCGATGCGGTGCTGGCGGTGGAGGCCGCAGCCGAAGCCTTCAAGACCTGGAGCGAGACCGGTCCTTCGGCGCGCAGGGCCTTGCTGCTCAAGGCGGCCGATGCGCTGGAGGCCAAGACGCCCCAGTTCATCGACGCGGTGGCGGCCGAAACCGGTGCCTCCGGCATGTGGGCCGGCTTCAACGTGATGCTGGCCGCCGGCATGCTGCGCGAGGCGGCGGCGCTGACCACGCAAGTGGCCGGCGAAGTCATTCCGTCCGACGTGCCGGGCAGCCTGGCCATGGGCGTTCGCCAGCCGGCCGGCGTGGTGCTGGGCATTGCGCCCTGGAACGCGCCCATCATCCTGGGCGTGCGGGCGATCGCCACGCCCCTGGCCTGCGGCAACACCGTCATCCTCAAGGGCAGCGAGAACTGCCCGCGCACCCACGGCCTGATCATCGAGGCGCTGCAGGAAGCGGGCTTTCCGCCCGGGGTGGTGAACTACGTGACCAACGCCCCGCAGGACGCTGGCGCGGTGGTCGAGGCCATGGTGGCGCACCCGGCGGTGCGGCGGGTGAACTTCACCGGTTCCACCAAGGTCGGCAAGATCATCGCCGCCACCTGCGCCAAATACCTCAAGCCGGTGGTGCTGGAGCTGGGGGGCAAGGCGCCGCTGCTGGTGCTGGACGACGCCGACCTGGACGACGCCGTCAACGGCGCGGCCTTCGGCTGCTTCGCCAACAGCGGCCAGATCTGCATGAGCACCGAACGCATCATCGTCGACCAGAAGGTGGCCGACGAGTTCGTGAAAAAATTCGGCGACAAGGCCAAGAGCCTGCCGCTGGGCGACCCGCGCAAGCCCGAGCCGGTGGTGCTGGGTTCGGTCATCGGCATGAACACCGTGCACCACTGCAACGCGCTGATCGACGACGCGCTGGCCCAGGGCGCCAGGCTGGTCTGCGGCGGCAAGGCCGAAACCACGCTGATGCCCGCCACCGTGCTCGACCACGTGACCCCGGCCATGCGCATCTACCACGAAGAGACCTTCGGTCCGGTCAAGTGCATCGTGCGTGTGAAGGACACGCTGGAAGCCATCGCCTGCGCCAACGACAACGAGTACGGCCTGAGTGCCGCGGTGTTCGGCCGCGACATCGCGCGCGCCTTCAACGTCGCCCGCAGGATCGACAGCGGCATCTGCCACGTCAACGGTCCCACGGTGCACGACGAGGCGCAGATGCCCTTTGGCGGTGTCAAGGGCAGCGGCATCGGGCGCTTCGGCGGCAAGGCCGGCGTGGCCGAGTTCACCGAGCTGCGCTGGATCACGGTGCAGACCACACTGCGGCACTACCCGTTCTGAACGTCGCCGACCTGCGCAGCGGCAGCCGCCGGCGCGGCTTCAGCCGAAGGACGGCAGCTCGGGCTTGTGCACCGGCTTGCCGGCGGCCACCCAGGCGTCGTAGCCACCCGCGATGGACTTCACGTTCAGGTAGCCCATGTCCTGCATGGCCACCGCCGCCAGGGCGGCGCGGCCACTGGTCTTGCAGTACAGCACCACCCGCAGGTCGCGCGCGGCCAGCGCCGGGTTGCCGGCGAGCTTGAATTCGAGCATGCCGCGCGAGGCGTGGATGGCGCCGGGCAGGTGGCCCGCCGCGAATTCTTCGGTCTCCCGCACGTCGATGAGCACATCGGCGTCGCGGATGGCCGCTTCGGCCTCGGCCACGGGGATTTCGGTCACGCGGGCCTTGGCGGCCGTGACGAGGTCGAGAGCGGTTTTCATGGCGGTTCTCCTGGGAACGATCACTGAGGGGCGTATGGACCATTGTGCCGCGACCCGCCACGCCCGGCGCGCCGGTGCGAAAATCCGCCCATGAATGCGACTTCCACCTCCGAACTCATGAACACCCTGGGCAGCCAGGCCAAGGCCGCTTCGGCGCTCATGGCCAAGGCCGGGGCCGCCACCAAGGTCCGGGCCCTGCGCGAGCTGGCGCGCCTGCTGCGCGAGAACGTGGCGCCGCTGCAGGTCGAGAACGCCAAGGACCTGGGGCGCGCCCGCGCCGCTGGCCTGGCCGAACCCATGGTGGACCGGCTCAAGCTCAGCCCCAAGGTGCTGGAGACCTGCGCCGAAGGCTGCGAGCAGCTGGCCGCGATGCCGGACATCATCGGCGAGGTCATGGGCATGAAGCAGCAGCCCAGTGGCATCCGCGTGGGTCAGATGCGCGTGCCCATCGGCGTGTTCGGCATGATCTACGAGAGCCGTCCAAACGTGACCATCGAAGCCGCCAGCCTGAGCATCAAGAGCGGCAACGCCTGCATCCTGCGCGGCGGCTCCGAGGCCATCGACTCCAACCGCGCCCTGGCCGCGCTGGTGCAGCAGGCCCTGGTGGCCGCCGGCCTGCCGGCCGACGCGGTGCAGCTGGTGCCCACCACCGACCGCGCCGCCGTGGGCCAGCTCATCACCATGCCGCAGTACGTGGACGTGGTCATCCCGCGCGGCGGCAAGGGCCTGATCGAGCGCATCAGCGCCGAGGCCCAGGTGCCGGTCATCAAGCACCTGGACGGCAACTGCCACACCTACGTGGACGACCCCTGCGACATCGCCATGGCGGTGAAGGTGGCCGACAACGCCAAGACCCAGAAGTACAGCCCCTGCAACGCGACCGAGAGCCTGCTGGTGGCGCGCGGCGTGGCGAAGGACTTCCTGCCGAAGATCGGCGCCGTGTACGCCGCCAAGGGGGTGGAAATGCGCGGCTGCCCGGAGGCCATGGCGATCCTTTCGTCCGTATCCGGCGCCCAGGTGAAGGCCGCGACCGAGCAGGACTGGTGCGAGGAGTACCTCGCGCCGGTCATCAGCGTGAAGCTGGTGGACGGGGTGGACGATGCCATCGCCCACATCAACCGCTACGGCAGTCACCACACCGACGCCATCCTCACCACCGACCACGTGCACGCCCAGCGCTTCCTGCGCGAGGTCGATTCGGCCAGCGTCATGGTGAATGCGAGCACCCGCTTCGCCGATGGTTTCGAGTACGGGCTGGGTGCCGAAATCGGCATCAGCACCGACAAGTTCCACGCCCGTGGCCCGGTCGGCGTCGAAGGGCTGACCTCGCTGAAGTACGTGGTATTGGGTGAAGGCGAAATTCGCGGCTGACGGGGGGCTTGCAAGCCGGGACGCCGGCCCCATTTCTCACCTTTGGCTGGCCTGTCCTCTCCCTACAATGGGTCGGCAAGCCCTCATCAAAAGGTCCACATGGTTCCCCATCTCGTCACGGCTCTCACGGGGCCCATCAACGAACTCGAACAGCGCATCCTCGAATCCACACCGGTGATCGAGCGCTGGTTCCGGCTGGAGTGGATGGAGCACACGCCGCCGTTCTACAGCTCGGTCGATGTGCGCAACGCCGGCTTCAAGCTCGCGCCGGTGGACACCAACCTGTTTCCCGGCGGCTGGAACCACCTGACGCCGGAGATGATGCCGCTGGCGGTGCAGGCGGCCATGGCGGCCATCGAGAAGATCTGCCCCGAGGCCAAGAACCTGCTGCTGGTGCCCGAAAACAGCACCGACAGCTTCTACCTGAGCAACCTGGCCCAGTTGCAGCGCATCTTCTACCAGGCCGGCCTGAATGTGCGGCTGGGTTCGATGTCCAACGACATCAAGGCCCCCACGACCATCGACCTGCCCGGCGGCGAGTCGGTCACGCTGGAGCCGCTGATCCGCGGCAAGCGGCGCCTGGGCCTGCAGCATTTCGACCCCTGCACCATCCTGCTCAACAACGACCTGAGCGCGGGCGTGCCCGGCATCGTCGAGGACCTGCACGAGCAGTACCTGCTGCCGCCGCTGCACGCGGGCTGGCCCACACGCCGCAAGAGCACGCATTTCAAGACCTACGAAGAGATTGCCAAGCGCTTTGGCAAGCTGCTGGGCATGGACCCCTGGCTGATCACGCCCCTGTTCAACCAGTGCGGCGAGGTGAACTTCGCCAATGACAAGGGCCTGGAATGCCTGCGCAGCAACACCGACGCGCTGCTGGGCAGGATCCGCCGCAAGTACAAGGAATACGGCATCAACGAAAAGCCGTTCGTGGTCATCAAGGCCGACCGCGGTACCGGCGGCCTGGGCATCGTCACGGTGCGCGACGCCAGGGACATCGATGCGCTCAGCCCGCAGGTGCGCGCGCACATGGCCACGGTGCAGGCCGGCCAGCCGGTGACCGAGGTCATTCTCCAGGAAGGTGTGCTGACCAACGAACGCATCAACGCCGCCGTGGCCGAACCGGTGGTCTACATGATGGACCGCTACGTGGTGGGCGGCTTCTACCGCGTGCACGCGCAGCGCGGGACGGACGAGAACCTGAACGCGCCCGGCTCCAGTTTCGTGCCGCTGGCTTTCGAGCACAGCGCCCAACTGCCCCAGCCGGGGGTCAAGCCGGGTGCCAGCGAGCCCAACCGCTTTTACATGTACGGCGTGATTGGTCGGCTGGCCATGCTGGCCGCATCCTACGAGCTCGAAGCCACCGCCCCGGACGCCGCCGACGGCGAGTGACCGGAGCTGAGTTGTTGCGGCGCAACATGAAACGCGATCGGGCCTGACCCGGCACGCGCCGCGCTGGCCGGCAGTCGGCGGCAGGCGCACAATGGGCCGCTTCCTGACAACGGTGCCCGGGCCACCAGGACCCGGGCGGTTTTGTGTCACAAACCAAATCCTCACTCGCCGCGCTCACCCTGGGCGCCATTGGCGTGGTCTATGGCGATATCGGTACGTCGGTGCTGTACGCCATCAAGGAAATCTTCGGGTCCGGCCACGTCCCGTTCACGCACGACAATGTCTACGGCGTGCTGTCCATCGTCTTCTGGACGCTGACCGTCATCGTCTCGCTCAAGTACGTCACGCTCGTGCTGCGGGCCGACAACGGCGGCGAAGGCGGCCTGATCGCCATGCTGGCCCTGGCCTCGCAGGCGGTCAAGGACAAGCCCGAACTGCGCCAGCGGCTGCTGGTCATCGGCATCTTCGGCACCGCGCTGTTCTATGGCGATGGCGTCATCACGCCCGCCATTTCGGTGCTGTCCGCGGTCGAAGGTCTGGAAGTCGTCTCGCCGCACTTCAAACAGTACGTGGTGCCCATCACGCTGGTGGTGCTGTTCGGCCTGTTCTTCGTCCAGAAACGCGGCACCGGCGGCATCGGCAAGTTCTTCGGCCCCATCACCGTGCTGTGGTTCGTGTCGATCGCCGTGCTGGCGGTGCCGCACATCATCGATCATCCCGAAATTCTCCAGGCCCTGAGTCCTCACCATGCGCTGCGCTTCCTGTGGGCGCAGCCGGGCACCAGCTTCATCATCCTGGGCGCCGTCGTGCTGTGCGTCACCGGTGGCGAAGCGCTCTACGCCGACATGGGGCACTTTGGCAAGAAGCCCATCCGCCTGGCCTGGTTCTCCATCGTCATGCCGTGTCTGACGATCAACTACTTCGGCCAGGGCGCGCTGCTGCTCGAAGACCCCGAGGCGGTCAAGAACCCGTTCTTCAACATGGCGCCCGACTGGGCCCTGCTGCCCCTGGTGGGCCTGGCCACCATGGCCACGGTCATCGCCTCGCAGGCCCTGATCTCCGGCGCCTTCAGCGTCACCAAGCAGGCCATCCAGCTGGGTTACCTGCCGCGCCTGGCCATCCGCCACACCAGCGTGAGCGACACCGGGCAGATCTACATCCCCTTCGTCAACTGGGGCCTGTTCACCGCCATCGTGCTGGCGGTGGTGATGTTCAAGTCTTCGTCCAACCTGGCGGCGGCCTACGGCATTGCGGTCACGCTGGACATGCTGATCACCACGGTGCTCACCTTCTTCGTCATCCGCTACGGCTGGAAGTACCCGCTGGCCCTGTGCCTGCTGGCCACGGGGTTCTTCTTCGTGGTGGACCTGGCGTTCTTCACGTCCAACCTGCTCAAGCTCTTTGCCGGTGGCTGGTTCCCGCTGGTCATCGGGGGCGTGGTGTTCACGCTGATGATGACCTGGAAGCAGGGGCGCGCACTCATGGCCAAAGCCCAGCAGGCCGACGCGATCGAGCTGGACAGCTTCCTCGACGCGGTGTTCATGGAACCACCCACGCGCGTGGCCGGCACGGCCGTGTTCTTGACCGCCGAGACCGGGACCGTGCCCAATGCGCTGCTGCACAACCTCAAGCACAACAAGGTGCTGCATGCGCAGAACCTGTTCGTCACCGTGCGCAGCCACGAGGTGCCCTGGATCGGGCTGGACAAGCGGCTGGCGGTCGAGCCCCTGGGCCACGACTGCTGGCAGGTCGTCATCCACTACGGCTTCAAGAACGACCCCGATGTGCCCAGGGCGCTGTCAGCGCTGCGTGGCCGGGGCTGTGACCTCGACCCCATGACCACCAGCTACTTCCTCTCGCGCGACCTGGTGGTGCCCAGACTGGGCGAGGGCATGGCGCTGTGGCGCGAGAAGCTGTTCGCGCAGATGCACCACAACGCCGGTGCGGCGGCCGAGTTCCTGCACCTGCCGGCCAACGCGGTGATCGAGCTGGGTTCGAAACTGGAGATTTAGGCCCACCCCCGTCGCTTGCTCGCTTCGCGTAACCGCTCCGCCCCTCAAGGGGCGATGCGAGTGGCCCGGCGGAGCCGGTTCCACCGCATCCTCGACCAAGACCCGCGCTCCGATGGCTTGGCTGACAATCGCGGGATGTCGTTTTTCCGTGACCTGAACCTCTCGGCCGCCACGGCCGGTTTCGTGGCGGTGCTGGTGGGCTTCACCAGCTCGGTGGCCATCGTCTTCCAGGCCGCACAGGCCTTCGGCGCCACGCCCGAACTCATCACTTCCTGGATGTGGGCGCTGGGCCTGGGTATGGGCCTGTGTTCGGCCATCCCCTCGCTGATCCTGAAGAAGCCGGTGATGGTGGCCTGGAGCACGCCGGGCGCTGCGGTGCTGGCCACCGCCGGGCTGGCCGGGGGCTTCACCATGCCGCAGGCGGTCGGCGCCTTCATGGCGTGTGCGGTGCTCATCATCCTGGCGGGCGCCACCGGCTGGTTTGAACGGATCATGAACCGCATCCCGATGGCCATCGCCTCGGCCCTGCTGGCCGGCGTGCTGGCGCGTTTCGGCCTGCAGGCGTTCGCGGCGGCGCAGACGGCGCTGCCGCTGGTGGTGGTGATGCTGCTGGCCTACCTGCTGGGGCGGCGCTTCTTGCCGCGTTACGCCGTGCCGCTCACGCTGGTGGCTTCGGTGGTTTATGTGCTCGCCAACGGCCAGTTCAACGCCGGCGCACTCACCCTGCAATGGGCAGTGCCGGTGTTCACCGCGCCCGAGTTCACCTTCAGCGCCTTCGTCAGCCTCGCGCTGCCACTGTTCATCGTCACCATGGCCTCGCAGAACCTGCCGGGTGTGGCGGCCATCCGTGCGGCGGGGTACCAGATGCCGATCTCCCGCATCATCACCCTGACCGGTGTGGCCACCCTGCTGCTCGCGCCCTTCGGCGCCTTCGCGCTCAACCTCAGCGCCATCACCGCTGCCATCTGCATGGGCGAAGAGGCGCACGCCGACAAGGCCAGGCGCTACACCGCGGCCGTGGTCTGTGGCCTGATCTACATCGCCATCGGCCTGGTTGGCGCCGCAGTCACCGGGCTGCTGCTGGCCTTCCCCAGAGAGCTGGTGCTGGCCATCGCCGGGCTGGCGCTGCTGGGCAGCATCGGCGCAGGCCTGCACGCGGCCCTCAAGGACGACGCCCACCGAGAGGCGGCGCTGATCACTTTTCTAGTCACGCTCAGCGGCGTGGTGATCGCCGGCATCGGCTCGGCCTTCTGGGGCGTGGTCGCCGGTGCGCTGGCGCTAACTGTGCAACAGTACGGGTCCCGAAAGAACGCCCCATGAACATCCTCTTCGTCGCCGATCCGCTGGAGTCTTTCAAGATCACCAAGGACACCACCTTCGCCATGATGCGCGAGCTGCAGCAACGTGGCTACGCCATCGCCGCCACCGAGCCGCGCCACATGGGCTGGCGCAGCGGCGGCACCGTCAACGCCACGGTGCGCCGCATCCGCCTGACGGGCGATGCACACGACTGGTTCACCGTGACCGGCGAAGCGGCCCTGGCGCTCAAGGACTTCGACGCCGTGCTGATGCGCAAGGACCCGCCCTTTGACAGCGAATTCTTCTACGCCACCCACCTGCTGGAGCAGGCGCAGCGCGAAGGCGCGCGCGTGTTCAACAGTCCGCGCGCCCTGCGCGAGCACCCCGAAAAACTCGCGCTGATGGAGTTCGCGCAGTTCGCGCCGCCCACGCTGGTGACGCGCTCGCCCGAGGCCATCCGCGCCTTCCACGCGGAACACAAGGACATCATCCTCAAGCCGCTGGACGGCATGGGCGGCATGGGCATCTTCCGCGTCGGCGCCGACGGCATGAACCTGGGCGCCATCATCGAGACGCTCAACCAGGGCGGTGCCACCAGCGTGATGGTGCAGCGCTACCTGCCGGAGATCGTGGACGGCGACAAGCGACTGCTGCTGATCGGCGGGCAGGTGGCGCCCTATGTGCTCGCGCGCATTCCGCAAGGCGGCGAGGTGCGCGGCAACCTGGCGGTCGGCGGCAAGGGCGTGGCGCAGCCGCTGCGCGACGAGGACCGCGCCGTGGCCGAAGCCATGGCACCGGTGCTGGCGGCGCGCGGCCTGCTGCTGGTGGGGCTGGACATGATCGGCAACCGGGTGACCGAGATCAACGTCACCAGCCCGACCTGCTTCCAGGAGATTCACGACCAGACCGGGTTTGATGTGCCGGCGATGTTTGTCGACGCGCTGGAGTCGGCGCTGAAAGCTGCGGCGTGAGCGGCAGCCCGAAGCCGGATCGGTCTTCTCAAGGGGCAGCGCCCCGCGAAGCGGAGGCGCGTGGGGCTCCACAAGCTCAGCCGAAGAATCCGCTCCATGGCATGACCCTGGAGGCGATCCTGAAGGCTCTGGTGGACCACCACGGCTGGGATGGCCTGGGCGAGCGCATCCCGGTGCGCTGCTTCAACATCGACCCCAGCATCTCGTCCAGCCTGCGTTTCCTGCGCAAGACGCCCTGGGCCCGGGAGAAGGTGGAAAGCCTGTACCTCCACATGCTGCGCCAGCAGAGGCAAGCCCAGACGCCGCGGCCGCGACCCGGCGGTTCGGCCCGCAGGGCTCAGTGCGCCGATGTTTTGGAGAACAGGTTGAGCACCAGCACGCCGGCCACGATCAGGCCCATGCCGATGTAGCCGGCGGCGTCGATGCGCTGGCCGTAGATGCCCCAGGCCAGCAGGGTGATGAGCACGATGCCCAGGCCCGACCAGACCGCGTAGGCCACACCCAGCGGAATGGACTTGACGACCAGGGACAGGCAGTAGAACGCGACGCCATACCCCAGCGCCACCAGCACCGCGGGCCAGAAGCGGGTGAACCCCTCGCTGGCCTTGAGCGCGGTGGTGCCGACCACCTCGGCGGCGATGGCGATGGTCAGCAGCAGCCAGGCGTTCATTGCACGCACGCCTCGGTGGTCACCGGCAGCCCATCCACAAAGACGCGCAGCTCGTCCGGTTCGAAGGCGGTCCACCGCTCGTTGCTGGTCAGCGGCGTGGTGACGATGACCGCTGCGCGGTCGCCAGGCTGGTTGAGTTCGGCGAAGTTGACGGTCCAGTCGTGGTCCATCAAAGTGGCCTGGGCAAACGGATGCTGGCGCACCAGCCAGTACAGCTTGGTGCTGCAATGGGCCCACAGCGCTTCGCCGTTGGACAGCAGGAAGTTGAAGGTGCCGTGGGTGCGCACCTGCGGCACCAGCTCGCGCAGCGTGCGGGTGAGCTCTTCGGTGCTGGGCAGGGTGGCGTGCGATTTGGCCAGTTCCTGCATCAGCCAGCAGAAGGCGCGCTCGCTGTCGGTGCTGCCCACCGCCCGGAAGGCGCCGTGCAGCTTCGGGTGGTAATCCTTGAGGTCCCCGTTGTGGGCGAACACCCAGTGTCGGCCCCAGAGCTCGCGCGAGAACGGGTGGGCGTTTTCCAGCGTCACCTCGCCGATGGTGGCCTTGCGCACGTGCGCGATGATGTTCTTGCTCTTGAGCGGGTAGGTGCGCAGGAAGGCCGCCATCTGCGACTCGGCCGCGCATTCGTGGTCCACAAACAGACGCAGGCCGCGCCCTTCGAAAAAGGCGATGCCCCAGCCGTCGGCGTGGTGGTCGGTCTTGCCGCCCCGCTGGCAGAAGCCGGTGAAGCTGAACGAGGCGTCGGTGGGGGTGGCGCAGTTGAGGCCGAGCAGTTGGCACATAAGGAGCAGCCCCCTGCGCCGCTGCGCGGCTTCCCCCTTGGAAGAGGGACCACGCCAGTGGCCCGGCTGAGCCGGTTCCACGGCGTGTGCCGGAGGGGGAACGCCCGCTCCGGCGGCGCGCCTCGGTCGGGAGGCTTTGGGTGGGTAGGGGTCTATTGTGCGGCTGACGGCCCACTGTCGGGCGGGGCCGCTTGCGTCGGGTGGCGCGGGGCCACTGTTTGGTTAGCGAGCTGCGTGGCCCGCCCGCAGTTTCCAGGCGGCGACCACCGCCAGCGCGCACAGGGCGGCCAGCATCAGAAAGGTTTCGTCGAAGGCGGCCAGCCGTGCGGTCTGGTCACCTGCACCCAGCTGGGCGCCGTGGGCGGCCAGGCGCCACTCCAGCACGATGCCGCACAAACTCACGCCGGTCGCCCCGCCGAGCATGCGCAGAAAGTTGATGGCGCTGGCGCCCTGCGGGATGTGGTGGCCTTCGAGCCCGCGCATGGCGCCCACGTTGAGCGAAGGCAGGATGAAGCCCAGCCCGATGCGGCCCAGGATCGCCCAGGCCACCAGCAGGGCGGTGGTGCGTACCGGATCGCGGCCGTCGATGGTGAGCATCAACGCGAACGAGGCCGCCAGCAGCACCAGCCCCAGGCTGACCAGGCGGTGGGTCGGCTGCCGGTCTGAAAGGCGCCCCACCACGGCGATGGTGACCGCCAGCACCAGCCCGGCCGGCAGCAGGATGGTGCCCACGAACGCGGCCGAGAGTTGCAGCCCCATCTGCATGTAGACCGGCAGCAGGTAGGTGGAGCCAAACATCGCGGTGCCGTAGATCACCGTCACGATGCTGCCCATGGCAAAGCGCCGGTCCTGGAACAGCGCCAGGTTCATCAGGGGCTCGACGCCCTCGTTCCCCCGGCGGTGGCGCTCTCGCAGCGTGCGCCTTTGCAGCACCACGAAGCCGATCACGATCAGTGCGGCAGCCGCCAGCAGGGCCGCCGCCAGCGCCGGCGCACCACCGCGCAGCTGCACCAGCCCGTTGAGCAGGCACAGCGTGCCCGCGGTCGCCAGCAGCAGGCCGCGCCAGTCGAGCGCCGCGCCCGCCGGGTTGGCGGCGCCGCCGCCGGGCGCTGTGACGGGCACGAAGCGCCGCGCCAGCCACAGCGAAGCCAGGCAGAACGGCACCACCATGAAGAAGATCGAGCGCCAGCCGAATCCGTCCACCAGCAAGCCGCCAATGCTGGGGCCCAGCGCCGGCGCCAGCACCACGCCCATGCCGAAGATGCCGCTGGCGCGGCCCTGCTCGTGCGGCTCGAAGGCGCGCAGGATGATGATCGCCGGGATGGGCTGCACCACGCCGGCGGCCAGACCTTCGGCCACGCGCGCGGCCAGCACCAGCGGGTAGTCGTTGGCGAACCCGCCGGCCACGCCGCCGGCCAGCAGCAGCCACATGCAGCCCACGTAGGTGCGCCGGTAGCCGTAGCGCGCGAGCAGCCGGGGGGTGGTCAGCATGGACACCGTCATGGCCGCCATGAAGCCCGAGGTGGCCCACTGTGCCCGCTCCTGTCCGAGCGTGAAGTGCAGGCTCATGTCGGGGATGGCGACGTTGATGATGGTCGAGGACATGATGGATGCCATCGTCCCCACCATCACCGACAGCAACAGCAGCCAGCGGTAGCGCTCGCCGTGGCGGTCCCGCAGGGCGGTCAGGGTGTCCTGTCCATGTGCGCTCATGGGCGTGGCGGGCGCCGGCGCTGGGCGTCCCGCCACAGGCGCAGCACCAGCATCGCGATCGGCACGGTGTGCAGCAGCAGGTCGAAGATGTCGATCGGCTTGCTCAACGTGCCTTGCGCCAGCATGCGCAGTTTTTCAACCAGGTGCGGCTCGGGAACGACCGGCGCCACGGCCAGCCAGAGCGCCAGCACCACCAGCAGCTTGAGGGGAAAACGGTCGAGCCAGGCCATCATGCGTTCACTCCTGTCGGGGCCTGGCGGAACGCGGCCAGACAGCCTGCGCAGATGCAGGCCCTGCCTGCGGCTTCGACCGGCAGGCGCGCCAGCAGGTCGGGCGGGAAGCTTGCGGTGGTGCACCAGCAGGGCGGTTGCGCTTGGCCGGTGACGCGTTCGATCTCCATGGCGCAGCGGTTGCCACGGCCGCACAGCGGGCAGCGGTCGGGTTCATGCGTGGGGGTGGTGGTCTGCATGGAAAAGTCGGTTTCCGCACAGTGTATCGACCCGGCGCCGTTGATGCGTTCACACGGCAGCGGGCACAGCACCCCTTGTCGCACCGCATGTCCCTCCGCCGATCCGTTCCGGTTCTGGCCTGTGTCGACCTGTCGCCACTGACCGCCATGGCCAAGGGCGCAGCCCGCTTCAGCAGCGCGGCCAGCACCTTGGTGGCCACATCCACCAGCAAGGCATGCTGGCCAAGGTCGGGTCGAAGCTGCGAGCCTGGCTGAGCGTGGTCAACGGGCAGGGGGTCAGCTTTCAAAGAATGTCGCGCCCCATTCCCATGGCCCGGTGAGCGTGAGCGTCACCGTGGTCCAGTCGCCGCCGTCGCTGTGCTGCTGCACATCGGCGTCCCACACGCCGCCATCGTCCAGCGGGCCGCGCGGGCCGGGGGCCCGGCGTTCGGCTGCCGCCAGCACCGCCTGCACCTCGGCCAGCACGGCGGGCAGGTCGGTCGCGCGCACGCTGGCCATGGCCTCCCAGCTGCCGGTGCCTTCGCCATCGTCGCTGGCGTCGAAGATCAGGTACTGCAGGCTCATCGTGTGGTGCTCGCTCTCATGTCCAGGAAGACTTCGGTCAGCAGCAGCGGTGCCGCTTCGCGCCGGAACAGGCAGCGGCGGGCCAGCGCATTGACGCGGGCCGCGTCCGGCGATGGCCAATGAGCATCCCCGCACTGACCTTGCCCTCGTTTCGTGTAGCTCTTAGCCCGACGATTACGCGGCCTTT
>CAYRWN010000031.1:0-41477 GCA_964428045.1 uncultured Hydrogenophaga sp. | reverse complement strand
TTAGGTCGAACTACGTATGTGGATACGTAGTATCGTAAGCGCATCCCTGTTGTTCAACCATTGGAGGCTTATCACGTGAACAAGATCTATCCCAGCGCGGCCGAAGCCCTCCAGGGCGTGGTGGCCGACGGCCAGCTGATAGCCGTCGGCGGTTTCGGCCTCTGCGGCATTCCCGAGGCCCTGATCGACGCCTTGCGCGATTCGGGCGTGAAGAACCTGACCGCCATCTCCAACAACGCCGGCGTGGACGACTTCGGTCTGGGCAAGCTGCTGCAGACGCGCCAGATCAAGAAAATGATCTCGTCCTACGTGGGCGAGAACAAGGAGTTCGAGCGCCAGTACCTGGCCGGCGAGCTCGAACTCGAGTTTACGCCCCAGGGCACGCTGGCCGAGAAGCTGCGCGCCGGTGGCGCCGGCATTCCCGCCTTCTTCACCAAGACCGGCGTGGGCACCCTGGTGGCCGAGGGCAAGGAACTGCGCGAATTCAATGGCGAGACCTACGTGATGGAGCACGCGCTGTTCCCCGAGGTGGCGCTGGTCAAGGCCGACATCGCTGACCGCTCGGGCAACCTGCGCTTCAACCTGACGGCGCGCAACTTCAACCCGGCCGCCGCCATGGCCGGCAAGGTCTGCATCGTCGAGGTCGAGCGCATCGTCGCCACCGGCGAGATCGCGCCGGACGACGTGCACCTGCCCGGTATCTATGTGCACCGCATCGTGCACAACCCGACACCCGAAAAGCGCATCGAGAAGCGCACCACCCGCGACCGCAAAGTTTGATTGAGGAGTACGGACATGCCTTGGACCCAAGACCAGATGGCCGCGCGCGCGGCCCAGGAACTGCAGGATGGCTTCTATGTGAACCTCGGCATCGGTATCCCGACGCTGGTGGCCAACCACGTGCCCGACCACGTCGAGGTGTGGCTGCAGAGCGAGAACGGCATGCTGGGCATCGGCCCTTTCCCATACGAGGACGAGGTGGACGCCGACCTGATCAACGCCGGCAAGCAGACGGTGACCACGCTCAAGGGCTCGGCCATTTTCGGCAGCCACGAGAGCTTCGCCATGATCCGCGGTGGCAAGATCAACCTGTCCATCCTGGGCGCCATGCAGGTGACCGGCCAGGGTGACCTGGCCAACTGGATGATCCCCGGCAAGATGGTCAAAGGCATGGGCGGCGCCATGGACCTGGTGGCCGGCGTGCCGCGCGTGATCGTGCTGATGGAGCACGTCGCCAGGAAGAAGGACGGCACCGAAGACCTGAAGATCATTCCCGAATGCACCTTGCCCCTGACCGGCAAGGGTGTGGTGGACCGCATCATCACGGACCTGGGCGTGATGGACGTGACGCCCGAAGGCCTGAAGCTGGTGGAACTGGCCGACGGTGTGACGCGCGAATTCATCCAAGGCAAGACCGGTGTGCCGCTGATCTGATCCTGCGGTCGCCCACAAAGGCGAAGGCCCCGCTGCTTGCGCACGGGGCCTTGTTCATTCTGGAGCGGGTGAAGGGAATCGAACCCTCGTATGAAGCTTGGGAAGCTGCCGTTCTGCCATTGAACTACACCCGCAGCGGGGCGTAGTTTACTTGAGCACGTCACCGATGCAGACGTACTTGATCTCGACGTAGTCGTCCATGCCGTGGTGCGAGCCTTCGCGACCCAGGCCCGATTGCTTGACACCGCCGAAGGGCACGTGCTCGGTGGCCAGGATGCCGACGTTGATGCCGACCATGCCGTACTCCAGCGCCTCGGCCACGCGGTAGATGCGGCCGATGTCGCGGCTGTAGAAGTAGCTGGCCAGGCCGAACTCGGTGTTGTTCGCGGCATCGACGGCTTCCTGCTCGGTCTTGAACTTGAACACCGGGGCGAACGGGCCGAAGGTTTCTTCCTTCGCGCACAGCATGTCGGCGGTGGCGTCGGCCACCACGGTGGGTTCGAAGAACTGGCCGGGGAGGCGCTTGCCGCCGGCCAGCACCCGCGCGCCTTTGGCCACGGCGTCGTCCACATGGCGCTGCACTTTCACCAGCGCGGCTTCTTCGATCAGCGGGCCCTGGTTCACACCGTCTTCAAAGCCGTTGCCGACCTTGGCGGTCTTCACCTTGGCGGCGAACTTGGTGACGAACTCGTCGTAGACGCCTTCCTGCACGTAGAGGCGGTTGGAGCAGACGCAAGTCTGGCCGGCATTGCGGTACTTGCTGGCAAACGCCCCTTCGACGGCGGAGTCGATGTCGGCGTCGTCGAAGACGATGAAGGGCGCGTTGCCGCCCAGTTCCAGCGACATCTTCTTGACCGTGGGCGCGCTCTGCGCCATCAGGATGCGGCCCACTTCGGTGGAGCCGGTGAAGCTGATGTGGCGCACCACGTCGCTGGCGCACAGCACCTTGCCCACGGCAATCGAGTTCTGGTCGTCGGCGGTGACCATGTTGAGCACACCGGCCGGGATGCCGGCGCGGATGGCCAGTTCGGCCGCGGCCAGCGCGGTCAGCGGCGTGAGTTCGGCCGGCTTGATGATGACGGGGCAGCCAGCGGCCAGCGCGGGCGCCACCTTGCGGGTGATCATGGCCAGCGGGAAGTTCCAGGGCGTGATGGCGGCGCAGACGCCGATCGGCTGCTTGAGCACCATGAGGCGGCGGTTGTTGTCGAATTGCGGCAGGGTCTCGCCGTTGACGCGCTTGGCCTCTTCGGCGAACCACTCCACGAAGCTGGCGCCGTAGGCCACTTCGCCCTTGGCTTCGGGCAGGGGCTTGCCCTGCTCGGCGGTCATGATGCGGCCCAGGTCGTCCTGGTTGGCCATGAGCAGGTCGTACCACTTGCGCAGGACGATGCTGCGCTCCTTGGCGGTCTTGCCCTTCCATCCGGCCCAGGCGACGTTGGCGGCCGCGATGGCCTTCTCTGCATCGGCCGGGCCGAGGTTGGCCACGTCGGCGAGCTTATGGCCGGTGGCCGGGTCCAGCACGTCAAAACGGCTGGCGCCCTGGACCCATTGGCCGTTGATCAGCGCGTCGGTCTTGAGCAGGGTCGGGTCCTTGAGCAGGGAAAGGGGGGAGGTTTTCATGTCCATGGGATGTCTCGCTCGGTTCTGGGAAAAGGAAAAGGTTAGCGCCAAACGCCGGGGCGCGTCGTCACCGGTATTTCACGCCTGGCAGCACGCAGAGCATTTCAAACAGCAGGTTGGCGCCCAGCAGGGCGGTGTTGCCGCTGGTGTCGTAGGCGGGCGAGACCTCGACCAGGTCGCAGCCGACCAGGTTCAGGCCGCGGCAGCCGCGCACGATCTCCAGCGCCTGCGGCACGTTCAGGCCGCCGATCTCGGGCGTGCCGGTGCCGCCCGCGTAGGCCGGGTCGATGCCGTCGATGTCGAAGCTGAGGTAGGTGGGCGTGTCGGGGCCGATCTTGGCGCGGATGTCGGCCATCAGCGGCGCCAGCGACCGCCACCAGACCTCGTGCGCGGGCACGATGGTGAAGCCCTGCTGGCGCGGCCAGTCGAAGTCTTCGGCCGAGTAGTCGCTGCCGCGCAGACCGATCTGCCAGACCTTGTCACCGATCAGCAGGCCTTCTTCCACCGCGCGGCGGAAAGGCGTGCCGTGCGCGATGCGCTCCCCGAACATGTCGGGGTTGACGTCGGCGTGGGCGTCCACATGGATCAGCGCCACCGGGCCGTGCTTCGCCTTCATGGCGCGCAGAATGGGCAGGGCGATGGTGTGGTCGCCACCTAGCGTGAGCGGGATGCAGCCGGCGTCGATGATCGGGCGGTAGTGCTGCTCGATGATGTCCACCGACTTGAGCAGGTGGTAGGTGTTGATGGGCACATCGCCCAGGTCGGCCACCTGCAGCGCGTCGAACGGGGCTGCGCCGGTCGCCATGTTGTAGGGGCGGATCAGGCAGGACTCGGCGCGGATCTGGCGCGGGCCGAAACGCGCGCCAGGCCGGTGGCTGGTGCCGATGTCCAGCGGCACGCCGATGAAGCCGGCGTGCAGGCCCTGGGCGTTCGTGGCGACCGGCAGCCGCATCATGCTGGCCAGGCCGCCGAAGCGCGGCATGTCATTGCCGCCCAGCGGCTGGTTGAAGGCGATGGGGTCGGTCATGGGTCAGGTTCTGGGTTTGCTCAGCTGGAAGTCCAGGTGGGCTTTCACCGACGGCCATTCGCTGGCCACGATGCTGTAGACGCAGGTGTCGCGCAGCGCACCGGGCGCGTCGGGGTGGCGGTTGATCTGGTGGCAACGCAGCACGCCGTCGAGCTTGGCGCCCAGGCGTTCGATGCCGCGGCGGCTTGGCTGGTTGAACCAGTGGGTGCGGAACTCGACCGCGATGCAGTTCAGCGTCTCGAAGGCGTGGGCCAGCAGCAGGCGTTTGGCCTCGGTGTTGAGCGCGCTGCACTGCACGGCTTTGCGGTACCAGGTGGAGCCGATCTCGACACGGCGGTTGGCGGCGTCGATGTTCATGTAGGTGGTCATGCCCACGGCCTTGCCGCTGGGGTCCAGCACCGCGAATGGCAGCATGCTGCCGGCCTTCTGCAGGCCCAGGCGGCGCTGGATCTCGGCCGCCATGCCCTCGGGCGTGGGGATGGCCGTGTACCAGAGTTTCCACAGCTCGCCGTCGCGCACCGCCTCGACCAGCTCGTCGTGGTGCTCGGGGCGCAGGGGAACCAGACGAACGTGTTGTCCGGACAGGGTGACGTCGGTCGTGAAGGGCATGAGGCGATGGTCGATCAGAGAGGCATCACTTGCGACGGCCACGCAGCCACTCCAGCGTCAGCATCAGGGCCGTGGTGAACAGAATCAGCAGCGTCGCGACGGCGGCGATGGTGGGCGAGATGTTCTCGCGGATGCCGGTGAACATCTGGCGCGGCAAGGTGACCTGCTCGGGGCCGGCCAGAAACAGGGTGACGACCACCTCGTCGAACGAGGTCGCGAACGCGAACAGCGCGCCCGAGATCACGCCCGGTGCGATGACCGGCAGGGTCACGCGGAAGAAGGTCTCGATCGGGCTGGCGCCCAGGCTCAGGCTGGCCTTGACCAGGTTGTGGTTGAAGCTCTGCAGCGTCGCCAGCACCGTGGTTACCACGAACGGCGCACCCAGCGCGGCGTGCACGATCACCAGGCCGAGGTAGGAGTCGTTCAGGCCCCAGCGCGCGAAGTACAGGTAGGCGCTGACGCCCACCACGACGATGGGCACCACCATGGGGGAGATCAGCAGACCGGTGATGAAGCCCTTGCCCAGGAACCTGGTGTTGGCCAGGCCCATGGCCGCCAGCGTGCCCAGCGTGGTCGCCAGCAGGGTGGCCAGCGGCGCGACGATGAAGCTGTTCTTGGTGGCGCGGATCCAGTCGTCCGAGTGGAACATCTCCTCGTACCAGCGCAACGACCAGCCTTCGATGGGGTAGGCCAGGAAGGACGAGTCGCTGAACGACAGCGGGATGATGACCAGCACCGGCAGCACCAGGAAGCCCAGCACGGCGAGGCCACCCGCGCGCAGGGCGAACCAGCCGAGCTTGTCGAAGAAGGTGTAGTAGGCGGGAAAGTCGGGGAGCTTGAACATCGTGGTTTCCTGATCAACCCAGACTGAGTTCGGCCTTCGAGACCTTGCGGTAGATCGAGTACAGCACCAGGGTCGCGGTCAGCAGCACGCCGCCGAGCGCGCAGGCCATGCCCCAGTTGACTTCGACGTTGGTGTACTGCGCCACGTAGTAGCTCAGCATCTGGTCGCCGGCACCGCCCAGCAGGGCCGGGGTCACGTAGTAACCGATGCAGGTGATGAAGACCAGCAGGCCACCGGCGGCGACGCCGGGGTAGGTCTGAGGCAGGTAGACGCGCACGAAGGCGGCGAACGGTGCGCTGCCCAGCGAGATGGCGGCGCGCAGGTAGTTGGGCGGCACCGACTTCATCACGCTGTACAGCGGCAGGATGGCGAACGGGAGCAGGATGTGGACCATCGCGATGATCACGCCCACGCGGTTGAACAGGAGCGGAATCGGCGCATCGGTCAGTCCGAGCCACATGAAGAAGCGGTTGACCAGGCCGTTGTTCTGCAGCAGCACGATCCAGGCGGCGATGCGCACCAGCACCGAGGTCCAGAACGGCAGCAGCACCAGGATCAGCATCACGTTGGCCTTGCGTTCGGGCAAGGTCGAGAGCCAGTAGGCCAGCGGATAGGCCAGCAGCAAGCAGAAGAAGGTGACGACCGCGCTCATCTGGAAGGTGCGGCCCAGAATGTCGGAGAAGGCGGCTTCGTCGGCCGGCACCTGGACGATCTCGCCCTGCGGCGTGCGCTTGAGGTCGACCGCAGCCAACAGGTAGTCGGGCGTCCAGCGCGAACTGTTCTGGGCGATGGCCTGCCAGTAGGGCAGTTCTTCCCAGCGGGAGTCCTGCTCGATCAGCAGCGTGCGGGCCTGCTCCGGCGTCAGGCTCTTGGGGTCGGGGGTGGGCTCGCTTCCGGCTTCTTCCGCGTCCACCTCTTCGTCCGGGTGCAGCAACCGGTAGGTGTTCATGACCAGCGAACGTCCGCCGGGGACTTCGCTGTTGAGGCGCCGAGCCAGCACGCCCGCCTGCGCGGTGTCTTCGATTGCGGCCAGGTCGGCGACCACCGCCGCGTAGGCGGCGGCGTCGGGCGGGCTGTTTCGATCCCAGCCGGCCAGCGCCTGTCCTGTGCGGGGCAGGGCGTCGGCCACTTCGGGGTTCTCCACCGTCCGCACCAGCAGCGATGCCAGCGGAACCAGGAAAAACACGACCAGGAACGCCAGCAGCGGCAGCGTGAGCGCCACCGCGCGCTGTTTGCGGCGCCGCTCGGCGCGGCGCAGCTGCGTGGCCAGGTCCAGGGTTCCGCCGGCCATCATCATTGCGCAGCCCAGGCCGAGAAGCGCTTCTCCAGGGCTTCACCCTGGTCGGCCCAGAAGCCGACGTTGAACTGCAGTGCGTTCTTGCTGTTGGCCGGCGACGTGGGCAACTGCGCCAGCACCTTGGCGTCCAGCTTGGCCAGCGCCTTGGTGTTGGTCGGGCCGTAGCTGATGTTCCTGGCGTACTCGGCCTGCGCGTCGGCCGAGCTGGCCAGGGCGATGAACTTCAGGGCGGCGTCCTTGTTGGGCGTGCCCTTGGGCATGACCCAGTAGTCCAGGTCGTAGATGCCACCGGTCCAGGTGATCTTGAGGTTCTTGCCTTCGCGCTGGGCGGCGTCGATGCGGCCGTTGTAGGCGGTGGTCATGGTCACGTCGCCGGCGACCAGGAACTGGGGCGGCTGGGCGCCGGCTTCCCACCACTGGATGTTGGGCTTGAGTTCGGTCATCTTCTTGAACGCGCGCTCGGCGCCGGCCTTGGTGGCCAGCACCTTGTAGACGTCGGCCGGCTTGACGCCGTCGGCCATCAGGGCGAATTCGAGGTTGTAGCGGGCACCCTTGCGCATGCCGCGCTTGCCCGGGAATTTCTTCACGTCCCAGAAATCGGCCCAGGTGGTGGGGGCGGTCTTGAGCTTGTCGCCGTCGTAGGCCATGACGGTGGACCACACGAAGGTGCCCACGCCGCAGGCGTGCACGGCGGCCTTCTGGAAGTCGGCCTTGTTGCCGATCTTCTTCCAGTCCAGCTTCTCGAACAGGCCTTCGTCGCAGCCGCGGCTGAGGTCCGGGCTCTCGACTTCCACCACGTCCCAGGTCACCTTCTTGGCTTCCACCATGGCCTTGATCTTGGCCTGCTCGCCGTTGTATTCGACCATCGTGACCTTGGTGCCGGTCTTTTCGAACGGGTCGATGTAGGCCTTCTTCTGCGCGGCGCCGTTGGCACCGCCGAAGTTCACCACGGTCAGCTGGCTCTGGGCCATGGCGGGCAAGGCCACCAGGGCGGCCACGGCGATCAGGACGGGTTTGAGTTTCATGTGGAGGGTCTCCAGGGGGTTGAGGAACAGGGGAACGGGAAACGGAGAAGTCAGCGGTAGATCCGCAGATGGGTCTGCGGCAGGTGCAGGTGGACGGTCTGTCCGGCCTGCATGTGGCCCAGGTGCTGCAACGGCACCTTGACGCTCATTTCGGGCTGCTCGGGCATCTGGCAGCGCAGGCGCAGGTGGTCGCCGAAGTAGATGACGTCGTTGATGATGGCGCTCACCCGGTTGCCACCGGTGTGCGCGGCATCCACCACCGCGATGCGTTCGGGCCGCACGCTGCACTGCACCGTGTCGCCCACCTGGGCGTGGTTGACGTTGACGCCGTGCAGGTGCGTGCCGTCGGCCAGCTGCACCTCGGCGGTGTCGCCGTTGTTCTGGATCACGCGCGCATCGAGCACCGAGTTGTCGCCTACGAAGCCGGCGACGAAACGGTTGGCGGGCGTTTCATACAGGCGGTCCACGGCATCGATCTGCTGGATCACCCCTTCGTTGAACACGGCCACCCGGTCGGACATGGTGAGCGCTTCGGACTGGTCGTGCGTCACGTAGACGAAGGTCACGCCCAGGCTGCGGTGCAGGGCCTTCAGTTCGATCTGCATGTGCTCACGCAGCTGCTTGTCCAGCGCGCCCAGCGGCTCGTCCATCAGCACCAGCTGCGGGTCGAACACCAGGGCGCGGGCCAGGGCCACACGCTGCTGCTGGCCGCCCGACATCTGCGACGGGTAGCGCTGGCCCATGTGGCCCATCTGCACCATGTCCAGCGCGCGCTTGACCTTGGTGTCGATGTCGTTCTTGTCGAGCTTGCGCACCGTCAGCGGGTAGGCGATGTTGTCGGCCACCGTCATGTGCGGGAACAGGGCGTAGTTCTGGAACACCATGCCGAAGTTGCGCTTGTGCGGCGGGGTGCGTGTGATGGGCACACCATTGAGCGCGATCTCGCCCGAGGTCGGCGATTCGAAGCCGGCGAGCATCATCAGCGTGGTGGTCTTGCCCGAGCCCGATGGGCCCAGCAGCGAGAGGAACTCCCCCTTCTGGATCTCGAGGTTGAGGTCGCGCACCACCAGGGTGTGGCCGTCGTAGGTTTTCTGTACACCGGTGAAGGTGACGAGTGCGGAAGGGGTGGTCATGAACGCGTGATCTTCGGAAGAGGGGTCGTCGTGGGGCACATCAGGTGGAGGCATGCAACCAGCGTGCCTGATCGGCGCCCAGTACCGGCGGCGACAGCTCGGCGACAGGTCGCTGGCCGTCGAACAGCATGGGGTTGGCCACCATGGGAGGTGTCTGCTTGTCCTGCGGTTGCAGCGTCATGCCGCGGGCTGCGACGTGCGGATGGTCCATGACCTGCGCGATGTCCAGAATGGGCGCGCAGGGCACGCCGGCGCGGTCCAGCAGGGCCACCCATTCGGCGGTGTCTTTCGTCATCGTCCAGCCGGTGATCAGCGGCACCAGCGTGGCGCGGTGTTCAACACGCGCCGGGTTGGTCGAGAAGCGTGCATCGCGCGAGATCGCGGGCTGGCCGGCCGCGTCGCAGAACTTGGCGAACTGGCCGTCATTGCCCACGGCCAGCACCACGTGGCCGTCGCGCGTGGGGAACACCTGATACGGCACGATGTTCGGGTGCGCGTTGCCCATGCGCGTGGGCGTCTTGTTCCCGATCAGCTGGTTGCTGGCCTGGTTGGCGAGCATGGCGACCTGCACATCGAACAGCGCGGCGTCGATCACGCGCCCCTTGCCGGTGCGCGCGCGCTCGTGCAGTGCCGCCAGGATGGCGGTGGTGGCATACACGCCGGTCATCAGGTCGGTGACCGCCACGCCCACCTTCTGCGGCTCCTCACCTTTGTTGCCGGTGATGCTCATCAGGCCGCCTTCGGCCTGGATGGCGAAGTCGTAGCCCGCGCGGTGTGCGAGCGGCCCGGTCTGGCCGTAGCCGGTGATGGAGCAGTAGATCAACCGGGGGTTGATGGCCTGCAGGCTCACCGCGTCGAGGCCGTACTTGGCCAGCTGTCCCACCTTGTAGTTCTCGATCAGCACATCCGCCTCGCGCGCCAGTTCGCGCACGGTCTGGATGCCTTCGGGCGAGGCGATGTCGATCGCCACCGAGCGTTTGCCGCGGTTGGCGCAAACGAAGTAGGCGGCCACGCGCGCTTCGCCCTCTCCCCACCACGGCGGGCCCCAGGTGCGGGTGTCGTCGCCGACGCCCGGACGCTCGACCTTGAGCACGTCCGCGCCGTAGTCGGCCAACATCTGACCGGCCCAGGGACCGGCCAGCACGCGGGAGAGGTCGAGCACACGCACGCCCGCGAGCGGGCGGGGGGGGTGGGGGCTCATGCGATCCGGCGCCGGGCCGCCCCAAGCCGGATCAGCCCCCTCGGGGGGCAGCGACCCGCGCAGCGGCGGAGCGTGGGGGCGCTCCTGGCTCATGCCAGCGCAGCGGCCAGGGACGCGGCCATGATGTCCAGACCCTCGTCGAGCAGGGCGTCGCTGGCCACCAGCGGCACCAGCACGCGGATCACATTGGCGTACACGCCGCAGCTCAGCAGGATCAGGCCACGCTTCTGCGCCTCGGTCACCATGCGCTTGGTCAGGTCGGCGTCGGGCTGGTGCGGGTCGCCGTTCTTGCACAGCTCGATGGCCACCATGGCGCCCAGGCCACGCACCTCGGCGATGCAGTTGTGCTGGGCCTGCAGCGCCTTGAGGCGGCTGGTCAGGCGCTCGCCCACGGCGCGGCTGCGCGCCAGCAGGTTTTCCTTCTCGAAGGTGTCGATCACCGCCAGCGCCGACGCGCAGGCCAGCGGGTTGCCGGCGTAGGTGCCGCCCAGGCCACCCACGGCGGCGGCGTCCATCACCTCGGCCTTGCCGATCACGGCCGACAGCGGCATGCCGCCGGCCAGCGACTTGGCCATGGTGATCACGTCGGGCGCCACGCCCCACTGCTCGCAGGCCAGCCAGGTGCCGGTGCGGCCGGCGCCGGTCTGCACTTCGTCGGCGATCAGCAGGATACCGTGCTGGTCGCACAGGGCGCGCAGGCGCTGCGCGAAGGCGGGCGATGCGGCGTAGAAACCGCCTTCACCTTGCACCGGCTCCAGGATGATGGCGGCCACGCGCGCTGCTTCCACGTCGTACTTGAACAGGGCTTCCACGGAGGCGATGGCATCGTCTTCGCTCACGCCGTGCAGCGGGTTCGGGAACTTGGCGTGGAACACCTCGGCCGGGAAGGGGCCGAAACCCGCCTTGTACGGGGCGACCTTGCCGGTCAGGGCCATGCCCATCAGCGTGCGGCCGTGGAAGCCACCACCGAAGGCGATGACGGCGGAGCGCTTGGTGTAGGCGCGGGCCACCTTGACGGCGTTTTCCACCGCTTCGGCGCCGGTCGTCAGGAAGAAGCTCTTCTTGGCGAAGTTGCCGGGCGCCATGGCGTTGAGCTTCTCAGCCAGTTCCACATACGACTCGTAGGCCAGCACCTGGAAGCAGGTGTGCGTGAAGCGTTCGAGCTGTTCGGCCACGGCCTTGACCAGTGCCGGGTGGCGGTGGCCGGTGTTGAGCACGGCGATGCCGCCAGCGAAGTCGATGTAACGACGACCTTCCACGTCCCAGACTTCGGCGCCTTCGGCGCGGTCGGCGAAGATCTCGAAGCCCTGGCCCAGCCCGTTGGGCAGGGCGGCACGGCGGCGGGCCATCAGGGCGGCGTTGGTGAAGTGGGGTTCGCGTTGCATGCAGGGCTCCGATCGTGAACAGGAAGTTTCAGAATGGGGCGCACTGTAGGCGCCAAAGCCGACGGCTAACATATACAGACACTGGCTGCACAGCGATGCACTGTATAGCCCTGTCGGCCTGTACAGACAAACCCCAATTCCCCCCGACCATGTTCTCCCTTAACCCGAAAGGCGCGACCCCGCTGGTGGTGCAGATCGTCGAGGGTTTCCGCGCCGCCATCCAGAGCGGTGGCCTGCGACCGGGCTCCAAGGCCCCTTCGATCCGCCAGTTCGCGCACGCGCACGGTGTCAGCACCTATACAGTTGTCGACGCTTACGACCGGCTGGTGGCGCTGGGCTACTTCGTGTCGCGCCCGCATTCGGGCTTTTTCGTGCGCCAGCGCGAGGCCCTGGCCCGGCTGAGCGCCGGCAACGCACCGGCCGAGGCGGCCAACTACAACTTCGATTCGATGTGGTACCTGCGCCGGGTGTTCGAGGCGCGGGCGCTGCGCATGAAGCCCGGCTGCGGCTGGCTGCCGGGCGACTGGCTGTTCGAGGAAGGCATGCGGCGCAGCCTGCGCACGCTGGCGGCCGAAAACGTGGACCTGGGCGGCTACGGTGAGCCCAAGGGCTTCATGTCGCTGCGCCAGCTGGTGCGCGATCTGCTGGCCGAGCAGGAGATCGCCGTCAGCGCCGACCAGGTGCTGCTGACCCAGGGTTCCAGCCAGGCCATGGACCTGGTCGCCCGCCGCCTGGTGCGCCCGGGCGACGCGGTGCTGGTGGACGACCCGGGTTACCCGAACATGCTGTTCTCGCTGCGCTTCCTGGGCGCGCGCCTGATCGGCGTGCCGCGCACGCCCGACGGCTACGACCTCGCGGCGCTGGAAGCGCTGGTGAAAGAGCACCAGCCCAAGGTCTTCTTCACCCAGCCACGCCTGCAAAGCCCCACGGGTTCGGTCGCCAACCTGGCCCACCTGCACCGCGTGGTGCTGCTGGCCGAGCAGCACCAGTTCACCGTGGTCGAGAACGACATCTACGCCGACCTCGACCCCGAGCCGAGGCCCTCCCTGGCCAGCCTGGACCAGCTGCAGCGGGTGGTCTACATCAGCAGCTTCTCCAAGACCATCTCGCCCAACATCCGCGTGGGCTTCATGGCGGCGCCGCCCGATCTGCTGGAGGATTTCGCCCAGCTCAAGATGATTTCGGGCCTGACCTCGTCCGAGTTCAGCGAACGCCTGGCCTACGGCGCCCTGGTGGATGGCCGCTGGCGCAAGCACCTGCGCGGCCTGCGCGAACGCCTGGCGCAGGCCCACCAGCGGGTGGGTCAGGCGCTGGAAGGCCTGGGCTTCGACCTGTTCTGTGAGCCCAAGGCCGGCATGTTCCTCTGGGCGCGCCATCCCGATATCCAGAACGCCACCGAACTGGCCTACCAGGCGGCCGAACAGGACATCCTGCTCGGCCCCGGCCACCTGTTTGACCCGGAGCTGCAACCCAGCCCCTGGTTCCGCTTCAACGTTGCCTTCACCGACGATCCACGCGTGCTGAGCTTCCTCAGCGACCACCGCCACACCGGGTGAGCGCGCCGTTTGCGAGAAAATAGCGGGCTTCGCGCCCGCAAAATACCGGGTTTCGCGCCCGCCTCGGCCGGCGCTGCCCACCGATAACCCCTCAGACAGGCCACCATGACCGTCCCCGCCGTTGCTTCCGTCGCCGACATCCGCAAGACCTTCCTGGACTTCTTCGCCTCCAAGGGCCACACCGTGGTGGCGTCCAGCCCGCTGGTGCCGGGTAACGACCCCACGCTGATGTTCACCAACTCGGGCATGGTCCAGTTCAAGGACGTGTTCCTGGGCACCGACAAGCGCAGCTACGTGCGCGCCGCGTCGGTGCAGGCTTGCCTGCGCGCCGGCGGCAAGCACAACGATCTGGAAAACGTGGGCTACACCGCGCGCCACCACACCTTCTTCGAGATGCTGGGCAACTGGTCGTTCGGCGACTACTTCAAGCGCGAGAGCCTGAAGTGGGCCTGGGAACTGCTGACCGAGGTCTACATGCTGCCGCCCGAGCGACTGCTGGCCACGGTGTATGCCGAGGACGACGAGGCCTACGACATCTGGACGAAAGAAATCGGCCTGCCGCCCGAGCGCGTGATCCGCATCGGTGACAACAAGGGCGGCCGCTACAAGAGCGACAACTTCTGGATGATGGCCGACACCGGTCCTTGCGGCCCCTGTTCGGAAATCTTCTACGACCACGGTCCCGAGATCCCCGGCGGCCCTCCGGGCAGCCCCGACGAAGACGGTGACCGCTTCATCGAGATCTGGAACAACGTGTTCATGCAGTTCGACATGAAGGAAGACGGCTCGGTCACGCCGCTGCCCGCGCCCTGCGTGGACACCGGCATGGGCCTGGAGCGCCTGGCCGCCATCCTGCAGCACGTGCACAGCAACTATCAGATCGACATCTTCGACGCGCTGATCCAGGCCGCCGCCCGCGAGACCGGCACGACCGACCTCGACAACCCGTCGCTCAAGGTCATCGCCGACCACATCCGCGCCACGGCGTTCCTGATCAGCGACGGCGTGATACCCAGCAACGAAGGCCGCGGCTACGTGCAGCGCCGCATCATCCGCCGCGCCATCCGCCACGGCTACAAGCTGGGCCAGAAGACCCCGTTCTTCCACAAGCTGGTGCCCGACCTGGTGAAGATGATGGGCGAGGCCTACCCCAACATGGCCTCGCAGGCCCAGCGCATCACCGAGGTGCTCAAGGCCGAGGAAGAGCGCTTCTACGAGACGCTGGCCAACGGCATGGAGATTCTTGACGCCGCCCTGGCGCCGACCGAAGTCAACGGTCAAGCCGTTGAGGGCGCCAAAGTGCTGCCGGGCGACGTGGCCTTCAAGCTGCACGACACCTACGGCTTCCCGCTGGACCTCTCAGCCGACGTGTGCCGAGAGCGCGGCCTGACGGTGGACGAAGCCGGTTTCCACGCCGCCATGGAAGCGCAGAAGGCCAAGGGGCGCGCGGCCGGCAAGTTCAAGATGGACAAGGCGCTGGAATACACCGGCGCTGGCAACACCTTCGTCGGCTACGAGCAGCTCGAAGCCCCGGCCAAGGTGGTCGCCCTGTACCTGGACGGCACGCCCGTGGCCGAACTCAAGGCTGGCCAGCACGGCGTCGCGGTGCTGGACACCACGCCGTTTTACGCCGAGAGCGGCGGCCAGGTCGGTGACGAGGGCGTCCTCACCAGCGGTTCTGCCCGCTTCGCGGTGGGCGACACGCAGAAGATCAAGGCCGACGTGTTCGGCCACCACGGTGCGGTGGAGCAGGGCACGCTGGCCGTGGGCGATACCGTCACGGCCAGCGTCAACCTGGCGCTGCGCGCGGCCACCGTGCGCAACCACAGCGCCACCCACCTGATGCACAAGGCCTTGCACCAGGTGCTGGGTGCGCACGTGCAGCAGAAGGGTTCGCTGGTCAACGCCGAGCGCACCCGGTTCGACTTCACCCACAACGCCCCGATGACCGACGCGCAGATCCGCGCGGTGGAAGCCATCGTCAACGCCGAGGTGCTGGCCAACGCCGCCACCCAGGCGCGGCTGATGGGCATCGAAGAAGCCAAGACCACCGGTGCCATGATGCTGTTCGGCGAAAAGTACGGCGACATCGTGCGCGTGCTGAGCATCGGCAGCAGCACCGAACTGTGCGGCGGCACCCATGTGAAGGCCACCGGCGACATCGGCCTGTTCAAGGTGGTGGCCGAAGGCGGCGTGGCCGCCGGCGTGCGTCGCATCGAGGCGGTCACCGGTACCGGTGCGCTGGCCTACCTGCAGTCGCTGGAAGACACGGTGAACCAGGCCGCGGGCACCCTCAAGACGCCTTCGGCCGAACTGACGGCCCGCATCGGCCAGACGCTGGAACAGGTCAAGGCGCTGGAAAAGGAAGTGGCTGCCCTCAAGGGCAAGCTGGCGTCCAGCCAGGGCGACGAACTCGTGACGCAGGCGGTGGACATCAAGGGTCTCAAGGTGCTGGCCGCGGTGCTCAACGGCGCCGACGCCAAGACCCTGCGCGAGACCCTGGACAAACTCAAAGATAAGCTCAAGACTGCCGCCATCGTGCTGGCCGCGGTGGACGGTGGCAAGGTGCAGCTGGCCGCTGGGGTCACGGCCGACAGCACGACCAAGGTCAAGGCCGGCGAGCTGGTGAACTTCGTCGCCCAGCAGGTGGGTGGCAAGGGCGGCGGCAAGCCCGACATGGCCATGGCCGGCGGCACCGATGCGTCGGGACTGCCCAAGGCGCTGCAATCCGTGCAGGCCTGGGTGGCCGAGAAGCTCTGACAGCCGGGTTTCGCCGCCGGGCCGCCCCAAGGCGAAACAGCCCCCCTGGGGGGCAGCGACCCGCACAGCGGCGGAGCGTGGGGGCTATGTGTCTGGCCAGTCCAGGCTGAGCCCGCTCTCGAAGCGCCGCTGCTCGCCCGTCACCGGGTCGGTGAACGCGATGCCCCGTGCCAGCAGGCGCAGCGGGTTCGCAAAATCCTCCGCGTCGTCCGGCCCGCGTTGCACGCGCGGGTAGAACTGGTCGCCCACCAGCGGCAGGCCCAGTGCGGCCATGTGCACCCGCAGCTGGTGGCGCTTGCCGGTGACGGGTTCCAGCCGGTAGCGGGCCCAGGCGCCACGTGTTTCCAGCACCCGGATGGACGTCTCGCTGTTGGGCTCGCCGGGCACTTCGGTGGTTCGGAAGAACGTGTCCGCGTCCTCTTCGATGCGGCTGCGCCGCACCTGCGGAAACGCCTGTGCGGCGTCAAAAGGCGCGATGGCCTCGTACACCTTGTCCACCGTGCGCTCGCGGAACAGCGCCTGGTAGGCCGCGCGGTCCTGTGGACGCACGCTGAAGACCACCAGGCCGGCGGTCTCGCGGTCGATGCGGTGCACCGGGCTCAGGTCGGGCAGGTCCAGTCGCTGCTTCAGACGCACCAGCAGCGTCTGCTGCACGAAGCGCCCGCCCGGCGTGACCGGCAGGAAGTGCGGTTTGTCCGCAACCACCAGGTAGTCGTCCTGGAACAACACGGATTCCGCGAACGGCACCACGGGCTCCTGGTCGAGGGTGCGCCAGTAGTACAGCCGGGTGCCGCCACGGTAGGGCGCGTCGGGTGGCACGGGTTGGCCGGCTTCGTCGAGCACGTTGCCGCCAGACAACCGCTCTGCCCACACGCTTCGGTCGACCTTGGGCAGGCGCTGTACGAGGAAGTCCAGCACGGTGACCCAGGGTGTGGTGCCTGCGGGAGGCTGGGGCAGCGCCACACAACTGGCGCTCACGCCGTGTCGCATCGGGATGCAAGGATGGCGCGGCGGGCGTGACATGTGTACAGATGGAAATGAATGCTCACATCGCGGTCGTCTGCAGCGGATATTCTCGTTCTCTTGTTGACTTCCGTCCCCGCCTCATGCCCACCCGCAAACACCGCGTATCTGCCTTGCAGCCATGTGCCTCACGACTTCTGGTGCTGCTCGGGCTGGCTCTCGCGCTGAGTGGCTGTGCCGTGATCGCCGCGGCCGACCTCGCGGCCTCGGCGGCGGTCGGTGCGGCCGGCCTGGCAGTGGACGCTGCCATCGGCACGGCCAGGATCGGTGGCAAAGTCATCGGCAAAACCGCTGACGTGGTGCTCGGTGGGGACGAATCGTCCGACCACTGACCCCGGTCAGATCCGGCGGAACACCAGGTCCCAAACGCCGTGGCCAAGCTTGAGGCCCCGGTTCTCGAACTTGGTGAGCGGGCGGTAGTCGGGTTTGGGGGCGTAGCCATCACCGCCGGCGGGTGAGGTGTTGGTCAGCAGCGGCTCGGCGCTCAGCACCTCCAGCATCTGCTGCGCGTACGGTTCCCAGTCGGTGGCCAAGTGCAGGTAGCCGCCCGGTTTGAGGTGGCGCGCGAGGCGGTTCACGAACGGCGATTGGATCAGGCGGCGCTTGTGGTGGCGGCTCTTGTGCCAGGGGTCGGGAAAGAAGATGTGCACCCCGTCCAGGCTTTGTTCGGGCAGCAGATGGTCCAGCACCTCGACCGCGTCGTGGCGGAAGATGCGGATGTTCTCGATGCCCTGTTCGCCGCACAGCTTGAGCAGTGCGCCGACGCCGGGCTCGTGCACCTCGCAGCACAGGAAGTTGTCGTCCGGCCGTACCTGGGCGATGTGGGCGGTGGCGCCACCCATGCCGAAGCCGATTTCCAGGATCAGCGGCGCACTGCGACCGAAGGCGGCGGTGCTGTCCAGGGGTTGGCTGGGGTCGTAGTTCAGCAGAAAACGCGGGCCGAACTCGGCATAGGCGCGTTCCTGCCCCGGGCCCATGCGGCCGGCGCGCAGCACGTAGCTCTTGATCTGGCGCAGGTGCGTGCCTTCGGGCGGCTGTTCGCGCGGTTCGGCGTGTCGGGGATCGGTCATGGCGGCTCGGGACGGGATGGGGCGCCGATTGTAGAAGCCCAGGCCTTGACCCAGTCCGCCAGCACCTCGGCCACGGTGCCGCTGGCCGGTGGCAGGCCGAGCACCGCAGCGGCCCGGTTCAGGGCGGCCACCGGGTCGTGCAGGTCCAGCGCCAGGGCGCCGTTCTGCTTGCTCAGCTTCTCGCCGTTGGCGCCCAGCACCAGCGGTGTGTGCCGGTACGCCGGTGTGGACAATCCCAGCGCCTGCTGCAACAGAATCTGGCGTGGTGTGTTGTCCGCCAGGTCGGCACCGCGCACCACGTGGGTGATGCCCTGGTCCGCGTCGTCCACCACCACCGCCAGCTGGTAGGCCCACAGGCCGTCGGCGCGTTTCAGGACGAAGTCGCCCACCTCGGCGGCCACGTCCTGGGTCTGGGGGCCGAGTTGCCGGTCGGTCCAGTGCACGGTGCTGTGCTCGGGCACCAGAAAGCGCCAGGCCCGTGCCTCACGGCCGCGCAAGCCGCCGCGCCCGGGCCGGCAGGTGCCCGGGTAGATCGCGGCGTGGTGGCGTTCACGCACCAGGCCTTGTGCGGTGAGCGCGGCCTCGATGTCCTTGCGCGAGCAGGCGCAGGGGTAGGCCTGACCACGGCGGATCAGCCGGTCCAGCGCCTGCTGGTAGGGCGCGCGGCGCTGCGACTGCCAGACCACCGGTTCGTCACTCTGCAGGCCACAGGCGGCGAGCTGTTGCAGGATGAGGCGGTCGGCGCCGGGCACGCAGCGCGGCGTGTCCACGTCCTCGATGCGGACCAGCCAGACGCCGCCATGCGATCGCGCGTCCAGCCAGCTCGCCAGCGCGGCCACCAGCGAGCCCGCGTGCAGTGGGCCAGTGGGCGAAGGTGCGAAGCGACCGCGATAGACCATGGGAAAAGACCAAGCCATGTTTGCGGCGTGCGTGTCTCTGCCAGCGCACGCCGCAGGACTGGCTTCGCCAGACCGCTGGTGGGGTCCCCCGGGGGGGAAGCCGCGCAGCGGCGCAGGGGGTTAAATCATCGCCAGCGCCAATTCGAGACCGGATGCGAACGCATCTTCCACCCGGTGCCCGATGCACCAGTCACCGCACAGGCCGATGCCTTGCGCCGCATCGTAGAGGTGGGACTGGCCCAGCGGTTCCTGGGTCTGCGCAAAACGCCAGCGGTGCACCACGGCGTGACTCGGGGTGGCGCGGATGCCGGTGATTTCGGCGAATCCCTTGAGCATCTTGGCCTTGACGCGCTCGTCGTCGTCTTCCAGGTGCTTGGCCGACCAGGCTGGGCTGGCCTGGATGGTCCAGCGTTCGATGCGCTCGCGCCCCGGCTTGCTGTTTTCGCGTGCCAGCCAGCTGATGCGGTGGTGCGTGCTGCGCGCGGCGTTCCACTGCGGGCCGAGCGTGCCCAAGCCGGGTTGCATCGCATTCGGGTACGCCACCATGAGCGTCCAGCAGGGTGCCACGTTCACGCTGGCCAGTTTCTGTCGCCATGCCGCCTGCAGTCCGGAGGCCAGCAGCAGGTCGTAGGCCTGCTGGTGCGGAATGGCCAGCACCACACGGTCGAATCCGCCCAGCACCTGCTGGCCCTGGTCGCCGTCCTGCAGCCGCAGCTGCCACTGTTCGGGGTGCAGCGCGTCGCGTTCGATATGGGTCACGCGCAGCCCGGTCACGGCTTTGGCGGGCAGTTGTCCGTGCTGCTCGGGCTGTGCGATGGGCTGGGCCCAGTGGTGCACCAGGCCGCTCATGCCGGGTGTGGCCACAAAGTGCGGCTCGGTCGGCGGCGGGGCGCTGGCCAGCACATGGCCGAACTCGTCGAGCACGCGCACCGTGCTCACGCTCCAGGGGCGGACCACCGCCTGCGCGGTGAGCAGGGCGCGGGCGAAGCGGCTGTCGCGCACGGTGAAGTACTGGGCGCCGTGGTCGAACCCGCCGAACTCGGTGCGGCGGGTGGACATGCGGCCCCCGAAGCCGCGGCTCTTTTCGATCAGGGTCACGCGGTGACCGGCTTGCAGCAGGGTGCGGGCGGCGACCACGCCAGCCATGCCGGCGCCCACCACGGCGATGTGCCGCTGCACGGGGTCGCCGGAGCGTTTGGGCTTGCTGGCGCGTTTGGTCTTGTTGTTCATGGCTCGGCTCGCGTGGGTTGGATGGAAGCGGTTGTGACGACTGTAGCAGTGTGGCCGACGCGGGCGGTACCGGCGGCGTCAGGTCTGGTGGTGGTTTTCGAGCAGGGCGGTTCGGGTGTGGGGGTGCTGCAGCTGGTCCAGCCACCAGCGCAGGGCCTGTCCGTGGTCGACCGCCGAACGGGCGCGCCGCCACGCATAGGCCAGACGGATGCCCTCGTTGGGGCGCTGCACCGCCTTGACCACCAGCCGCCCGGCCGTGATGTAGGGTTGGGCCAGCGGCTGTGGCAGGAAGCCGCAGCCCAGGCCACGCAACTGCGCTTCCAGCTTGTGCTGCATGGTGGGCACGGTGAGCACGTCCTGCCCGGGCAGCAGGTTGTGCGTCACGCCGCGGCCGCGCTGTGTGCTGTCGGCCACCGCCACCGCGCGGTGCTTGCGCAGTTCTTCGTCGCACAGGCTGTGCCCGGCCTGCGCCAGCGGGTGGTGGGGTGCGACCGCGTACACGAAGCGCATCGGTCCCAGGGGGGCGGTCTGCAAGTCCGCCAGCGCCAGGTCGGCCGAGACGCCCAGCGCCAGGTCGGCCTGACCGCTTTGCAGCGCTTCGAGCGTGCCTGAGAGGGTTTCGCTGCGCAGGCGCAGGCGCGTGGGTGCGCCGGTGGCGTAGAAGGCTTCGCAGAGCTCGAACAGCGTGGCGCGCGCGATGACCACATCCGCCGCGATGGTCAGCTGTGGCTCCCAGCCGGTGGCCACCCGCTTGACCCGCTGCGCCACCGCGTCCAGCTCGTCCAGCAGGTACTGGCCGGCGCGCAGCAGTTCGGCCCCGGCCGGCGTCAGCTGGGCGCGGCGGGCACTGCGGTCGAACAGCAACACGTCCAGCGCGTCTTCGATCTGGCGCACCCGGTAGGTCAGGGCACTGGGCACCATGCCCAGTTCCCGCGCGGCTGCGGCCATGCTGCCCAGCCGGGCGACGGCTTCGACCAGGCCCAGGTTCTCCGGCGACAGTGCGGCACGTTGCGGTGGGTGGGGCATGGCGTTTTCCGACGATTTCAGGGGTTTGATCATTCAAACCGATTGAATGATGCCATCAATCGCCTGCCACCCGGCGTGGAGCACCGTTCGCCACAATTTCCCCATGCCGGCACCGCTGCCGGCGCCCAAGGAAACGCCCACCATGATGCAGATTCGACGCTCCGAGGAACGCGGTTTTGCCGACCACGGCTGGCTCAAGAGCCACCACTCGTTCTCTTTCGCCGGGTATTTCGACCCGGCCTGGATGGGCTGGGGCAACCTGCGCGTGATCAACGAAGACCGCATCGCGCCCGGCACCGGTTTTGGCACCCACGGCCACCGCGACATGGAAATCATCAGCTACGTGCTGCAAGGCAACCTGGCGCACAGGGACAGCATGGGCAATGTCAAGGGCATCCCGCCCGGGGACGTGCAGCGCATGAGCGCCGGTACTGGGGTGACGCACAGCGAGTTCAACCACGCCCAGGGACAGACCACCCATTTCCTCCAGATCTGGATCGAGCCCAGCGCCCGCGGCGTTGCCCCGGGCTACGAGCAGAAGCGTTTTCCGGAGGCTGAAAAGCGCGGGCGGTTGCGTCTGGTGGCCTCGCCCGACGGGGCGCAGGGCTCGGTCAGCATGCACGCCGACGCCGCGCTCTACGCCGGTCTGTTCGACGGCGCCGAGTCGGCCGAGCTGACCACCGACCCGGTCCGCAAGGCCTACGTGCACCTGGTGCGCGGCGCGCTGAGCGTCAACGGCGAGCGCCTGCAGGCCGGCGACGCCGCCTTGCTGCAGGGCGAAACCTCCATCCGCCTGAGCGAGGGTCACGCAGCCGAAGTGCTGGTGTTCGACCTCGCGGCCTGATTCTTTTCCCATCCCGCGCTTCGGCGCTTTTTTCCATCAGGAGCTCTCTCATGGCCAAAGTCGTTGTGGTTTATCACTCGAGTTACGGACACACCCAGCGCATCGCGCAGGAAGTGGCGTCCGGTGCCGATGCGGACCTGTTGCCCATCGACGCCGATGGCAACGTGCCCGACGGTGCATGGGAGCAACTGGCGGCTGCCGATGCCATCATCTTCGGCACGCCCACCTACATGGGTGGACCGAGCTGGCAGTTCAAGAAGTTCGCCGACGCTTCGTCCAAGGCCTGGTTCACGCGGGCCTGGCAGGACAAGTTCTTCGCCGGTTTCTCGGTCAGTGCCAGCCTCAACGGCGACAAGGGCCAGACGCTGGCCTACCTCAACACCCTGGCGTCCCAGCACGGTGGCATGTGGGTCAGCCTGGGCATGATGCCCGCCAACACCAAGGCCGCGACCCGCAACGACGTCAACAACCTCGGCGGTTCGGTGGGGCTGCTGGTGCAGGCCCCTTCCGACGCCGGAGCCGACGCGATTCCGGCCGGCGATGTGGTAACCGCCCGCAAGTTCGGCGAACGCGTGGCCGCGGTGGCCGGCAAGTTCAAGGGCTGATGCCAGCGAGCCGATGAGCTGTCCGGCGCCTGAGGTTTCAGGCGCCGGACGGCCCCAAGCCTGAAACGCGCACCTGGGGGCAGCGACCCGCGCAGCGGTGGAGCGTGGGGGCTGACATCCTATATGGACTCCCCCACAAGGGCAAGAAACTGACTGATGTTTTGGCTGTTGGGCAATCGCCTGCAGTCGTATATCCGGCATCTGAGGTGGACTCTGTTGTGGTCCGTGCCAGCATGGAATCTGCGGGACCGGCGCGCCAATCGTTACAAGCGGCAGGCAAGCTGCCGGAAGAGTTATCGGCGTCAGACGGTCTGGGGTGTGACCGGTTGGCTATGTGGGTCAATCAATCTCGTCGCAAGCGGCGTGGGTGAAGGCAAGCGGGTTCTTTCTCTGGTGACGGCTGTTCGGTGGGGGCCTGCTGCTCAGGCGGGCGTTACAAAGGTCTCCCGGGTGATCTTCCTGTTCAGGCGTTCGGTTTCACCGAACGGCGTCTTGTCCCTGAGCGTGGCGTAGCAGATGCGAGCGAGCTTGTTGGCCAGGGCGCAGGCCGCCTTGTTGTGGTTCGATCGGCGCTGCACATCCAGTGCCCATTGGCGCACGCCACACACCTCGCGCCCGGCTGCCTCAGCCACTTTGGCCGCGCGCAGCACGCTTCGGGCACCGTGCGTGAGCAACATGCGCAAATAGCGGTCGCCGCGTTTGGAGATCGAACCCAGGAAACGACTGCCTCCTGACGAATGCTCGCGCGGCGTGAGCCCGAACCAGCTGGCAAAGTGGCGCGCATCCTTGAAGTGCGTCACGTCGCCCGAGGTGGCAGCTACCAGCGCGGTAGCCGTGAGCAAGCCGATGCCGGGGATGGAGAGCAGCGTGGTGCAGGCCGGGCTCAGTCTGGCCAGGGCGGCCAGCTCACGCTCGAGCTGGGAATGCGAGCCTCAAGCAAACGCACCTCTTCAACCAGCAAGCGGGCGGTGCCCCGGATCAGCTCAGGCACGGCAGAACCCGGATCGGCCAGCACCCGGCTGATCGCCTCCTGTCAGCGACCGGCTTCACGCCCACAGGTCGCATGTCGGAAGCGCGGGCGGCTTCGAGCAAGGCGGCCGCGTCGCTGGCGTCGTTCTTGTTGCGGCGCACGTAGGCGCGCTCGTACTGGGCGGGCAGCAGGCGCACCTCGATGCCCAGACCATTGAGCCAGCGTGCCCAGTGGTGTGCCGAGCCGCAGGCTTCCATGATGACCAGAGAGACCGAGCGGTTGGCAAACCAGCGCTCGAACTGCAAACGGGTGAGGCGCTGGGTTTCAACGATGCGCCAGTGCTCGTCGGCCACGGCGAGCTGGAAGACGGACTTTGCCAAATCAACGGCGACGGTTGTAGCATTCATGTCGGACACCTTTCGTTTGGATGAAGACCTGATCCCCACGCCAATGAAGACCAGAGCGCGAATTTCGCGCAAACAAACGGGGGAGTCCATCCCATCATTCATGAAGATTTTCTCCATCCTCCCTTGGGCAGACTGGTTCGCACTGGTGTGCTTTTTTGTCTTGTGGATTGGCTATGCGTGGTTTGCCCGGGTCTGGGGCGTCCGGCGGGGCTCGCTGATCCAGACCACCAACCGGTACCGGGGGTACTGGATGAAGCAGGCCACCGCGCGCGATCCGCGCATGCTGGATGGCCTGATCACGCAGACCCTGTCGAACACCCCGGCGTTCTTTTCTTCCACATCCATCCTGGTCATCGGCGGTCTGTTCGCGCTGCTGGGCACCACCGACAAGGCGACCGAACTCATGAGCGAGATTCCGTTCGCCCAGGCCACCTCGCTGTTGGTGTTCGACTTCAAGATCCTGGTGCTGGTGGCGATCTTCGTCTACGCCTTCTTCCGCTTTTCCTGGTGCATGCGCCAGTACACCTTCGTGGCCCTGGTCATCGGGTCCATGCCCGCGCCCGAAGCCTTCGAATCGGGCAAGTTCGACCGCAAGACCTACGCCGACCGCGCGGCCGCGATGGTGGGAGCCGCCGCCGAGACCTTCAACGACGGCTTGCGCGCCTACTACTTTTCCTTCGCCCTGCTGGCGTGGTTCATCTCGCCGCTGGCCATGGTGCTAGCCACGCTGGTCGTGGTGGCCATCCTGTACAGCCGCGAGTTCCGTTCCGAAGTCCTGCACATCCTGCGCGACGAGCCCTGAGTCAGCGGTTTTCGCGTCACGTCGGACCGGAGGGCCAGGCACGGGTGAACCCGCGGCCGGGCGGTGGGGCGCCTTCTAAAATCGCCGCATGTTCATCCACCTGCGCCTGCACACCGAGTTCTCCGTCGTCGACGGCACCAACCGCATCGACGACGTGGTGGCCGCCGCGGCGGCCGACGGCCAGCCCGCCCTGGGCATCACCGACCTGAACAACCTGTTCGGCGGCGTCAAGTTCTACAAGGCGGCGCGCGGCGCGGGGGTCAAGCCCCTGATCGGTGCGGAGGTGATGCTGCAGGGCTTCAGCGACGAAACCCCGGGTGCCATGCCCGGGGGGCCGCAGCCGGCGCCACCCCGCGTGATCCTGCTGGTGCAGGACCGGCAGGGCTACCTGAACCTGAGCGAGCTGCTCGCACGGGCCTGGACGCGCAACGTGCAGCGCGACCAGGCCCTGGTGCGCTGGGAATGGCTGCAGGAACTCAACGCCGGGCTGCTGCTGCTGGCGGGCGCGCAGGCCGGCCCGGTGGGCCAGGCCCTGGTGCAGGGCGATACGCAGCGCGCGACCGACGTGGCGCTGCAGATGGCCGGAGTCTTCCCGCACCGCTTCTACCTGGAACTGCAGCGCGCCGGCCGCCCGGACGACGAGCGCCACGTGGTGGCCGCCGTGCAATTGGCCGCACGCCTGCACCTGCCGGTGGTGGCCACGCACCCGGTGCAGTTCCTGCTGCCCGACGACTACGAGGCGCACGAGGCCCGGGTCTGCATCGCCGACGGCGAGATCCTAGGCAACAGCCGGCGCGTGCGCCGCTTCACCCGCGAACAGCATTTCAAGAGCGCGGCGCAGATGCAGGCGCTGTTCGCCGACATCCCGTCGGCGCTGGCCAACACGCTGGAGATCGCCAAACGCTGCAACCTCACCCTGGTGCTGGGCAAGCCCCAGTTGCCCAACTTCCCGATCCCGCCGGTGGACGGGCGCACCATGTCGGTGGACGAGTATTTCCGTCACGTGTCCTACGAAGGGCTCGAAAGGCGCCTGAAGCACCTGTTCCCCGACGAAGCGAAACGCCTTGAGCAGCGCCCGCGTTACGTGGAACGCCTGGAGTTCGAGCTCAACACCATCCTCAAGATGGGGTTCCCGGGTTACTTCCTGATCGTGTCGGACTTCATCCAGTGGGCCAAGGAAAACGGCTGCCCGGTCGGTCCCGGCCGGGGTTCCGGAGCCGGCTCTCTGGTGGCCTACGCGCTGCTGATCACCGACCTCGATCCGCTGCAGTACAACCTGCTGTTCGAACGTTTCCTGAACCCGGAGCGTGTGTCGATGCCGGACTTCGACATCGACTTCTGCCAGGCCAACCGCGACCGGGTCATCGACTACGTCAAGGACAAGTACGGCAAGGAGGCCGTCAGCCAGATCGCCACCTTCGGCACCATGGCCGCCAAGGCCGCCATCCGCGACGTGGGCCGCGTGATGGACATGAGCTACAACTTCTGCGACGGCATCTCCAAGCTGGTGCCGGCCAAGCCCGGCCAGACCTACACCCTGGCCTATCCGCCCGAACCCAAGCCGGACGGCGACAAGAACAACTACGCCCTGGAGCTGGAGCCCTTGCTGTACGAGCGTGTGCGCAAGGAAGAGGACGTGCGCACCGTCATCGAGATGGCGCAGAAGCTCGAAGGCATGACGCGCAACATCGGCATGCACGCCGGTGGCGTGCTGATCGCGCCGGGCAAGCTGACCGATTTCTGCCCGCTCTATCAGCAGCCGGGCAGCGGGTCGGCGGTGAGCCAGTACGACAAGGACGACGTCGAAGCCATCGGCCTGGTGAAGTTCGACTTTCTGGGGCTGGCGACGCTGACCATCCTGGAGATCGCGCGCGAGTTCATCATGAAGCGCCACAAGGGCCAGGAGAACTTCCGCTTCGAGGACGTGCCGCTGGACGACAGGGCGGTGTACGCGCTGTTCTCCAAAGGCCAGACCGAGGCCGTGTTCCAGTTTGAAAGCCGCGGCATGCAGGGCATGCTGCGCGACGCCAAGCCCAGCCGCCTCGAAGACCTGATCGCCCTGAACGCGCTGTACCGGCCGGGTCCGATGGACCTGATCCCCAGCTTCGTGGCGCGCAAGCACGGCCGCGAGCCGGTGGACTACCCGCACCCGGCCGTGGCCGAAATGCTCAGCGAAACCTACGGCATCATGGTCTACCAGGAGCAGGTGATGCAGACCGCACAGATCCTGGGCGGCTATTCGCTCGGCGGTGCCGATCTGCTGCGCCGGGCCATGGGCAAGAAGAAGGCCGAGGAAATGGCCGAGCACCGCGAGAAGTTCCGCGCCGGTGCCCTGGCGACGCACAACATCCCGCAGGAAAAGGCCGACGAAGTCTTCGACCTGATGGAGAAGTTCGCGGGTTACGGCTTCAACAAGTCGCACGCGGCCGCCTATTCCCTGCTGGCGTACCACACCGGCTGGCTCAAGGTGCACTACACGGCCGAGTTCTTCTGCGCCAACATGACGGTGGAAATGGACAACACCGACAAGCTCAAGGTGTTGTGGGAAGACGCGCTGAAGATGGGCATGGCCTTCGAGCCGCCCGATGTGAACCGCGGGGGGTACCGCTTCGAACCCGTCACCGACCGGCTCATCCGCTACGGCCTGGGCGCCGTCAAGGGCACCGGGCAACTGGCCATCGAGGCCATCGTGGCGGCGCGCGAAGGTCGCGGCGAGGGCCCCAACGGCGACGAGCAGGGGCCGTTCACCAGCCTCTTCAACTTCTGCCTGCGGGTGGACCGCCAGCGCATCAACAAGCGCACCGTGGAGGCGCTGATCAAGGCCGGCGCTTTCGACTCGCTGAACCTCAACCGGGCCGAGCTGGTGGCGTCGTTGGACGTGGCCTTCGAGTACGCCGCCACGTCGCAGGCCAACGCCAACCAGGGCGGGCTGTTCGACATGCTGGGCGGCCCGGATGATGAGGCTGGCCACGGCTCCAGCACCCAGGAACCGGACACCGTGGCCACCACGCCCTGGGGCTTGAAGGAGCGCCTGACCCACGAAAAGAGCGCCATCGGCTTCTACTTCTCGGGGCACCTGTTCGACGAGGTGGCCGCGCAAGTGCGGCGCTTTGCGCGCACGACGCTGGCCGATGTGAAGGACAGCCGCGACCCGGTGATCCTGGCCGGCATCGTGTCGGACTTGCGGACCATCAATGGCCAGCGCGGCAAGCTGGCCCTGTTCAAGCTCGACGACAAGTCCGCGGTGTTCGAGGTCAGCGCCGACGAAAACCTGATCAACCAGCACCGCCAGGTGCTCAAGGACGACGAACTCATCATCGTGCAGGCGGTCGCCCAGCCCGACCGCTTCTCGGGCGGTCTGCGCCTGAAAATCCAGCAGATCTGGGACCTGGCGGCGGCCCGCTGCCGCTTTGGCAAGTACCTGCGGGTGGCGGTCAACGGCACGGCACCGGCGGTGGCGGCCCTGGTGCGCGAATTCCCGCCCAAACGCGAGGTGACCGAACAGGGCGAACGGGTGCGGGGCCTGCCGGTGCGGCTGGCGCTGCAGCGCGATGGGGCCTGCTGCGAGCTGCAACTGGACGACCGGTCCCTGTTCTTTCCCACCGATGCCGCGCTGGCCAGCTGGTGCGCCCAGGCCCACGACCGCCGGGCCGAGATCGTGTTCGACTGACCCGCCCGCCCACCATCCGAGCAGGCCAAGCGCGGATAAGGCCCGGAGAGGTCGAGCAAATCACGTTCTGGCCGGTCTAGGGGCTCAAGGGGGAGGTCCCAAGCGCCGAAGATACCGACAACCATGAAACTGCAACACAAAGCCTGGGTGCTGGTGCTCGTGATCGTCGGCCTGGGCACAGCGGCCGCGATGTTCGCTGCCCGCCATGTCGTCGGCGCATCCTTCGCACAACTCGAAACCGAGCGGACCGAACGCGAGGGTGAACGCGCGCGTCGCGTGCTCGACCAGCAGGTGCAGTCGCTGGCGGCCACCGCGCGCGACTACGCCTACTGGAGCGATGCGGTGGCGTTTGTGCGAGGCCGCCAGCCGGATTTCGTGACCGAGAACTTCGATGCCGAGAACCTGGGGTATTTGCGGATTTCCCAGCTGTTGGTGCACGATCTGAGCGGTCGCGTGATCGCTTCCGTCTCGAAACCGGGTGAAGACGGCCCATTGCGGCGTGTGCCGGCGGACACGCAGCAGGGTTTGCTGCCCCTGGCCAAACCCGTGCTGGCGTCGGCCGACCCCAAGACCGTGTTGAAGACCCTGCGCGTGGCCGATGACGTGCTGGAGGTGGTGGTGGTGGCCCTGGTGCACGACCCGGACCACCCCGAGCTGGGCGCCCAGGGCGCGATCACCATGGTCCGGCGCATGGAGCCCGACGAGCTGGAGCGCTTTGCGGGCGTGCTCATGACCCCCACGCGCCTGTCCTTCGATCTGTACGACGGCAAGGACGTCCATGTGGAGGTGATCGATGAGCAGTCGCAGGACATTCACGCCAAGCTGCGTGACCACCAGGGTCGGCCGGTGGCGGAACTGGTCATGCGGGTGGACCGCAGCCTGTACCAGCAGGGCCGGTGGCTGGCCTGGACCAGCATGGGGCTGGCGGCGCTGGCGGGTCTGGCGTCGGCGTTTCTGCTGGTGACCCTGCTCGACCGGCTGCTGTTGCGGCGCCTGCAGCAGCTGCACGCCGATGTGGGTGGCATCACCCGCCAGGGCCCGCTGGATGCACCGCCCGTGTGCATGGCTGGGCAGGACGAGCTCAGCCAGCTGGGCCAGGGCATCAACGATCTGCTCGATCGCGTGCGCCGGGACGCGCAGGCCCAGCGCGAAGCGCACGAACAGCACGAAGCGCTGCAGATGCAACTGATGCAGAGCCAGAAGACCGAGGCCCTGGGGCGGCTCACAGGCGGCATAGCGCACGACTTCAACAACTCGCTGGCGGCCATCACCGGCTGGGTGCGGCTGGCGGCCGAAGACCTGCCGGATCCCGAACACCCCAGCAGCGAGGCCCTGCGGCAGGCCTTGAAGGCCACACGCTACGCCGATGGTCTGATGCGGCAGCTGCTGGCCTTCGGTCGGCAGACGCCACCCAAGCTCCGTCGTCTGCACCTGGCGGAGCTGATCGAGGAAACGCGACAGATGGTCTCGTCCGGCCTGACCAAGCGCTGCGAGCTGGTGGTGACGCAAGCGGTGGCGGACGATGAGATCGACGCCGATCCGACCCAGATGCAGCAGGTGATGGTGAACCTGCTGATCAACGCGTCCGATGCCATGCAGGGCGAGGGCCGGATCGAACTGGACCTGCGGGCGCTGGAACTGCCGCTGGCCCCCGGCGAGCGCCTGCCGCCCGGTGCCCACGGCCTGCCGCATGGCCGCTATCTGGTGCTGACCGTCTGCGACCAGGGGCCGGGCGTGCCCGCCGAGCTGCTCGATCGCGTGTTCGAACCGTTCTTCACCACCAAGGGCAAGGGACGTGGCACCGGGCTGGGGCTGTCGGTGGTCCAGGGCATTGTGCAGCGGCACCACGGCGCCATCGGACTGAGCAACCGCACGCAAGGCACGGGCGCGTGTTTCCACCTGATCCTGCCGGCCAGCCGGCCGGACGTGCCGGTGGAACCCATCACCGGGCCCGACAGCGGCCCGGGCCAGGGCCGCAAGGTCCTGTTCGTGGACGACGACCAGCTGGTGCGCCACGCCTGGACCGCGCTGCTCGAACGCCAGGGCTGGGTGGTGACCCGCGCGCGCGACGGCGCAGAGGGCTGGACCCAGTACGAGCGCAACCCCAGGCACTTCGACCTGGTGCTGACCGACCAGTCCATGCCGGGCCTGGACGGCTCAGGCCTGGCGCGGCGCATCCGCGCCGCCGGGCAGGCCTCGCCACCGATCATCCTCATCAGCGGCCACGTGAACGAAGTCAGTGCGGACGACCAGCGGACGCTGTTCAACGCGGTGCTGCACAAGCCGGTGGACACGAACGACCTCGGTCGCGTGATGCACGAGGTGCTGGAGACCGGCGCCAGCTGCGGCTGAGCGTCCGATCCGCTCAGTCCTGGGGCCGCAAGCCGATGATGAGCGACGGCGGCACGCGGCCGTCGGTATCGCGCGGCAGCGTGGCCGTGCGGTCGATGGCTTTGAGCGCCGCTTCGTCCCAGTCGGGGTTGCCACTTGACTTGACGATGCGCCGGCCGACAATGGTGCCGTCGGGCAGGGTGCGCACCTCCACCTCGGTCCGCGGGTTGCCGCTGACCGTTTCGGTGAACACCACATTGGGCTTGATGCGCGCGATCACGCGCGCACCGTAGCCCGCCGAGGGCCCGGACGACTGTGGTGCCGAGCCAGTGGCCTGTGGCCCGCCACTGGCGCCCGCCTGGCCCAGCATGCGTTCGATGTTGCGCTTGCGCTGGACCTCGGCTTCCTGGGCCTGTTTCTGTTCGGCGACCTGCTGTTCGGCCAGCCGCTTTTCAGCGGCCAGTTTCTGTTCCTGCAGGCGCTTCTTCTCGGCTGCCGCTTTGTCCGCAGCGGCTTTGTCCGCCAGCGCCTTCTGGCGCGCTTCTTCGAGCACGCGCTGCTCCTGCTCTTTCTTCTGCTGCGCCCGCTGGGTGGCGATCTGGGCCTCGGTGGGGCCTGCTGGTGGTGGTGCCGGGCGTGGTTCGGGCCTTACCTCGGGCGCTGGCGGGGGTGGGGCGGGCGGTGGCGCTTCTTCGCGCGGTGCCGCCTGCACCGGCAGGCGTGACCAGAGTTCGGCCTCCAACACCGGAGTCTGCGCGTCCTGCTTCCAGCCCACGCCCCAGGTCAGCGCGGCCACCAGCAGACCGTGGGCGACCAGCGCAAGGCCCACCGGGCCGAGCCAGCGGCCGGGCGGCGGGGGGGCCAGGCTGCGGTGTTCCTCGCCGGCGTGGCGCGACAGGGCGAAGCTGCTGGTCATGGCCGTCGGACCCGATGGGCGTTCAGCGGGTCGTCTGCACCGACAGGCCCACGCGGCTCACGCCCGCGCGCTGCAGGCGGTCCATGACCGCCACCACGGTTTCGTACTTCACGCCCTTGTCGGCGCTGATCACCACCGGCACCTGCAGGTCGCCGCCTTGCAGTTGCTGCACGCGCGCGGCCAGCTGGGCCAGCGGCACGTCGGGTCCCTGGGTGGCTCCCGCGCCTTCACGCACCTGCAGGCGTTCGTCCTGGTCCACGATCACCTGCACGAAGCGGTCGGGCTGTCGCCCCGCCTGGCCGACGCTGGGCAGGCTGATCTGGCTGGGCGTGATCAGCGGGGCGGTCACCATGAAGATGATGAGCAGCACCAGCATGACGTCGATGAACGGGACCATGTTGATCTCGTTGATGGTGCGGCGGCCCCGGCCGCAGGTGGCGAACCTGGCCATGCTCAGCGGTTGTTGGCGGTGGGGTGGCTCTGGGCGGCCACGTTGCGCTGCAGGATGTTGGAGAACTCTTCCATGAAAGTCTCCATCTGGTTGGCCACGCGGTCGATGTCGTGCGCGAAGCGGTTGTAGGCCACCACCGCCGGAATGGCGGCGAACAGGCCGATGGCCGTGGCCACCAGCGCTTCGGCGATGCCGGGCGCCACGGTGGCCAGCGTCACCTGGGCCAGCGAGGCCAGGCCGGTGAAGGCGTGCATGATGCCCCAGACAGTGCCGAACAGGCCGACATAAGGCGCCACGGAGCCGACCGTACCGAGGAAGGACAGGTTGGACTCCAGCACGTCGAGTTCACGCTGGAAACTGGCGCGCATGGCGCGGCGCGCACCGTCGAGCAGGGCGCCGCTGTCGGTGATGCGGCGCTCGCGCAGCTTGTGGAACTCGCGCATGCCGCTGGCGAAGATGCGTTCGGTCGGGCCACCCTCGCGGGCGCCCTGGGCGGCAGCGCTGTACAGCTCGTTGAGGTTGCTGCCCGACCAGAAGTCGCGCTCGAAGGCGTCGTTTTTGGCGCGCACGCGCCGCAGCGCGAACAGCTTGCGGAAGATGGCGGCCCAGCTCATGACCGACACCACCACCAGCAGGACCACCACGGCCTGGACCACCCAGCTCGCGTCGAGCATCAACTGGACAATGGACAGGTCTTGGTTCATGGGGAAGCCGGATCGGTGGTGGAGGAGGGCGAAGCGGTGTGCAGCACCTGCAGCACCGCAGGCGGGATGCGCTGTGGCCGCAGGGTGGCCGCGTCGACCCAGCCGATGCGGATGCGGCCTTCGCACAGCAGCACCGGCGCTGAGTCCGCCTGCTGCGGTTTCAGGAGCGCGCTCTGCGCAATTGTAAGCGAGGCCTTGCCGATCTCCACCGGTGAAGCTGTGACCAACAGTAAATCGTCCAGCCGGGCGCTCTGGCGGTAGTGCAGGCTGCAGTCGCTGACCACGAACAGGCCGCCGGTCTGCTCGCGCAGCGCCTGCTGGCCCAGCCCGAGCTGGCGCAGCCATTCGGTGCGCGCGCGCTCGAAGAATTTGAGGTAGTTGGCGTAGAAGACGATGCCGCCGGCATCGGTGTCTTCCCAGTACACCCGCACTGACCACTGGAAGTAAGCAACACCCTGGCTCACAGCGCGGCCTCCAGCCGGGCCACCGCCTCCTGCAGCTGCGGCAGGGCGTTGGCGGTGGAGAAGCGCAACCAGTTCTGGGGTTCGGCCAGTCCGAAGTCCCGTCCCGGCGTGGCCGCGATCTGGCAGCGCTGCATCAGCTCGAAGGCCAGCGACCAGCTGCCGCCGGGTGCGCCATCGGCACCCTGCATCGGGATGCCCCAGCGCGCGCACAGGCTGCGCACGTCGGCCCAGGCGTAGAAGGCGCCGTCGGGCATCACCGGCACGTTCAGGCCCAGGCGGTTCAGTTCGGGAATGAACCAGTCGCGCCGGGCCTTGAACTCGGCGCGGCGGCGCTCGTACTCGGCCAGACTGTCGGGCTCGAAGCAGGCCAGCGCCGCGTGCTGGGCGATGGTGCTGGCGCAGATGAACAGGTTCTGCGCCAGCCGTTCCACGGCCGGCACCAGGGCGGGGGGCAGCACCAGCCAGCCCAGGCGCCAGCCCGTCATGTTGAAGTACTTGCTGAAGCTGTTGACGCTGATGACCTCGTCGCCCAGGCCGTCGGGCAGGCCCAGCGCGCTGTGGCCGTAGGCGTCTTCGTAGCTCAGGCCGAGGTAGATCTCGTCCACCAGCGTGATGCCACCGCGTGCGCGCACCAGGCGGGCGATGCGTTCCAGCTCGGCACGCGCGATGCTGGTGCCGGTGGGGTTGGAAGGCGAAGCCAGCAGCACGCCGCGGGTCGCCGGGCCCCAGGCCTGTTCCACGTGTTCGGTGCTGAGCTGGAAGCGGTCTTCGGGGCCGGACGGGATCAGCACCGCACGCCCTTCGGCCGCCTGCACGAACTGGCGGTTGCAGGGGTAGCTGGGGTCGGGCATCAGCACCTCGTCGCCCGCGTCGATCAGGGCCAGGCAGGCCAGCTGCAGCGCGGCGGACGCGCCCGCGGTGACCACGATGCGGCCCGGATCGATCTGCAGGCCGAAGCGGTCGGCGTACCAGCCGCTGATGGCCTCGCGCAGCGCGGGCAGACCGGTGGCGTCGGTGTACTGGCTGCGGCCGTCGCGAATGGCCCGCTCGGCGGCCGCCTGCACCAGCGGCGGCGCGGTGAAGTCCGGTTCGCCGATGTTCAACTTGATCATCGGACGGTCGCCCGGACGGGCGCGCGCGGCCATGTCGCTGGCCGCCTTGGCCAGCTCCATCACGTAAAAGGGCTGGACCCGCTGGGCGCGTTGCGACAGACGCATGAACCTGGGCGCGGCGCCTATTCAGCGGCCGGTGCGTCGCTCGCCGGCTTGGCCTTGCGGGTCGGGGCCTTGGCCGGCGTCTGGGCCACTTCCAGCGGGCGCAGTTTTTCGGCGAGTTTGTGCAGCACGCCGTTGACGTACTTGTGACCGTCGGTGCCACCGAAGGACTTGGCCAGTTCGACGCACTCGTTGATGACCACGCGCCACGGCACGTCGGGGCAGTGCTGGAGTTCGTAGGCCCCGACCCACAGAACGCCGCGTTCGATCGGCGAGAGCTCGGCCAGCGGCCGGTCCAGCAGGGGGCCTACCAGGGCGTCGGCCGCGGCCGCTTCGGCGATGCAGCCGTGCAGCAGGGCGTCGTAGTGCGCGCTGTCGGCTTTGTGGAAGCCGCTGAGGTCGCGCGTGAAGGCGTCGATGTCGGCGGCCTCGTTGCGGCCGACCAGGTGCTGGTACAGCGCCTGCAGCGCAAATTCGCGCGCCCGGGTGCGGGCCGACTTGTCGGCGGCTTTGCGGGGTTTGGTCGTTTCGGTGCTCATGTTCAACCGGTGTGGGTCAGCCGATCTGGGCCAGCAGGTGGGCCATTTCGATGGCGACACGGGCCGCGTCGCGGCCTTTCTCGTCCTGGCGCGCCACCGCCTGCGACACGTTCTCGACCGTGAGGATCGCATTGGCGATCGGGGTGTGGGTGTCCAGCGCCACCCGCGTGACGGCGGCGCCCGACTCGTTGCAGACGAGCTCGAAGTGGTAGGTCTCGCCGCGGATGACGCAGCCCAGCGCGATCAGCGCGTCGAAGTCGTCCTGCTCGGCCAGGGCCTGCAGGGCGATGGCGACTTCCAGCGCGCCGGGTACCGTCACACGGGTGATGTTCTTCGCTTGCACGCCCAGTGCGATCAGCTCGGCGTGGCACGCCTCGTACAGCGCGTTGGTGATGCCTTCGTTGAAGCGGGCCTGGACGATGCCGATGGCCAGCTTCTTACCGTCGAGCGTGCCGGAGCTGCCTTTGTCTGCGCCAAACATGGTGGATTCTCTCTGCGGGGTGGAAGGGGGTCAGGCGTTGCGGGCGAGGTAGCCGGTGATTTCCAGCCCATAACCGGTCATGCTGGGCATGCGGCGCGGGTTGCCCATCAGCTGCATCTTGTGCACGCCGCATTCGCGCAGGATCTGCGCGCCCACGCCGTAGGTGCGCAGGTCCATGCGGCCGCGTTCGGGCGCCTGGGCCGACCGGGCCGTGCCTTCGAACTGTGCCAGCAACTGTTCGGCGCTCTCGCCGCAGTTGAGCAGCACGGCCACGCCGGCACCGGCTTCGCCGATGTGGCGCAGGCTCGCTTCGAGGCTCCAGCTGTGCATGGAGCGCCCGACCTCCAGCGCGTCCAGCACCGACAGCGGTTCGTGCACGCGCACGGCCACGCTCTGGTCCGCCGTCCACTGGCCTTTGACCAGGGCCAGGTGCAGGGCGCCGCTGGGCTGGTCGCGGAAGGCGTGGGCGGTGAATTCACCGAAGGCCGTGTTCAGCGGCCGGCTGCCGACCTTCTGCACCAGGCTTTCGGTGCGGCTGCGGTGCTCGATCAGGTCGGCGATGGTGCCGATCCTCAGGCCGTGTTCGGCGGCGAAGACCTGCAGGTCCGGCAGGCGGGCCATGGTGCCATCGTCTTTCATGATCTCGCAGATCACCGCAGCGGGCGAACAGCCGGCCATGGCAGCCAGGTCGCACCCGGCTTCGGTGTGGCCGGCGCGCATGAGCACGCCGCCTTCGACCGCCTGCAGCGGGAAGATGTGGCCCGGTTGCACCAGGTCGGCCGCCTGGGCGTTGCGGGCCACGGCCACCTGAACGGTGCGCGCCCGGTCGGCGGCCGAGATGCCGGTGGTCACGCCTTCGGCCGCCTCGATGGACACCGTGAACGCGGTGCCCATCTTGGTGCCATTGCGGGGCACCATGGGTGGCAGTTGCAGGCGTTCGCAGCGTTCCTGGGTCAGCGTCAGGCAGATCAGGCCACGGCCGAAGCGCGCCATGAAGTTGATGGCCTCGGGCGTCACGTGGTCGGCGGCGAGCACCAGATCGCCTTCGTTTTCGCGGTCTTCCTCGTCGACCAGGATCACGATGCGGCCAGCACGCATGTCGGCCACGATGTCTTCAACCGGGGAGATGGCCACCGGGGCCAGGGTTGCGGGGGCGTTCATGCGGTTTCCTTGAGCGAGGCGGGCGTTCCGGCGCTGAGCATGCGCTCCACGTAGCGCGCGACGGTGTCGATTTCGAGGTTGACCAGGCTGCCCACGGCGAGCTGGCCCAGGGCGGTGTGGTCCACCGTGTGGGGAATGAGGTTGACGCTCACCGTGCAACCCTCGGCCGCATCGGCCACGCGGTTGACCGTCAAGCTCACGCCATTGACAGTGACGGATCCCTTGTACGCGAGGTACCGGGCCATGGCTGGCGGCGCCTTCACCTGCAGTTCCCAGCTTTCGCCCACGCGTTCGAAGCGCGTGACGGTGCCGATGCCGTCGACATGGCCCGAGACGATGTGACCGCCCAGACGGTCGTTGGCACGCAGGGCTTTTTCCAGGTTGACGCGTTGACCCTCACGGTCCAGTCCCGTGGTCTTGGACAGGGATTCGGCCGAGATGTCGATGGTGAAGTGGCGCTGGGGCAGGTCCAGCGAAGTGACTGTCATGCAGGCGCCGTTGAGCGCGATGCTGTCGCCCAGGCCGACGTCGTCGAGGTAGCCCGGCGGCGCCTCGATCGTCAGGCGCTTGCCGTGGTCCAAAGAACTGCCGAGGGCGTGCAGGGCGGCGATCCGCCCCACGCCGGTGATGATGCCGGTGAACATAGACCGCTATTTTCGCAGGGTTTGCGTCGCGGGGCCGGCGCAAGGGCTTGCCGGGCCGCAAAAAGCCCGTGCCCTCCCCGTTCAAGCCGGGTCAGCCGTGCAGGAAAGCGTCCCGCCCGTTGACGCGGGCGACGATGCGCAGGTCGGCGCCCACCCGGTCCACGCTCTGGAAACCCAGCGCCAGACCGTCGCTCAGCCGATCCAGCGGCCCGAAGTGCGCCACGCCGCTGCCCTGGCCCAGCAGGGTGGGGGCCAGGTAGAGCAGGCATTCGTCCACCAGCCCTTCCCGGATGAAGGAGCCGTTGAGCTTGTGCCCCGCTTCCACATGCAGTTCGTTCACCTCGCGCCGGCCCAGGTCCTGCAGCATGGCGGGCAGGTCCACCTTGGCCGCCGTGCCGGGGGTCTGGCCGGGTAGGGCGATGACGTTCGCGCCCCGGGCGCGCAGGGCCTCGGCGCGTGCCGCGTCCGCGCTGGCGGTGTAGATCAGGATCTGCCGGGAAAGCCCGAAGGCCGGCGGGTGGAACAGCCGCGCGTCCAGCGGCGTTTCCAGCCGACTGTCCACCACCACCAGGTGCGGTTGCCTGGGCGTGTCCACCAGCCGCACGTCCAGCATGGGGTCGTCTTCCAGCACCGTGCCGATGCCGGTGAGCACGGCGCAGGCACGGGCCCGCCAGGCGTGGCCGTCGGTGCGCGCGGCTTCGCCCGTGATCCACTGGCTGGTGCCATCGGGCAGCGCGGTGACGCCGTCCAGGGAACTGGCCATCTTCATCCGCACCCAGGGCGTTTTGCGGATCATGCGGCTGAAGAAGCCGATGTTGAGTTCGCGCGAAGCACGCGCCGCCTCGCTGTCCGGCGGCAGCAGTTCGACCGCGATGCCCGCAGCGCGCAACCGTTCAATGCCACGGCCCGCCACCAGCGGGTTGGGGTCGGTCGTGGCCACCACCACCCTGGAAACCCCTGCCGCAATCAGCGCATCGCAGCACGGCGGCGTGCGGCCGTGGTGGGAGCAGGGCTCCAGCGTGACGTAGACGGTGGCGCCGTGTACGTCGGCACCTTCCGCGTGCGCAGCCTTGAGCGCCTGGATCTCGGCGTGGTCACTGCCCGCACGTTGGGTGTGGCCACTCAGGCGTCGGCCATTGACGCTGGACAACACACAGGCCACCCTTGGATTGGGTTGCGAGAGGGTCAGCGACTGGGTGGCCAGACTATGCAAATCCTCCCAGATGCCAGAGGGTTGTGCGCGAGGCGCCTCGTTGGTGGAAGAGGGCACGGTCTGGATCTCTGGGGGGTGTTGGTGGACGGGGATTGGTTGGCATGGTAACGGGGTCGGTGTGTCGTTCGACACGGGCAGGTCATTTCGTCGTGCTTGCACCTGAGTGCGCACCGCCTGTCAGAGTGCCGCCTCCACTTGTCCTGTATCCTGAACAGGGCGCTCTGTCCATCGATATAGTTTCCCGCACAGTAGTCCTTTCAACTTCTTTTTTCGTGCGTATGCACTCCTTCCGGTTCCAGCGCGCTGTACCTTTGCTGAGGTGGTCACACGGTGGCTTCACCCTGGTTGAACTGATGGTGACGCTGTCGGTGCTGGCTGTTTTGCTGGGTGTGGGTGTGCCGAGTTTTCAGGCCACCATCCGGGGCAATCGCATCACCGCGACGGCCAACGACTTGGTGGCGGCCCTGCAGTTTGCCCGCAGCGAGGCGGTGCGCCTGGGTGTCAACGTGACGCTGTGTCCCAGCAACAACCAGACCACCTGCTCGGGCGCCTGGACGGACGGCTGGGTGGTGCGGGGGCCTGTGGCTGCCGATCCGCCGCTGCGTGTCTGGCCCGCCTTGCGTCCCGGCATGGCACTGGCGGCCGGTGGTGTTGCTGTGTTCGACCCGCTCGGTGCAGTGATCGCGGCGCGCTGTTATCAGTTGAACCTGGGCACGCTGGTGCGCCGTGTGAACGTCGGGGTCGGCGGGCGGGTTACCAGCGCGCCCCAGGCCTGTTGAGGCGGTTGAGCCCTGTTTGCAGAACTTCCATGAAGACCGTCTACCTCCATTGCCGGACTCCTCTTCGCCAGAACCATTCGGTTCTGGATGGACGATGGGGTCATCAGCAAGGTGCCACGCTGATCGAGGTGCTGGTGGCTGTGCTGCTGCTGTCGTTCGGCATCGTGGGCCTGGCGGGCCTGCAGATGAACGGTGCCAAATTCAACCACGGTTCCTATCTGCGCTCGCAAGGCACCGCGCTGGCCTATGACATGGCCGACCGGATCCGGGCCAATGTGGATGCCTGCCTGGGCAACGGCTGCTCCTACATCACTCCTCTGGCCACGGCTTTTGACGGTACCGCAGCCCAGGCCTGCGGTCGTGTGCTGGCACTGCAGGCTACCCCGCAGGCCATGGCGGCGGTCGATGTCAACCAGTGGAAGGACTGCATTGAAAGAACGCTGCCCCAGGGCCAGGGCGTCGTGCAGGTTGCGGGGGCAGGCGCGGTGCTGGGAAACTACCAAGACCAATGCCGCGTGGTGCATCAGGGTTCCAGTACCGTCATCATCGAGGTGACCTGGGCCGAGACGCGCCAGCCCCCGGGCCAGCCAAACGCCCCGCAGCGCGACTGCGTCGTGGTGCGCACGGATGTCCGCCCTTGAGGGTTCTTGCCATGGAAAAGACAGCAACCCGATCCCTTGTCCGAAACGCGCAGCGCGGTCTGTCGCTGGTCGAGCTGATGATCGGCATCGCCCTGGGGCTGGTGGTCATTCTGGCGGTGGTGTATGTGTTCGCAGGCAGCAGGGCCAGCTACCGGCACCAGGAGTCCTTCTCCGGCGTGCAAGAGGCGGGCCGCATTGCGCTGGAAGTGCTGGGGCGCGATATCCGCATGGCGGGCAACCCGGGTTGCGGCAACCTGGGTGCGCTCGACCACCGGTCGGCAGCCGCCAACCCGCCCGAAGCCCGGTTCGGCAACGACGTGGCGCTCACCGGCGATCAAAACACCTTGACCGTGGTCCGGGGCAGTGCAGAAAGCACGCCGCTCGTCGCAGCGCCTGCCGCCAACCAAATCCAGGTCACCAACCTGGCGGCGCTCGGTGCCGTCGCGGTCGGGGACCGGTTGCTCCTGTCCGACTGCGAGTTTTCCGAAGTGCTCACGGTCAACGCGGTGCTCGGCAACCTTGTGACGGCATCGGCCAATCTATCGAGACAGTTTCCCCCTGGCAGAACCGGTGTGATGCGCCTGGAGCGCATCGTGTTTGCCCGTTCCGCCGCCAACGAACTCACACGCAACGGACAGCCGGTTGTCGGCGGTGTCACCGCGTTGCAGTTCCAGTACGGTCTGGCGGGCGGCGTCAACCGATCAGCTCGGGAATACGCCACTGCGCCGAACCTGGCTCAACTGAGCACTGCGGTCTCGGTTCGCACGGCCATGACCGTGACCCAGGCCGATGTGTCCATGTCGTTCAACAGCACCATTGCCTCGCGCAACCGGGCACCCTGAGGCGCGTCAGGTCATGAGACATTCCCGTTTTCATCCAGTTGTCGCCGGACGGCGCCCCCGCGCGCTGTCAGCGGGTCACCGCCACCAGTCAGGGGCCGTGTTGGTCATCGGTCTCATCCTGCTGGTGGTCCTGACGCTGCTGGGGGTGCAGGGCATGCGCACCAACGTCGCCCAAGAGCGCATGGCCTTCAACATGCGCGAGCGCAACCTCGCTTTTCAGGCCGCCGAAGCGGCACTGCGAGCGGGTGAACGCCAAAATCCCAACGCCGGTTTCCAGCACGACATTGCGCCTTTGCCCGACCCGGCGAACTGGAATGGCGCGGCCGTCATGGGCGGTGGCGATGTGCCGGGTTTTTCGATGGAACTCGATGCGCCACCGACCTTCCACATGGGGCCGCCACAGTATGTCCGCATCGGCATGACCCTGCCCCCGGAGTACCGGCTCATCTATCCGGTCAGTGCCCGCGGGGTCGGCGCACAGGCCACCAGCGTGGTGGTGCTCCAGTCCGGCCTGGAACCCCTGAACTGAACGCCAGCCGTTTGGGCAGTCCAACCCTTTTCAACGCATGCCAACCCGTTGTCCGGGAGAGTCACCATGTCGAACTTGTTAGGGCTACGCTGAACAAGTAGCCAAATCGAGTGACCCGGCGTGCCAAAGGG
>CAYRWN010000030.1:0-42134 GCA_964428045.1 uncultured Hydrogenophaga sp. | reverse complement strand
CTTGTCGGTATTTTCAACAAGGACTAAGAACTCCACTTTTCAGGGGCAAGGTCATCCAGCTTGGCTGGAGTGAGTTTGATCAGAGGAACGCGAACGGCCGATTTTTGGTCTGCGATGTACTTCGGTGATCGAAGAGTGGACTCGTGAATTGCTGGCGTTCCTCGACGCTGTACCGCTCTCGACACGAACACGGTGCGCAACTTGTTCAGGTCATCTTGGGCATAGGTCCCAAGTCGCTGCATGTCTTCCCTGAGCGCGGCGAGGTCGTCGTTGAACAGGCGACTTTGCAGCTCGTGACGGAAGTGCGGCCAGGGTTCGGGAAACTGCTGGCGACCTCGGTCAAAGGCGGCGGGGTTGAGGATTTCGCCGGTGTCGGGATCGGGGAACCCCTCCTGCAAGAACGCCAGCTCCTTGGTGCGCGAATGGTCGGCCAGTGCTTTGACCATGCTGTGCGTGCAGGCGGCCACAACGGTGGCGTCCAGCGCATGGTGGCGGTCGCTTGCCTCACGGTTCTTGGTCAGGCCCCACTTCGCCCGCAGGAAGGCGGTCAGTTGCCCGTTGACGACCACGCAGCGGCGGTTGGTGTCGCCGTCTTCGCGCGGGGCCAGTTGCAGGTGCTCTTCCACGTAGTTCTTGAAGAACTTGCAGATGTAGCGGGTGTCGTTGAGGTTGCGGTCGATGAAGCCCCGCGATTCTTCCTGGCCATAGTTCTTGCGCAGCAGCCTGTTGCGTTTGGCCATGCGGTAGGCCTTGTTCTGCTGCACCCAGGCCACGAAGTTGCGCCAGCGCTCCCCGTCTTCCCTGTCTGGAAAACTGGTGAGGTATTCGAAGGGGGTGCGGTTGCCTTTGTTCTGGTTCTCGCGCGTGAGCACCAGCACCTTGTTGTTCTTGCTGTCGTCGTAGCTGCGGGAGTAGGGCAGGGCGTGGTCGATCTGGGCGTAGTTGGGGTCGTCCAGCACACGCTGAATGTCCAGGGCTTGCTGGCTGTAGGCACATTGACCATGCTGCTCTCGATACAGCATCCATTTCTCGAAAACGGCTGACTTGGGCCTGTAGCCAAAGTCCTTCACGAAGTCTTCTCTGGCTTTCTCATTGCGCTCGCGGAACTCCTTCTGGAGCGCCTCGATGTCTCGACGACCTTCAATGCGTTTTCCGTTTGGCGCGATATGGCCGAGCAAAGGCCTCGACAAGTCACGAGCCATCTCGATGTGCACGGCCATCGGGCTGCCGTATTGCCGGATCAGCGCATTGACCACTTTGCGGGCCTGGTTGAGCGAGCGCAGCACGACCGGATTGCGCGGGATGTTGGCGTCTTCCCTGAACTTCATGGAGCCGATGCGGTCGCTCTTGCTCTTGTACTCGCGCTCGTTTTCGTAGAACGGCGGCAGGTACAGGTGCTTGGCGGCGTCGGGTTTGACGATCTGGCTGTGGTGTCCGTATTCGGGAATTTGTGCCACCGCTTCGTCGTAGCGCAGGCCTTTTTCCATCAGGGGCACGATGCGGCGCAGAGCGGCGAGCGACAAGGATGAGAACTTGTCGAAGCTGATCTTCTCCAGGATGGCGACGCTGGCCTCGGGTTCTGGCAGGGGGAGCTTCTTCAGTTGATCCGTGATCTCGGCACCGTCCTTGTAGACGCTGAGCACCCAGGCAATCTGGTCCAGCAACTCAGGTTGACCATCCAGTGCGGGCGTGCTGATGCGTTGCCACAGGGCCTCCTGCCCTTCGCGCTTGAAAGCAAGGCGCAGGTCGTGCCAGGCGCTCAGTTTGACCAAGACTTGGTCTTCCGGGTCCTTGGCTTTACCGTTCTCGATTTGCTCAGGGCTGGGGTAAGACATGCCGGAGAACCGGGTGTCTGGGTTCCACATGCCTGCCTTGACGAGCGCGTTCTTGAGCGACTTGTACTTGAAGTTCTCCGTTTGGTACGGAAGGGTCAGGGCAATGGCGCGTTCGGCCTCGTTCAATGGTCTGGCGCGGCCATCGTCCACGATGCGCAGATTGTTCAGCCGGGTGAGCCAGACATGGCGCTCGGCGGAAAAGCTGGCTTTGGGTGCCCTGTATTCGGAAGTCTCGAAGGTGCATTTGCCCAGCATCTTGAGCAGGTCATCCCCTGACAGAGCGGGCTTCTGCTGCCAGAACAGACCGCTGCGCTGATCACCTGTGCCGAGGACCAGCGACTCGAAGCGCTCGCTGGCGTGCGGGTTGCCCAATCGCCGCTGCGTGGCGAAGAGCAGCGCCATTTCCTGCCCCAGCAGAACGCGCGACAGCGCCTTGTCGTACTGACCGCGCTTGTTGCGCTGTGCCGTCGGGAACTCGGCCAGGATCATTTCGGCCGCACTGCGGTAGCCCTTTGCTTCCATCAGGGCCGTGGTCCCTTTGAGGCCCTGTTTCACGCGCCCGCCTTCGGCATCACTGTCGGCCTTGGCTTCTTCTGCCTTGCTGGTCCAGTGGAACCCACGGTGTTTGCACAGGTGGTAAATCACCCGCGCCCACTCGGTCGGGTTCAGTAGGCGGTCCAGTCCTTCTCGACGCAGTTCCCAGGCACTGGCCACAAGCGGCTTGCCCGTTGGATCCGATTCAATGAATGACGGTGAGTTGGAGAACAGCCGTGCATCGTCGATCAGGCCTTCCCGCTTGAGCAGCCGCGCCAGCTTGGTCAGTCGCCAGGCCCGTCGGTAGAGGCGCCGTCGCAGCAGGCGAGACTGCCGCCGGGTCAGGTTGAGGGGATCACCCTCTTTGGCGGTTTCCGCCTTGTCAAAGCAACGCACCCCGAGATCGACGATGCGCTGGTCATTCAAAACGGCCCAGCCGACGGACGCGATGCCGATGTCCAGACCGAAGATGTATTGATGCATGGAGCCTCCCTGATACACTCTGTCCCGATTGTGGTTATCCGGGGTGAGAGCCGTTGCTGCAATAAGGAGAGGTCGCAAGACCTCGTCCGAACCCAAAACCCAGCCCGTCAAACGGCTGGGTTTTATTCTTTCGGCCCCACTGTATCGGATGAATTACCGGCGTGAACTCACCAGGATCCCGCCCACGATGAGCACGAAGCCGGCCGCGTGGTACAGCTGGGGCATCTCGCCCAGCAGGGTGGCCGACATGAGCGCGGCGAACAGCGGCGTGAGGTTGGAGAAGAAGCCCGCGGTGGTCGGCCCGACACGGGCCACGCCGGCGCCCCAGGCGCGGTAGGCCAGCAGCGAAGGGCCCACGGCCACATAGAGCAGCGCCAGCGCCAGTGGCCAGCCCCATTGCAGATGGCTCTGGCCCTCGGGCAGGGTAGGCAGCAGGGCCCACTCGCCGGCGGTCATGGCGCCCGACCAGACCAGGCCGAAGGCGACCTGCGCGAGCAGAAAGGCCGCCCAGTCACCCCGCACCTCGGCCGGTTCGCTGCCCGGGGCCGGGCGCGCCAGCAGCCAGCTGTAGGCGGCCCAGGTGATGGCCGCGGCCAGCATCCACGCGTCACCCGGCACCAGCTGCAGGCTGCGCAGCTGCAGCCAGTCGCCGCGGGTGAGCACCGTGGCCACGCCGGCCAGCGACAGCGCCGCGCCCAGCGCCGCGCGCCGGGTGACCGCAACGCCGTAGAACAGGCGACCGAGCAGGATCATCCACACCGGCATGCTGGCGGCCACCAGGGTGACGTTGATCGGCGTCGAGGTTTTCAGCGCCATGTACTGCAGCGCGTTGTACAACGCCACGCTCAGCAAGCCCAGCAGGGCGAAGCGCCGCCCGTGGCGCCACACGGGGCTGCGCGGGCTCAGCACCCAGGCCGCCAGCGGCAGCAGCAGCACCAGGGCCAGCACCCAGCGCAGGAAGTTGAAGGTGATCGGCGGCACGCTGCCTTGCATCAAGCGGCCGACGACGGCATTGCCCGCCCACATCAGCGGCGGGATGAGCAACAGGGCGGCGGTGGCCGGCGTCAGGCGTTGGGCGTGTGCGGTCATGGATGGCGAACTGTAGCGACAACCCCTTGACCCGCGCTGACCGTGGGGCGAAGCGCGGGCGTGCAGGCAACGGGCGGGTTTCGTGGCAGCATCGCGGGCGTTGCATTCCACCTCACACGAAGGAGACCCTTTCATGCCCCTGAACAGCCGCGCCGTGCGCATCCACGCCCCCGGTGGCCCCGAACAGCTGGTGATCGACACCGTCGAGGTCGGTGACCCCGGCCCGGGCCAGGTGCGCATCCGCCACCACGCCATCGGGTTGAACTTCATCGACGTCTACCAGCGCACCGGCCTGTACCCCTTGCCCATGCCGCTGGCGCTGGGCATGGAAGGGGCCGGCGTGATCGAGGCGGTGGGCGAGGGGGTGACGCACCTCCAGCCGGGCGACCGCGCCGCCTACGCCGCCAACCCGCCGGGCAGCTACAGCGATGTGCGGGTGATGCCGGCCATGAACGTCTGCCGCTTGCCCGACGCGATCGACTTCGAGACCGGCGCGGCCATGATGCTCAAGGGCCTGACCGCGCAGTACCTGCTCAAGCGCTGCAAGCCGGTGGAAGGGCTGGAGCCGGGCGACTTCGTGCTCTTCCACGCCGCCGCCGGCGGTGTGGGTCTGATCGCCTGCCAGTGGGCCAAGGCCCTGGGCCTGCGCCTGATCGGCACCGCGGGCAGCGATCAGAAGTGCGCGCTGGCGCGCGAGCATGGCGCCGAATTCACCATCAACTACCGCACCGAGGACTTTGCCGCCCGGGTCAAGGAGATCACCGGCGGCCGGGGTGTCAAGGTGGTGTACGACTCGGTGGGCAAGGACACCTTCGACAAGTCGCTGGACTGTCTGCAGCCCTTCGGCCTGATGGTGAGCTTCGGCAACGCCAGCGGCCCGGTGCCGCCGTTCGCGCCGGGTATCCTCGGTCCCAAGGGATCGTTGTACGTGACGCGCCAGACCCTGTTCACCCACATCACCAGCCGCGAGCGCACCCAGGCCATGGCCGACGACCTGTTCGCCGTGGTGCAGAGCGGCGAGGTGAAGATCCGCATCGACCAGCGCTTCGCACTGACCGATGTGCAGCAGGCGCACCGCAGCCTAGAGGCGCGCGCCACCACGGGCTGCACCATCCTGCTGCCCTGAACCTCCCGGTCTGGAAAACAAAAAACCCCGCGAATCGCTTCGTGGGGTTTTTTGTTTGGGGTTGTCGTTGGAGCGCAGTGATGCGTTCCGACGCAGCATGAGGTTTCAGGCCTAGGCGCAAGGGCGCAGACAGTGGCAGCGCCACGGCAAGCCCTTGCAACAACGGCCTGGAGCCTCAGGCCAGGAGAGGCATTACATGCCCATGCCGCCCATGTCGCCCATCCCACCCATGCCGCCGCCGGGCATGGCCGGTGCGTCGTCCTTGGGGGACTCGGCGACCATGGCTTCGGTCGTCAGCATCAGGCTGGCCACGGACGCGGCGTTCTGCAGCGCAGTGCGGGTCACCTTGGTCGGGTCCAGAATGCCCATTTCGATCATGTCGCCGTAGGTGTCGTTGGCGGCGTTGAAGCCGTAGTTGCCCTTGCCTTCCAGCACCTTGTTGATCACCACCGACGGTTCGCCACCGGCGTTGGCCACGATCTCGCGCAGCGGGGCTTCGATGGCCTTGAGCACCAGCTTGATGCCGGCGTCCTGGTCGGGGTTGTCACCCTTGATGGCGCCAGCGGATTGCTTGGCGCGCAGCAGAGCCACGCCGCCACCGGCGACGATGCCTTCTTCCACCGCAGCGCGGGTGGCGTGCAGGGCGTCTTCCACGCGGGCCTTCTTTTCCTTCATCTCGACTTCGGTGGCGGCACCGACCTTGATGACGGCCACGCCGCCGGCCAGCTTGGCCACGCGCTCTTGCAGCTTCTCGCGGTCGTAGTCGCTGGTGGCTTCTTCGATCTGCACGCGCACTTGCTTGACGCGGGCTTCGATGTCAGCGGCAGCGCCGGCGCCGTCGATGATGGTGGTGTTTTCCTTGCCCACTTCGATGCGCTTGGCCTGGCCCAGGTCGGCCAGGGTCACCTTTTCCAGGGTCAGGCCGACTTCTTCGGCGATGACCTTGCCGCCCGTCAGGATGGCGATGTCTTCCAGCATGGCCTTGCGGCGGTCGCCGAAGCCAGGGGCCTTGACGGCGACAACCTTCAGGATGCCGCGGATGGTGTTGACCACCAGGGTCGCCAGGGCTTCGCCTTCGACGTCTTCGGCAATGATCAGCAGCGGACGGCCGGCCTTGGCCACGGCTTCCAGCGTGGGCAGCAGGTCACGGATGTTGCTGATCTTCTTGTCGAACAGCAGGACAAACGGGTTGTCCAGCAGGGCGGCCTGCTTCTCGGGGTTGTTGATGAAGTAGGGCGACAGGTAGCCGCGGTCGAACTGCATGCCCTCGACCACGTCGAGTTCGTTCTGCAGGGACTTGCCGTCTTCCACGGTGATCACGCCTTCCTTGCCGACCTTGTCCATCGCGTTGGCGATGATGTCGCCGATGGAGGCGTCGCTGTTGGCGGAGATGGCGCCGACCTGGGCGATTTCCTTGCTGGTGGTGGTGGCTTTGGAGGCCTTCTTCAGCTCGGCGATCAGGGACTCGACGGCACGGTCGATGCCGCGCTTGAGATCCATCGGGTTCATGCCGGCGGCCACGTACTTCATGCCTTCGCGCACGATGGCCTGGGCCAGCACGGTGGCGGTGGTGGTGCCGTCACCGGCGTTGTCGCTGGTCTTGGAAGCGACTTCCTTGACCATCTGGGCGCCCATGTTCTGCAGCTTGTCCTTGAGTTCGATTTCCTTGGCCACGGACACACCGTCCTTGGTCACGGTGGGGGCGCCGAACGAACGCTCGAGCACCACGTTGCGACCCTTGGGGCCCAGGGTGACCTTGACCGCGTTGGCCAGGATGTTCACGCCTTCGACCATGCGTGCGCGGGCTTCGCCGCCAAAAACCACGTCTTTTGCTGCCATGTTGATTTCTCCGGAATATTGAAAAGTTAATCAGTTGGGGACAGAGCGACCGGGCGCGCGGCGCGTCGGTCGGTCAGTCCCGCAAAATCACTTGGACTCGACCACCGCGAACAGGTCGTCTTCCTTCATGACCAGCAGTTCGTTGCCGTCGACCTTGACGGTCTGGCCGCTGTACTTGCCGAACAGAACGCGGTCACCGACCTTCACGTTCATGGCGGAAACTTCACCCTTGTCGTTTTTCTTGCCGGGACCGACGGCCAGGATTTCGCCCTGGTCGGGCTTCTCGGCGGCGGCGTCGGGGATGACGATGCCCGAGGCGGTCTTGGTTTCGCTGTCAATGCGCTTGACGATCACGCGATCGGCGAGAGGACGAAGGTTCATTGCATCTCCTGAAATGGAACAGTAAGGAAAAGGGAGGGACGGGACGCCCCGTCGGTCACCTGGAGAAGTGTTAGCACTCATCTCCAGCGAGTGCTAATGATAAGGCCGTTGGGTGACCTTTTCAAGACAGGCCCGATGTTTCAGGGACCGCATGTGGGCTTTCGTCCCCCAGCACCCTCGACCGCCTGCGCCAACCCGGCGCTGCCCGGCTCCACCAGGTGACAGAACCTCGATTTTTGATCCGAAAATACTGTACAAAAAAACAGCAAAAAGACTATCATGGGCGCACCATGCAGCCTATTCCTCGCCGGCAGGCGGCCCTTGCGCCCCCTGCCGTTCCTGTCTCTGAAGTGCCCCCCGCGGTGGCGCTGCCGCCGGCCGTGGCCGCCGCCGTCTGGCGGGGCGACCAGCTCGGCCGCGCCCCGGTGCCGACCCGTCCCAGCGGCTTTGCCGCGCTGGATGCGCAGCTGCCCGGCGGCGGCTGGCCCTGCCAGGGCCTGACCGAACTGCTGTGCCCCCAGCCCGGCACGCTGGCATGGCGCCTGCTCGCGCCGCTGCTGCGTGCTCTGTGCCCCGCCAGTGGCGAGGCCCGCCCGGCTGCCGCCAGCCCGGTGCTGCTGGTCGGCCCGCCGCACCCGCCGCACCCGCCCGGCCTGCGGGCCGACGGCATCGACGAACGCGGCCTGGTCTGGCTGCAGGCGCACACCGCGGCCGAACGCCTGTGGACCACCGAGCAGCTGCTCAAGGCCCGCGCGCCGGGCGTGCTGGTGGCCTGGCTGCCGCAGGTCCGGCCCGAGCAGCTGCGCCGCCTGCAGGTGCTGGCCGGCGCGGTGCAGGGCCCGGTGTTCGTGTGTCGGTCACAGACCGCAGCGCGCGAAGCCTCGGCCGCGCCGCTGCGCCTGCTGGTGCGCGTGGGGGCTGCGGCGGGTGCGGGGGACGACGGCCCCTGGGCGCTGCAGGTCGATGTACTCAAACGCCCCGGCCCGGCGCTGGTGCGCACGCTGAGCCTGCCGTCGGTGCCCGGCGGCCTGGCCGCGCTGCTGCCACCGCGCCTGCGCCGCGCCGGTGCCGCGGTGCCCGTGCCCGCCGTCGCACCGAACCGAGAGGAAGACCATGTGGTGGTCCGCCCTGCTGCCGCTCGATCCGCCTGGCACTGACCCCGGCGCCGATGCCCTGGCCCGGGTCGACGCGATCGCGCAGGCGCTGGCCCTGTGGGCGCTGGGCTTCACGCCGCGCGTGGCCCGGCTGGACGAGGCCGTGGTCATGGACGTGTCGGCCAGCCTGCGCCTGTTCGGCGGCGCCGTGGCGCTGTGCGAGCGGGTGCGGGCCGAAGCCACCGAACTGGGCGCCGCGCGCATCGCCTGGGCGCCCAACAGCCTGGCCGCGCTGGCGTTGGCGCGGGCCGTTGGTGGGGCGGGCGCCGCTGGAGCTGCTGTGCCACCGGTTACCCCCATGTCACGTGAAGGGCTGGCTGCCTCACTCGACCCGCTGCCGCTGGCCGTGCTCAGCGCCACCGCGCCACACCGCCAGACGCTGGCGCACATCGGCTGCCGCAGCCTGGGTCAGCTGCGCCGCCTGCCACGCTCGGGCCTGGCGCGCCGCTTCGACGCCGCGCTGCTGCACGCGCTGGACCAGCTCTACGGCCACGCACCGCAAACCCACAACTGGGTGCAGACGCCGGCGTTGTTCGACGCCCGGCTGGAACTGCCGCACCGGGTGGACGACGCCGCCGCGCTGGTGGTCGGCGCGCGCCGCCTGCTGCTGCAGCTGGCCGGCTGGCTGGCCGCGCGGCAGGCCGGCGTGACCGCCTTCACCCTGCACTGGGCGCACGACGCCATGCGCTCGCGCGGCGCGGGCGAGGGCGGGCAGCTCACCGTGCGCACCGCCGACCCCACGCGCGATGTGGAACACCTCGGCCGCCTGCTGGCCGAGCACCTGGCCCGCGTCAGCCTGGCCGCGCCGGTGGGCGACCTGCGCCTGGTGGCCGACGAGGTGCGCCCGCTGGCCCCGCGCAGCGCGTCCTGGCTGCCTGACGACGCGCAGGCCGAGGGCGAGGGCCTGTCCAACGCGCTGGAGCGCATCGCCGTGCGCCTGGGGCCGGACCGTGTGCAACGCCCGGTGCTGGTGGACGACCACCGTCCCGAACACATGTGTCGCTGGCAGGCCGCCGGCCAGGCGCTGCCCCGGCGCCCGGTGAGGCCAGACGCCGAGCTGGCCTTCGGCCCCGGCCTGCCGCAGCCCAGCTTCGTGCTACCGCAGCCCATCCGGCTGCTGGTGCGCCAGCACCGCCCGCTCTACCAGGGCGAGCTGCAATTGCTGCTGGGCCCGCAGCGCGTGGAAGGCGGCTGGTGGGACCGCGATGAGGCCAGCGGCCACTCCCGCCACGCGGTGCGCGACTATTGGGTGGCCGCGTCTGCGCCGGCGGGACTGCTCTGGGTCTTCCAGACCCGGCTGGCCGAAGAGCCGGCCTGGTTTCTGCACGGCTTCTTCGCCTGAACCTTATGCCCCCACGCTCCCCCACTGCGTGTGGGTCGCTGCCCCACACGGGGGCTGATCCGGCTTGGGGCGGCCCGGCGCCGGATCTGCTGTGACGATGTTCCTGCCCGACCACGCCGAGCTGCTGTGCTGCTCGAACTTCACGTTCCTGCGCGGCGCCAGTCACCCGGACGAGCTGGTCGCGCGCGCGAAAGCCATGGGCTACACCGCGCTGGCCCTCACCGATGAGTGCTCCATGGCCGGCATCGCGCAGGCCCACGTGGCCGCGAAGAAGCACGCGCTGCCCCTCATCGTGGGCAGCCAGTTCCGCGTGCGCGGCGAGGCGGCCGACACCGGCGACTTCATCCTGGTGCTGCTGGCCACCAGCCTGCACGGCTACGGTCACCTGTGTGAGTTCATCACGCGGCTGCGGCGCGCGGCCGACAAGGGCACGTACCACCTGGAGCTGGCCGATGTGGACCCCGCCGCGCTGACCGACTGCGTGGCCATCGCCGTGCCGCCGCACAGTGCCAGCCAGGACCAGGCCGACGCCACCGCGCGCTGGCTGCTCGGTACCTTCCTGGGCCGCTGCTGGCTGGGCGTGACCCAGCTGCGCCGGCTGGACGACGCCATCCACCTGCACCGCCTGCGCGAGGCCAGCGCCCACACCGCCGTGCCCCTGGTGGCGGTGGGCGACGTGCACATGCACGTGCGCTCGCGCAAGGCCCTGCAGGACGTGCTGACCGCCACCCGCGTCGGCCGGCCGCTGGCCGACTGCGGCTTCGACCTCACCCCCAACGCCGAACAGCACCTGCGCACCCGCGTGCGGCTGGCCCAGTGCTTTCCGCCCGAGCTGCTGGCGCAGACCCTGGTGGTCGCGCAGCGCTGCACCGGCTGGACGCTGGACGAACTGCGCTACCGGTACCCGGCCGAGGTGGTGCCGCCCGACAGCACGCCCGCGCAGCACCTGCGCGCGCTCACCGAAGCCGGCGCCGCCGCGCACTGGCCCGATGGCGTGCCGCCCAAAGTGCGCGACCAGATCGAACACGAGCTCACACTCATCACCGAACTCGGCTACGAGCATTACTTGCTCACCGTGCACGACATCGTGGCCTTTGCCCGTTCGCAAGGCATCCTGTGCCAGGGTCGTGGCTCGGCGGCCAACAGCGCGGTCTGCTACTGCCTGGGCATCACCGCAGTGGACCCGGCGCGCTCTTCGCTGCTGTTCGAACGCTTCATCTCGAAGGAGCGCAACGAGCCGCCCGACATCGACGTCGACTTCGAGCACGAGCGGCGCGAAGAGGTGATCCAGTACCTGTACCGCAAGTACGGTCGCGACCGCGCCGCGCTCACCGCCACCGTCATCCGCTACCGCCCACGCAGCACTGCGCGCGACGTGGGCAAGGCCCTGGGCTTTGACGACGCGCTGATCGAGCGGCTGGCGCGCGACCACCGCTGGTGGGACGAAGATGGCCTGGCACACGACCGCCTACGCGCAGCCGGCCTGGACCCGGACAGCCTGGCCGGGCGCCAGTTCGTCACGCTCGTGAAGCAGCTGCTGGGCTTCCCGCGCCACCTCTCGCAGCACACCGGCGGCTTCGTGCTCACCAGCGGCCCGCTGGCCCGGCTGGTGCCGATCGAAAACGCGTCCATGCCCGACCGCACCGTGATCCAGTGGGACAAGGACGACCTCGACGCCATGGGCCTGCTCAAGGTCGACGTGCTGGCGCTGGGCATGCTGACGGCCATCCGCAAGTCGCTCGATTTCATCGGCCAGCGCCGCGGCCGGCCCATGGCGCTGCACCAGATCCCCGACAAGGACGTGGCCACCTTCGACATGATCTGTGCCGCCGACACCGTGGGCGTGTTCCAGATCGAAAGCCGCGCGCAGATGGCCATGCTGCCGCGCCTGCGGCCGCGCTGCTTCTACGACCTGGTGGTCGAGGTCGCGCTGGTGCGGCCCGGTCCCATCCAGGGCGGTGCGGTGCACCCCTACCTGCGGCGCCGCCAGGGCCTGGAGCCGGTGGACTACCCCAAGGGCCTGGAGGCCGCGCTGGAGCGCACCCTGGGCGTGCCGGTGTTCCAGGAGCAGTGCATGCAGATCGCCATGATCGCGGCCGGCTTCACCCCCGGCGAGGCCGACAGCCTGCGCCGGGCCATGGGCGCCTGGCGGCGCAACGGCGGCCTGGGCGCCTACGAACACCGCCTCATCGACGGCATGACCACGCGCGGCTACCCGCTGGAATTCGCGCAGCGCGTGGTCGAACAGGTCAAGGGCTTCTCCAGCTACGGCTTCCCCGAAAGCCACGCGGTCAGCTTCGCGCTGCTGGTCTACGACAGCTGCTGGATCAAGCACCACCACCCGGCCGAATTCCTGGCCGCCATGCTCAACAGCCAGCCGCTGGGCTTCTACTCGCCCAGCCAGCTGGTGCAGGACGCGCAGCACCATGGTGTGGTGGTGCGCCCGGTCGATGTGGCTCACAGCGACTGGGACTGCACGCTGGAAGACATGCCCGCGCCCGGCGCACCGGGCCACCCCGCTGTGCGGCTGGGGCTGCGGCTGGTCAGCGGGCTGTCGCAGGCGGAGGCTGATCGCATCAGCGCAGCACGGCTGGCGCGGCCGTTCACCTCCACCGAGGACATGGCCCTGCGTGCACAGCTCGACCGCCAGACCCTGCAGCAGCTCGCCGCCGCAGATGCCCTGCACAGCCTGGCCGGCCACCGCCGCCAGCAGGTGTGGGACGCGTCTGCCCTGCAGGCCGCGCCCGCCATCTTGCGCCGCGCACCGGTCAACGAAGCGGCGCTGGTACTGGACGAAGCGCCCGAAGGCGAAGCCATCGTATGGGACTACACGTCCACCGGCCTGACCCTGCGCCGCCACCCGCTGGCCCTGCTGCGCGAGCGGCTGAACACACGCCGCTTCATGACCGCTGAGCAACTGAAAGACGCGCCCGATGGCCGCCTGGTGCGCGCCTGCGGCATCGTCACCTGCCGCCAGCAGCCGGGCACGTCCAAGGGCGTGGTCTTCGTGACGCTGGAAGACGAAACCGGCACCGTGCAGGTCATCGTCTGGCGCGCGCTGCGCGAACGCCAGCGCAGCGAACTGACCGGCTCACGCCTGCTGGGTGTGCACGGCGTCTGGCAGCGCGACGGCCAGGTCTGCAACCTGATTGCCGGCCGGCTGGAAAACCTCAACCCGCTGCTGGGCCGGCTGGCGCCGGAGAGCCGGGATTTTCATTAGGCGAAAGCAGCTCGATCTCACCGTAATGCAGCCTCAGGCGGCCACCGGCTTCGAGTGCTTTGAGAACCTTGTTGATGCTCTGGCGGCTCACGCCCAGCATCTGGGCCAGCACTTCCTGCGACAGACGGATGCGCCGCCGCGGAGCGTCGCGGCTGCCGTAGCCTCGGGCCACGAGCTGCAAGCGGCGCCATACGCGTTCTTCCAGCGGCAGCTGGGCCAGTTCTTCGACCGCGACGAAGAGCACGCGCAGCTTGCGGCAGGCCAGGCGCGCCAGTTCGCGCCACATCGCGGGGTGGGCGTCGAGCCAGGCCAGCAGCGGCTCGCGCGGCACCACCAGCACCTGGGTCGGGCCGTCGGCCACGGCGTCGTGGGTGCGCGGGCGGCCGTCGATGAGCGAGATCTCGCCGAACCACTGGTAGGGCTCCAGGTAGGCCAGCAGGGCGTTATCGCCGTCGGCGTCGAGGGCGCCGATGCGCAGCGCGCCCGCCACCACGCAGCACAGGCCGTCGGCGTCGCCGCCGCGCGCGAACAGCGATTCGCCAGCGGTCAGGTGGCGCATGCGGGCCAGCCGCAGCAGTTCGGCCTGCAGGGCGGGTGTGCAATGGCTGAACCATCCGTCACTGGACAGGGCAGCGTGCAGGCCGGGCGGGACCGGGGTGGATGGGTGCATGGGGCGCTAGGGGTTTGCCCGCGGATGTGGCCGCAGGGCAGGGGGTTTGTCGAAATTTTGACAGACGCCTTCGGGCCGAACGAAGAAGCTGACGGCTTGCCGGACCAATAAACACGGCTCACAGGAGACGAGCATGGACCACGCCACCCGCCAGCTGATCGCGTACGCGCGTTACCACCGCGACCCGCGCAACATCGCCACCCACTTCGTGGGCATTCCGCTGATCGCCTTCGGCATCGCGGCCCTGCTGGCGCGGGTGCCCCTGGGCAGTGCTGGCTCGGTGTTGCCCGGTGCGCACTGGCTGGTCTGGGCGCTGACGGCGGTGTGGTACCTGCGGTTGGGTCGCGCTTCGGTCACCGTGCCGACCATCGCCGCCCTGGGCGGGCTGGTGGTGCTGGCACACCCGCTGGGTGCGGCCCCCCTGTCCACCTGGCTCACCTGGGGTCTGGGCAGCTTTGTGGTGGGCTGGGTGTTCCAGACCGTCGGTCATGTGTGGGAAGGTCGCAAGCCGGCGTTCTTTGATGACCTGCGCGGCCTGCTGGTGGGACCGATGTTTCTGGTGTCCGAACTGCTGATGGCGGCTGGTGCTCAGCGGGATCTGCGACCCCTGATTGAAGCCGGAGCCGGGCCTGTGCGGCGCTTCACACGCCCATCAGCCGCCGAGTGATGAAGTGCCAGTGCGCCGTGCTGACCGGCGTGATGGACAGACGGCTGCCGCGCTGCAGCACCCCCATGTCGGCCAGGGCAGGCGTGGCGCGCAGTTCGGGCAGGCCGATCAGGCGGGTCTTGCACAGCGCCTGCACATCCAGCAGCAGCCAGCGCGGGTTGGCCGCCGGGGACTTGGCGTCGAAGTAGGGCGAGGCGGGATCGAACTGCGTCGGGTCCGGCCGTGTGCCCGAGGCCACGCGCGCCAGGCCCACGATGCCCGGTTCGGCGCAGCTGGAGTGGTAGAACAGCACGCCATCACCGACCTGCATGGCGTCGCGCATGAAGTTGCGTGCCTGGTAGTTGCGCACGCCGGTCCAGGGCACGGTGGCGCCGGGTGCGGCCAGGGCGTCGTCGATCGAGCACTCTTCGGGCTCGGACTTCATCAGCCAGTATTGGCCCGTGGGTGCAGAAAAATTGGTGGGGTTCACGCGCCGGATGATAGGCCGGTCGCGTGAACCCCGGGGGTCTGGCCGAGCGCGCGCCTCAGAACGTGAGCTCGGCCATGGCCGACTGGGGAAAGTCGAGTTTGGGTTCGTTCTCCAGCCCGTCGAAGGGCAGGGTGAAGTAGAAGACACATCCCTGGCCGGGCGCCGTTTCGGCCCAGATGCGGCCACCGTGCCGTTCAATGATGCGTTGCGACAGCGCCAGACCGGTGCCTGTGCCTTCGAAGTCCATGGAATGGTGCTGGCGCTGGAACATGACGAACAGGTTGTGGGCCTTATCCAGATCGAAGCCGACGCCGTCGTCGCGGACGTAGAAGGTGCGGCCGCCCACCGGGTTGACACGCCAGCCCACTTCGATGAGTGCACTGTCGTGTGTGCGGGTGTACTTGACCGAGTTTTCCAGCAGGTTGGTGAACACCTGGGCCAGCAGCATGGCGTCGCCGCGCACCACCGGCAGGTCGTCTTCCACCGTCCAGGTGATGTTGCGGTTCGGGTGTTCCTGCTTGAGGTGCCCGATCACGCCTTCGATCAACGGGGTCAGCGGCACCGGTTGCGACTCGATCGCCACCCGCCCCAGGCGGGCGTACTCCAGCAGGCCTTCGATCATCAGGCTCATGCGCTTGCTGGCCTTGGCGATGGAGGCCAGGTACTGTTGGACCAGCTTGTCGCCGCCTTCGCCCAGCTGTTCCTGCAGCAACACGAGAAAACTCGAAATGTGGCGCAGCGGCGAACGCAGGTCGTGCGAGACCATGTGCGAGAAGACGTCCAGATCCTTGTTGGCGGCCACCAGCTGCTGGGTGCGCTCGGCCACGCGCTTTTCCAGTTCCTTGTTGAGGTCGTTCATCACGTCCTCCAGGCTCTTGGCTGCGGTCATGTCGCGCGTGATGCTGGACAGGCCCTGCAGTTCGCCGGCTTCGTTGCGCAAGGCGGTCAGCACCGTGTGGGCCCAGAAGCGCGATCCGTCGTCGCGCAGGCGCCAGCCGCGGGTTTCCCATTGGCCGTGCGCCTTGGCCAGGCGCAGCACCTGGTCGGGGTCGACCTCGTCCTCGCCCCCGTTGTGGCTGGCCAGCAGCAGCCGGTAGGGTTTGCCCACGATCTGCTGGCGGCGGTGGCCATGCAGGCGCTGGGCGCTCTCGCTCCATTCTGAGACGATGCCGTTCTCGTCGACGAAGTACACGCAGTAGTCCTGCACCGCGTCGACCATCAGGCGGTAGCGCTGCTCGCTCAGGTAGAGCTTGGCGCTGCGCTCGCGCACCCGCTCTTCCAGGTCGCGGTTGGCTTCGAGCACGAACTCTTCGGTGCGCTTGCGGTCCGTGATGTCGTGCAGTTCGATGAAGATGCCGTCGACCTGGCCGTCGCGCGTGTCGGGGATGTAGTGAATTTCGTAGTGGCGGCGCGTTCCTGCTTCTTCACCGCGGACCACCTCGAACTTCTGCGGTTGGCCGTTGAGTGCGTCCGCCACGTGCGGCAGGATGTCGGGCAGCAGGTCCGGTGGCACCACCTGGGCCAGGGGCTCGCCGATCATCTCATGGGGGTGTTTGCCGTTGCCGCGTGCGTGTGCGCGGTTGACGAAGCGGCAGACCAGGTCTTTGTCGTAGTAGGCCAGATGCACCGGAATGCGGTCGGTGATCGTCTGCAGAAAGCTCTCGTTGGTGGTCAGGCGTTTCTGCACGGCCTTGCGGTCGCTGATGTCCACCACCGTGGTGTTGCTGTGCAGGAACCGCCCCTGCGGGTCGCACACCGCCGTCGATGAACAGAGCATCTGGAGCAGGCTGCCGTTCTTGCAGCGCACTTCGATCTCCATGTCTTCGCCCACTTCACCGCGCTGCAACACGTCAAGATGCCGGGCGACCTGTTCGCGCAGCGAGGGGTCGATCACGTCGAACAGATCCTGGTGTTGCAGCAGTTCCTCGCGCGTGTAGCCCAGCCAGTCCAGCAGCGTCTGGTTGATGTTGACCATGCGCAGATGCGCGTCCAGAGACAGGTATCCGCAAGGGGCGTGGTCGTACAGCGCCTGCGCACGGTCCAGGGCCTGCTGCAACTCTTGGGTGCGCTGGGCGACCAGGGCTTCCAGATCGGGCGTGCCGGCCGGGGCCTGTTCCGGGCATTGGGTGTGGTCCATATAGAAGAGCTCCAGATCGTGATCTGCCAGGTGTGGCAGAAATACTCCGTGTTTGGGCTATCGGCTGCTGGAGGCCAAAATTCAGGGTCTGGGTGGCGTCCTGGCCGGCAAAAAGCCACGAAAAAAGCCCCTGGCTTGCGCTCAGGGGCTTTGCATGGCGAGTGACCGCTTACATATTGGCGTGATCGTCGGAAGCTTGTCGGCGTGCCGCATCCACTGGGAACCTGGCCGCGGATCGACCTTGGGCCGCCTTACAGACCGGCGGCGGCACGCAGTGCGGCGGCCTTGTCGGTGCTTTCCCAGGTGAACTCGGGCTCTTCGCGGCCGAAGTGGCCATAGGCGGCCGTCTTGCTGTAGATCGGGCGCAGCAGGTCCAGCATCTGGATGATGCCCTTGGGGCGCAGGTCGAAGTGGGCTTCGACCAGTCTGGCGATCTCGGCATCCGGGATCACGCCCGTGCCTTCGGTGTAGACGGTGATGTTCATCGGCCTGGCCACGCCGATGGCGTAGGCCACCTGCACCTGGCACTGGCGCGCCAGGCCGGCGGCCACCACGTTCTTGGCCACGTAGCGCGCGGCGTAGGCGGCCGAACGGTCCACCTTGGACGGGTCCTTGCCCGAGAAGGCGCCGCCGCCGTGCGGGCAGGCGCCGCCGTAGGTGTCGACGATGATCTTGCGTCCGGTCAGGCCGCAGTCACCCTGGGGGCCGCCGATGACGAAGCGGCCGGTGGGGTTGATCAGGTAGCGGGTGTTGATCAGCCATTCCTTGGGCAGCACCGGCTTGATGATGTCCTCGATCACCGCCTCGATGAAGCTGTCCTTCATCTTGGTCTGGGTTTCGCTCTGGTCCGGGCTGTGCTGGGTGGACAAGACGACGGTGTCGATGCTGTGCGGCTTGCCGTCCACATAGCGCATGGTCACCTGGCTCTTGGCGTCCGGGCGCAGGAAAGGCAGGCGACCGTCCTTGCGCAGCTGGGCCTGGCGCTCGACCAGGCGGTGCGCGTAGTGGATGGGTGCGGGCATCAGTTCGGGCGTCTCGTCGCAGGCGTAGCCGAACATCAGGCCCTGGTCGCCGGCGCCGATGTTCAGGTAGTCGTCCGACGCGCGGTCCACGCCCTGGGCAATGTCGTTCGATTGTTTGTCGTAGGCCACCAGCACCGCGCAGCCCTTGTGGTCGATGCCGTACTCGGTGTTGTCGTAGCCGATGCGCTTGATGGTGTCGCGCGCCACCTGGATGTAGTCCACGTGGGCGTTGGTGGTGATCTCGCCGGCCAGCACCACCAGACCGGTGTTGGTCAGGGTCTCCGCTGCGACGCGGCTGCGCGGGTCCTGGGCAAAGATCGCATCCAGGATGGCGTCCGAAATCTGGTCGGCCACCTTGTCGGGATGGCCTTCTGAGACGGATTCGGACGTGAAGAGAAAGTCGTTCGCCATATCGATAAACTCCAGTGCATTGAGGTCGGCGTTGCCGGCCTTGTGGAGTTCGGCGAACGCTTTAGCAGGATTTGTGAATCGCCCCGCAATTAGTTCAGTAACTCGGCGATGGGTGGATTTTAAACGCAGTTCCCACTTGGCGTTGCCGCCCAACCCGTTGACAGGCCTGCGGATCGCCCCGCCAGCCGCAGCACGGACCTCCAACCCTTGACCACCTTCGTCCTGAGTCTGTTTCGCTTCTTCTCGGCGCTGCCCCTGCCTGTGCTGCACGGCTTGGGCTGGGTGCTGGGCTGGCTGAGTTTTCTGTTGTCGGGCCGGTACCGCCGCCGCCTGCTGGCCCACGCCCGGCTGGCCGGGGTTTCGCGTGCCACGGTACTGGCGTCGGTGGGGGAGGCCGGCAAGCTGGTCACTGAATTGCCCCGCCTCTGGATGGGGCGACCGGTGGCGGTGGGCTGGAAAGGGGCGGCTTTCATCGAGGCGGCACAGGCCCATGGCCGTGGCGTGCTGTTTCTCACCCCGCACCTGGGCTGTTTCGAGATCACGGCCCAGGCCTACGCCCAACGCTTTGGCGCGCTCCAGCCCATGACGGTGCTGTTCCGCCCGGCGCGCCAAGCCTGGCTGCGCGAGTTGGTGGCCACTTCGCGCCAAAGACCCGGTTTGCAGACCGCGCCCACCACCCTGGCGGGAGTCAAGCAACTGATCAAGGCCCTCAAGGCGGGCGAAGCGGTGGGTCTGCTGCCCGACCAGGTGCCGCCCGCAGGGCAAGGCGTCTGGGTGCCGTTTTTCGGGCGCGACGCCTACACCATGACGCTGTCGTCCCGGCTGGCCCTCGCCGCCGGAGCCCAGGTGCTGCTCGCCTGGGGGGAGCGGCTGTCGTGGGGCCGGGGCTATTGCGTGCATGTGCGACGCTACGACGAGGCCGCCTGGGGCCCATTGTCCAGCGAAGCGTCCACGGCAGCGCGGCAGATCAACGCGGCGATGGAAAGTCTGGTTCGGGAATGTCCCCGTCAGTACCTGTGGTCGTACGACCGCTACAAGTCGCCGGCGACCCACGGTGGCAGCCCTGTGGCCTGATTTTCCATGCACGTCCCGCCGAATGAGCCTGTCTGAACGTCTCAAGGCCCTGCGCAAGCCCCTGGCCGACCGCTGGGGCAACGCCCTCGGGCTGGGTTTCATGCGTTTGCTGGCCCGGGTGCCGCTGCCACTGGTGCGCGCGTTGGGCTGGACGTTCGGACAGGTCTTGCACGCGGTGGCCGGACGGCGGCGGCGCATCGCCCGCACCAACTGGGCGTTGTGCTTCCCTGAGGTGCCGGAGCCCCGGCGCCGTGCCGCCGTGCGCCAGCACTTCGTTCGATTCGCCCAAGCCTGGCTGGACCGCAGCTGGCTGTGGCACGGCCGCCCGGAAACCGTGGCGCGCCGGCTGCGCCTGGGTGGCGATACCGCTGCGCTGGCCGGCGACACCCCGACGGTGATCTTTGCCCCGCATTTCGTGGGGCTGGACGCGGGCTGGACCGCGCTGACCTCCCAGCTCCCGCGGCGCTTCTGCACCATCTACGCCGAGCAGCTGAACAAGGCCGTGGACCGGTGGATTCTCGACGGGCGCCAGCGCTTCGGTCAGGCGCACATCGTGCCGCGTCGCCAGGGCCTCAAGCCGCTGGTGGCCGCCCTGAAGGCGACCGAGCCGCTGTACCTGCTGCCCGACATGGACTACGGCCAGGCCGACTCGGTGTTCGTGCCGTTCTTCGGCGTACCGGCAGCCACCGTCACGTCGCTGCCGCGCTTTGCCCGGTTAGCCCGCGCGCAGGTGGTGCCGGTCATCAGCAGATTGACGCCGCAAGGCTACGACGTCACGGTGCTGCCGCGCTGGGACAACTACCCGACCGACGATCCGGTGGCTGACACCGCACGGATGAACCTGCTGCTGCAGGCGATGATCGCCACCATGCCGGAGCAGTATTTCTGGGTGCACAAGCGCTTCAAGACCCGGCCGTCGGGGCAGCCATCGGTCTACGGCCGCGACTGAACGCCGCGCAGCCGCTCAATCCAGCGCTTCGGGCTCGGCCTCAGGCGCCGTCTCGCCGGGTTCGGGGTGGGCCCATTGCCACAGCAGGCGCGCCACGTCGTCCAGGCCCTGCTTCTTGAGGGCGGAAAACAGCAGCGCCTGGCCGCCAGCGCATTGCAGGCGGGCGATCGACAGCGCCTTCTGCGCCTCGGCGCGGGTCAGCTTGTCGGACTTGGTCAGCAGGATGAGGAAGTTCAGCCCGTCGTTCTGCACGCGCGGGCGGATCACTTCCAGCAGCGCCTCATCGAGTTCGGTCAGGCCCAGGCGCGGGTCGCACAGCAGCACCACCCCCTTGAGGTTGTCGCGCGTGACCAGGTAATTGGCCATCACCCGCTGCCAGCGCAACTTGGCCTCTTGCGGCACGGCGGCATAGCCGTAGCCCGGCAGGTCGGCCAGCACCGCGTCGGTCTGCCCCTGCTTGCCTAGGGAGAACAGGTTGATGGCCTGTGTGCGACCGGGCGTCTTGGACGCAAAGGCCAGCCGTTTTTGCTGCGTCAGCGTGTTGATGGAGGTGGACTTTCCCGCGTTGGAGCGACCGACGAAGGCGATTTCGGGCACATCGAGCGCCGGCAGATGTTCCAGCTGAGGCGCGGTGGTCAGGAAGCGCGCCGTGTGCAGCCACCCGTGCAGGCGTTTGAGCTCTTCGGCCTGGATGGTGCTGGCTGCGGTTGGGCCTGCAGGGCGCTGGGAGGTGGGTGTGGCGGGCTTTTTGGTGTGGGTCATGAGGGTGGGTCCAGCGGGACATTGTAAAATCGCAAGGCTTCGGATCAGAAAACCGCACACATCTCCAAACCGATGCGTCGCCCACGACGCCGCCCCGTCATGAAACTGCCCGTCTCCTTGCTCATCGCGGCCGGTGCCGCCGTTCTGTCCTTCAACGTGCAAGCCCAAGCGGCCAAGCCCGATCTGGTCAAGGGTGCCGCGATGTATGGTCAGGTTTGCGTGGCCTGCCACGCAGCCGATGGCAATTCGACCCTCGCCGACAACCCCAAGCTGGCGCGGCAGCACCCCGAATACCTGATCAAGCAACTGCAGGAATACAAGTCCGGCAAACGCGACAACGCGATCATGAAAGGCTTCGCCGCCGCCCTGTCGGACGACGACATGCGCAACATCGCCTTCTGGCTGGCCAGCCAGAAAGCCCTGCCGGGCTTCGCTCAGAACAAGGACAGTGTCCGTCTGGGCGAACGCATTTACCGCGGTGGTATCGCCGACCGCCAGATCGCCGCCTGTGCGGGTTGCCACAGCCCCAACGGCGCCGGCATCCCGGCCCAGTACCCGCGCCTGGCCGGCCAGCATGCCGCCTACACCGAAGCCCAGCTCAAGGCGTTCCGCGACGGCGTGCGGAACAACAACGGCCAGATGACGGACGTGGCTTCGCGGATGAACGACCGCGAAATCAAGGCCGTTTCGGACTACATCGCCGGGTTGCGCTGACCGCGCAGGCATTGTCCCCGGCAGACCCAAGGATATAAGTCATCATCGATATTTGACGGCACAATACAGGAATCGAATCTTGGATTGAACCGTCGGGCTTTTGTGGCATCCCATCAGGGCGCGGTCTGGCTGATTCCAGGCGCGCCCTGTTTGTTTTTTCCTTCCATCCATGACCGTCTCCACCCAAGGCTTGAAGGTTCGCACCGGTTCGCGCGTGTTCGGCGAACTGGTCGAGCTCCTGTCCTCGATGCGGTTCGCCATCGCCTTGCTGACGGTGATCTGCATCGCTTCGGTGATCGGTACCGTGGTCAAGCAGCGCGAGCCGCTCAACAACTACGTCAACCAGTTCGGACCGTTCTGGGCCGAGGTGTTCGGCACCGCCCAGATCTACAACGTCTACAGCGCGTGGTGGTTCCTGCTCATCCTCGCGTTCCTGGTGACCAGCACCAGCCTGTGCATCGCACGCAACACGCCCAAGATCCTGGCCGACTTCAAGGCCCACAAGGAGAACATCCGCGAACAGAGCCTCAAGGCCTTTCCCCACCGTGCGCAAGGGCATCTGAGCGAAGCGCCCGAAGCGGCCGCCCACCGCATCGGGCAGGCCCTGCTGGGATCGGGCTGGAAGGTCAAGCTGCAGTCGCGCGAGAGCGCGGCAGGCACCGGCTGGATGGTGGCGGCCAAGGCCGGCGCCGCCAACAAGGTCGGCTACCTCGCCGCGCACAGCGCCATCGTGCTGGTGTGCATCGGCGGCCTGCTCGACGGCGACCTGATGGTGCGCGCGCAGATGTGGTTCAACGGCAAGACGCCGTTCACCGGCGGTGGCCTGATTGCCGACGTCGCGCCCGAACACCGGCTTTCCCCCTTGAACCCCACCTTCCGGGGCAATGTGCTGGTGACCGAAGGCACGACCGCCGGTACCGCCATCCTGAGTCAGGCCGACGGCGTGCTGCTGCAGGACCTGCCGTTCTCCATCGAGCTCAAGAAGTTCATCGTCGAGTACTACGACACCGGCATGCCCCGGCTGTTCGCCAGCGACATCGTGATCCACGACCACGACACGGGCGAGAAGAAGCCCGCCCGTGTCGAAGTCAACCACCCGGCCAGCCACCGCGGCATCAACATCTACCAGTCCAGCTTCGATGACGGCGGATCGCGCCTGGACCTGCAGGCCGTTCCCATCAATGGGCCCACGAGGCCCTTCGAGATCTCGGGCACCATCGGCGGCTCGTCGGCCCTGAGCAACGGCGATCACAAGCTCACCCTGGAATACACCGGGCTGCGCGTGATCAACGTCGAGAACATGGCGAATACGGCGGACAGCAGCGGCACCGATGTGCGGGCGGTCGATCTGCGCCGTAGCCTGGAGAGTCAATTGGGCGCCGGCCACAAGGTCGGGGCCGAAAAGACGCTGCGCAACGTCGGACCCAGTTTCAGCTACAAGCTGCGCGACGCGGCCGGTCAGGCGGTGGAATACAACAACTACATGCTGCCGATGGACATCGACGGCGCCCGAATGTACCTCTTCGGCGTGCGGGAAACCCCTTCGGAGCCGTTCCGTTACCTGCGTGTGCCCGCCGACGGCAACGACAGTCTCGACGAGTTCGTGCGACTGCGCTCGGCGCTGGCCGACCCGGCGCTGCGCGAGCAGGCCATCCGCCGCTATGCGGTCGGCGCGGTCGAGGGCGGCAGGCCGGAACTGGCCGAAGCCCTGCAGCAGTCTGCCGCGCGGGCACTGGCGCTGTTTGCCGGCGCAGAAGCCGTTGCAGCACCGCCGGGCGCCCCGCCCATCAAAGGAGGTTTGCCTGCGGTGTCGGCGTTCCTTGAGGCGAACGTGCCTGAGGCCGAGCGCGAGCGCGCCAGCGACGTTCTGGTTCGCATTCTCAACGGGACGCTGTTCGAGTTGCTCCAGGTCGGGCGTGAGCGCGTCGGCCTGCCGATCGCGCCCAACGACGAAAAGACCGCGCTCTTCATGCGCAGCGCGGTCATCAGCCTGAGTGACTCTTTCTACTACCCGGCGCCCTTCAGTTTCCAGCTCAAAGACTTCCAGCACGTCCAGGCCAGCGTCTTCCAGGTCGCCCGTGCGCCTGGCCAGACCATCGTCTACCTGGGTTGTGTCTTGCTGATCGTGGGCATTTTTGCCATGCTCTATGTGCGCGACCGGCGCCTTTGGGTGTGGCTGGCGCCCGGCGGTGACGGTTCGGCCCAGGCCAGCATGGCCATGTCCACCAACCGCAAGACGATGGAAGCCGACCAGGAATTCGAGACCTTGAAAGTGCAGTTGTTGAAGGTGAACCCATGAACACAGCGACCCAGACCATCGAACTCAAGCGCGACCAGAACGGCGGCGCCCTGCAGCCAGGCTACCTGGCCCGGCGCGACGTGTGGGACTGGCTGTTCGCCGCGCTGGTGCTGGGCGGTGCCGCCTGGGCCCTGACGCAGTACGGCACGGCCATGAACATTTACGAGAAGTGGATTCTCGCGGGCTGCGTGCCGTCGCTGATCTGGCTGGGCTGGTTCTGGCGTCCGCTGCGCACCCTCAGCGTGGTGGTGGCGCTGTTCTCGCTCACGGCCATCTGGCTGTACCAGACGCCCACGGGCGCCGATCTGGCGCGGGCCGACCAGGTCTTCCTGCTCAAGTACTTCATCTCCAGCCAGTCGGCCATCCTGTGGATGAGCCTGCTGTTCTTCATGAGCACGGCGTTCTACTGGGTGGGCCTGCTGACCCGGGCCGGAGAGGCGTTTGAATCGCTGGGCTCTCGTCTGGCCTGGGCCGCCGTCACGCTGGCGCTGGTGGGCACCATGGTGCGCTGGTACGAAAGCCACCAGATAGGCCCTGGCATCGGCCACATCCCGGTGAGCAACCTCTACGAGGTGTTCATCATGTTCTGCTGGATGACCACCGCCTTTTACCTGTACTACGAAGACCGGTACCGCACCCGTTCCATGGGCGCCTTCTCGATGCTGGTGGTCAGCGCGGCCGTGGGCTTTCTGCTCTGGTACACGGTGGTGCGCGGGGCGCACGAGATCCAGCCGCTGGTGCCCGCGCTGCAGAGCTGGTGGATGAAGGTGCATGTGCCCGCCAACTTTGTGGGTTACGGTACCTTCGCCATCGCCGCGATGCTCGCCTTTGCCTACCTGGTCAAACAGGCGGCCGGCGAGACGCGTTGGTACAAGCTGGCGCCGTTGTTCCTGCTGGGCGTGGTGCTGTGCCTGGAGCCTCTGGTGTTCCGCCGGTCGGCGCTGGAGCAAAGTGGCGGTTACTGGTTCGTTTACTTTGGCGTTTCGGCCCTGATCGTGGGCGGCATCCTGGCGGGACGCCGGCGCATCGCCCAGAAGCTGCCCAGCTTCGAGGTGCTGGACGACGTGATGTACAAGGCGATCGCCATCGGTTTTGCCTTCTTCACCATCGCCACCGTGCTGGGCGCGTTCTGGGCCGCTGAGGCCTGGGGCGGCTACTGGAGCTGGGACCCGAAGGAAACCTGGGCCCTGATCGTCTGGCTGAACTACGCCGCCTGGCTGCACATGCGGCTGATGAAGGGCCTGCGCGGCACCGTGGCCGCGTGGTGGGCACTGGTCGGGCTGGCGATCACCACCTTTGCGTTCCTGGGGGTGAACATGTTCCTGTCGGGCCTGCACAGCTACGGCGAACTCTGATCGACGGGCGCCTGGCATGCACTTTCATCACACCCCGCCTTGGCGGGGTGTTTTGTTTGTGCGCCGCGCAGACGGAAACTTTGTAAGACACTGCTTGCTCGCTCGACCGACAGGCATCTCTAGGAGCCACCCATGATCATCCGGCCCGCCGACACCGGCTTCCAGCACCCCGTGACCAGTGAAATCACACCGCAGAGCGTCTACCTGGGCCGACGCGCCTGGATGCAGCGGCTGGCGCTCGGGGCGGGCGGGGCTGTGCTGGCCGGATGGGCCTCGCGCGAAGCGCTGGCGCAAGCCAACACTGCGCGTTCCGACTGGCTGGCACCCCTGCCTGGCGGGCGTTCCAGCGTGCCGGGCGCTCAGACCATGGAGAAGCTCACCAGCTACGCCGACGCCAGCAATTACAACAATTTCTACGAGTTCGGCACCGACAAGTCGGACCCGGCGGCCAAGGCCCATGCCCTCAGGACCCGGCCCTGGACCGTGGCCGTCGAAGGGCTGGTCAACAAACCCCGCACCTATGGGATCGAAGACCTGCTCAAGCTCGCGCCCATGGAAGAACGCATCTACCGCCTGCGCTGCGTCGAGGGGTGGTCCATGGTGATTCCGTGGGTGGGTTACTCCCTGTCCGAGCTGATCCGGCAAGTGGAACCTCAGGGCAGCGCCAAGTTCGTGGAATTCGTGACCCAGGCCGATCCCGAGACCATGCCGGGCCTGCGTTCGGGTGTGCTGCAGTGGCCTTATGTGGAGGGATTGCGCATGGACGAGGCCCGACACCCGCTGACGCTGCTGAGTTTTGGCATGTACGGCCAGGTGCTGCCCAACCAGAACGGTGCGCCCGTGCGGCTGGTGGTGCCCTGGAAGTACGGCTTCAAGAGCGGCAAGTCGTTGGTCAAGATCCGCTTCGTCGAGAAAGAACCCAGGACCGCCTGGAACGTGTCCGCACCGCAGGAGTACGGCTTTTACTCCAACGTCAATCCCGATGTGCCGCACCCCCGCTGGAGCCAGGCCACCGAGCGCCGTCTGGGCGAAGAGGGTGGCCTGCTGGCCAAGCGGCGCAAGACCGAACGCTTCAACGGCTACGAAGCCCAGGTCGGCCCGCTCTACGCCGGCATGGACCTGCGCAAGTTCTACTGATGCGCCTGCTTGGCCATCCGGCCGCCAAGCCGCTGGCCTTCGTGCTGTGTCTCTTGCCCGCCCTGTGGCTGGTGTGGGCGGCTTTCACCGACCAGCTCGGTGCCAACCCGGCCGAGGCGCTGATCCGTTCCCTGGGTGACTGGGCACTGCGGGCCCTGGTCCTGGTGCTGGCCATCACACCGTTGCGACAAGGTTTTGGCTGGCCGCAGCTGGCCCGGTTTCGTCGCATGGCCGGCTTGTTCGTGTTCTTCTACGCCAGCCTGCACGGGTTGTCCTATGTCTGGTTCGACATGGGCTTCGTCTGGGCCGACGTCCTGGCCGATGTGCCCAGACGCCCCTTCATCCTCGTGGGCACGCTCGCCTGGTTGTTGCTGCTGGCCCTGGCTGGTACGTCGTTCAACCGCGCTGTCCGCGTCCTGGGGGCGGCCCGCTGGCGGGCTTTGCACCGCGCCGTTTACGCGGTGGCTGTCCTGGTGGTGCTGCATTTCTTCTGGATGCGTGCGGGCAAGCAGGACTTCGTGGAAGTGGCGGTGTACGCGGTCCTGCTGGGCGGTCTGCTGGGCTGGCGCATCTGGCGCCAATGGACGGACCACCGGTCGCCGGCGTCAGCGGGTTGAGGTCGTCTGGGCGGGAACCGACGCGGCGGGTGCGACCGCCGCAGGCGCCGTCGCGGTGCCGGGGGTAGCGTTGGCCGGCCGCAGGTACAGCGGACCCTTCTGGCCACACGCGGCCAGCAGCGCGGCGATCACGCACAGCACGGCAATGCCCATGTGCCTTGCAGGGGGTGTGCCGCGTGCCTTGCCGCCATCTAGAATCGATTCCGACGCCATCATCCGCACGATTCTAATGAACGACCTTGACTACCTGGACCGCGCGGAGGCCCTGCTGCGCGCCGTCGAACTGGCCTGCGACCGCATCAACGACGAGAGCGACGCCGACATCGACAACCAGCGCGTGGGCGGCATGATCACGCTGACTTTCGCCAACCGCAGCCAGATCATCATCAACCTGCAAAAGCCTTTGCAGGAGGTCTGGCTGGCCGCACGGGCTGGCGGTTTCCACTACCGGCACGACGGCCGGGCCTGGATGGACACCAAAGGCCAGGGCGAGTTCTTCGCCAGCCTCAGCCGCCATGCCAGCGAACAGGCCGGGCAGCCCCTGACGTTCAGTTCTTGAACAGGTCCAGGATGCTGCGTCGGTCCTCGTTGTTCGTGGCGGGCTGGGCGCCCGTTCCCGGTTCGCCGGGGGACGCTGCGCTTGCCTCACCATTCCTGGCCGCCCCTGGCCAGGGGTCGTTCAGACCCAGGCCGCGCACGCCGCGCCCAGGGCCGAATTCTTCGTAGTACCACTCGCCACCCACCTGGATGACACCGGTCGGCGCGGTGTATTCGGCCACCGGCACGCCCTTGAGGGCTTCACCCATGTAATCGATCCAGATCGGCAGGCTCAGACCGCCACCGGTTTCGCGACTGCCCAGGTTGCGTGGTGTGTCGTAACCCACCCAGGCGGCAGCCGCCACGGTGGGGTGGTAGCCCACGAACCAGGCATCCACCGAGTCGTTGGTGGTGCCGGTCTTGCCGTAGAGGTCCGGCCGTTTGAGCGTGGCCTGGGCCCGCGCTGCGGTTCCGGTGCGGGTGATCTCCTGCATCAGGCTGCTCATCAGGAAGGCGTTGCGCTCGTCGATCACACGCTGCGACTCTCCGATCACCACCTCGGGCGCCTGGTACAGCAGCTTGCCGCGGCTTTCGGTGACACGGGTGATCAATTCGGGGGCCACGCGGTAGCCGCCGTTGGCAAACACCGCATAGCCTGTGGCCATCTGCAGCGGGGTGACCATGCCGGCGCCCAAAGCCATCGTCAGGTAGGGCGGGTGCTTGTCGGCGTCGAAACCGAAACGGGTCACCCACTCCTGGGCGCTCTGTGTGCCCACCAGCTGGAGCACGCGGATCGACACCATGTTCTTGGACTTGGCCAGTGCGCGGCGAACCGACATCGGGCCGTCGAACTGGCCGTCGTAGTTCTTGGGTTCCCAGGGCTTGCCGCCGGTTTCGCCGGCGCTGAAGAACAGGGGCGAGTCGTTGACGACCGTCATCGGGGTCAGGCCCTTTTCGAGTGCGGCTGAGTAGACAAAGGGCTTGAAGCTCGATCCCGGTTGACGCCAGGCCTGCGTCACGTGGTTGAACTTGTTTTTCTGGAAATCGAATCCGCCGACCAGCGCGCGCACGGCCCCGGTTCGGGGATCCAGCGCCACGAAGGCCGCCTCGACTTCCGGCATCTGGCTGATGCGCCAGGCCTTTTCGCCGGACCTCACCACCCGGATCACCGCGCCCGGGCGGATCCTGACGTTGGGGCCGGCCTTGTCCGACAATCCGGAAGCGGCGGGGCGCAGGCCCTCACCGGTGATTTCTAGCGTCTCGCCGTTCTGGCGCACCGCCACCACCGTGCGCGGGCTGGCCTCCAGCACCACCGCCGACAGCAGGTCGTCGCTGTCCGGCCGTTCGTTGAGCACCTCGTCGATCGCCTCGTCGCGCGCAGGGCCGGCAGGCGGCAGGTTGATGAACTGTTCGGGACCGCGGTAGATCTGGCGCCGCTCGTAGTCCAGCACACCCTTGCGCACGGCCCGGTACGCGGCGATCTGTTCGTTGGCGCGCAGGCTGGTGGTCACGTTCAGGCCGCGCGTGTAGGTCTCGTCACCGTACTGGGCCACCATGGATTGGCGGACCATCTCGGCCACGAACTCGGCGTGCAGCCGCGTCTGAGTGGCTCCGGTGCGGAGTTTCAACGTTTCCGTCTTGGCCGCCTCCGCCTCGGCGGCGGAGATGAAGCCGTTCTCCAGCATGCGGTCGATGATGTGCAACTGCCGAGCCCGCGCGCGTCGCGGATTGCTCACCGGGTTGTAGGCCGACGGGGCTTTGGGCAGGCCGGCGAGCATTGCTGCCTCGGCGATCGTCACGTCCTTCAGGGGCTTGCCGAAATAGGTCTGGGCCGCGGCTGAAAAACCGTAGGCCCTCTGACCCAGGAAGATCTGGTTCATGTAGATCTCCAGGATCTGCTCCTTGGTCAGCAGGTGTTCGAGCTTGAAGGTGAGCAGCACCTCGTAGATCTTGCGGGTGTACGTCTTGTCCGCCGACAGGTACACGTTGCGCGCCACCTGCATGGTGATGGTCGAAGCCCCCTGGCTCTTGGCCTGACCCAGGTTGGCCAGCGCCGCTCGCATCATCCCGATGTAGTCCACACCGCTGTGTTCGAAGAACCGGGCGTCCTCGATGGCGAGCACCGCGTTCTTCATGACGGCGGGAATCTCGTCGAACGTCAGCAGGTTGCGCCGTTCTTCCCCGAACTCGCCAATCAGCAGCCCTTCGGCGGTGAACACCCGCAAAGGCAATTTGGGCCGGTAGTCGGCCAGATCGGCCACATCGGGCAGATTGGGGTAAGCCACGGCCAGCGCGATGCCGATACCCATGAACAGGGCCAGCAGTGCGGCCAGGAAAAGCCCCGCCAGGACGCCGCCCGCGCGCAGCAGCCAACCCCAAACGCCACCTCCCGGACTGCCGGTGCGTTCGGGTGGACGGGCGGCGGCTGGTTTTTCTGGAGACATGCGTGGTGCGAGCGAAAATTGCAGATTATAAAAATCGGGGTTGTGGTGGCGGTGCCCGCAACGATCCGCCTATTGTCGGATCTGGTTCGTGGCGGGCGTTGTGCTTGCAGGTTGCGGCCAAAAAACTCGGTTTGTTGCGTATGCTTTTGACAACGTTTCCCTTTGCGTGAAAGATAAAAAATCTTTGCCGCACAAGGGGCTTACTGCTAGCATTGAAGTGATTTATTAAGTTTGGCGCGTTCCAGCGCCACCATTTTTGGGGGCCACCTTGATTTCATTGGGGTCGTTATTCAGCCGGGAACCGGCACCGCTGGTGGGCATCGATGTCAGCTCTTCTAGCGTGAAACTGGTGGAACTCAGCCGCAATCGCGCCGGTGACCTGGTGCTGGAGCGTTGCGCCATCGAGCCCTTGGAGCGGGGCTGGATCACCGACGGCAACATCGAAAAGTTCGATGAGGTCGCGGAAGCCGTGCGTCGCGTGGTGCGCAAGAGCGGAACCAAGACCAAGAACGTCGCCCTGGCGCTGCCGGCTTCCGCCGTGATCACCAAGAAGATCATCCTGCCGGGTGGTCTGTCGGACAAGGAACTGGAGGCGCAGGTCGAGTCCGAGGCCAACCAGTACATCCCTTTTTCGCTGGATGAAGTGAGTCTGGACTTCTGTGTGATCGGTCCCAGCGCCACTTCGGTGGGCGATGCGGAAGTGCTGATCGCCGCCTCCCGCAAGGAAAAAGTCTCGGACCGCCAGGGTCTGGCAGAGGCCGCTGGCTTGAAGGCGGTCGTGATGGATGTGGAGTCCTACGCTTCGCGCATGGCCGCCGGACGGGTGATCGAAACCTTGCCCAACCAGGGCATGGACTCGCTGGTGGCCCTGTTTGAAGTGGGCGCACTGACCACCAGCATGCAGGTCATCCGCAACGACGATGTCTTGTACGAGCGGGACCAGGCCTTTGGGGGTGCGCAGCTGACCCAGCTGATCGTGCGGCAGTATGGATTTTCGGTCGACGAAGCCGAAGCCAAGAAGCGATCCGGTGACCTGCCCGACGACTACCGGACGACCGTGCTGGAGCCCTTCATCGAAAGCATGGCACAGGAAGTGGGGCGGGCGTTGCAGTTCTTCTTCACCAGCACGCCCTACAACCGGGTCGATCACATCCTGGTGGCCGGTGGAAGCGCGGCCCTGCCCGGGCTGACCGAGGCGATCACCCACCAGACCTCGTTCGCCTGCATGGTCACCAATCCGTTCGATGGCATGGAAATCTCGGGCCACGTGCACGCGCGCAAGATCACGCGCGAGGCACCGTCCTACCTGACCTCCACCGGCCTGGCATTGCGGAGGGTCTACCAATGATCCTGATCAACCTGCTGCCGCACCGGGAGGCGGCGCGCAAACGGCAGAAGGAGCAGTTCTTCACCCAGCTCGGCCTGTCTGCGCTGCTGGGTGGCATGGTCTGCGGTGCCGTGTTCGTGTGGTATCAGGGGCAGATCGGGTCCCAGCAGGAGCGCAACGCCTTTCTGCAGACCGAGATCAAGCGCCTCGATGAGGAGATCAAGGACATCGCCACGCTGCAGGCCGAGATCGCCTCGCTGCGCGCACGCCAGACGGCCGTGGAAGACCTGCAGGCCGACCGCAACCTGCCGGTGCACCTGCTTGACGAACTCGTGACGCAATTGCCCGACGGCATCTACCTCACCAGCATGAAGCAAGAAGGCCAGAATGTGCTGTTGACCGGCGTCGCTCAGTCGCAAGAGCGGGTGTCCGAACTGCTGCGCAACCTGGCCAACCAGAGCACATGGCTGAACAAGCCGCAACTGGTGGAAATCGTCGCCGCCAGCATCGGTGGAACAGGGCGCGAGCAGAAGCGGGTGTCGAACTTCACCATGCGGGTTGCCCTGTCTCGTCCGGCTGCGGTCAATTCCGCAGCCAACACCACCAGTACCGCGACGGTGGCGCCGCCGCCCGGCAAAGTCTGAGGCCAACAACGACCATGGCTGCACCTTCCTTCAACCTGGACGCCAAGGCGATCCAGGAGCAACTCAAAAGGCAGTTCACGGGGCTGGATCCCAACGATCCGTCTTTGTGGCCGTCGCTGCCGCGCAACCTGCTGTACGTGGCCGTGTGTCTGGCGGTGATCGCCGGCCTCTGGTTCGCATGGCTCAAGTCGGTGGACGAAGAACTCGTGGCCGAAAAGGCCCGCGAAGAACAGTTGCGTGAGGACTACAAGAAGAAGCTGGTCCAAGCGGTCAACCTCGACGCACTGAAAAAGCAGCTGGAACAGGTCCAGCAGTACGTGACCCAGCTGGAGCGTCAACTGCCCAGCAAGGCCGAAATGGACGCGCTGCTGTCCGACATCAACCAGGCCGGCATCGGTCGCAGCCTGCAGTTCGAGCTGTTCCGGCCCGGTCAGGAATCGATCAAGGAGTACTACGTCGAACTGCCCATTGCTGTGCGTGTCACGGGTCGCTACCACGATGTCGGCCTGTTTGCCGCCGACATCGCCAACCTGTCGCGGATCGTGACCCTGAACAACCTCTCGATTGCACCGGTGCGGGACAAGGAAGGCCTGCTCACCATGGACGGCACCGCCAAGACCTTCCGCTATCTGGACCAAAGCGAGATCGAGCTCCAGCAAAAAGCAGCTGCAGCCAAGAAGCCGGCCGCGGGAGCAAAACCATGAACCGTAGCATCCAGATGGGTCTGTTGCTGGGTGCGCTCGGCATGTTCGCGGGTTGTACGTCGTCCGGTCAGGACGAACTGCGAGAGTGGATGCAGGCCGAGCGCAGCAGCATCAGGCCCCAGGTCAAGCCCATTCCGGAGCCGACCAAGTTCATTCCCCAGGGCTACCTGGGCGAGCGGCTGCTGGAGCCGTTCAGCAATGAAAAGCTGGCCGGCATTCTGCGTGGCAGCGAAGCCGCACCCGCCACAACCTCCGCTTTGGTGGCGCCCGAGCTCAGCCGACGCAAGCAGCCCCTGGAGGCATACCCCCTCGATGCGATGTCGATGGTGGGCAGTCTGAGCCGCCAAGGGCAGCTGGTGGCCCTGGTGAAGGTGGACAACCTGCTTTACCAGGTCCGGCCCGGGCAGTACCTGGGACAGAACTTCGGACGGATCGTGAAAATTTCGGAGACCGAGCTGGTGCTGCGCGAGATCGTGCAGGACGCGGTGGGTGAGTGGATCGAGCGACCAGCGGCGTTGCAGTTACAAGAGGAAGGTTCCAAATGATTAAGCAAAATGGGTCTGCGGGGTCCCGATGGGGTGCGCCCGGTTCGATCCGCTGGATGGGCGTGCTTTGCTTGGCGCTGGGCAGCGTTTGCGCCCAGGCCCAGAACGTCATCCAGTCGCTCACCGGGGGCTCTCAGGGTGGCTCAGAAATCATCCGCATCGAAACGGCACAACCTCTGGCGGCGGTGCCCAGCGGATTCACCATCCAGTCGCCCGCTCGCATTGCGCTCGACTTCCCCGGTGTGGTCAACGGCATTGGGCGCAGCGCGATCGAAATCAACCAGGGCAACCTGCGTTCGGCCAACGTGGTGCAGGCGGGTGATCGCACCCGCGTGGTGATCAACCTCAAGCAGGCCGCTTCGTACCAGGCGCGCACCGAAGGCAGAAGCTTGCTGATCGTGCTCGACAGAACCGAAGCCGCGGCGGTCCAGCCCGCCGCCGCTTCGCAGGTCTTCGCGGAAAGCCGCAACCGCGACGTGGCGGCCCTGCGCGACATCGACTTCCGCCGCGGCGACGGCAACGCCGGCAGGGTGGTGGTGGACCTGGCCAACAACCAGGTGGGCGTGGACATCCGGCAACAGGGGCAGAACCTGGTGGTCGATTTCCTGAAGACCTCGTTGCCCGAAGGCTTGCGCCGCCGGCTCGATGTGAGCGATTTCGGTACCCCGGTGCAGACCGTGGCGACCTCGCAAGCGGGTGACCGCGTGCGCATGGTGGTGACGCCCAAAGGCAACTGGGAGCACTCCGCCTACCAGAGCGACAACCAGTTCGTGCTGGAAGTGCGCGAGCAGAAAGTGGACCCGTCCAAGCTGACGCAGGGGCCGGGCTACAACGGAGAAAAGCTGTCCCTGAACTTCCAGAACATCGAAGTTCGATCGCTGCTGCAGGTCATCGCCGACTTCACCAACTTCAACGTGGTCACGTCCGATTCGGTCTCTGGCTCCGTGACGCTGCGGCTCAAGGACGTGCCGTGGGACCAGGCCCTGGACATCATCCTGCAGGCCAAGGGGCTGGGCATGCGCAAGACCGGCAACGTGCTGTGGATTGCCCCCAAGGACGAAATCGCGGCCCGCGAGAAGCAGGAACTGGAGTCCAAAGCCTCTCTGGAGAGCCTGGAGTCCGTGCGGACCCAGGGCTTCCAGATGAACTACGCCAAGGCTTCGGACATTGCGACCCAGATCACGGGCGGGGGCGGTTCGGGTGGCTCGGGGGGCAACAGCGCACGCATCCTCTCCCCGCGCGGCAGCGTCATATCCGAGCCGCGAACCAATCAGCTTTTCGTGACCGACATTCCGTCCAAGCTCGAACAGGTCCAGCAACTGATCGCCAAACTGGACATTCCCGTGCGCCAGGTCCTGATCGAGGCGCGCATCGTCGAAGCCGATGACCGGTTCGGTCGCTCCATCGGCGTGCGTCTGGGCGGCAGCGACTTGCGTGGCGTGCGCGGTGGTGATGCCGGCTATTCCCTTGGTGGGGGCAATCGCATCGCCTTCGGCGGCAGTTACAACGCGGTTTCCGGCACCACTCGGGAAAGCGCAGAAGCCCTGGACACGATCAACACCTCGTTCGTGAACCTGCCGTCGACCGGCGCTGGTGGCTTTGCGCCGGCCGCTTTCGCGGTCTCCCTGTTCAGCTCGGCCGCCAACCGCTTCCTCAATCTGGAAATCTCGGCGCTCGAAGCGGACGGGCGCGGCAAAATCGTCTCCAGCCCCCGCGTGGTCACGGCCGACCAGGTCAAGGCGCTGATCGAACAGGGCACGGAGTATCCCTACCAGACCGCGACCGCCAGCGGCGCGACCGCCCTGTCGTTCCGCAAGGCCAACCTCAAGCTGGAAGTGACGCCGCAGATCACGCCCGAAGGCAACATCATCCTGGACGTGGATGTGAACAAGGACAGCCGGGGTGAGACCACCGCGGCCGGTATCGCCATCAACACCAAGCATGTGCAGACCCAGGTGCTGGTGGAAAATGGCGGCACCGTGGTCATTGGCGGCATTTTTGAACAGACCGAGATCGACGACGTGACCAAGGTGCCTTTGCTGGGTGACCTTCCTTACCTGGGCAACCTGTTCAAGAACAAGAGCAAGACCGCCAACAAGTCGGAGCTGCTCATCTTCATCACCCCCCGTGTGATCTCGGACCGCGGCGTGCTGCGTTGAACTGTTCTGCTGGATCGGACTGAAACATGAAATTGATCGATTTTCTGAAGCTCGCGGGCGGTCTTCTGGTGAGCGTCTCCCTGGTCGCCTGCGGTGGTGGGGGCGGCAGCCCGGGCGGCACGGGCGGGGGTGCTGGAGGTGGTGGTGGCGGGGGCACGCCAGCAGGCACCCCGACCTTGGCGGTCAGCATCGTCAACTCTGCAGGGACTTCAGTGACCAGTATCGCGGTCGGTGGCGGGTTTGAGGCACGCGCCACCTTGAGAGACGCCCGTGGTGCCGTGGTACCCAATACCGTGGTCACGTTCAGCTTGAGCGGATCGAGCATTGCCAGCATTTTGCCGAATACGGCGCTGACCAATGGATCGGGTGTCGCTACCGTGGTGATCGCTCCAGCTTCGTTGTCCAGCATCGGCGCGGCGTCTTTGTCGGCGTCTGCGCAAGTGTCTGGGACGGAAGTGACGGGCCGTGTGGATTTCTCGGTCTCAGCGGCCAGCTTGAGCCTATCGCCCATCGTGGTGGGGGCCAGCAACCTGCCGTCGGCTGGAAACACATCACTGTCCACCACCGCACTGGTGGGGGGGGGGCCGTCCACCGGTGTACCCGTGAACGTTACCTTCAGTGCGTCTTGCGGACGTATCAACAGCCTGCAATCGGCGGGTAGTGTGACCACTGACGGCAATGGCATCGCAACGGCGGTCTATTCGGCCGTTGCCCCTGACGGCACTTTGTGCAGTGGCCCGGTGACGGTCTCTGCCTCCAGTCCCGGCGCGACGCCCCGATCGATCGTGCTCAACGTCGCAGCGCCCAGCGCCAGTGCCGTGACCTTCGTCTCTGCGACGCCGGCCCAGATTTTCGTGGCAGGCTCTGGGGCTGTGGAACAGGCCATCGTGCGGTTCCGGGTTTTGTCCACGACGGGCGCTACCATGCCCAACGAGCCGGTTACCTTCAGTCTCATCACCAACCCGGGTGGGGTGGGCATTGGGTCTGCTGGGTCAATCGCGCCAGTGGCGGCCACCACCGACGCGACCGGTGTGGCCGCTGTGTCGGTTTTCTCGGGCACTATTCCGGGGCCATTGACGCTGCGTGCGTCACTGGCGTCCAACACGGCCATCTTTGCAGAGTCCCAGAACCTGACCGTGGCCTCCGGTCCGCCGTCTCAACGCTTCATGAGCTTGGCGCCGGAGACCTTCAACATCGAAGGTGCCAATCTCGATGGCATCAGCACGCGGTTGACTGTGCGCATTGCGGACCGCCAAGGCAATGCGGTGGTCGATGGCACGGTGGTGAACTTCACCGCCGAAGGTGGGCAGGTTACGCCCAGCTGTGCCACCTCGCGGGTCAACGGCATTTCCTCTTGCTTTGTGACCTTTGTCAGCCAGAATCCGCGTCCGGCTGGTGGCCGGGTCTCGGTGCTGGCTTACACCGAAGGGACCAAAGACTACACAGATGTCAATGCCAACAACCGATTCGACGCTGGCGACACCTTGGTTCAATTGGGCGATGCGTACCGCGACGACGACGAAAACGGCCAGTTCGACGTCGGTGAGTTCAGGATTCCCCGCAATGTCAGCGGTGCCATCTGCGCACAGGCGGGGGCTCCGTTTCCGTCCATCGCCGGCAGCTGCGACGGCGCCCTGGCGACGACCGTGCGACAGCAAGCCACGATCCTGTTTTCGTCATCTTCTGCTGTTAGGACGGATTTGAACGTGGTCCGTGATGGAGCCAACAATCCAACGGGTGTGGATGTGCGCATAGGCAGCGCTGACAATCCGTTGCTTCCCATGCCTGCCGGAACCCGGGTCGCCATGGCGGTGGTTGACAGCAACACGACGGATGGTGCGAGCTGCGCGATCAGTTTCGGCCCCACGGGCACGCCCATTCCCAATACCCTTCCGGGCAATAATGTTCTTGCGGACCTGTCTACCTGGCACAGCGTCAGCCTCCAGAACTGCCGCGCTGGCGATAGCCTGAGAATCACGGTGACGGCACCCTCCGGATTGGTGACCTCGCTCCCAGCATTCTTTTTCCCTTGATCACCGCCCTGGTGGGGCTTCCCGGCAGTGGCAAATCCACCGTCGGCAGGCAACTGGCCAGGCGACTGGCCATTCCCTTTTTTGACTCGGATCACGTGATCGAGCAGCGCCTGGGCTGTTCGATCCGGGAGTTTTTCGAGCGGGAGGGGGAGGCGCGTTTTCGCGACATCGAGCAGGAAGAGCTGGACCGGCTGACGCTGGGGCCGGCCTGTGTGCTGTCGACCGGTGGCGGCTCGGTGCTGCGGCCGGCCAACCGGCAGCATCTGCACGAACGCAGCCGGGTGGTGTACCTGCGCTCGACACCGGAAGAGGTGTTTCGCCGTGTGCGCCACGACCGCAACCGCCCCTTGCTGCAGGTGGCCGACCCCTTGCAGCGCCTGCGCGAACTGTACGCGGTGCGCGATCCGCTGTACCGGGAGACGGCGCATTTCGTCATCGAAACCGGGCGCCCGTCGGTGGCGACGCTGGTCAACATGATCCTGATGCAGCTGGAACTGGCCGGCGACGTCCCGGCGGCAGGCTCGGCCGACAGAGCCAGCGACCCGGTGTGAACCGGTGCGGCGCGGGCAGGCCCTAAACTTCAGGGCTATGCCGAACCTCCCGCCCGCTCCCGTTCCGTCCCAGCAGGTCGACATCGCCTTGGGTGACCGCAGTTACCGCATCGACATCGGCAGTGGTCTGCTGGACGCGCCCGGAAGTTTTGCCCAGCTGCCGGCCGCCAGCGCCGCGCTGATCGTCAGCAACACCACGGTGGCACCGCTGTACCTGCAGCGGCTGCAGGCGGCGCTGGCCCCGCACTACCCCCGCATCCACAGCGCGGTGTTGCCCGATGGCGAAGCGTTCAAGACCTGGGAATCGCTGAACCTGATCTTTGACGCCTTGCTGGGCCAGGGCTGCGACCGCAAGACGGTGCTGTTCGCGCTGGGTGGCGGCGTGGTGGGCGACATGACCGGCTTCGCGGCCGCCAGCTACATGCGCGGTGTGCCCTTTGTGCAGGTGCCGACCACCCTGCTGGCCCAGGTGGATTCGTCGGTGGGCGGCAAGACCGCCATCAACCACCCGCTGGGCAAGAACATGATCGGGGCGTTCTACCAGCCGCACCGCGTGATCTGCGACCTCGACACCCTGCAGACCTTGCCGGTGCGCGAACTCAGCGCGGGTCTGGCCGAAGTCATCAAGTACGGACCGATCGCCGACATGGCGTTCCTGGACTGGATCGAGGCCAACGTCGGCGCCCTGATGGCGCGCCATCCCGCGGCGCTGGCGCATGCCGTCAAGCGCAGCTGCGAGATCAAGGCCGCGGTGGTCGGCCAGGACGAGCGGGAGTCCGGTCTGCGTGCGATCCTGAACTTCGGCCACACTTTTGGGCACGCCATCGAGGCCGGCATGGGCTATGGCGCGTGGCTGCACGGTGAAGCGGTGGGCTGCGGTCTGGTGATGGCGGCGCGGCTGTCGCAGCGCCTGGGGCTGGTGGACGCGGCCTTTGTCGAGCGGCTGCGCAGCCTGGTGCAGCGGGCCGGCCTGCCGGTGGTGGCCCCCGTGCTGGACGCGAGCGACAACGCCGGTCGCTACCTGGCCCTGATGCGGGTGGACAAGAAGGCGGAAGCGGGCGAGATCAAGTTCGTGCTGATCGACGGCCCCGGCCGCGCGGTGGTTCGCGGCGCGCCCGACGCGCTGGTGGCCGACGTCATCGCCCAGAGCTGCCGCGCATGAACGCCGCACGGCCGCACGGAAGACGCACAGGCCGCCAGGGCGCTGCACGGAGGACCGTCTGGTGACCACACTGGCGGCGGGTGACGCCCAGGCACTGGCGCCGTTCGCCAGCCACTCCGCCGAAAGCCGGGGGCGCCGCTTTCCCGAGCCGCAAGCGCCGACCCGCACCGCCTTCCAGCGCGACCGCGACCGCATCATCCACAGCACCGCGTTCCGGCGGCTGGTGTACAAGACCCAGGTGTTCCTCAACCACGAGGGCGACCTGTTCCGCACCCGCCTGACGCATTCGCTGGAGGTGGCGCAACTCGGGCGCAGCATCGCGCGCTCGCTCGGGCTCAACGAGGACCTGGTGGAAGCGATCGCGCTGGCGCACGATCTGGGTCACACGCCGTTCGGTCATGCCGGGCAGGACGCCCTGAACGCCTGCATGAAGGCGTACGTGCCTGCGCAGCCCGGCGCCGACGAAGCCGACCCGGCCTGGGGGTTCGAGCACAACCTGCAGAGCCTGCGTGTGGTCGACGAACTTGAGGAGCGTTACCCCGCGTTCGATGGACTGAACCTGAGTTTCGAAACGCGGGAAGGCATCCTCAAGCACTGTTCGCGGGCCAATGCCGAGCGGCTGAACGCGCGCGAACCGGGCGGCGTGGCGCAGCGCTTTCTGGCGGGCGGCTCGCCTTCGCTGGAGGCGCAGCTGTGCAACCTGGCCGACGAGATCGCCTACAACGCGCACGACATCGACGATGGCGTGCGTTCCGGTCTGCTGTCGATGGAGCAGCTGGCCGAGGTGCCCCTGTTCGAGCGCTACCGCCAGCAGGCCCTGGTTTCGCACCCCGCGCTGGGCGGGCGGCGGCTGCTGTTTGAGGCGATCCGCCTGATGCTCAGCGATCAGGTGTACGACGTGATCGACACCACCCGCGCACGGCTGACGGATGCCGGCGTCCGCAGCGCCGGCGAGGTGCGCGCGCTGGCCCCGTTGGTGGCGTTTTCCGACCCGATGCGGACCGCGTCGCGCCAGCTCAAGGCTTTCCTCTTCCGCAACCTGTACCGGCACCCGCAGGTGATGGAAACCACCGGCCGTGCCCGGCAGGTGGTGACCGAGCTGTTTTCGCTGTACATGGAGCGACCGCACGAGTTGCCCGAGGCGCACGCGGGGCAACCGCAACGGGCGCGCGCGGTGGCCGACTACATCGCGGGCATGACCGACCGCTTCGCCATCCGCGAGCACCAGCGCCTGAGCGGCACGGTGCTGTTCCCCTGACCAGCGAATGGGCACCGCCGGCGCCATGGAACACCCGAAAGCGGCGGTCCGGCAGGCCGCCGTGGTGGTGGCGGTGGGCGTGAGCAGTGCGCTGCACATCGGCAAGCTGCCGGTGGCCATCCCGGCGTTGCAGGCGGGGCTGGGGCTGAGCCTGCTGCAGGCGGGCTTCCTGCTTTCGCTGGTGCAGCTGGCGGGCATGGCCCTGGGGCTGTTGGTCGGTCTGACGGCCGACCGGATAGGCCCCCGGCGCGTGATGCTGGCTGGCCTGTGCCTGCTGGCCATGGGCAGTGCCGCCGGTGCCCTGGCCAACGACGTGCGGGTGCTGCTGTGGACGCGCGCGCTGGAAGGGCTGGGTTTTCTGCTGGCCGTGCTGCCAGCGCCGGGCCTGATGCGGCTGAGCGTGCAGCACCCGCCGACCCTGGCGCGTGCACTGGGCTGGTGGGGGGCTTACATGCCGGTGGGGGCCGCCTTGGCCTTGCTGCTGGGCGCACCCTTGATCACCGCGTTCGGCTGGCGCGGGCTGTGGCTGCTGCTGGCCCTGTGCTCCGTGGCTGCAGCCGCGGTGCTGGTCTTTGCCGTCCCCGCCGCCGCTTCGGCAGCACCGGCACCGACGCCGGGGGCGCAGCTGTGGCCGCGTTTGCGTCGCACGCTGATGGCGCCGCCGCCGTGGGGGATGGCGCTCGCGTTCTTCTGCTACTCGGGTCAATGGCTGGCGGTGGTCGGTTTTCTGCCCACCATCTACAGCCAGGCAGGCGTAACCGGCACCCTGCTCGGTGTGCTGAGCGCGCTGGCGGCGGGCATCAACATGACGGGGAACATCGCTGCGGGGCGGTTGCTGTCGCGTGGGGTGCCGCCCGGGGTGCTGATGGGGGCAGGCTATGGGTGCATGGCTGCGGGCGCGCTGGTCGCCTTCGGTGCACAAGGTCACCCGGTGGCGCAGTACCTGGCGGTGCTGGTCTTCTCCAGCGTGGGAGGCCTGATTCCGGGCACCTTGTTCGGCCTGGCGGTTCAACTCGCCCCCGGGCAGGACACGGTGTCCACCACGGTCGGCTGGGTGCAGCAGTGGTCCTCGCTCGGGCAGTTCCTCGGTCCGCCGCTGGTGGCCTGGCTGGCCACCCAGGTGGGCGGCTGGCACTGGACCTGGGTGTTCAACGTCCTGTGTTCCTGTGCGGGTCTGTGGCTGGCCTGGGGACTTCAGCGCGCCTGGGCCGGGCGCTACACGGTGGCCCGGCGTTGACCTGGCCAAAGCGCGGGTCCGTCCGTGCAACCCAGGGAATGAACGCATGAGCTTTCTCAACCAGCTCAAACAGCAGGCTCAGACACTGCAAACCCGGCAGTCGGCCCAGGTCCAGGACCTGGCAGCGACCACCCTGGCGACCGAGGCGGCATGCCAGCGCATCTGGCATTACCTGGACGACCTGCAGCGGCAGCTTAAGGCTACGCTGAACAAGTAGCCAAATCGAGTGACCCGGCGTGCCAAAGGG
>CAYRWN010000029.1:0-42517 GCA_964428045.1 uncultured Hydrogenophaga sp. | reverse complement strand
GCCTCGATCATGCATGCCTCGCGTCACTTCTGGACTTGTTCAGCGTAGCCTTAGATGGTCTCCCTGCCCAAAGATTCAAGATGCGTGTGTTTTTGGGCACAGTTCGTGGCTTCACCGCACCGGCGGGGGCAGCTGGCGCAGCAGCTGGTCAGCGAAGGCACCGTCGTGTTCCGTCACACGGATGCGCACCGGCAGGTGCTGCAAGGACGGCGCCAGCCACACTTCGACCGTGCTGTCGTAGTCGCGCCGGGGTTCGCGCAGCAGGCGCCGGGCGGCCAGGGGGCCGGCGGGCAGGTTCAGGGTCTGCAGCGGGCCGACCTCGAACCGCCAGAGCTCGGCGTCACCCGTGCCGGCGACCTGCAGCGCGATCTGGGCGCCTTCGAGGTAGGCCTGGGGCCGTGCCTGGAGCATGGCCCCGAGCTGCAGAAACACCGACAGCCGGTCCTGTGCGCCGGGCTGCAGCGCCGCGTCGGGGGCGTTGTTGCTGAACCGGATGAGCTGGCGGGCATGGTCGAAATGCGCCGCCTTTTCCGACCCCCGGCGGCTGTCGCCGAAACGCTGTGGCACCAGGCCCTGGGGCCCGATGCTGCCCCTGCTGGACTGAACCCGGTTGCCAAGCAGGAAGGCGCTGATTTCCATCTCGGCGCTGTAGCGCGAACCCTCGATCTGCCACTGCAGTTGCGCGTCGGCGCTGTAGCCCAGGCCTTTGGCCTTGCCGCGGATGTCGTAGGCCAGTCGCGTGCTGGTCGGCACCTGGACCGGGGGCCATGAACGGGCACTGGCTGCGGGACGGCCTGGACCGGTGTCCGCTGCGGCGATCAGGGCGTCGTCCACCGGGGGCGGGTCGCGGTCCGGCTCCTCGTCGGTCGGTGGTGAGGCGGCTTCGGTCGACGCTGCCGTGTCCGGCACCGGCGCCGCTGCCCGCTTTTCGGGCGCCGGGTCTTCGTTCACCCTCGCCGGGGCGGGTGCCAAGGGCGCTGCGGGTGGTTCGGCGACCCCAGGCGCCGGAGCTTGGTGTGGAGTCTCCACGTTTGACGTAGGCAGTGGCGCGGGCGGGGCGGTAACGGTTGTGGCTGGGACGATCCAGCGCACGGTGCTGACGTTCAGCGCGGCCACGCGCAGCGGCGGTTCCAGGCCGCTGGCACCCGGGGTGGCGGTCACAGCATCCGCCGCCGCCGGGTTGGCATCCGGGGGCGTTTCCCGACTGGACCCGATCCCTGCGGTGAGCGGCAGACCGCCGGCGAGCAGCAGCAGGTGCGCTGCGAGCACGCCGCAGGCCAGCGCCGCCAGCACCGGCCAGCGTGGAGTTTCTGTGGCGGTTGGGGCCATGGGCGATCAGTCCGGCGCAGGGTGGCCCAGGTCGGCACTGAGCCGGCGCGCGCAGCGCAACAGGGCCTGGGCCGGGGCGCCGGTCCAGCCGGTGTCCAGCGTGGCCACCGAGCCCAGTACGACCAGACCCAGCGCCAGTCGGCCCTGGGCGTCGAACACCGGCGCGCAGAAACCGCCCACGCCGGGCAGCAGGCTGTGCACCACGCGGCCCAGGCCGCGCAGGCGGGTTTCGTGCAGCAGCGCTTCCACGTCGGCGGGGGTCCGCGGCACGTCGACCAGCGCCAGGCCGGTGTCGGGCAGTTGCTGCAGGCGCGTCAGTTCGTTCTTCAGCATCGACGGCAGGCGCTCGGCGTCGCGCCCGTCGGCGGGCATGAACGCGGCAAAGCAGCGGCCGGTGGCCGAGGTGAGCAAGGGCATGACGTCGCCCAGCCGCAGGGTGACCGGCACGGTCTGGGGCGCTTCGGCCCAGTGCACCATGGTCGGTCCGTGGTTGCCCCACACCGCAATGGCCAGCGTGTGGCCGGTCTCCGCCAGCAGGGCCGGGATGCGTTCGCGGGCCAGCTTCACGGCGTCGATGCGCGCCAGGCTGGCCAGACCCAGCCGCAGGGCTGCGGGTCCGAGGTCGTAGCGGGTGCTCGCCGGGTCCTGCACCACCAGGCCCATGCGCTGGAAACTCACCAGGTAGCGGTGCGCCTTGGCGGCGCTCATGCCGGCGCCGGCCGCCAGATCGCGCAGCATCAGCGCGCCGGTGGCGTCCGACAGGGCCTTGAGCAGCTCGAAGCCGACCTCGACCGACTGGATGCCGGCGCGTGGCGGGTCGCCGCCGTCTTCTGTTTCCGGAGCGCTGATCGGATCGCGGCGGGGCTTTGGTTTGGGGCTGGCGGGCATCGGGGCGATGGACTAGAATCCAGTTTTACGGATAGGTTAACTGATTTCACTATTCGTAATGATCGGCGGTGCGGCGCGGTCCCGCCCGTCCCACCTTCCACCCAGGCAACCGCCAAGCGGCGGCAGGAGACAGGTTTTGAAACTCGCCACATACAAAGACGGCTCACGCGACGGACAACTGGTGGTGGTCTCGCGCGACCTGAGCACGGCCCATTATGCGACGGGCATCGCCACCCGGCTGCAGCAGGTGCTGGACGACTGGAACTACCTGGCGCCGCAGTTGCAGGACCTGTACGCGACGCTCAACAGCGGCAAGGCACGCCACGCCTTTCCCTTTGACCCCAAGCTGTGCATGGCGCCCCTGCCGCGCGCCTACCAGTGGGCCGACGGTTCGGCCTACATCAACCATGTGGAGCTGGTGCGCGCTGCGCGCCACAGCGAGGTGCCGGCCAGCTTCTACGAAGACCCGCTGATGTACCAGGGCGGCAGCGACGATTTTCTGGGCCCCTGCGACCCGGTGGTCGTGCCCAGCGAAGACTACGGCATCGACTTCGAGGCCGAGATCGCGGTGATCACCGGCGACGTGCCGATGTGCGCCACGCCCGAGCAGGCGCTGGACGGTGTGCGCCTGCTGATGTTGGTCAACGACGTGTCGTTGCGCAACCTGATCCCGGGCGAACTGGCCAAGGGCTTCGGCTTCTTCCAGAGCAAGCCGGCCACGGCTTTCAGCCCGGTCGCCGTCACACCCGACGAGCTGGGCAGCGCCTGGCAGGGCGGTCGCGTGCACCTGGCGCTGCAGAGCACCTGGAACGGCCGCAAGGTCGGCATGTGCGACGCCGGCCCGGACATGACCTTCCACTTCGGTCAGCTGATCGCCCACATCGGCAAGACGCGCAATGTGCGCGCCGGTTCCATCGTCGGCTCCGGCACGGTCAGCAACCGCGGCGTGGAAATCAACGGCAAGAAGGACTGGCCCAAGGGCTATTCCTGCATCGCAGAAAAGCGCGCCATCGAAACCATCCTGGACGGCAAGCCCTCGACCGCGTTCATGAAGTTCGGCGACACGATCCGTATCGAGATGAAGGGCCAGGACGGTCAGAGCATCTTCGGCGCCATTGATCAGACCATAGCGCCGTTGCGCGACTGACGCTGGCGGGTGCGGGACCGGGCGCCTGCCTGCGGGCACGTTCAACCGGCGAACACCGCCTCCAGCGAGGCGAAGCCCTTGATCTCGACCGGGTTGCCGAAGGGGTCGCAGAAGAACATCGTCCACTGCTCGCCCGGCTGGCCTTCGAAGCGCACCTGCGGCGGCAACACGAAGTCCACGCCCGCCGCGCTCAGCCGCTCGGCCAGGGCGCGCCACTGGGGCAACGGCAGCACCAGACCGAAGTGGGGCATGGGCACCCAGTGATCGCCCACCCAGCCGGTGCGGGAGGTCTTGAAGGGTTCACCCAGGTGCAGCGAGATCTGGTGGCTGAAGAAGTCGAAGTCCACCCAGGTGTCGGTGCTGCGCCCTTCGGTGCAGCCGAGCACGCCGCCGTAGAAGCGTCGCGCGGCTTCCAGGTCGGTGACGTGGAACGCGAGGTGGAACAGGCTGCGCGCGGGCAGGGTGTCGGGGGGGTGGTATTGGCTCATGGGCGCAGCATACCCAGCACCGGCCGTGCCCGCAGCGGCCGCAAAAAAGCCCGGGCACGGCGGGCTGGTCCGATCATGCGGCGCGCGGGTCAGCGCTGTGTGGGGTCGGCTGCGGTCTGGTCGTATTTGAGGAAGTACCGGCGTGCCATGGCCACCAGTTGCGGATCGGTCGGGTGGTCGCTGCTGACCACGTCCACGATGGCCTTGTCCACCGCGTGCGCGTTGTGCTTGCAGAAGTCGCGGAACTCGATCTTGGCGTTGGCCGGGCCGGTCAGCAGCACCTCGGTCACGCCGACCACCGCGTCGGCGACCTGCTTGAAGAAGGCCTTGTCGGCGCCGACATGGCCGTGCCTGGGGGTGTGGTGGCTGCGTGCCTTCACGCGCTGGGTCTCGACATGTTCCTTGTCGAACATCAGCACGTGGGCCTGGCTGTGGTCCATCCAGACGACCGCGTGGAAAGTGGTCATGGGGTCTGCTCCTGTGGGTTCAAAAAAAAGCTGTGGGGGTCCGGCTGCAACGTTCAGAGGCTGGGTGTGAGCGTGCCGCCGCGGGCCTGTTCGGCCTTTTCCTGGCAAGGCACGCAGCGCAGCGCGGTGGGGTTGGCGTGCAGCCGGGCGGTGACGATGCCGGTGCCGCAGTCGACGCACAGGCCGTAGCTGCCGTCCGCGATGCGCTTGAGCGCTTCGTCGATCGCGACCAGTTCGGCCGACTCGCGCTCTTCCAGCGCAATGGCGAGGTCGCGCTCGGCGTCGGCCTGGGCCCAGTCGTCGCTCTGGTGCTCGCGGGCCTCGGCCGCAGCCTCGGCGCGGCCGATCTTGCCGCCGCGCTGGGCACGCAGCTGGGCCAGCACATCGGCTCGCTTCTGCTGCAACTGGGCGGCGAAGGTGTCGGAAATGGTCGGGCTCATGGTTTCTCCTGTTTATGGGGCGGCCGCCGACTTGGGGACCTTCCCTTCATCATGCGCCCGCCCGGCGTACGAGGTGTTGACACACGTCAAGGGCGTCCCGGACCGCGGGAAAACGCGCAGGATCGTGTGGCGATTTCGGGTGAAATCGGCCGCAGAATGCCCGTGCAACACCCAACCCAGGAGATCAACCGGTGAACCCCGTGGACTACAGCCGCTACCAGACTCTTCACATCAACCGCCGCGGCCCGTCGGTCGATGGTGTGCCTTCGGTGCTCGACATCCAGATGCGCGCCGACGGCCCCGGCGGCAACGGCAAGCTGCCCACCGCCGGCCACGAAGGCCACTGGGAGCTGAGCGAAATCTGGCGCGACGTGGGGCGCGACGACACGGTGCGTTGTGCCGTGCTGCGCGGCAGCGGCATGGGCTTTTCCGGTGGTGGCGACCTGGCGCTGGTGCAGGACATGGCGACCGACTTCGACGTGCGCACCCGGGTCTGGAAGGAGGCGCGCGACCTGGTCTACAACGTCATCAACTGCGACAAGCCCATCGTCAGCGCCATGCACGGACCGGCCGTGGGCGCCGGGCTGGTGGCGGGTCTGCTGGCTGACATTTCCATTGCTTCCAAGACTGCCAAGATCGTCGACGGCCACACCCGGCTGGGCGTGGCCGCCGGTGACCATGCCGCCATCGTCTGGCCGCTGCTGTGCGGCCTGGCCAAGGCCAAGTACTACCTCATGCTGTGCGACCCGATCAGCGGCGAAGAGGCCGAGCGCATCGGGCTGGTGTCGCTGGCGGTGGACGACGGCGCGCTGCTGGACAAGGCCTACGAGGTGGCCGACCGGCTGGCCTCGGGCAGCACGAGTGCCATCCGCTGGACCAAGTACTCGCTCAACAACTGGCTGCGCCAGGCCGGACCGGCCTTCGACACCTCGCTGGCGCTCGAATTCATGGGGTTTGCAGGCCCCGATGTGCGCGAAGGTGTGGCATCCTTGCGCGAACGCCGGTCACCGCGCTACGGTGCCGACCAGTGAGTGACAAGCCCTCGCCAGGCCACAACAGGAGATCCCCATGAGTGACGCATCGGGCAGCGGCTTCGGCAAATTCGTGCCGGGTTTCGAGTTCCTGCAGAACCTGGCCAGCCAGGCCGCGGGCGGCGTGGCGCAGGGCCTGGGCAACAGCCTGCCGCAGATGCCCAACCTGGGCCATTGGGTGGCGCCGACCTTCAACGTGGAAGAGCTGGACAAACGCATCGAAGAACTCAAGGCGGTGCATTTCTGGCTGGACCAGAACGCCAAGGCGCTGGGGGCCACCATCCAGGCGCTCGAAGTGCAGAAGATGACGCTGGCCACGCTCAAGAACATGAACTTCAGCCTGGGCGATGTGGCCAATGCCCTCAAGATCAAGGCGGCCGACGCCGTGTCTGGCCTCACCGGCACAGGAGCACCCGCGCCCAGGCAGTTTGCCGGGCTGGAAATTCCGCCGCGCACCTACGGCAACCCCGCTGCGCAGCCACCGGCACCGGCGCCTGAAGCCGACGATCCGCCGCCGCCCAAACCCCGGCCGCGCAAGACCGCCGCGCGCAAGGCGCCGGCCACCCCGCCCGCCGCGGGGGGCGTGGTGGACCCCATGCAATGGTGGGGCGCGCTCTCACAGCAGTTCCAGACCATCGCCACCAACGCCATGAAGGAGGTGGCCAAACAGTCTGCGCTGGACACGACGCGCAACGTCGCGTCGGGTTTGACCGAGCAGGCTGTGAAGACCGCCACCGGCATGGCCGGCAAGGCCGCCGACTCCGTCGCGCGCAACGTGGGCACGGCCGTGGGCATGGGCCAGGCGGCCGCCCGCGCGGTGGGCGATGCGGCGCGCGGCACTGCGTCCAGGAAGCCGGCCGCCCGGGCCGCGACCGCCAAGAAGGCGCCGGCGAAGAAGAAGGCCGTGAAGAAAGCTGCGCCAGCGCCCCGCGCGTCGGCGCCGGTGCAGACCTTGTCGCCGGGTGACTGGACGCTGCCCACCGCGTTTTTCCCTGGCCTGCAGGCCGCCGCTGCGCCGACGCCGGCCGCGAAGAAAAAGACCCCGGCGCGCGCAGCGCTGCGGCGTCGCTGACGCCCTTGGAGACCGGCGATGCAGCGCTTTCCCTTCGCCCACGCCACCCATCCGCAGTGGCGCATGGCCGCCGCCCTGGCGCTGGCCCAGCTGCGCGCGCAGATGGCCTTGCCGGGTCATGCCGCCGCACCGTCGCTGGGCCTGCTCTACATCACCGACCACTACGTGGGCCAGGCGCGGGACATCCTGGAATGCTTCAGCGCCGAACTGCCCGAAGTGACCGACTGGGTGGGGACGGTGGGCGTGGGTGTGGCCGCCAACAACGTGGAGTACTTCGACGAACCGGCGCTGGCCGTGATGCTGTGCGACCTCAGCCCCGACCAGTACCGTGTCTTCAGCGGCGTGGCGCCATTGCCGGTCACGGCGTCGGGCAGGGGTTTTGCCCCCCACACCGCTCTGGTGCACGCCGACGCTTCAACACCCGATCTGACCGAACTGATCTCGGAAATGGCCGGGCGCACGGCGTCGGGGCATGTGTTCGGCGGCATCACCAGCAGCCGGGCCGAATGCGTGCAGTTCGCGCTCGGCAGCGCCGGCAACCTGCAGGGGCAGGGCGGTGCCGGTGGCGTGTTCGCGGGAGGGCTCAGCGGTGTGGCTTTCGGCCCCGATGTCGAGCTGGTCGGCCGCGTCACCCAGGGCGCGCAGCCGATCGATCGCGAACGGACCGTCACGGCGGTGGAGGGCAACCTGGTGCTGGCGCTCGACGGTGAACCGGCGCTGGACGTCCTGCTGCGTGAGCTCAAGCTGTCGCTGGACCGTCCGCAGCAGCTCGTTGAGACCTTGCGCGGCCGCCTGGTGGGGCTGACCAGCGCGCAGCCGTCCGATGGCGAGGCCGCACCGCGCCGGCATGCGCGAGGCCAGTTCGGCACCGATGTGTCGGTGCGCCACATCATCGGTCTGGACCCCGGTCGCCGCGGTGTGGCGGTGGCGGCCCACCCGGCGCCCGGCACGCGGCTGGCGTTCTGCGAGCGCAACGTGAACGCCGCGCGGGCGGACCTGGTGCGTGTGTGCAGCGAAATCCGGGAAGAGCTGGAGACCGAGCTGGCGGGCCTGGACATGGGCGGTGCGTTCGCCAACGTCGCGCCGCCCCCGGCGCGCCAGATCACCGGCGCGGTGTACGTCAGCTGTTCGGGCCGTGGCGGCCCTCACTTCGGAGCGCCCAGCGCCGAGCTGCAGATCGTGCGCCGCGCCCTGGGCGATGTGCCTCTGGTGGGTTTCTTCGCGGGCGGTGAAATCGCCCACCAGCAGATCTACGGTTACACGGGCGTGCTCACCGTGTTCACCGCCCCGGCCAGCGCCTAGAGCCCGGCCCGCTTCGGTGTCGGGTTCCACAGCCCCGGTTGTCTCGAAGAACCGGTCTCAGGCGCTGGCGGCCTGGCGCCCGCGGGCGCGCTCCAGGGATCGGTTGGCGTCCAGGACGTGCAGGCCGTACATGTCGGCGAACTCGTGGAGGGACTTGCCGCTGGCTTCAAAGGCACGCAGCAGCGCGTCTTCGCGCGCCGCGCGGGCACCGACTTCGGACAGGGCTTCGCGGGTGAGCTGGTTCACCGTTTCGTCTTTGCCGTGCATGCGTTGCACATACGCGTCGGGCGACAGGCCCGAGGCTTCGAAGGCCTTGAGGATGCGCTGGCGCAGCTTGGGGCGCAGGTCCTCGCGGCTGCGCGCGCCGCGGCGGCGGAAGACTTCGATCAGCGCATGGTGCACTTGCTCGGGCGTGAGCGCCTCCACCGGCTGGCCGCTGAGGTCGTGCCGCTGCAGACCCGAGGCCACCACGGTGAGGTAGCGGCTGGAGCGCGCGTGCATGGCCAGCGCGGCTTTCAGTCCGTCCTTGTCCAGCGTGTCGGGGTGGGCCGCCAGCAGGTCTTCAAAAATGCCGCGCTTGAGCGGCAGCAGCGTTTCGCCGAACAGCACCGGGTACAGCGTGGCCAGCTGGTCCAGCACCGGGTGCTGGCGTGTGGGTGCGGCGCCGGCGGGGCGTTCGGCCTGGGCTGGGCGCTGCGGGCGACCACCACCCTGGCGGCCGCCACGCCCACCCCGACCCCCGTTGCGTCCCTGGTTGCGCTGCGGCGGGCGGGCGTCACCCGTGGGCGGGGTGGTAGGGCTCTCGGCGGGCGCTGCGGCGGCGTCGGAAGGCATGTCGTGGTCGGCAGAAGCGTTCATGGCGGGGCAGAAATGAAACAGCCCGGGGTCCGGGCAAGCCCGACATCATGCCAGCCCGGCCAAATGGCGCTACCCACGAGCCGACATGGAGCAGCGAAACCGAGCGCGCTGCGAATGAGGGGAGGTCGTTCGAGGGCGCCGTGGTACTGGCACCGCCAGGCCGCCAGTGCCTCCCCCCTGGGGGGGGTGACGCGAAGCGGTGCGGGGGAGTTACCTCCTGAGCACACTGAATGCATCGAATTCCCAGCTGCGCATGGCCAACACCAGCGTGTAGCCCTCGCGGTCCTTCTCGGCCAGCTTCTGGTCGGTCTGGTGCTGCTGGGCGAAGTCCTGCGCCACGCGTTGCAGCCGTTCGAGGAACACCGGGGCCAGCGCGCGGCTGACGGAGCCGTGCACCAGCATCAGGCCTTCGCCGCTGCCGTCGAAGCCGCCCGCGAAGTAGTCCAGCAGGGCGTGCTCGCGGAAGTAGTTCATCACCGGGCCGTGCGGCCGCCAGCGGAAGGTCTTGGCCAGCTTCAGGCGGTAGCGGTTGAGCGGCCGCAGCTCGATGATGCCGATGCGGTCGAGCTGCGCCAGGTATTTCACGCATTCGGCCTCGCTCAGGCGGTACCGCGCAACGACCTGTTCCAGCGTCCACTGGCTGAGCACGCAGATCGCCACCAGCAGCAGCTTCTTGTCGGCCACCACGGCGCGCTCCTGCTCGGCCGTCATTTCCTTGAGCAGGGGCTGCGCGTCGGCCACGCGGCGCGCGAGCTCGGCGAAGTCCAGCTTGAGCGCGCGGCAGATTTCATCGATGCGCGAGAGCGGCATGTCGCCCTTGGCCAGCATGCGCTTGACGCTCGACTCGGCCATGCCCAGGGCACGTGCCAGGTCGGCGTAGGTCATCTGCGCGGCCTTGAGTTCCTTCTTGAGGGTAGTGATCAGGTCGAGTGTGGTGCTCATGGCGCGGGTATCGCCTGCCGATACCGAGGGTGATGCTGCCGGGCACTGTATCGGAATCCGGCGCGGGTGTACGGTGCTGGATGCGAGACTGCGGACCGTTCGTTCACTTCATCGCTGTCACCCACCATGCACACGCCTGCCCGGCCGCCCAAGGACCCCCGCACCCGCTCACTGCGCAACTGGGCCATCGTCCTGCTCTCGCTCTGGCTGGTCGCCGCTTTCGCCGACCCCTCGCTGCTGGCCGCCAGTGGCCTGGCACTCAACCCGCACGGCCATACGCACCTGTATGCCCATGGGCACCCGTTTGTGGACGCCCGCACGTTCTGGGGCATCCCGAACGCGCTGGACGTGCTGAGCAACGCGCCGCTGTCGCTCGCGGGTCTGTGGGGGCTGCGGGCGCTGCGTGGCCGTGTGCTCCCGGTCGAGACCCGCAAAGCCGTGCAGGTGTTCTTTGCCGGTCTGGCGCTCACCGGCCTGGGCTCGGCCTGGTACCACTGGGCGCCCGACGCGGCCGGCCTGGCTGTGGATCGGCTGGGCATGGCCGTCACCTTTGCCGGCGCGCTGGCGCTGGCCGTGGCCGAGCGCGTAGGCCCGCCGCCCGTGCCGCCCACCTTGTGGACCACGTTCGTGCTGGCCGTGGTGTCGGCGCTGCTGCCATGGAGCCACGGCAACGTGCTGCCCTGGGCGGTGCTGCAGTACGGCGGCGTGGCGCTCATCGTGTGGTGCGCCTTTCAGACGCCGGCCGATGGCGCCATCGGCGTCCGCATCGGCGCCCTGATCGGCTGGTACGCGCTGGCCAAGGCGCTGGAGCTGGGCGATGCCGCCGTGTTCCAAGCGACGGGCGAATGGGTCTCGGGCCACAGCCTCAAGCACCTCGCCGCCGCGCTGGCCGCGACCCCGGTGCTGGTGGCCTTGCAGCGCCAGCCGCTGCGCCAGAATGCCGCAGGCGCCGCGGCCGCCCGCACACACTGACAACATCGGCACCCGCCACCAGGAGGAGAACGGTATGACCACGGTTGCACACCCCGCGAGCACGCGCCCGGACACCCCGGCCCGCAGCAACCAGTTCGCCCTGCTCGCGCAGCGCCGTTTCGGCCCCTTCTTCTGGGTGCAGTTTCTCGGCGCCGGCAACGACAACGTCTTCAAGTTCGCCTTCACCGTGCTGGTCACCTACCAGCTGCAGGTGGCCTGGCTGCAGCCTGCCATCGCGGGGCTGGTCATCGGCGCGCTGTTCATCCTGCCCTTTCTGCTGTTCTCGGCCACGGCCGGTCAGCTGGCCGACAAGTTCCCCAAGGAAGTGCTTGTCCGGGTGCTCAAGGACCTGGAGATCGTCGTCATGTTGTTGGCGGGCTGGGGCTTCCTGCAGCAGAACGTGCCGGTGTTGCTGGCCTGCATCTTCCTCATGGGCCTGCAGAGCACGCTGTTCGGGCCGGTCAAGTTCGCCTACCTGCCGCAGCACCTGAACGAGCGAGAACTCACCGGCGGCAACGGCATGGTGGAGATGGGCACCTTCGTGGCCATCTTGCTGGGCAACGTGGCCGGCGGCCTGCTCATTGCAATTCCCCTGATGGGCCCGTCGTATGTGGCGGCCGCCTGCCTGGTGCTGGCCGTGCTGGGCCGCGCCTGCGCGCAACGGGTGCCGGTCTCGCCGGCCACCGACCCCGGCCTGCAGATCCACTGGAACCCCTTGAGCGAAACCTGGCGCAACCTGCAGCTGGCGCACGGCAACACCGTGGTGTTCCGTTCGCTGCTGGGCATCAGCTGGATGTGGTTCTTCGGCGCCGTGTTCCTGAGCAACTTCCCGGCCTTTGCGCACGACGTGCTGCGCGGGGACGAGCAGGTGGCCTCGCTGCTGCTGGTGGTGTTCTCCATCGGCATCGGTGGCGGCGCCCTGCTGTGCGAGGTGCTCAGCCGCCGCCATGTGGAGATCGGCCTGGTGCCGCTGGGCGCCATCGGCATGACGGTGTTTTCGGTGGACCTGTACTTCGCCTCGCGCGGTCTGGGCGGCGGCGCCCCGCAGGGGCTGGCGGCCTTCCTGGCGCAACCGGCGCACTGGCGCGTGCTGGCCGACCTGGCCCTGCTCTCGCTGTTCGCGGGCATCTACAGCGTGCCCATGCACGCGCTGATCCAGATGCGCAGCCAGCCCACGCACCGTGCGCGCATCATCGCGGCCAACAACATCCTGAACGCCCTGTTCATGATCGCCAGTTCGCTGCTGGCCGGAGTCCTGCTGGGCGCCGGGTTGTCCATCAGCGAGCTTTTTCTGGTCATCGGCCTGGCCAATGCGGTGGTGGCGGGGTACATCTTCCTGCTGGTGCCCGAATACCTGCTGCGTTTCGTGGCCTGGCTGGCCTCGCGCCTGGTCTACCGCTTCCGGGTGCGGGGCGACGAGCACATCCCCACCGAAGGCGCGGCCGTGCTGGCCTGCAACCACGTGAGCTTTGTGGATGCGGTGCTGCTCATGGCCGCCAGCCCGCGCCCGATCCGCTTCCTCATGGACCACCGCATCTTCAGGGTGCCGGTGCTCGGCTGGCTGTTCCGGCTGGCCAAGGCCATCCCCATTGCCCCGCAGAAGGAAGACCCGGTTGCCTACGAAGCCGCCTTCCGCGCGGCCGCGCAGGTGCTGCGCGAGGGCGACCTGCTGGGCATTTTCCCCGAAGGGGGCATCACCCGCGACGGCAGGCTGCAGCCCTTCAAGGGCGGCATCGCCAAGATCCTGGCCCAGGCCCAGGCCGACGGTCTGACGGTCGGCGTGGTGCCCATGGCGCTCACCAACCTCTGGGGCTCGTTCTTCAGCCGCATCGAACTCCATGGTGGCCAACCCACCGCGATGGTCAAACCGTTCCGGCGCGGGCTGTTCAACCGGGTGGGGTTGAATGTGGGGGCCACGCTGCCGGCAGAGGCGGTGACGCCCGAAGCTCTGCACGGCCACGTGGCCACCTTGCTCCAGGCCTGAACCCGCCCCGTGCCTCAAGTCTGGCGCTGCCCGACCGATAGCCAACGAACGGCCCGATGGCCGCTCCGGCTTTCGGACGCCCATGCCACACGACCCCCGCGACCACTACCGCACCCTGTTCGTCCAGCCCGACGCTCCGCCCGAAGTGATCAAGGCGGCCTGGCGGGCACTCATGAGCGCCCGGCGTGCTCACCCCGATCTGGGCGGTGACCACGACGCAGCGGTGCGCCTGAACACCGCGTACGAGGTGCTCGGCGACCCGGTCCGCCGCTCGGCCTACGACCACAGCCTACGACAGGGCTTTGCCGGCTTTCGCGCGGCCCGTGAGGACCCCACAGCCGGTCCCGCCGGCCAAACCCACCGCCCGGCAGCCCCTGACGCCACGGCAGCGCGGCGCTGCCCCTTTTGCGGCCAGTCGCACGCCGTGGCCTTGCGGCGTGACAGCCGCTGCGGCCGCTGTGACAGCCCGCTCGCGCCCTTGCCAGAGCGCGTGCAGCGCGGCATGCGCCCGGACGACGACCAGGGGCGCCGCCGCGACCCCCGCTTTTCGCGCGATGCGCCGGTCGAACTCTGGCTGCCCGGCGATGCGCAAGCCCGCGGTGCCCGTCTGCGCGACCTCTCGTTCTCCGGTCTGCAGCTTCAGGCCGAAGACGCCGTGCAACCCGGGACGGTGGCACGGCTGGTGGCGCCCTGGTTCGACGCGCTGTTCACCGTGGTTCAATGCCGACCGCTGCGCAGCGGTCACGCCATTCACGGTCGCCTGCAGACCCTGCTGATGCAGCAGCATGCGCGCGGGGTGTACGTGAACGCCAAGGCCTGAGACCGGCGGTATCGGCAGTTGCTACCGGCGGGCCGATCCGGCACGCCTTGTGCAACCGCCGGGGTGATCATCCGGTTGCTGTGCCGCATCATCCCGCCAGCCCTGGACACGGAACCGAACGTCCCGTACCGGTCGGGGTCACAATCCCTGTGCGTCTGTCTGAACCGGAGGAGGAAAACCCGTGAGCAAGTCCCTGCGTCTGTCTGAAAAGTGGTTCCGTCGCGGCCTCTGGCTGGTGGCTTTTCTGTTCGCCTGGTTCCTCACCGGCCTGGGCAGCACCATCGTGGGCGACCTGCCCCAGGTGGAGCAGACGCGTTCGATCGAGGACTTCATGGACCCGCAGCGCACGCCCGCGCTCAAGGCGGCCATCAAGACCGCCGAACGCGGTGCCGACGATGCGCAGGCTGCGCTCGATCAGGCGCAACTGCGCCACCAGACCGCGCAGGCCAGCAACCGCGCCGCGCGCGAAACCTTCAGCAACTGGCTGGCCACGCGCCAGGTGACGCAAAAGCCCGAACAGGACAGCGAACTGATCGCCCGCACGAAGGAGCTGGACGCGCTGCGCCAGGCCGAGCGCGAGGCGCTGGCTGCGGTGGAACGGCAGCAGCAGGCCGCGCTGGACGCCCGTCAGGGCCAGCAGCGTGCGCAGGACGAACTGCGCACCCTGGAGGACGCGGCGCGCGACGACTACCAGGCGGCCCTGCGCGCGCAGGAGCTGCGCGTGTTCGGCTACCGCCTGGCGCTCACGCTGCCGCTGCTGGTGGCCGCGGGCTGGCTGTTCAAGCGGCACCGCCACGGTGCCTCCTGGCCTTTCGTCTGGGGCTTCATCTTCTTCGCCCTGTTCGCCTTCTTCGTCGAACTCGTGCCCTACCTGCCCAGCTACGGCGGCTATGTGCGCTACATCGTGGGCATTGTGCTCACGGTGGTGGGCGGGCGCTACGCCATACAGGCGTTGCAGCGCTACCTGGAGCGGCAGAAACAGGTGGAGGCGCTGCCCGACAACCAGCGCCGCCAGGGCATGGACTACGACCTGGCGCAGGCCCGGCTGGCCAAGAACGTCTGCCCGGGTTGTGAACGCCCGGTGGACCTGAAGGACGGCAAGACCGACTTCTGCCCGCACTGCGGCCTGTGCCTGTTCGACCATTGCGGTTCTTGCAAGACCCGCAAGAGCGCCTTTGCGCGCTACTGCTTTGCTTGTGGCACGCCGGCCAAGGCCGGTTCCTTGAGTGGTGAGACCGCGCCGTCGACCTGAGCGCTCAGACGGTGTTGCGCTCGGCCCGCCACAGCGGCCGCAGCGCCCACAGCCCCAGCGCGGGCCCCACGGCCAGGCCGGTGAGCAGCCAGCCCAGCGGCACATGGGGCGTGAGTTCCACGAACAGCAGGATGCTGACGATGCTGATGGCAAAGCCGATGCTGTTGGTCAGCGTCAACACGCTGCCCACCGCCTGGGGCGGGGCATTGCGCGCGGTGAGTGTGGAGAACTGCGGCGAGTCGCCCGAGACGGTGATGCCCCAGACCAGCAACCAGCCGTAGAACAGCGCATCGGGCGCACCGATCAGCCAGGGCGCGAGCAGGCAGCACAGGCCGCTGGCCGCCAGCTGGGTGCCCGCCACACGCGCACTGCCCAAGCGCGGTGCCAGCAAGCCGCCGACCACGCAGCCGAGCACGCCCGCGCCCAGCAGCCAGAACGCTGCCCACGACACGGCCGTGCCTTGCAGCCGTGTGGCCAGGATCAGCGGCATCAGCACCCACAGGGTGTAGAGCTCCCACATGTGGCCGAAGTAGCCCAGCACCGAGCTGCGCACCTTCGGATCGGTGCCGATGGCCGCCAGCGCCCGCCACTGCAGCGTGCTCACGCGCACCACCGCATGGGGTGCCTCGGGCAGCGCCGCGTACAGCAGCACGCCACCGAAGGCGGCCAGTGCGGCCACGCCCAGCATCAGTGTCGGCCAGGGCAGGCCGTCGCCCAGGGCACGCAAGGCGTGGGCACTGGCCGAGCCCAGCACCAGCGCGCCGATCAGCATGCCCAGCGCAGGCCCCAGGCCACGCGTGTACCACTGCGATGCGATCTTCATGCCCACCGGGTAGATGCCGGCCAGGCAGACACCGGTGGCAAAGCGCCAGGCCAGCAGCGCCGGAAAGCTGGTCACCATGGCCCAGGCCGCCACCGTGCAGCCGGCGCCGGCCAGCGCACAGAAGAGGAACACGCGCCGCGCCGGGAAGCGGTCGGCAATGGCCAGCAGCGCAAACACCAGGGTGCCGACGATGAAGCCCGCCTGCAGCGCCGAGGTGAGCGTGCCCACGGCGGTGGCGGGCCAGCCCAGTTCGCGCTGCAGGTCGGGCATGACGGCGTTGACCGCGAACCAGAGCGAGGTGCCGGCGAACTGGGCGAACACCAGCACCGGCAGGACGTGGCGGGGAACGGGAAGCTGGGTCATGGGCGCACTCTAAGGGCTGGCACCGCGCGCCGGCTGTCGCGCAGCCGATCCGGCGGCCGGTCTGGTGTCGCCATGCGATACCGGCCGGCGCACTTCATGATTCTTCGCTGTTGAAACGGTACTTCTTCGCCCGACCCTCGCAACATGGCGCCACCAGCATGTGCTGGGGCCATGAAAGTCCGCATGAGTCGCTTGTCTGTTTCCCGCCGTTCCGCCCTGCAACGCGGCATCGCCGCCCTGGGCCTGGCCGCCCTCACCGCCGGGCTGGCCGGCTGTTATGTGGTGCCCATCGACCCGCGCACCGGCCAGCCGGTGGCCACGCCCAGCGGCGTTCCCGCAGCCGCGCCGGCCCCCGCATTGCCGGTGAGCTTCCCGGCCCGGCTCTACCCGGCCAACGAAGTGGCCAGCGGCTACGGCGTCATCAACGCCAGCGTCACCAACGACCTGCACGGCCGCGGCACCTTCAACGCGAACATCCACGGCGAGAGCTTCGTGGGCGAAGCCACGCGCAAGGCCGGCTCGTCGCGCGAGGGCGTGGCCAACGGCGCGGGCAACCGCGGGGGTTATCTCAGCTGCCAGTATTCGATGAACTCGGCCACGCTGGGCACGGGAACCTGCCGCCTGAACAATGGCGCGGTGTTCACCATGCATGTCGGGAATTGACCCCCACGCTCCGCCGCTGCGCGGGTCGCTGCCCCCCCAGGGGGGCGCGAATTCAGCTTGGGGCGGCCCGGCGCTGAATTCCTTGACCCCCACGCTCCGCCGCTGCGCGGGTCGCTGCCCCCCAGGGGGGGCGCGAATTCAGCTTGGGGCGGCCCGGCGCTGAATTCCTTGACCCCCACGCGTTGGCGCCAAGAGGCTCGTTGCGGCGCTCTCGAGAGTCAGTCCGGCTGTCGTGCCGCGACCTCGGTTTCCACCGCCGTCGGTCCGGCCTTGAGGTGGCCGACGTAGAGCAGGGCCTGCTCGGTGCGCACCGAGGGCACGTCGCCTTCGCGCATGTGCAGCAGGTCGGCCGGGCTGACCAGCAGCGGGTCGGCGCTGGTCAGCGGCAGCTTTGCCTGCTGGTAGGCCTCCAGCACGAACTGCGAGCAGAAGAATCGGTCGTTGCGCGCGGCGCCGAGCTGGATGGCGGCCAGGCCACGGATGCAGAAGTCGCGCACCAGGCCGGGGATCAGCGGCAGCTCGCAGTACTGGCGCTGCAGGGTGAAGGGCGCCTGCAGCACGATGCCGAAGGCGTTGTATTTCTTGCCGTCGTGCTGGGCCGCGAAGCGGCGCATCGCCTCTGCGTGCTCGGGGTTCAGGCCCGGGTGGCGGAAGGCGACGATGGTCGATTCGTCGGCCATGAAATCGGCCACGGGGCGGATGCGCACGCCCGCGCCCACGGCCTCGGCCACGCGGTCGTCGCCCAGGTAGAGCGAGGCGTGGCTGACCGGTGCCACCGTCAGCGCGCGGATGCCCATGGACACGAGGCCGGCGGTGTTGGACAGGATGATGTCGCCCGCCTTCAGGTCGCCCGGGGCGATGCGCTGGCCACCGTTGGCCGGGGTCAGCAACAGCCGGTTCTGCAGCCGCACCGGCGACTGGCCTTCGGTGATGGCCATCGGGTCCACCCGGCTGGCGCAGCCGGCCAGGCCGGCGATCAGGGCCATTGGCAGCAGGGCGCGGGTGAACAGCGGCATGGCGGGTCCGAGAGGAGGGCTCAGACGCCGCGCGCGCGGTCGGCCTTGAACTGCTGGCGGAAGGCCTCGAAGCGGCCGGCGTCCAGCGCGGCGCGCACCTCCTGCATCAGGTTCAGGTAATAGTGCAGGTTGTGGATGGTGGACAGCATCGGGCCCAGCATTTCGGCGCAGCGTTCCAGGTGGTGCAGGTAGGCGCGGGAAAAACCGTCGCGCCCGCCGTCGGCCCAGCTCACGCCGGCCTTGCCCGCGCAGGCGTAGCAGGTGCAGGTGGCGTCCAGCGGCTGGTGGTCGGTCTTGTGGCGCGCGTTGCGGATCTTCAGGTCGCCATGGCGCGTGAACAGTGTGCCGTTGCGCGCGTTGCGCGTGGGCATGACGCAGTCGAACATGTCGACGCCGCAGGCCACGCCCTCGACCAGGTCTTCCGGCGTGCCCACGCCCATCAGGTAGCGCGGCTTGTGGGCGGGCAGGCGGTGCGGCGTGTGCGCCATGATCTGCAGCATCTGTTCCTTGGGCTCGCCCACGCTGACGCCGCCGATGGCGTAGCCGGGGAAGTCCATCTCGACCAGCGCTTCCAGCGACTCCTGGCGCAGGTGCTCGAACATGCCGCCCTGCACGATGCCGAACAGCGCGTTGGGGTTCTCCAGCCGCGCAAATTCGTCCTTGGAGCGCACCGCCCAGCGGCGGCTCATTTCCATGCTCTTGCGCGCCTCGGCCTCGGTGGTCAGGTGGCCGTTGGTCTCGTAAGGCGTGCACTCGTCGAGCTGCATGACGATGTCGCTGTTCAGCCCGGTCTGGATCTGCATGCTGACCTCGGGCGACATGAACAGCTTGTCGCCGTTGACCGGGCTGGCGAAGTGCACGCCTTCCTCGGTGATCTTGCGCATGGCACCGAGCGACCAAACCTGGAAGCCGCCCGAGTCGGTGAGGATGGGCTTGTGCCACTTCTCGAAACCGTGCAGGCCGCCGAAGCTTTTCATCACTTCCTGACCAGGGCGCATCCAGAGGTGGAAGGTGTTGCCCAGGATGATCTGGGCGCCCATGTCCTCCAGGCTCGCGGGCGTGACGCCCTTGACGGTACCGTAGGTGCCCACGGGCATGAAGATGGGGGTCTCGACCACGCCGTGGTTGAGGGTGAGGCGGCCACGGCGGGCGTGGCCTTCGGTCTTGAGAACGTCGAACTGGAGCATGGCGGCGATTGTCGCCGAGCCTGCCCCGCCAGCGCCCGCAACGTCAGTTGTTGACGACGGGCTCCATGACCAGGATCCACGCCACCGGCCGGGCGGCTTCAACCTCGACGATCGCCACCTTGTTCGGCGGCATGGCCAGGCCACCGACCCTGCCATGCCAGTGGCTCTCGCAGGGGCTGGAACCGGCCATGACGGTGGCGGTCAGCTGCTGCTGGGCGCCTTTGACGCTTTTGCATTTGGCGGCGGCATCGCGCCAGGCCGGGCCAATGGGGGCAGTCCGCCGGGGCCTTTGGCCCCGGGCGGAAGTCGCCAGCATGGCGGAAACGACGAGCAGGACACTGCGGTTTATGGTGCATTCCCCGGACATGGGTGATGACAGGTGGGCAGGCTGGCAGTGACCCCGGGCCCACGGTTGATGTGGGTCAAAGCGGCCCCAGCCTGTCGCAATCTGCGACACCGGGTCGCTCGCGGGAGTCTGCAACGCCTGGTGCGGGCAGGCGCTACCTCGTGCAGGCTTTCAGGATGAGAGGAAAGCTGGGCAAGCCGCCTGCACGGGCTTTCGCGGAGGTGTTGAGCGCCGCGGAAACTCAGCGCCGTGGCAGGGCGCTGGACGAGGTCAGCAGGCGGGGGGCTGCGCTTTCCGGTCAGACGTCGGAACGGTCCCAGCCCCAGGCAAAGAGCACCGCGAGGCTCAGCGACAAGAGCAAGGCAAAGACCATACGAAGCAGCATTTCAACCACAGGACACCTGCAAGAAAGGACGGATCAAGCAGGCGCGATTCTGCCGTCCTCCCGGTCGTGGTCGGGCCGGTTCGCAATGCAAGGCATGCGGTTTCGGAGTTCGCCCACACCGATGGGCATTTTGGCCACAGCCGTGGTCATTCCTGCGCGGTGGCCGCGTCCGGGCCAAAGTGCCGCGCGATCAGGCCGCGCAGCCATTGGTGCCCAGCGTCGCGGTGCAGGTGGCTGTGCCAGAGCTGGGCGATGGTGCTGACCGGAAGCTTCAACGTGAGCGGCAGCGCCACCAGCCGGTGGGGTTCCAGCATGCGCTCGGCCAGGCGCTCGGGCACCGTGGCCAGCAGATCGGCCCTGGCCAGCACATGACCGAGCGCCACGTAGTGCGGGACGGTCAGCTGCACCGCGCGAGCGATCCCCAGGCGGTCGAGGGTTGCCTCCACCTGTCCATGTCCGGTGCCCGCCGAAACCACCCGCACATGGGCGGCCTGTCGGTACTGCGCGGCGCTGACCGCCTGACGCGCCGACAGCGGGTGACCCCGCCGCATCAACGCCACGTAGCGTTGGCGGAACAGCGTCTGCTGGAAAAAGCCGGCCTGCAACTGCGGCAGCGAGCCCAGGGCCAGGTCCACCCGACCGGCGGCCATCTGCTCGCGCAAGGTGGTGTCGGCCACCGGCAGGCAGCGCAGGGTGATGCCCGGGGCCTCGCGTGCCAGGGCGTCCATGAGCACCGGCAGGAAGTAGATCTCGCCCACGTCGCTCATGGCCAGGTTGAAGCAGCGTTCGCTGCGCGCCGGGTCGAAGGAGGCTTGCACATGGAGTGCCCCCTGCAGGCCTTGAAGCGCCGCTGCCACGGGAGCGGCGAGTTGTTGCGCATACGGCGTGGGCGCCATGCCGGCCGGGGTGCGCACGAAGAGTTCGTCGCCCAGCGCATCGCGCAGGCGCCGCAGCGCATTGCTCACCGCCGGCTGGCTCAGGCCCAGCGATTCGGCCACGCGCGAGACACGACCGTCCTGTGCGAGGCGGTCGAAGACGAGCAGCAGGTTGAGGTCGAGTTCGTGCAGCTTCATGGCGGTTCACATTCATGACGTGAATACAGCGTATCACCACCATTGGATTGCCGGATGGGGGGGTGGGCCACGATCATGCGGGGCACCAGAACCGATCCGGAGACAAACCATGTCCGCATCCCCCGACGCCCTGCACTGGGAGGGCGGCGGCAGCAGCCGCATTCCGTTTGCCGTCTACACCGACGAGCAGCGCCACCAGCGCGAGCTCGACCGCTTTTTCTACAAGGGCCACTGGTGTTATGTCGGTCTGGAGGCCGAGATCCCGAACACGGGTGACTTCAAGCGCACCGTGGTCGGCGAGCGCTCGGTGATCATGACCCGCGCGGCCGACGGGCAGATCCACGTGGTGGAGAACGTCTGCGCGCACCGCGGCATGCGCTTCTGCCGCAAGCGCCACGGCAACCAGACCGAGTTCGTCTGCCCCTACCACCAGTGGAGCTACGCGCCCAATGGTGATTTGCAGGGCGTGCCGTTCCGCCGCGGCGTGCGGCAGGACGGCAAGGTCAACGGCGGCATGCCGGCCGATTTCAACCCCAGGGACCATGCGCTCACCAAGCTCAAGGTGGCGGTGCGCGGCGGCGTGGTGTTCGCCAGCTTCGACCACGGCGTCGAGTCGCTCGAAGACTACATGGGCCCGACCATCCTGCGCTACTTCGACCGCCTGTTCAACGGCCGCAAGCTCACCATCCTGGGCTACAACCGCCAGCGCATCCCGGGCAACTGGAAGCTGATGCAGGAGAACATCAAGGACCCGTACCACCCGGGCCTGCTGCACACCTGGTTCGTCACCTTCGGCCTCTGGCGCGCCGACAACCAGAGCGAGCTGCGCATGGACGCGCACCACCGCCATGCCGTGATGGTGTCCACCCGCGGCAGCATGGGCCAGGCCAGTGGCCAGGCGGCGCAGGTGACGCAGGTGTCCAGCTTCAAGGAGCGCATGCAGCTCGAAGACCCGCGCTTCCTGGACATCGTGCCCGAGCCCTGGTGGCAGCTGGGAGAACAAGAGCCGGCGCCGCCGGGCCGCCCCAAGGCGCCGGGCGCCCCCTCGGGGGGCAGCGAAGGACACAAAGTGCCGAGCGTGGGGGTTCAAGTTCCCACGGCGGTGATGACCACGCTGTTCCCCAGTGTGATCTTCCAGCAACAGGTCAACAGCGTGAGCACGCGCCACATCCAGCCCGACGGCCACGGCGCTTTCGATTTTGTGTGGACGCACTTCGGCTTCGCGGACGACACGTCCGAGATGACCGAGCGCCGCCTTCGCCAGGCCAACCTGTTCGGCCCGGCCGGTTTCGTGAGCGCCGACGACGGCGAGGTGATCGAGTTCTCGCAGCAGGCGTTTGACAGCAAGCCGCAGCACCGCGCGCTGGCCGAACTGGGCGGGCGCGAGGTGGGCGAGACCGACCACATGGTGACCGAAACCCTGATCCGCGGGATGTACGCGTACTGGCGCAAGGTGATGGAAGGTCCAGAGCCCCCACGTTCGCCCACTGCGTGTGGCGCTCAGCCCCCCGAGGGGGCGCCACCTTCCCTTGGTGCGGCCCGGCGGGCGGGTTTGCCGCCGGAAGGCGGTGCCGCATGAACGCGCTCGACTTCGAGACCTTCCAGGCCCTGCAGACGCTCTACAGCGACTACGCCTCCGCCGTCGACGGCGGCGACTGGGACCTGTGGCCGACCTTCTTCACGGCGGACGGCGTCTACAAGCTGCAGCCGCGCGAGAACCACGAGCGCGGCTTTCCGCTGGCCACGCTGGCCTTCGACAGCCAGGCCATGTTGCGCGACCGTGTTTACGGCATCAAGGAGACGCTGTTCCACGACCCGTACTACCAGCGGCACGTCGTGGGTGCGCCGGTCGTGCGCCAGATCGACGGGCAGAACCGCCTGCACTGCGAGGCCAACTACGCGGTCTTTCGCACCAAGCTCGACGGGCCGAGCACGGTGTTCAACGTCGGGCGTTACCTCGACATCGTGGCGAAGACGCCCGACGGCCTGAAGTTCGCCCAGCGCCTGTGCATCTACGACAGCGAAATGATCCCGAACTCCATCATCTATCCGATATAGGCCCACCCCTGCGCCGCCTGCGGCGTCACCCCCTCAAAGGGGGCGATGCGAGTGGCCCGGCAGAGCCGGTTCCACCGCATCCCCGGACAGGCATTTCGCGCCGGACATGACTTTGACCATGCAGGAGCAATTTCGTGAGCAACTGGACCGACGTGGCCGCCGAGGCCGATCTGTTCGAAGGCGCCGGCATTCCGGTCGCGCCTTCGGGGCACGACATCGCGCTCTATCTGCAGGAGGGGCAGGTGTTCGCCACCGACAACCTGTGCACCCACGGCAACGCCAGGCTGTGCGAGGGCTTTCTCGAAGGCTTCGAGATCGAATGTCCGTTCCATCAGGGGCGCTTTGACATCCGCACCGGCGCCGCCACGCTGGCGCCTTGCACCGAGGCGGTCAAGCGCTGGCCGGTGAAGGTGGCGGGCGGCCGCGTCTTTGTCGATCTGTCGGCCTGATGCTCAGGCGATGCGACGCGCCAGCAGCATCGCATCGCCGTAGCTGAAAAAGCGGTAGCGCTGCGCCACGGCGTGGCGGTAGAGCGCCATGATGGGTTCGTGGCCGGCGAAGGCACTCACCAGCATCATCAGCGTGCTCCTGGGCAGGTGGAAGTTGGTGATCAGCACATCGACCACGCGGAATTCGAAACCCGGCGTGATGAAGATGTTGGTGTCACCCTGCAGTGCGCCGGTTTTCGCCCAGCTCTCCAGCGTGCGCACGGTGGTCGTGCCCACAGCCACCACGCGGCCGCCGCGCGCGCGGCAAGCCTCGATCGCCTGAACCGTCGCGGGCGGGATCGCGTAGCGCTCGTGGTGCATCACGTGCTCGTCGATGCGCTCGGTCTTCATGGGCGCGAAGGTGCCGGCGCCCACGTGCAGCGTCACGCTGGCGCGCTGCACGCCGCGCGTGTCCAGCGCGGCGAGCACGCCCTCGTCGAAGTGCAACGCGGCGGTGGGGGCGGCCACGGCGCCGGGCACCCGGGCGAACACGGTCTGGTAGCGGCGCTCGTCCTCGGCATCGTCGCTGTGGGTGATGTAAGGGGGCAGCGGCACGTGACCGTGGCGCGCCATCAACGTGTACGGGTCTTCGCCGGCCGGGCCTTCCAGGCGCAGGCGGAACAGCTGGCCCTGTTCGTCGGGCCAGCGGCCGATGAACACCGCGTCGAAGCCGCCGCCCTGCAGACCGCCCGCCAGGTGCAGGCGCCCGCCCGGCACCGGCTTCTTGCTCACGCGCAGGTGGCCGACCACTTCGTTCGGTGAGCCGTCCAGCGCCTCGTGCGGCAACAGCACGCGCTCGATCAGCAGTTCCAGCTGGCCGCCGCTGGCCTTCTGGCCAAAGATGCGCGCCTTCACGACCTGGGTGTCGTTGAACACCAGCAGGTCGCCCGGCTGCAGCAGGCCAGGCAGGTCGCGGAAGATGCGGTCCGCCGGCTGCGGCAAAGTGCCGTCGAGCAGGCGCGAGGCGCTGCGCTCGGGCGCCGGGTGCTGGGCGATGAGGTCTTCGGGGAGGTGGAAGTCGAAGTCGGCGACGGTGAAGGCGCGCGCAGGGATGGGATGCGATTCGGACATGCTGCTTGAGGGCCGGACAGGACCCGTTCCAAGTGAAGATATGGATGGAAGTATAGGCAGAATTGTCCCATGTCCGACGCCCCTTCCACCGCCCCGCGCAAGGAACTCTCTGCCCCGCAGAAGGCCCTGCACAAGCTTGGGCTGGTGCGCGACATCGACCTGGCGCTGCACCTGCCGCTGCGCTACGAGGACGAAACCCGCATCGTCACCCTGCGTGAAGCGCGCGAAGGCGAGGTGGTGCAGATCGAGGGCACCGTCACGCACCAGGACATCACCTACCGGCCGCGCCGCCAGCTGCTGGTGAAGATCGACGACGGCAGCGACAGCTGCACCCTGCGCTTCTTCAGCTTTTACCCGTCGCACCAGAAGACGCTGGCGATCGGCGCGCGGGTGCGCGTGCGCGGCGAAGTGCGCGGCGGCTTCATGGGCAAGACCATGATGCACCCGGCCTTCCACACAGCTGGCGGCGAACTGCCCGAGTCTCTGACCCCGGTCTACCCCACCAGCGCCCAGCTGCCCCAGGCCTACCTGCGCAAGGCGGTGGTGAGTGGCCTCCAACGCGCCGACCTGAGCGAAACCCTGCCGCAGCCGGTGCTGACCTCGCTGCAGGACAGCTTGCGCGGGCTGCGCGCCCCGCTCATGCCGCTGCGCCAGGCGCTGCAATGCCTGCACCACCCGGGGCCGGATGTGTCGCTGGCGGCGCTGGAAGACCGCAGCCACCCGGCCTGGCAGCGCCTGAAGGCCGAGGAGCTGCTGGCGCAGCAGCTCTCGCAGCTGCAGGCCAAACGCGAGCGCGATGCGCTGCGGGCGCCATCGCTGCAAACATCGGCCGGGGGGCTGCACGAACAGTTGCTCGCCACCTTGCCGTTTGCGCTCACCCATGCCCAGCGCCGCGTGGGCCAAGAGATCGCGCGCGACCTGCAGCGCCAGGTGCCCATGCACCGGCTGCTGCAGGGCGATGTGGGTTCGGGCAAGACCGTGGTGGCCGCGTTGGCCGCAGCGATCACCATCGACAGCGGCTGGCAGTGCGCGCTGATGGCGCCGACCGAAATCCTGGCCGAGCAGCACTTTGCCAAGCTGATTGGCTGGCTGGAGCCGCTGCTCGCGCCCCTGGGCAAGCGCGTCGCCTGGCTTACCGGCAGCCAGAAGAAAAAGCAGCGCACGGAGATGCTCGAACTCATCGCCAGCGGCGAGGCCGCGCTGGTGGTCGGCACCCACGCCGTGATTCAGGACCAGGTGCAGTTCAAGCACCTGGCGCTGGCCATCATCGACGAGCAGCACCGCTTCGGCGTGGCGCAGCGGCTGGCGCTGCGGTCGAAGATGGGTGGCGCCGAGCTGGGCGCGGGCGAACCGCATCTGCTGATGATGTCGGCCACGCCGATTCCCAGAACCTTGGCGATGAGTTACTACGCCGACCTCGATGTCTCCACCATCGACGAACTGCCGCCCGGTCGCACGCCCATCGTGACCAAGGTGGTCTCCGACAGCCGCCGCCACGAGGTGATCGAACGCATCCACGCGCAGGTGGCCGAGGGCCGGCAGGTCTACTGGGTCTGCCCGCTGATCGAGGAGAGCGAGGCGGTCGACCTGTCCAACGCGACCGCAACGCACGCTGAGCTGAGCCAATTGCTCCCTGGCGTGCTGGTCGGCCTGCTGCATTCGCGCATGCCGGTGGCCGAGAAGAAGGCGGTGATGAGCCTGTTCAGCGGCGGCCAGATGGGCGTTCTGGTCTCCACCACGGTGATCGAGGTCGGCGTGGACGTGCCCAACGCCTCGCTGATGGTCATCGAACATGCCGAGCGCTTCGGCCTGTCGCAGCTGCACCAGCTGCGGGGCCGGGTGGGGCGCGGTGCCGCCGCGTCCGCCTGTGTGCTTCTGTACACCCCGAACGAGGGCGGTCGCCTCGGCGAGACGGCGCGCGAGCGGCTCAAGGCCATGGCAGTAACCGACGACGGCTTTGAAATTGCCCGGCGAGACCTGGAGATCCGCGGTCCGGGCGAATTCCTCGGCGCCCGCCAGTCCGGCGCGTCGCTGCTGCGTTTTGCCGACCTGGCGACAGACTCCCACCTGCTCGAATGGGCGCGTACCGCGGCGACCGCGATGCTGAACCGTTTCCCCGAAGCGGCCGAGCGGCACGTGAGCCGCTGGCTGGGCACCAAGGCTGAGTATTTGAAAGCCTGACCTCACCCCGCGCCGCCTGCGGCGTCACCCCCCCAGGGGGCGATGCGAGTGACCCGTTATTGACACGGCTCCACCGCATCCTCGAAGCAGGTGCGCCGCGCCGGAAGGGAAGTTTGTTCAGGGCACCGTAGAACCGGCTTCGCCGGGCCGCCAGTGCCGCCCCCTGGGGGGTGACGCCGCAGGCGGCGCGGGGGGAGCAAAATAGCGCCATGACATTGACCGAACTCAAGTACATCGTGGCCGTCGCCCGCGAACGGCACTTCGGCAAGGCGGCCGAAGCCTGCTTCGTCTCGCAGCCCACGTTGTCGGTCGCGATCAAGAAGCTCGAAGAGGAACTGGAGCTCAAGATCTTCGAGCGCAACGCCAGCGAGATCGCTGTCACGCCGCTGGGCGAAGAGATCGTGCGCCAGGCCCAGACCGTGCTGGAGCAGGCCGCGGCGATCAAGGAGATCGCCAAGCGCGGCAAGGACCCGCTGGCCGGCCCGCTGCGGCTGGGTGTGATCTACACCATCGGTCCCTACCTGCTGCCCAACCTGGTGCGCCAGGTGATCGAGCGCACGCCGCAGATGCCGCTGATGCTGCAGGAGAACTTCACCGTGCGGTTGCTGGAGCAGCTGCGGCTGGGTGAAATCGACTGCGCCATCCTGGCCGAGCCGTTCCCGGACACCAACCTGGCGATCGCGCCGCTGTACGACGAACCCTTCATGGCCGCCGTGCCCGCCAACCATCCGCTGGCCAGGCACAAGGCGATCACCACCGAGCAGATCAAGAGCGAGACCATGCTGTTGCTCGGTACCGGACACTGCTTTCGCGACCACGTGCTCGAAGTCTGTCCCGAGTTCGCACGGTTCTCCAACGACACCGAAGGCATCCGCAAGAGTTTCGAGGGTTCGTCGCTCGAAACCATCAAGCACATGGTGGCCGCCGGTATGGGGGTGACCCTCGTGCCGCGCCTGTCGGTGCCGCGCTCGGCCATAGAAGGTACGGCCGCCGCCGCCCGGGACCGTGACGACGAGGCCCTGGTGCGGTACCTGCCGTTCGACGGCGATCCGCCCACCCGGCGCGTGGTGCTGGCCTGGCGGCGCAGCTTCACCCGCTACGAAGCCATCGCCGAACTGCGCAACGCCATTTACGCCTGCGAGTTGCCCGGCGCCAGGCGTTTGTCCTGAACGGCTGCCTAAACTGGCTGTTCCTCAACCTCACCGGAGTCCTGTCCATGGCCAAGAACCCGAACAAGTCCGCTTCCAAGTCCGCCATCCAGATCGGCATCGGCGACAAGGACCGCGCCGCCATCGCGGCCGGCCTGTCCAGGCTGCTGGCTGACACCTACACCCTCTACCTGACCACGCACAACTTCCACTGGAACGTGACCGGGCCCATGTTCAACTCGCTGCACGCGATGTTCATGGCCCAGTACACCGAACTGTGGAACGCGGTGGACCCGATCGCCGAACGCATCCGCTCGCTGGGTCATGTCGCGCCGGGCAGTTATGCGCAGTTCGGCAAGCTCAGCACCGTGCCCGATGCGCCGGCCACACCACCCAAGGCGCTGGAGATGGTCGCCATCCTCGTCAAAGGACACGAGGCCGTGGCGCGCACCGCGCGCGAACTGTTCCCGCTGGTGGACAAAGCCAGCGACGAACCGACCGCCGACCTGCTGACCCAGCGTCTGACGGTGCACGAGCAGACCGCGTGGATGCTGCGCGCTCTCCTTGAAGACTAAGTTCGCGCTCTATCTCGACCTGATCCGCTGGGACCGCCCGGCGGGCTGGTTGCTGCTGCTCTGGCCCTCGCTGTCGGCCCTGTGGGTCGCGGCCGGCGGCTTTCCCGGCTGGCACCTGGTGGCCGTGTTCGTGGCCGGCACCGTGCTCATGCGCAGCGCGGGCTGCTGCGTCAACGACGTGGCCGACCGCGACTTCGACAAACACGTCAAGCGCACCGCGCAGCGGCCGGTGACCAGCGGCCGCGTCGGTACCCGGGAGGCGTTGCTGGTCGGTGCCGTGCTGGCCTTCGCGGCCTTTCTGCTGGTGCTGACCACCAACACTGCGACCATCGCCTGGTCGGTGCTGGGCCTGGTGCTGTCGCTGATCTACCCGTATGCCAAGCGCCACGTCTCCATGCCGCAGGCGGTGCTGGGCGTGGCCTTTAGTTTTGGCATTCCGATGGCGTTTTCCGCGGTGACCGAGGCAGTGCCCTGGCAGGCCTGGGCGCTGATGGCGGGCAACCTGTTCTGGGTGCTGGCCTACGACACCGAGTACGCCATGGTGGATCGCGATGACGATCTGCGCATTGGCATGAAGACCTCGGCCATCACCCTGGGCGATGCCGATGTGCCCGCCATCGTGGGCTTCTACTTGGTGTTCCTGGGCAGCTGGACCGCCGTGCTCTGGGGCCAGGTGAACCCGGTGATCTGGGGTGCCATGCTGGTGATGGCGTTGGCCCAGGTGGTCTGGCACTGGCGGCTGATCAGGGACCGCACGCGCGACGGCTGCTTCAAGGCCTTCCGCCAGAACCACTGGCTGGGTTTCACGGTGTTTGTGGGTACCGTGATGGGCATATGAGCACCCACGCTCCACCGCTGCGCGAATCGCTGCCCCCCCGGGGGCTGTTTCGCCTTGGGGCGACCCGGCGGCGAAACGCCCTGCGCTGGTTCACTTGCCGAATTCGGTGCCCAGTTCGGCGGCGCGGACCTGCGCCGCGACCAGGGCTTTTTCGAACAGCGCCTTCATGTCCGACGCCTCCATCGAGGTGATGGCGGCGTAGGTCGTGCCACCTTTGGAGGTGACGCGCTCGCGCAACACTTGGGGCGGGTCATCGGATCGCTGGGCGAGCGTCGCGGCGCCGACGAAGGTGCCGACGGCCAGCTGGTAGGCCACCTCGGGCGCCAGGCCCATGCGGGTGCCGGCGTCGCGCATGGCTTCGAGGAAGAAGAACACATAGGCCGGACCCGAACCCGAGATCGCGGTCACGGCGTCGAGGTCGTTCTCCACGCTCACCCACACCAGCTCACCGGTGGTCCGCACCACGCGCTCGACCAGGGCTTTGTCGTCGGCGCTGACGGTGGCGCGCGCCATCAGACCGGTCATGCCCAGGCCGACCAGGGCCGGGGTGTTGGGCATGGCGCGCACGACGCGTTCGCTGCCCAGCCAGCTGGCGATGCTGTCGCTGGTGATGCCCGCCGCCACGCTCAGGTGCAGGGCGCCAGCCACGTGGGGGCGGACGGCGGCTGCGGCTTCCTTGAAGGTCTGGGGCTTGACGGCCCAGACCACCAGGTCGGACGCTTGCAGGCCGGCATCAGCCGCCGCCAAAACGGCCAGGCCCGCGAACTGCTGCACCAGCTTCGCGCGCTGTTCGTCCCAGGGCTCGACCACCTGGAGGGCGCTGGTGGGGTGTCCTTGGCGGATCAGTCCCCCGATGATGGCGCTGGCCATGTTGCCGCCGCCGATGAAGGTGACCATGGGGTGTGAGGAGAAGGTGTTCATGTCGCTGGCTCGGGTTCTGGCTGAGGCGCAAAGGTGCGACCGGGCGGTATCTTCGCAGAACGCCCGGCGCGCTCCCGGTGCCCGCCAGCTGGCAGGGGCATGTTGTACGGCCGCGACACGGCGTGCACCGGGCCCGTTGGTGCAAGCCTTGCCCATGGGCGAGCCGCAGCGGCCTGGGCCTTCCTGCGAGCCCGTTCTGCCACCGGATCGGTAGCGGCGGTTGACAGTCCGGCGCGGCGGTGCAATAATCAGCAGCTTCGCTGTAAAAAGGCGAAGTTATCTGCCCAACCGACGCGGGGTGAAACCGGCCAGCAGGCCATTCATTCAGCCACGACGGGCCCAAGACTGATCGTTGTTGGCCATGGTGGCTGGCAGGATTCAAGTTGGGACTTAAATCAAATGATCCAAACGCAATCTCGACTCGATGTTGCTGACAACACGGGTGCCAAGTCCGTGATGTGCATCAAGGTGCTGGGCGGCTCCAAGCGCCGCTATGCCAGCGTGGGCGATGTCATCAAAGTCAGCATCAAGGAAGCAGCGCCCCGTGGCCGCGTCAAAAAAGGCGAGGTGTACAACGCTGTGGTGGTCCGCACCGCCAAGGGCATCCGTCGTCAGGACGGCGCCCTGATCAAGTTCGACGGCAACGCCGCCGTGCTGCTCAACGCCAAGCTGGAGCCCATTGGCACCCGCATCTTCGGCCCGGTCACGCGTGAACTGCGCACCGAGAAGTTCATGAAGATCGTGTCCCTGGCGCCCGAGGTTCTCTGAGGAATCATCATGAACAAGATTCGTAGTGGTGACGAAGTCATCGTGATCGCTGGCCGCGACAAGGGCAAGCGTGGCAAGGTGCTCAGCCGCTTCGACGACAGCAAGCTGGTCGTCGAGGGTGTGAACATCGTCAAGAAGCACGCCAAGCCCAACCCCATGAAGGGTGTGACCGGTGGCATCGTGGAAAAAACCATGCCGATCCACCAGTCCAACGTCGCCATCTTCAATGGCGCCACGGGCAAGGCCGATCGCGTGGGCGTCAAGCTCCTGGCGGACGGCAAGAAGGTGCGCGTCTTCAAGTCCAGCGGCGAAGAAATCAAGGTGGCCTGAACATGACACGCTTTGCTGAAATCTACCGCGACAAAGTCGCGCCGAGCCTGATCGAGAAGTTCGGCTACAAGTCGGCCATGGAAGTGCCGCGCATCACCAAGATCACCCTGAACATGGGCGTGAGCGAAGCGGTGGCCGACAAGAAGGTCATGGACAACGCTGTGGGCGACCTGACCAAGATCGCTGGTCAGAAGCCGGTCGTGACCAAGGCCAAGAAGGCCATCGCAGGTTTCAAGATCCGCGAGCAGCAGCCCATCGGCTGTATGGTCACCCTGCGTGGCGCCCGCATGTACGAGTTCCTGGACCGTTTCGTCACCGTGGCCCTGCCCCGCGTGCGCGACTTCCGCGGCATTTCGGGCAAGGCTTTTGACGGCCGTGGCAACTACAACATCGGCGTCAAAGAACAGATCATCTTCCCCGAGATCGAGTACGACAAGGTCGATGCCCTGCGCGGCCTGAACATCAGCATCACGACAACCGCCAAGACCGACGAAGAGTGCAAGGCTCTGCTGGCTGGTTTCCGTTTCCCGTTCAAGAACTGAGGTGGCGCGTGGCTAAACAAGCACTACTCCAACGCGAAATCAAGCGCGAGAAACTCGCCGCCAAGTTCGCCAAGAAATACACCGAGCTGAAGGCAACCGCCAACGACGCCAAGCAAAGCGACGAAGCGCGCGACGCCGCCCGCCTGGCGCTGCAGAAGCTGCCCCGCAACGCGAACCCGACCCGCCAGCGCAACCGCTGCGAGATCACCGGTCGTCCGCGTGGCACCTTTGCCTACTTCGGCCTGGCCCGCGCCAAGGTCCGTGAAATGGCGTTTGCCGGTGAAATTCCCGGCATCACCAAAGCCAGCTGGTAAGCCCTGGGAGAACCACAAATGAGCATGAGTGATCCTATCGCCGACATGTTGACCCGCATCCGCAACGCGCAGATGGTTGAAAAAGCCTCCGTGTCGATGCCGGCATCCAAAGTCAAGGCCGCGATCGCCCAGGTCCTGAAGGACGAGGGTTACATCGACGGTTTCAAGGTGACCAACGAAGGTGGCAAGAGCGAACTCCAGATCGCTCTGAAGTACTACGCCGGTCGTCCCGTCATCGAGCGCATCGAGCGCGTGAGCAAGCCCGGTCTGCGCATCTACCGCGGCCGTGATGCCCTGCCCCAGGTCCAGAACGGCCTCGGTGTGGCCATCGTCACCACCCCCAAGGGCGTGATGACCGATCGCAAGGCGCGTGCTACCGGCGTCGGTGGCGAAGTGCTGTGCTACGTCGCCTGATGCGGGCATTGAGGAGCAACTGAAATGTCACGTATTGGTAAGCAACCGGTCGCCGTCCCCGCTGGGGTGGAAGTAGCCGTCAAAGACGACCTGATCAACGTCAAGGGGGCCCTCGGCGCCCTGGCGCTGGCGCAGAACGCGCTGGTCAAGGTGGAAAACAACGCGGGTTCGCTGTCGTTCACCCCGGTGAACGAATCCCGCGAAGCCAACGCCATGTCGGGCACCATGCGTCAGCTGGTGAACAACATGGTCAACGGTGTGAGCAAGGGCTTCGAGAAGAAGCTGTCGCTGATCGGCGTGGGTTACAAGGCCCAGGCCCAGGGCGCCAAGCTCAACCTGAACGTGGGCTTTTCGCACCCGGTGGAGTTCGAGATGCCTGCGGGCATCAAGGTGGAAACACCGACGCCGACGGAAATCGTCATCAAGGGCGCTGACCGTCAGCGCGTGGGCCAGATCGCTTCCGAAGTGCGCGCCGTGCGCCCGCCCGAGCCCTACAAAGGCAAGGGTATCCGCTATGCGGATGAGAAGGTTGTGATCAAGGAAACCAAGAAGAAGTAAGGACCAGGATCATGTTGACCAAAAAAGAGCAACGCCTGCGCCGGGCCCGTCAGACGCGCATCCGCATTGCACAGCAAGGTGCCGTTCGCCTGACCGTGAACCGCACCAACCTGCACATCTACGCCAACGTCATCTCCGGCGACGGCGCCCAGGTGCTGGCTTCCGCTTCGACGGCAGAAGCCGAAGTGCGCGCCCAGATCGGCGGGGCGGGCAAGGGTGGCAACGCCGCCGCTGCCGCGCTGATCGGCAAGCGCATCGCCGAGAAGGCGAAGGCCGCCGGTATCGAGAAGGTCGCCTTCGACCGCTCCGGTTTTGCCTACCACGGCCGTGTCAAGGCCCTCGCCGATGCGGCTCGTGAAGCCGGTCTGCAGTTCTGATCAGACGGGAACCACAAAATGGCTAAATTTACGGCAAACGTGAAAAACGAAGGCAACGACGACGGCCTGCGCGAGAAGATGATCGCGATCAACCGGGTGACCAAGGTGGTCAAGGGTGGTCGCATCCTCGGTTTCGCCGCACTGACCGTGGTCGGTGATGGCGACGGCCGCGTCGGCATGGGCAAGGGCAAGGCCCGCGAGGTGCCTGTGGCTGTCCAGAAGGCCATGGAGCAGGCCCGCCGCAACATGATCAAGGTGTCGCTCAAGAGCGGCTCCCTGCACCACGCGGTGCACGGCGAGCACGGCGCATCCAACGTCATGATGCTGCCCGCCGCCAAGGGGACCGGCATCATCGCCGGCGGCCCGATGCGTGCCGTGTTCGAAGTGCTGGGCATCACCGACGTCGTGGCCAAGAGCCATGGCTCGAGCAACCCCTACAACCTGGTGCGCGCCACGCTGGACGCACTGAAGAACTCCACGACTCCCGCCGATGTGGCCGCCAAGCGTGGCAAGTCGGTTGAAGAGATCCTGGGCTGATGGGAACGATCATGACCACTCAAAACACCGTCAAGGTTCAACTGGTGCGCAGCCCGATCGGCACCAAGCAATCGCACCGCGACACCGTGCGCGGCCTGGGCCTGCGCAAGCTCAACAGCGTGAGCGAGCTGCAGGACACGCCCGCCGTGCGCGGCATGATCAACAAGATCGCCTACCTGGTGAAGGTGCTGTAAGCGCCCGACCGAAGAGGACTCATTCGTCATGGAACTCAACACCATTCAACCCGCAGCGGGCGCCAAGCACGCCAAGCGTCGCGTCGGTCGTGGCATCGGCTCCGGCCTGGGCAAGACCGCCGGTCGCGGTCACAAGGGTCAGAAGTCGCGCTCCGGCGGCTACCACAAGGTCGGTTTCGAGGGCGGTCAAATGCCGCTGCAACGCCGTCTGCCCAAGCGTGGTTTCAAGTCTGCACAACTGCAGTTCAACGCCGAAGTGACCCTGGCCGACCTGAACACGCTCGACGCCGCCGAGATCGACATCCTGGTGCTCAAGCAGGCGGGTCTGGTGGCGCAGCTTGCCAAGCGCGTCAAGGTGGTCAAGACCGGTGAGATCGCCCGGGCCGTGAAGCTCAAGGACATCGGTGCCACCGCCGGTGCGAAGGCCGCCATCGAAGCCGCTGGCGGCTCGCTGGCCTGATCCCGATCGCAAGTCAAAGGCTATCTGTGGCTACTGGCTCCGCAACCCTGGCCAAAACGGGCAAGTTCGGCGACCTGCGTCGCCGGCTGGTGTTCCTGTTGCTGGCCTTGGTGGTTTACCGCATCGGCGCACACATTCCTGTGCCCGGCATCGATCCTGCGCAGCTGGAACAGCTGTTCAAAGGTCAGGCCGGCGGCATTCTCAGCCTGTTCAACATGTTCTCGGGCGGGGCGCTTTCGCGCTTCACCGTCTTTGCCCTGGGGATCATGCCGTACATCTCGGCATCGATCATCATGCAGCTGATGACCTATGTGGTCCCGAGCTTTGAGCAGTTGAAGAAGGAAGGCGAGGCGGGTCGTCGCAAGATCACGGCCTACACCCGCTACGGCACATTGGGGCTGGCGATTTTCCAGGCCATGGGCATTGCTCTCGCGCTGGAAGGGCAGGCCGGCCTGGTGATCGATCCCGGCATGGCTTTCCGGGTCACGGCCGTGGTCAGCCTGGTGGCTGGCACGATGTTCCTGATGTGGCTGGGTGAGCAGATCACCGAGCGAGGGCTGGGCAACGGTATCTCCATCCTCATCTTCGCCGGCATTGCCGCGGGTCTGCCCTCGGCGATCGGTGGTCTGCTGGAACTGGTGCGCACCGGTGCCATGAACATTCTGGTGTCGCTGTTCATCATCGCCATGGTGATCCTGGTCACCTACTTCGTGGTGTTCGTCGAGCGTGGTCAGCGCAAGATTCTGGTGAACTACGCGCGCCGTCAGGTCGGGAACAAGGTGTACGGCGGACAGTCGTCGCACTTGCCCCTGAAGCTGAACATGGCCGGTGTGATCCCGCCCATCTTCGCCTCGTCCATCATCCTGTTGCCGACCACCATCGTCAGCTGGGTGAGCACCGGTGAATCGACCCGTTGGTTGCGCGACCTCGCTTCGGCCTTGTCGCCCGGTCAGCCGATCTACGTGGCGCTGTACGCTGCGGCCATCGTGTTTTTCTGCTTCTTCTACACGGCGCTGGTGTTCAACAGCCGCGAAACCGCCGACAACCTGAAGAAGAGCGGCGCCTTCATTCCCGGGATCCGTCCCGGCGACCAGACGGCTCGCTACATCGACAAGATCCTGCTGCGCCTGACGGCCGTGGGTGCCATCTACATCACGGCGGTGTGTCTGCTGCCCGAGTTCCTGATCCTGAAGTACAACGTGCCGTTCTACTTCGGTGGCACCTCGCTGCTGATCATTGTGGTGGTCACCATGGACTTCATGGCCCAGGTGCAGAACTACATGATGTCGCAGCAGTACGAATCGCTGTTGAAAAAGGCCAGCTTCAAATCCTGATCAACGGTTCTGTCGTATGGCCAAAGACGATGTGATCGAGATGCAGGGCGAGGTGATTGAAAACCTGCCCAATGCAACGTTCCGGGTCAAACTGGAAAACGGTCATGTGGTGTTGGGCCACATATCCGGGAAGATGCGGATGCACTACATCCGGATCCTCCCGGGCGACAAGGTCAAAGTGGAGCTCACGCCCTACGACTTGACCCGGGCGCGGATCGTGTTCCGCGCCAAGTGACAAGTCAGTGGTTGAATGTTTTGGAATATCTAGGAGAAGACTATGAGAGTTTCGGCGTCGGTCAAGAAAATGTGCCGCAACTGTAAGATCATCAAGCGCAAGGGCGTCGTGCGGGTCATCTGCACCGACCCGCGCCACAAACAGCGTCAAGGCTGATTCGGAAGTCCAGAGGAAGCAACATGGCTCGTATTGCAGGTATCAACATTCCGCCGCACAAGCACGCCGAGATCGGCTTGACGGCCATCTTTGGCATTGGTCGCACCCGCGCTCGCAAGATCTGCGAAGCCTGCGGTATCGACTATTCCAAGAAGATCAAGGATCTGAGCGACGCGGAACTTGAAAAGGTTCGCGACCAGGTCGGCACCTTCATCATCGAAGGTGACCTGCGCCGTGAGAACACGATGAACATCAAGCGCCTGATGGATATCGGTTGCTACCGCGGTTTCCGTCACCGCCGTGGTCTGCCCGTCCGCGGTCAGCGCACCAAGACCAATGCCCGCACCCGCAAGGGCCCGCGCAAGGCCGCTCAGTCGCTGAAGAAATAAACCGGTTAAAGGAATCCCATGGCCAAGCAACAGTCCAGCGCTGCCGCCCGCGTCCGCAAGAAAGTCCGCAAGAACATTGCCGACGGCATTGCCCACGTGCACGCGTCGTTCAACAACACCATCATCACCATCACCGACCGCCAGGGCAATGCCTTGTCCTGGGCTTCGTCGGGTGGTCAGGGCTTCAAGGGCTCGCGCAAGTCGACGCCTTTTGCCGCCCAGGTGGCTTCGGAAGTCGCCGGTCGCGCCGCGATCGAGCAGGGCATCAAGAACCTGGACGTCGAGATCAAGGGTCCCGGTCCGGGTCGCGAGTCTTCGGTGCGTGCGCTGGGTGCTCTGGGCATCCGCATCACGTCGATCGCCGACGTCACGCCCGTGCCGCACAACGGTTGCCGTCCGCAAAAGCGCCGCCGCATCTGAGCCTTTTCAGGCTTTGGCCGCTCGCGCGGTACAATGGAAAGCTTTTTGAGCGCCACCGCAGTTGCCTGCGGTGGCATTTTTTGCTAAGCCCACCGCCGTGCTCTTGAGAGCGCGGCTCCCGCGATGGCGCCATTGAAACGGCGTCGGTTGCGGCAGACATCACAAGGAACCCACCGTGGCACGTTACCTCGGCCCCAAGGCCAAACTTTCTCGCCGTGAAGGCGCAGACCTGTTGCTCAAGAGCGCCCGTCGCTCCATCAGCGACAAGGCCAAATTCGACTCCAAGCCCGGTCAGCATGGCCGTACTTCGGGTCAGCGCACCTCCGACTTTGGCGTTCAGCTGCGCGAAAAGCAGAAGGTCAAGCGCACCTATGGCGTGCTTGAGCGCCAGTTCCGTCGCTATTTCGCCGAAGCCGACCGCCGCCGTGGCAACACCGGCGCCAACCTGCTGTTCCTGCTGGAAGCGCGTCTGGACAACGTGGTGTTCCGCATGGGCTTTGCCTCCACCCGCGCCGAAGCGCGCCAGATGGTGTCGCACAAGGCGATCACCGTGAACGGCCAGTCGGTGAACATTCCTTCGTACTCCGTGAAGGCTGGCGACGTGATCGCCGTTCGCGAGAAGTCCAAGAAGCAGGCCCGCGTGATCGAGGCGCTGGAGCTGGCCAAGCAGATCGGCTTCCCGGCCTGGGTGGAAGTTTCCGCCGACAAGGCCGAAGGCGTGTTCAAGAAGTCGCCCGACCGCGACGAGTTCGGTTCGGACATCAACGAGTCGCTGATCGTCGAACTGTATTCCCGTTAATTTCGTTCCCGGTCACTGCCTCTGGGTGGTTGCCGGGCCATGCTCCGTCTGCCTTATCGGTGTAACGAGCCGAGGGTCCTGAAGGAAGTTTGAATGCTGAACAATCTGCTCAAGCCCAAAACCATCAACGTCGAGCAACTGTCGACCCACCGCGCCAAGGTCACCCTGGAGCCTTTTGAGCGAGGCTACGGCCACACGCTGGGCAACGCGCTGCGCCGTGTGCTGCTGTCCTCCATGGTGGGTCATGCCCCGACCGAAGTCACGATTGCCGGCGTGGTGCACGAGTATTCGTCGATCGACGGCGTTCAGGAAGACGTCGTCAACATGCTGCTCAACCTCAAGGGTGTGGTGTTCAAGCTGCACAACAGGGACGAAGTGACCCTGAGCCTGCGCAAGGACGGTGAGGGTGTGGTCACGGCCGCTGACATCCAGACGCCTCACGACGTCGAGATCGTCAACCCGGGTCACGTCATCGCCACCCTGTCGGCAGGTGCCAAGCTGGACATGCAGATCAAGGTTGAAAAAGGCCGTGGATACGTGCCCGGCAGCCTGCGCCGCAACGACGACATGTCCCGTTCCGTGGGCCGCATCGTGCTGGACGCGTCGTTCTCGCCCGTCAAGCGCGTGAGCTACACGGTAGAAAGCGCCCGTGTCGAACAGCGCACCGATCTGGACAAGCTCGTTCTGGAAATCGAAACCAACGGCTCGATCGGGCCCGAAGAAGCGGTTCGTGCTTCGGCCAAGATCCTGGTCGAACAGCTGGCCGTGTTCGCACAGCTCGAAGGTGTGGAACTGTTGGGGTTCGACCAGCCCGCGCAACGCAGCTCGCAGCAATTCGACCCGATCCTGCTGCGTCCGGTGGACGAACTCGAACTTACCGTTCGCTCGGCCAACTGCCTCAAGGCCGAGAACATCTACTACATCGGTGACCTGATCCAGCGCACCGAGAACGAGTTGCTCAAGACCCCCAACCTGGGTCGAAAGTCGCTCAACGAAATCAAGGAAGTGCTCGCCTCGCGCGGCCTGACCTTGGGCATGAAGCTCGAAAACTGGCCGCCGGCCGGCCTCGACAAGCACTGAACCGTCATCAACGTCTGACGAACTCCCAGTACCTGATCCGGCTGGGAGCAAAACACTGAAAGGAAATCACCATGCGTCACGGACACGGACTTCGCAAACTCAATCGCACCAGCGAGCACCGCCAGGCGATGCTGCGCAACATGATGAACTCGTTGCTCACGCACGAAGTCATCAAGACCACCCTGCCCAAGGCCAAAGAACTGCGCCGTGTGGTTGAACCCATGATCACTTTGGCCAAGCAGCCGACCGTGGCCAACCGTCGCCTTGCCTTTGACCGCCTGCGTGACCGCGATGTGGTCGTTAAGCTGTTCAACGAACTCGGCCCGCGTTTCAAGGCGCGTCCTGGTGGTTACACCCGCATTCTGAAGATGGGTTTCCGCGTGGGTGACAATGCGCCGATGGCGCTGGTCGAATTGGTGGATCGCGCTGAAGAAGCTGCTCCCGCGGCTGATGACGCGAAAGCGTGATAGAATATAAGGCTTGACGCGGAGTGGAGCAGCCTGGTAGCTCGTTGGGCTCATAACCCAAAGGTCGCAAGTTCAAATCTTGCCTCCGCAACCAACAAAATCAAGCACTTAGCTTGTCATCAAGGCCCACCAACCGGTGGGCTTTTTTGCTTGTGACGAGGTTTGTGACGAGGTCTGTGCCGTCACAAAGACCGCTGTCATTGTTTACGACCTTTGGGCACTTCTACGGTGCTGGGGTCACCGACCGAGAGCTGAGACTCTTTCGGCAGCAGTCCCGCACCATACGGGCGCAGATAGTTCAGGCATCCAGCTATCAATCCTCTCCCGGGCTATGACTTCCGCCGCAAGAACTGACCCCACGTCCTGGGCCTTCCGTGCTCGGTTCCGCCGGGGATCGTTTGGTTGGAAAGGCACTCAGCTGGCCATCGGCCGCATCAACGAAGCCCTGACCGAGATCCGCGCCGTCGCACGACACGACACAGTCAGTGCCGCCGAAGGTGCTGTGCTGCTGCTCGAGAGGCTTTCCCCTGCGCTCTGCCAGATCGACAGCTCATCGGGCGCCCTGGGCAATGCCACCTACGCCACGGTCCAAGAACTCGTCCCCCTGATCAGCCGTGCGCCTGTGAGCGCGAAAGTGCGCGAGAAGTGGCTAGACCGTCTGTTCGAGGCCATTCAAGAAGACGATCCTCCCTACATCGAATCCCTCGGGGATCACTGGGGCGATCTGTGCGCCACAAAGGAGCTGGCCTCCAGCTCGGCCGACCAGCTTCTGCCGACCCTGAAGAACGTTCTGCGAGAGCGCAAGCGTGGTACATACGCCTTCTTCTCCGGCACCACCCTCTGCTACAGCGCCCTGTTCAAGGCCGATCGGCACGATCAGATCCTGGAACTGCTGGGCATGGACCCGCGCCCGATCTGGCCCTACCTGGTCTGGGGCGCCAAAGTGCTGGCAGCCAGAGGGCAGATCGACGAAGCCATCGCCTACCTGCGTGAACGGGCAGGTAGCAACACCAGCGACACCTTCATCGCCCGCTTTGCCGAAGAAGCATTGCTCAAGGCCGATCGCCGTGCCGAAGCATTCAATGAGTACGCGCTGCTCGCCAATCAGGCCAACACCCACCTCGCCACCTTCCGCGCCCTGGCCAAAAAGTACCCCGAACTGGCCAAGGACAGGCTGCTGGACCACCTGATCGCATCCACACCAGGCGAGCCCGCCAAGTGGTTCGCCACCGCCAAAACCCTGAAGCTGTTCGAGCAGGCAACGCGCCTTGCTTGGGCCTCACCGTGCGATCCCAAGACCCTGAACCGAGCCGCACGCGACCACCTCAAGACCCAGCCAGACTTCGCCATGCAATGTGCGCTGGCCTCTTTGCACTGGATGTCGATGGGCCACGGCTACGAACTCATGGGCCTGGACGTGCAGGATGCCTATCGAATGGCTAACGAAGCCGCAGCAGCTGCCCAGCAGACTCAGCAGGTGCGAGAGTCAATTGAACAGGTGCTGGCATCCGAAAGACCCATGGCTGCCTGGATGCGGCGATCACTGGGCGTCGCACTGTAGACCGGGACTCCCTCAACTATCTACTTCTCAAACATACACGTGCTTTCATCGCTTGATGTGCGGTTACTGGCATGTTCACGCCGCCCTATGCGGAGTCCAGGTACACGGCTCTGTGGTGGCGATGAGATGACGCTCCCGCGCCTGCAAGCCTCTTCACGTCTGGCTGCGCACGCGCCAGGAGGCACGAAGATGCGCTGCTGCCGGGCCCCTTCGGCTCATTGGCGGATCGGCCAGAGGCAGCACAGACCCACGAAAAGGTGTGGGTTTTGTGTAACCTGCCGGGATTGTGTGCGGTTTTTCTGAATACGGCTTGACACATCTCGTCGGTTCAAGATGCGACCCGATTACAATCACCTGTAGTACTTGTGGCCTATTGCTTGGCGAACAAGCGGACTACCAAAACAATTCGGCAGGATCCATTTTGCGGGCGTCGTCACGAATCCCTATGTCAGCTTCCCTTCGCGCGTTGACGGGATGCTCTGTGTCATCCCTTCTGATTGCGGTGTTTCTGCTGCTCTCGCCGTGGACGTACGCGCAAACCTCCGTGACCAACGTGGCGCGTGTTGCGCCACCTTCGGGATACACCAACACCAATCCCAGTGGTTCATGCACCGTGGCCGGTGTGTGCTCGGCCGGTGACATGGACGTCGTTACACCGAGTGCCGACCTGAGCCTGAGCAAGCTCAGCGTCAACCCCAACGTGGCGGTGGGCCAGACGGTCACCTTCACGCTGAGCATCGGCAACGCCGGACCCAGCCCGGTGAGCGGCGCGACCTTCAGCGACGTGGTGCCGGCCAACTTCACGGCCATCTCCATCGTCAGCACCAGCGGCGGCGCGGTCGCCAGCGTCAGCGGCAGCACCGTCAGCGGCACGACCAGCCTGGCCGCGGGTGCGACCTCCAGCGTGGTGGTGCGGGCGGTGGCCAGCAGCACGGGCGCCTACACCAACAGCGCCACGGTGACGGCGCCGGCGGGCACGACCGATCCGAACCCGGCCAACAACACCGGCACGCAGAGCGGCACGATCGGCAGCGTGGCCGACCTGAGCCTGAGCAAGCTCAGCGTCAACCCCAACGTGGCGGTGGGCCAGACGGTCACCTTCACGCTGAGCATCGGCAACGCCGGACCCAGCCCGGTGAGCGGCGCGACCTTCAGCGACGTGGTGCCGGCCAACTTCACGGCCATCTCCATCGTCAGCACCAGCGGCGGCGCGGTCGCCAGCGTCAGCGGCAGCACCGTCAGCGGCACGACCAGCCTGGCCGCGGGTGCGACCTCCAGCGTGGTGGTGCGGGCGGTGGCCAGCAGCACGGGCGCCTACACCAACAGCGCCACGGTGACGGCGCCGGCGGGCACGACCGATCCGAACCCGGCCAACAACACCGGCACGCAGAGCGGCACGATTAAGGCTACGCTGAACAAGTAGCCAAATCGAGTGACCCGGCGTGCCAAAGGGC
>CAYRWN010000028.1:0-43326 GCA_964428045.1 uncultured Hydrogenophaga sp. | reverse complement strand
GACTGCCTCGATCATGCATGCCTCGCGTCACTTCTGGACTTGTTCAGCGTAGCCCAAATCCTCCCTGGCCCTGCGCTCTGTCGCCCTGGCCACCACCATGACCCTGGCCGCTTGCGTCACTCCGGGCGGCACCGTCTCCACCGGCACCAGCGCCACGGCCGCCAGCGGCGCCGCCGCCGGCGGCACCAGCGCGGGCGCCAACCCCAACCTGGAGCGCTGCAGCGCGCCACTGGGCACGCTGGCGGTGGACGACGGCCGCGACAAGGAATGGTGGGCCAGCTACGGCCGCGCCTCTCAGGTCACCAGCATCGAGCCGCTGATCCGGCTCGCCGTGCAACAGTCCAATTGCTTCGTGATCACCTCGATCGGCGGCGGTCGCACCGAAAGCCGCATCAGCGAGATCACCGACCGCCAACGCAATTCGGGCGAATTCCGCGCCGGATCGCAACAGCAGAAGGGCCAGCGCGTCGCAGCCGACTACTACCTGGAACCGGCCATCATCATCAACAATTCGCCCACCGGCCGAATCGCCGCCGGACTGGGCGGTTTGATCGGCGGCGGTCTCGGCGTGATCGCCGGTTCGCTGGAAACCCGTGCGTCCGTGGTCACCCTCACCATGTTCGACATCCGCTCGGGCGTGCAGATCGCCATCTCCGAGGGCAACAGCACCTCCACCAACTTCGGGGCCGCCCTCGGCGCCTTCGGAGGTGGCGCGGCGGGTGGTCTCAGCGGTTTCTCCCGCACCCCGGAAGGCAAGGCGTCCGTGGCCGCTTTCGTGGACGCCTACAACAGCATGGTCGTCTCGCTGCGCAACTACAAGGCGCAGGAGGTCAAGGGCGGCCTGGGCAAGGGTGGCACGCTCAAAGTCGGGCAGTGAGGGTCACCCCCCTGCGCCGCTGACGCGGCTGCCCCCCGGCTCTGGCGCGCCTGCGGCGCTGGGCAGGGAGACAACGCCTGTGGCCCGGCGAAACCGGTTCCACACGGGCTCCGGCAACCAAAAGGTCTCCCTCGGGAGACCTTTTGGTTCGGGGCCTCAGACGTGATGCTCAGCGTTCGCCGCGCAGGCGATCGATCAGCCCGTTGAGCTCGTCCAGAGAGCCGAACTGGATCGCGAGTTCGCCCATCTCCTCGACGCGGCCATGGCGTTTGACGCGCTTCTTGATGCGGACCTCGACCTCGGCGGTCAGCAGGTCGGCCAGCTCTTCCTCCACGCGCCTGATGTCGCGCGACTTTTCCTTCTTGGGCTGCTGCGGCACCAGGTTGAACTCGGCGCCCAGCTTCTTGACCAGGCTCTCGGCCTCGCGCACCGACATCTTCTTGGCCGCGATCTGGTTGGCCGCCGTGATCTGCGCCACCTTCTCCAGCGCCAGCAGCGCGCGCGCATGGCCCATGTCGAGGTCGCCGGCCATCAGCATGGTCTGCACCGGCTCGGCCAGTTGCAGCAGGCGCAGCAGGTTGGACGCCGCCGAGCGCGAGCGGCCCACGGCCTGCGCGGCCTGCTCGTGGGTCAGGCCGAACTCCTTGACCAGCCGCTGCAGGCCCTGCGCCTCTTCCAGCGGGTTGAGGTCCTCGCGCTGGATGTTCTCGATCAGCGCCATCGCCGCGGCGGCCTCGTTGGGCACGTCGCGCACCAGCACCGGCACCTCGGTCAGGCCGACCAATTTCGAAGCGCGAAAACGCCGCTCGCCCGCGATGATTTCGTACTTGCCCGCATGAGGCCCGTCGGTGAGCTTGCGCACCAGAATGGGCTGCATGATGCCCTGCGCCTTGATGGACTCGGCCAGTTCGTAAAGCGCGCCCTCGTCCATGCGGGTGCGTGGCTGGTACATGCCCGCGACCATCTGGTCCAGGGGCAGTTTGCTGGGCGCGCCGTCGGCAGCGGCCGGTGCGGCGGCACTGGCGGCGTCGTCCACCTTGGGGCCCAGCAGGGCTTCGAGTCCGCGGCCGAGGCCTTTGGGTTTTTTGGTGACCATGTTTGTCAGATGTCGTTGTCGTCATACCCAGCTTCGCGCTGGTGACGGATGCCCAGCACGATCACGCGCTGGCGGTGAGGGTCGAACACATACCGGGCCAGGTAGCCGCCGCGGCCGCGACTGATGATCAGCTCGCGATGACCGTGTGACACCGGTCGGCCCACGCCGGGCTGGTGGGTCAGCACAAACAGCCCGTCAAGCAAGAACGCCATCAGGTCGGACGCCAAAGGATCCTGGCTGTGCCAGAGGAATTCTTCGAGGCGGACCAGATCGGCATGGGCGTCGCGGCTGAAGAAGACATCGGCCATGGGGTGTCAGAACAGCTTGCGGGGCGACAGCGGTGCCGGGCGCTCGGCACGACCCGCCCGGAATTCGGCCACCTGTGCAAAGTAGGCCTGCACGTCTTCCAGGGTGTGCCCCATGCCCGTGGTCAGGATGTCCTGCTCGGCGGCCAGCGCGTCCTGCGTGAACTGCTCGCGCTGACGCGCCCGTTCGGCCGCGTCAGCCAGGGTCTGGACCATGTAGGCGTGGCTGCTCAGGCCCTGTTTGCGCGCGTCTTCGTCGATGGCGGCCTTGAGTTCGGCGGGCAGCTTGAGACTGGTGGCGATGGTGGGTGGCATGGCGGCTCCTGAAGGTAGTCAGTCTTGACTACCCATCGAAAGATTATGCGCTGGGTCTTGCGCCACCGCTTGGCGGGACCCCATCAGAATCAGATCCACCACATCCGCACCCGCAGCGCTGGCCACCGCGAAGCTGTCATGCGCCAGGGCCTGCACGATGTCAGAAAGCCGGTGAATCTGGATGCCCTGCTGGGTGATCAGCATGAGTTCCTGCTCCGACTTCACCACGTTGACCACCAGTTCGGAGCGCCACTGCCCGGGCCAAAGTCGAGACATCAAGGCGCGTTTGTCCGCACGCAGAAATTTCGTTTCGACCCACTCGCAGACGCCTTCAAGCAATTCGGTTTCCGACCGCTTCACGCTGTTCTTGGCTCGACCAAGCCGCTGGTCGGCTTTGGGCACGCGCGAGATATAGCTGACTGGTCGCATGGAGGCTTGCACCTCGATATGGCGAAGGTCCGGTGCGCCCTCCGGGTTCCAACGAAGCGCCAACAGATCGATCTCCTGAACGCCCAGCTTGATTCCCCGGATGGTGAAGTACCCCTGCCGGTTGAGCCATTCTTCGACGATTTCTTCTGCCAGCAAGGCCATTGTGCTCAGCCTCCCAGTTCAGCCAGGATCTCCAATCCTTCCGGCCAGTCGCCAAGACCCGATTCGGCGTTGATGTGACCACGTTCGCCGAGATCGACGAAGCGCGTGCCCCAGCTGTGTGCCAGGCTTTGGGCCTTGTCGAAGCGGCAGTACGGGTCATTGCGGCTGCCGACCAGGATGCTGGGGAACGGCAGGCGCTGGCGGACGATGGGCGCCCAGCTCGGGAGCACGCCTTGCAGCTCCTCGCGCTCCGGGTCACCGGGCGCCACCAGCAGCGCGCCCTGCACGCGGGCGGTGCTGCGCGAGACCTGTGCCCACGCAGCCGTGAGGATGCAGCCCAGGCTGTGCGCGACGAGCACCACCGGGCCATCGCAGCCCAGGATCACGTCTTCCAGGCGGGCGATCCAGTCGCCGCGGCGCGGGGTCATCCAGTCGTGCTGGTCCACCCGTCGGTAGCCATGCAGGGTTTCCCAGCGGCTTTGCCAGTGCTCCGGCCCGCTGTTCTGCCAGCCCGGCAGGATCAGAACGTTCTCTGATTTCATGAGGGATTCAAAAGAAGCCGGCGCTCACATCACGTCTTCTGGATGCGCTGGACCATCTCGCTGGCAAAGGTGACGAAGGCCTGGCTGCCGCGTGCCGACGGGTCGAACACGACGCCGGGCAGACCATAGCTGGGCGCTTCGGCCAGGCGCACGTTGCGCGGAATCACGGTGTCGAACACCTTGTCGCCGAAGTGGGCCTTGAGCTGGTCGCTGACCTGCTGCTGCAGGGTGATGCGCGGGTCGAACATGACGCGCAGCAGGCCGATGATCTGCAGGTCCTTGTTGAGGTTGGCGTGCACCTGCTTGATGGTGTTGACCAGGTCGGTCAGGCCTTCGAGCGCGAAGTACTCGCACTGCATGGGCACGATGACGCCGTGCGCCGAGCACAGGCCGTTGAGGGTGAGCATGGACAGCGAAGGCGGGCAGTCGATGAGCACGAAGTCGTAGGTGGCGTCCACCTCGGCCAGCGCGTTCTTCAGCCGCGCCTCGCGGCGTTCGACCTCGACCAGCTCGACCTCGGCGCCGGCGAGTTCGCGGTTGGCGCCGAGCACGGTGTAGCCGCACTTCTCGGAGAACACCGCAGCTTCGGGAATGGATGCGGATTCCAGCAGCACGTCATAGACGGACAGTTCCATCTTGCGCTTGTCCACGCCCGAGCCCATGGTGGCGTTGCCCTGAGGGTCCAAATCCACCATCAGCACGCGCTGGCCGATCTTGGCCAGGCCGGCCGCGAGATTGACCGTGGTGGTGGTCTTGCCGACACCACCCTTCTGGTTGGCGACGCAAAAGATTTTTGCCATCTGTGAGACCCGGTCGCTTATTTGGAGATGGCCAGCTTGACGCCGAAGCCGATGAGGAAGACGCCAGCCAGCCTGTTCAGCACCTGGGTGATGCGCGGATTGGCGCGCATGCGCTCGGCCAGGAAGTGGGTCAGCAGCACCACGGTCAGGCCATAGAGGAAGGTCAGGAAGGCGATGGTGGCCGCCATGGCACCGAAGGTGATCAGGCCCTGGTGACGGGCGGGGTCGACGAAGAGCGGGAAGAAGGCCATGTAGAAGACGATGGCCTTGGGGTTGAGCAGGGTGATGGTGACGGCCTGCCGGAAGAACTGGCTGGGGCGGATGTTGAGGATGGGTGCGTCGCCGGGTTTGGCCGTGAGCATCTTGAAGCCCAGCCAGGCGAGGTAGGCGGCACCGGCCCACTGCACGAAGCTGAAGGCGGCCGGATAGGCGGCCAACAGGGCGGCCACGCCGGCCACGGCCATCCACATGAGCACCTGGTCACCGGCGATGACGCCGAAGGTGGCCGCCATGCCACCCCGGATGCCGCCCTTTCCGGTGGAGGTGATGAGGGCGAGGTTGCCCGGGCCGGGGATGGCGAGGAACAGGACGATGGCGACGACGAAAGCGCCGTAGTCTGCAATGCCGAACATGGTGGCTCTCTGTGGGTGTGGAGACGGTCGAGTTTACGTGAGGGTGTTTTGCTTTCGGGCGGCTTTGTGGCTTGAGCGCTGCTTGTTTCGCTCGTCCATGGCTTCAGAGGGGGCTGCGTCGTGTGACTGGGCTCTGGTCCGCGCGCGGGCGACTGGACCTGCGCACCGCCCTCACCGCGTCAACACGACCATCGCAGGCCTGCTCTGGGGCAACCGCGAATCGTCCCGCCGCCCATCCACACGCCACAACCCCCTCCAAAGAAACGACGGTGCGCCACCAGTGGCGCACCCACGGTAGCTCTCACAGGACGGTGGCGATGCGCGCGGGCGCAGGCCCCATTCGCGGTTGCCCCAGAGGCGCCCGGCGATGGTCGTGTTGACGAAGTGGTGCTGATGAACAGGCCCGGCCGCCCGCGAGCGAGGGCCGGAGAACGCGCGTGCCGCCACTGGCCTGGCGCGAGGTCAAGGCGCGAAACTGCCCGAGAACTCAGGCAGCTGGCCGCAGCCAGACAATGCACCGCTCGGCACCCAGCCCCGGCACCACCAGTTGTTCCACGTGAAACACCGACACATTCGCCGGCAGCGCCGCCAGTTCGTCTGCGGGGTGCTTGCCCTTCATCGCCATCCACACCGCATCTGGTTTGAGCGCCGCCCGCGACCAGGTGGTGAAATCCACCAGCGAAGCGAAGGCGCGGGAGCAGACGACGTCGTAGCCGCCGCCCTCCTCCGCCTTCAAGGACTCCACCCGGGCGTGGATGCCTCGCAGATTCGGCAGCTTGAGCGAGGCCGCCACCTGCTGGATGAAGGTCGCCTTCTTGAGCACCGTGTCCACACAGTGCACCTGAATCTGCGGGCAGGTGATGGCGATCACCACCCCCGGTAACCCCCCGCCCGACCCCACATCCAACAGCTTGATGGGCTGCCCGCTCGTCTGCCGCAGCAGCGGCGGGATCGCCGCCAGGCTGTCCAGCAGGTGGTGCGTCAGCATCTCCTGCGGGTCGCGCACAGCCGTGAGGTTGTAGACCTTGTTCCACTTGGCGATCAGGTCCTGGTAGGCCAGCAGCTGGTCCACCTGGGCGTCGCTCAGGTCTAGGCCGAGTTCGCGCAGCACGGCTGCAAGCGCCGGCTTCAGACTCAAAGAACTCATGCGCCCTGCTCTTCCGTGGTCCGGGCGAAGCCCTTGAACCCACCCTTCTTCAGGTGGATCATCAGCAACGAGATGCTGGCCGGGGTGATGCCCGAGATGCGCGAGGCCTGGCCCAGCGTCTCCGGCCGGTGCTTGGCCAGTTTCTGCCGCGCCTCGAAGGACAGCGCCGCGACCTGCGCGTAGTCCAGATCGGGCGGCAGCTTCAGATGCTCGTAGTGCGCGGCGCGCTCCACCTCATCCTTCTGCCGGTCGATGTAGCCCGAATACTTGGCGGCAATCTCCACCTGCTCCACCACCGCGTCGTGCAGCTCGCCCAGTGTTTCACGTGAAACCACGGGGCGGGCATCTTGATCGTCCGGCTTGGCCGCCGGCGCCCAACGGCCTTCGCCCATGCCCATCAGGACCGGATACGAAACGCCCGGCCGGCGCAGCAGGTCGAACAGGTTGTATTCGCGCTCGATGGCCTTGCCCAGCACCCGCTCGGACTCGGCCGCCTCCAGGATGCGCGGATTGACCCAAGTCGATTTCAGGCGCTCTGTTTCACGTGAAACAGCGTCGCGCTTGCGGCTGAAAGCGTCCCAGCGGGCGTCGTCGACCAGACCCATCGCCCTGCCCTGTTCGGTCAGGCGCATGTCGGCGTTGTCTTCGCGCAGCTGCAGGCGGAACTCGGCCCGGCTGGTGAACATGCGATACGGCTCGGTCACGCCCTGGGTCACCAGGTCGTCGACCAACACGCCGAGGTAGGCCTCGTCGCGGCGCGGCAGCCAGGCGTCCTTGCCCTGGCACTGCAGCGCGGCGTTCAGGCCCGCGAACAGTCCCTGGGCCGCCGCCTCTTCGTAGCCGGTGGTGCCGTTGATCTGGCCGGCAAAGAACAGGCCCTGGATTTGCTGGGTCTCGAAGCTGCTCTTGAGCGAGCGCGGGTCGAAGTAGTCGTATTCGATGGCGTAGCCCGGCCGCAGGATGTGGGCGTTTTCCAGCCCCGGCATGCTGCGCACCAGCGCGTACTGGATGTCGAACGGCAGGCTGGTGCTGATGCCGTTGGGGTAGACCTCGTGCGTGGTCAGGCCCTCGGGCTCCAGGAAGATCTGGTGACTGTCCTTGTCGGCGAAGCGGTTGATCTTGTCTTCCACGCTCGGGCAGTAGCGCGGGCCGACGCCCTCGATCTTGCCGGTGAACATGGGGCTGCGGTCGAAACCGGAACGGATGATGTCGTGCGTGCGCTGATTGGTGTGCGTGATCCAGCAGGGGATCTGGCGCGGGTGCATGGCCGTGCTGCCCATGAAGCTGAACACCGGCACCGGCGCGTCCGGGTTCATGCCGCCGGGCACGCCGTCGCCGGGCTGCTCGGTGCACTTCGACCAGTCGATGGTCCGGCCGTCGATGCGCGGCGGTGTGCCGGTTTTCAGGCGGCCCTGCGGCAGCTTCAGCTCCTTCATCCGCGCGCTCAGCGACACGGCGGGCGGATCGCCGGCACGGCCGGCCGCGTAGTTGTTCAGGCCGACGTGGATCCTGCCGTCCAGGAAGGTGCCCGCCGTCAGCACCACGGTGCGGCTGCGAAAGCGGATGCCGACCTGGGTCACGGCGCCCACCACCCGCGCACCATCGCCATCACCCTCCACCATCAGGTCGTCCACCGCCTGCTGGAACAGCCACAGGTTCGGCTGGTTCTCCAGCATGCGGCGGATCGCCGCCTTGTACAGGATGCGGTCGGCCTGGGCGCGGGTGGCGCGCACGGCCGGGCCCTTGCTGCTGTTGAGGATGCGGAACTGGATGCCGCCCTCGTCCGTGGCCAGCGCCATCGCCCCGCCCAGCGCGTCCACCTCTTTGACCAGATGGCCCTTGCCGATGCCGCCGATGCTGGGGTTGCAGCTCATCTGGCCCAGCGTCTCAATGTTGTGGGTGAGCAGCAGCGTGGCGCAGCCCATGCGCGCGGCCGCGAGTGCCGCTTCGGTGCCGGCATGGCCACCGCCGACGACGATGACGTCAAATTCTTGTGGATACAACATATCGATAGAGCACCTGAGGGCCGTGACGACCGTTCCGGTCGGCCGGTGACAACGCGTGTTTCACGTGAAACAGGGGCGGCAGGCCTGCCCCGGCCCGCGCGAGCCCGCTATTGTCCCACCAAGCCCCTGCGCCTGCAGGCAAGCCCCCACGCAGGAAACCTGCGCGCGGGCACTGCCACAATGCCAGCCATGAGCAGCACCCCCACCCCCCTCCTCGTCTTCGCGGGCAGCACCCGCGCCCAGTCCTTCAACCGCCGCCTGGCCCGGGTGGCCGCCGATCTGGGTCGTGAAGCCGGCGCCGCCGTCACCCACATCGAGCTGGCCGACTTCGACGTGCCGCTCTACAACGCCGATCTCGAAGCCCAGGGCACGCCGCGCGACGTGGTGCGCCTGAAGGAAATCTTCTTCGCCCACCCGGCCTGGATCGTCTGCTCGCCCGAGTACAACGGCAGCACCACCGGCCTGATGAAGAACACCATCGACTGGGTGTCCAGCCCCATCAAGGGCGACCCGGTCTGGTCCAGCGGCAGCAGGCCGTTCGCGGGCAAGGTGGCCGGCCTGCTGTCGGCCTCGCCCGGCGCATTGGGCGGCCTGCGCAGCCTCAGCCACCTGGCCCCGCTGCTGATGAACCTGCAGTGCTGGGTCTCGCCGAAACAGTTCGCCCTGTCCAGGGCCGGCGAGGCCTTCACGCCCGAAGGCCAGCTGGCCGCCGAACCGGCGCGCGAGAACGTGCGGTCCGTGGTCGAGCAGGTGCTCTGGGCCGCCCGCCGCTTCCAGGGCTGAGCAGGTGGACTGCCGCCCCGGCTGCGCCGCCTGCTGCATCGCCCCGTCCATCAGCAGCCCCATGCCGGGCCTGCCCGGCGGCAAGCCGGCGGGTGTCCGCTGCCCGCACCTCGACGAGGCCCTGCGCTGCCGCCTGTTCGGCCAGCCCGAGCGGCCGGCGGTCTGCGGCTCGCTGCCACCGAGTGTGGAAATGTGCGGCAGCAGCCGCGAACAGGCGCTATTGTTTTTAGAGCATCTGGAGCAGGTTACGCAGCCGCTTCACCACGGATGAAGGCAGCCACCTGCTGCCCCACCGGCGCCGCCAGCGCGTCGGGCAGCAGGTGCCCCATGTCGAGCACCACCAGGCGCGCACCGGGAATGAGCCGCGCCAGGGCCTCGCCGTGGGCCAGGGGCAGACAAGGATCGTGGGCACCGTGCAGCACCAGGGTGGGCACCGTCAATTCGGGCAACCAGGCCATGCGGGGCTGTGCGCGGTCCACCGCCAGCGCGTGGTGCATGGCGGCCAGCGGCTGGTGGCCGTCGGCCAGGGCGGCCCGGGCCTGCTGGCGCACCCGTTCGGCCGGGAATGGAAATGACCCGCCATGGAACACGGCCCAGCCTTCCACCGCGACGCCTTCCGGCTCCCGGGTGTGCGAACCAGCGGAAACCGCCATCAGCGCGGGCAGGAACGCCGGCACCGGGCCGGGCAGACCGTCGGTGGGAACCGGTCGCCCCAGCGTGGCCGCCATGTAGGGACGGTGATCGGGCGAACTGCCCAGCAGCACCAGGTGGCTCAGGCGCGACGGGTGATCGTGGGCCAGGTGTTGCGCGATGTAGCCGCCCATGGACCAGCCCACCACCGCCGCGCGGGGCACGCCCCAGGCGTCGAGCACCCGCAGCGCGTCGGCCACCAGATCGTCCAGCGCATACGGCGGCGCGTGCAACATCTGCACAAAGGAACGGCCGGTGTCCCGGTGGTCGTAGCGCAGCACGCGCAAACCGGCCTCCAGCAGCGCCGACACGAACGCCTCGGGCCAATGGTGGCTGGGGTTCATCGCCCCCATGACCAGCAGCACCGCCGGCCCGTCCGCCGGACCAGAAGCCTCGCTGAACAGATCGCCCAGCCCGGGCACGGGGACGCGCAGAGCCGTCCAGTGGTTGTTTTCCATGCCTTGTTTGTACCGCAGCAAAAACAAAGGCCCGCAACCGCGGGCCTTTGATAGAGAAACACAAGAACATCGACCGGCGAGAGGTGCCTGTTCCAGTCGCACCGCGGATCGGGCTCTGCCCGGCCGCAGGTGCGGTCCCCCCGCGCAGCAGGGGGGAAGCCGCGAAGCGGCGCAGGGGGGCTTACTGCTTCACCGCCTCGACCTGCAGCACCAGGCGCACGTTCTTCGGGAAGCCCCAGTCGATGCCGTAGTTCACGCCGAAAGCGGTGCGGTCGATGGTGGCCTCGAAGTCGCCACCACAGACTTCGCGCTTGAACATGGGGCTCTCGAAGCAATTGAACTGGCTGGCCTTGAGGGTCACCGGCTGGGTCTTGCCCAGCAGCGTCAGGTTGCCTTCGACGGCACTGACCTTGTCACCGGCGAACTGGAACCTGGTCGACACGAAGCGGGCCTTGGGAAACTTCTCGGCGTTGAGGATTTCGGCACTTTGCAAGTGCTTGTCGAACATGGCCGTACCGGTGTTCACCGACGCCACGTCAAAGCTGATGTCCACGCTGCCGGTCTTGGCGGCCTTGTCGAAACTGATCTTGCCTTCCTTCTTGTCAAAGCGGCCCCGGTTGGTCGACGTGCCGAAGTGGCCGATCTCGAAGGTCGCGAAGGTGTGCGTCGGGTCGATCGCGTAGTCGGCGGCCTGGGCGATGCCGGTGGTGGACAGAACGGCCGCAGCGGCCAGCAGGGGCAGGGACTTGCGCATGGTTGAACTCCTGGATTGAGGTTGGGAAAGAGAGGAAACAAAAGCTCCGGAGAGCGTGACTGAAATCGAGGGCCCCGTGGAACTGGCTTTGCCAGGCCACCAGGGCCGTCCCCCTCAGGGGGAAGACGCGAAGCGGCGCAGGGGGAGCCCGTTCACAGCTTGGGCACACCGGTCAGGGCGATCTTGAAACGCACCTGCACTTCGTCGGCCACCATCGAGGTGTCGGCCCATTCCTTCTCGCCGATGCGGAAGGTCAGGCGCTTGATCGGGAACGTACCAGTGGCGGTGGTGGTGGCGCTGCCGCCGGTGCCGGTTTGTGCCACCGTGACCGGTACCACCACATCGCTGCTAACGCCCTTGATGCTGAGCTTGCCCGCGACCTCAAATTTGTTCGCGTCGATGCGCTTGATGGCAGAGGACTGAAAGGTCGCTTTGGGAAACGCCGCCACGTTGAACCAGGTCGCCTTGGGCAACTCGGCGTTGGCCTCGCGGCTGATGTCGGCGCTGCCGGTGTCGACGGAAAAGGCGATGCTGCTGGTCGCGAGCTTGGCCGGGTCGAACGCCACCTGCGCGCTGAAGCTCCTGAACCGGCCATCCACCGGCACACCCATCTGGCGGCTGGTGAAGCTCACCTCGCTCTGGGCGGCGACCATGGCTTGCTGGGCCTGGGCGGCCAACGGCGAAAGGCCTGCGGCGGCCATCGCCAGCAGCAACAAACGGGTGTTCATCTCAAAACTCCAAAAAAGCAGATTCGTTCCGCGCAGCGCTGGGGGTTACCGAATGGCCATGCGGGTGAGCAGACCGTCGCGGTCGATGACGTGGTGCTTGAGCGCGCCACCCACGTGCAGCAGCACCAGGGCCGCCATCGCATAGGCCGACCATTCGTGCAGCAGCTTGAGCACGTCGGCCAGCGACTCGTCAACCGGCACCAAGTCGGGCAAAGGCCACAGGCCGAACAGCACCACCGGGAAGCCCGCCGCCGAACTGAACGCCCAGCCCAGCAGTGGCACGGCGAAAAACAGCAGGTACAACCCGGCGTGGGTGGCGTGGTGGGCCGTGCGCTGCCACGCGGGCATGGCCGCTTCGATGGCCGCCGGCAAAGCCGGGGGCCGATGGATCAGGCGCGTCAGCAGACGGATGGCGGAGAAAGCGAGCACCAGCACACCGGCCCACTTGTGCCAGCTGTAGTACTGCAGCCGGGCGGGCGAGAACGGCAGTCCGGTCATGTACAGCCCCAGGGCAAAGTTGCCCACCAGGGCCAAGGCCAGCAGCCAGTGCAGCGCACGGGCCAGGGGGTGGTACGGGGTGACGGCAGTGGTCGACATGGCGGGCAGTTTAGGCAGCGCGTGCCCTCGGCAAGGTGAAAGCACTTGAAGCCTGCATTCAATCCATTCGAATGAACCAAACCCGACCATTCGACTCCCGCAAGGCCCAACGCGGCTCCTACAATGGCCGCATGCACGACGCCGTCGCCCCCGAACTGCTGGCGCTGTACCCCGCCCTCGGCAGCCTGCCGGCTATGTTGCCCGGGCTCGTTCCGGTGACGGTGCCCGCCGGCACCCAGCTGTTCCGGGAGGCCGACGCCTGTCAGGGCTTCCCGCTGGTGCTGCGCGGCGAGGTGCGGGTCTCGCGCAGCGCGGCCAACGGCCGGGAACTCGAGCTCTACCGCGTCGCGCCCGGCGAGATGTGCCTGGTGTCCTCGGCCAGCCTGTTCGCCGACCAGCCCCTCTCGGCCCGCGGGGTGGCCAGCAGCGACACCACCCTGTGCCTGCTGTCGCCGCCGCAGTTCCAGACCGCGCTGGCCGATGCGGCGTTCCGCCACTACGTGCTGGGCCTGTTCGCCGCCCGCATGGCCGACCTGACGGGCCTCATCGAGGCCATCGCCTTCCAGAAGCTCGACAGCCGGCTCGCCGCCGCCCTGCTGGGGCATGGGCAGACGCTCAGGACCACCCACCAGGCCCTGGCCGACGAGCTGGGCACGGTGCGCGAAATCGTCAGCCGCCTGCTGCACCGCTTCGAACGCGACGGCCTGGTCGAACTCTCGCGCGAGAGCATCACCATCCGCGACAGCGCGGGCCTGCGCGCCGTCGCCTCCGGCGGCTGAAGGCACACCGGCCACGGGCTGTGTGACCACGGTCACATACGGCGGCGGGCGTTGTCGCTTCAATACGGGTCAGGTTCCGCATCAGCGGGCCAAGACCCAACCCCCCTCACAGGAGAACCTCATGACCAGGAACGTTGGCGGCATCGACCGCACCCTCCGCATCGTTGTCGGCATCGCCCTCATGGCGGCTGCGGCCACCGGCGCCATCGGCGTCTGGGGCTACATCGGCGTCGTGCCGCTGCTGACCGGCCTGATGGGCTGGTGCCCGCCGTATGCGCTGCTGGGCTTCAATACCTGCAAGACGAAGTAACCCCCCTGCGCCGCTGCGCGGCTTCCCCCCTGCTGCGCGGGGGGACATCACGTGCGGCCCGGCAAAGCCGGTTCCGCCGTGATCGCTGGACAAAGACACTTCACGCCGGCTTCCACAACCACTTTCGGTTCTGTCCGTCCTGCGACAACCTGCACAGCCTCTGTGCGCGACGATGTCGCCTTCAGCCACGCACCCCGACGCGGCGCAGGAGACACGGCATGCTTTCGACCCCCTCCCTCCAGAACCAGGTCAGCGCCGAAGAGTGGCAGCTGCGCTGCGACCTCGCCGCCTGCTACCGGCTGGTGGCGGCCTATGACTGGTCCGACCTGGTCTTCACCCACATCAGCGCCAAGCTGCCCCACAGCGTCACCGGCGGCGAACACCAGTTCCTCGTCAACCCCTACGGCCTGATGTTCGACGAGATCACGGCGTCCAGCCTGGTCAAGGTCGACATGGCCTGCAACCAGCTGATTCACTCGCCCTTCCCGGTCAACCCGGCCGGCTTCGTCATCCACAGCGCGGTGCACGAGGCGCGCCCCGAAGCGCAATGCGTGCTGCACACCCACACCCGGGCGGGTGTGGCGGTCAGCGCGCAAAAATGCGGCATCCTGCCGATCAGCCAGCAGAGCACCTTCGTGCTGGCCTCGCTGGCCTACCACGACTACGAAGGCGTGGCCTTCCGCCCCGAGGAGAAGCCGCGCCTGCAGGCCGACCTGGGCCAGGCCAACTGCCTGGTGCTGCGCAACCACGGACTGCTCACCGTGGGCCGCACCATTGCCGACGCCTTCCTCTCGATGTACACGCTGGAGAACACCTGCCGCATCCAGATCGATGCGCTGGCCGGCGGCGGGGAATTGACGCGTGTGAACCCGGCCATCCTGGCCGGCATGGGCGAGGTGATGAAGATCGCCACCGCAGGGCAAGGCGCCCAGCTGGCCTGGCCCGCGCTGCTGCGCAAAGTCGAGCGCCTGGATCCCGGCTACCGGACCTGAGAGGCCCTTCAGACCGGCCGCGAGGGGTCTTCGACAAACGCCACCATGCCTTGCAGCACGGTGCGCAGCCGCTCCGCCTCGCGCGAACGGTCCAGCCGCGACGACCACGCCGCCAGTCGCAGGACGCGCTGCAGGCGAGGCAAGAGCGGACGCAAGAAGGCCCGCAAATCCGGCACCTGGCCCCGCGGGACCGGTGCGTCCGCGTAGGCGCTGAGAACGGCACGCACCGCCTGCGACCCCTGGATCTGGAGGTAGCGCGTGAGCGAGAGCAGCAGCTGCAGCGCATCGTAGAGCTGCACCGTGGCCAGGGGCATACCGGGCTGCAGCCGCTCTTCGAAGTCCAGCCGGGCAAAGTGCTGACCGTCCCAGGTGATGTTGCGGGCCTGTGCGCCGCCGTGCCACTGGCCACGGGCGTGGAAGGCGGCGAGGTCGGCCGCGGCGGCCTGCATCAGCGCGAGCCGTTCGGCGTCCGGGGTCCGGTGCAGCCAATGGTCCAGCGTGGTGCCGATGTCGCCCGTCACCAGCCGTTGTCCGTCAAAGGCCAGCACCGGCGGCACCCGTTCCCCGGCCGCGGCCAGCGCCAGCAGACGGCCATGCTCGTACGCCAGCAGGTCACGCCCGTCGGTCTGGCGCGCCGCAGCCCACGGCACCGGCACGCGAACCAGATGGGCAAACAGCCAGATGCCCACCGACTTGCGCAGACTGCGCAAGGGGCGGTCGGCCGTTTTCTCCCACGATTGGTGGGCAACCAGACGGCTCACGCGGCCGACCCCCTGGGGTTGAACCTCGTCTGGCTACGGTTTAGGGCATAAGACAAAGGACCACCCGGTGAAGTCAACAAAAAAGCAACATTTCAGGAGCTTAACAGCACACGAGGAAGTCCCTTTTGTGACGGAGCGGCGAACGACGGCCACATAATGGATTCGTAGTTTCCCTTAGCCCTCAATCCCCAAGGAGTTTCCATGCAGTTCAAGCTTTCCCCCCTGATGGCCGCCCTGGCCGTGGCCGCCTCGGCCGCCTTCGTGCCCGCCGTGGCCCAGGCCCAGCTGTCCTTCAACATCGGCGTGGTGTCCCTGTACAAGTCCAGCGGTAACGACCAGGACGACCGTGGAGGCACCAATCTGCGCCCCGCCCTGCAAGGTGGCGTGGACTACAGCTTCGGCAACGGCTTCTACGTCGGCAACTGGAACTCCACCGGCAAGTTCGGCGGTGGCTCCGGCGAGATCGACCTCTACGCCGGTTACGGCGGTGAAATCACCAAAGGCCTGTCGTACGACCTGAACCTGGCCACCTACATCTACCCGGGCAACGATGCCGACCTCAACGGCACCGAGTTCGCGACCACGCTGAGCTACGGTATGTTTTCGGCGAAGTACGTGTACGGCCTGAGCGACTACACCAACAAGTGGGTGTTCGGCGTGAAGATGCCGGTTTCCGACGCCCTGTCCGTCTCGGCCCACTACCACGTGCGCAACAACAACGCTGGCAAGAGTCTGGTGCTCGCCGGCAATTACGACCTGGGCGATGGCCTGAGCGCTTCCGCCACGGTGTCCGGCACCAGCGGCAACGCTGAAGCTGGCAAGACCCGTCTGGTCCTGGGTCTGAGCAAGTCCTTCTGATCGGCTGCCTGGCCGCAAGGCCGGTCGAAAACCCCAGCTGCCCGCCCCGTGCGGGCAGCTTTTTTTATGCCGCGTCGGCGTAGCGCTGCAGTTCCCAGTCGCTCACCTGCTGGGCGTAGGCCTCCCACTCGGCGCGTTTGACGTGCAGGAACTGCGCGCAGAACGCCGCCCCCACCCGGTCGCGCAACACCGTATCGGCCTGCAGTGCCGAAAGGGCATCGCACAGGTCGCGCGGCAGGCGCGGCGGCATGGCCTCGCCACGGGCGTGGCGCTGGTAGAGGTCGTCCGCACAGGCGGGTTCGGGCGGAAGTTCATGGTCGATCCCGTCCAGCCCGGCCGCCAGTGTGGCCGCCAGGGCCGCGTACACGTTGCACGACGGATCGGGCAGCCGCCACTCCAGCCGCCCGGCCACCGTGCGCACCAGGCAGGTACGGTTGTTGTCGCCCACCGTCTTCCACACCGGCGACCAGGTGGTGCCCGATGCGCTCTCGCTGACCGCCAGCCGCTTGTAGCTGTTGACCGTGGGGGCGCACAGCGCGGCCAGGGCGTCGGCGTGGTGCAGCAGGCCGGCAACGAAGCGGTGACCGGTGGCGCTCAGACCCAGCGCGCCCGCCGGATCGGCCATCACCGCCCTGCCCTGCGCGTCGGTCAGGCTCAGGTGGAAATGCAGGCCGCTGCCCGGAGCACCCGCCAGCGGCTTGGGCATGCCACTGAAGGTGCACCCATGCGCCTGCGCCACCGCGTGCGCGGTGAGCTTGAACAACTGGTAGCGGTCGGCCGCAGCCAGGGCCTCGTCGTGCCGGTAGTTGATTTCGTACTGACCAATGGCGTCTTCGTGGTCCATCTGCTGCAGCTCGAACCCCAGCGCCGTGAGATGGCCGCGCATGTCGTCGAGGAAGCCCTGGTTGCGCAGGATGGCTTTCAGGTCGTAGGACGGCTTGTCCAGCCGATCCTCCGCATCGGCCACCTGCCAGCGCCCGGCGGCGTCGCGGCGCAGCAGAAAGAATTCGGGTTCGATGCCCACGTGCAAGGTCCAGCCGCGTTCCCGCAGCCGGGCCAGCTGGTGCCGCAACAGCTGGCGGGAACAGGTGTCCAGCGGCTCGCCGCCGGCGAAACCGTCGCAGACCGCGTGCGCCACACCCGGCATGAAGGGCAGCGGGCGCAACGACTCGGGCACCACACGCGCCATGTATTCGCTGCGCGCGCCCATGCGTGGCAGGCCCGTGCCCCAGATGCTCGGTCCCGCAAAGCCCGCGCCCGTCGTCACCCAGTCGGCCAGCGCCTGCAACGGCACCAGCTTGCCTTTGGGCACACCGTGCAGATCGGTGAACGTGGCCAGAATGGAGTGCACCCCCTGCGCGCGCAGGGTACCGATGCGCTCCTCCGGGCTCAAGCCATCCCCTCGGCCAGGGCCGCGTCGAGCACCGCCAGGCCTTCGGCGAACACGCTGTCCTCGATCGTCAACGGGAACAGGAAGCGGATCACGTTGCCGTAGACACCGCAGGTCAGCAGCAACAGGCCACGCCTGAGAGCGGCGGCCTGGATGCGCTTGGTCAGGTCGGCGTCGGGCGCACCGGCCGCATCGACAAATTCAGCGGCCACCATGGCACCCAGGCCACGCACGTCGGCGATGCGCGGCTGCCGGGCCTGGTGTGCCTTGAGGTGTGCCACCAGCCGGTCGCCCAGCAGCTGCGCGCGCTCGGGCAGCTTTTCTTCCTGCATCACGTCCAGCACCGCGTGCGACGCGGCAATCGCCAGCGGGTTGCCGGCATAGGTGCCGCCCAGGCCACCCGGCGCCGGCGCGTCCATCACCGCCTGCCGGCCCGACACCGCCGACAGCGTGGTACCGCCGGCCATGCTCTTGGCCATGGTGATCAGGTCGGGCTTGGCGCCATAGTGCTCCATCGCGAACATCTTGCCGGTGCGCGCAAAGCCGGTCTGCACCTCGTCGGCGATCAGCAGGATGCCGTGCTGGTCGCACAGCTGGCGCAGCCACAGCACCGCCTCCTGCTGGATCGGGTTGAAGCCGCCCTCGCCCTGCACCGGCTCGAAGATGATGGCCGCCACGCGGCTGGGCTCGATGTCGCACTTGAACACGTGGTCCATCGCCTTCTTCGTCTCGTCCAGCGAAGCGCAGTGGCACGGGAAGGGCACATGGTAGATCTCGGGCGGGAAGGGCCCGAAGCCGGCCTTGTAGGGCTGGACCTTGCCGGTCAGCGCCACCGCGAACAGGCTGCGGCCGTGGAACGCGGCGCCGAAGGCGATGACACCGCTGCGGCCAGTGGAAGAACGCGCGATCTTGATCGCGTTCTCCACCGCCTCGGCACCGGTCGAGAAAAAGGCCGTCTTGGCCGGCCCCTCGATGGGCACGATGGCGTTGATGCGCTCGGCCAACGCCACGTACTCGGTGTAGGGCACCACCTGGTAACAGCTGTGGGTGAAGCGCTGCAACTGCGCCGCGATCGCCGCCTGCACCTTCGGGTGCACGTGACCGGTGTTGAGCACCGCGATGCCGCCCGCGAAGTCGATGAAGCGGCGGCCTTCGATGTCCCAGAACTCGGCGTTCTTCGCGCGCTCGATGAAAAAGTCACCGAACACGCCCACGCCGCGCGGCGTGGCGGCCTGGCGCCGGGCGTGCCAGGCGGCGTTGGTGTGGTCGGTCCTGAGGTCGTTCATGGCGTTCATGGCTGTCTCCTTCAGATCGGGCTGTCGATCCGTATCCAGGTGGTTTTCGTCTCGGTGTACTTGTCGAACGCGTGCAGCGACTTGTCGCGCCCGACACCGCTCTGCTTGAAGCCCCCGAAGGGCACGGTGATGTCGTCCTCGTCGTACTGGTTGACGTGCACGGTGCCGGCGCGCAGCGCGCGCGCCACGCCGTGCGCCTTGTTGATGTCGCGCGTCCACACCGCGGCCTGCAGGCCGTAGATGTTGGCGTTGGCCTGCTTGACCACGTCGGCCGCGTCGGTGAACGACAGCACCGACAGCACCGGGCCGAAGATCTCCTCGCGCGCGATGGTCATGCCGTTGGTCACGCCGTCGAAGATGGTGGGCTGCACGTAGCAGCCGCCGGCCACGGGCGCGACGCGCTCGCCACCGGCCAGCAGCTTCGCGCCCTCGCTCTGGCCCAGGGCTATGTAGCGCATCACGTTGTCCAGCTGCACCTGGTCGACGATGGCGCCCATCACGGTGTTCTTGTCCAGCGGGTTGGCGGGCTGGTAGTTGGGCACCAGCTTCAAGGCCTTTTCCAGGAAGGCGTCCTTGATCGAGGCCTCGACGAACAGGCGCGAGGGCGCGTTGCAGCTCTCGCCCTGGTTGAAGAAGATGCTGCCCACGGCCGCGTCCACCGCCTTGTCCAGATCGGGGCAGTCGGCGAACACGATGTTGGGCGACTTGCCGCCCAGCTCGGTCCAGGCGCGCTTGAGGTTGCTCTGCCCGGCCATCACGTGGATCTGCTTGCCCACGCGCGTGCTGCCGGTGAACGCAATGCAGTCCACGTCCATGTGCAGCGCCAGCGGCGAACCGGCCTCGGGTCCGTAGCCCGGCACCACGTTGAACACGCCGGCCGGGATGCCCGCTTCCAGCGCCAGCTCCGCCAGCTTGAGCGCGGTCAACGGGCTCTTCTCCGACGGCTTGAGCACCACCGAATTGCCCGCCGCCAGGGCCGGCGCGATCTTCCACGCCGCCATGATCATGGGGTAGTTCCAGGGCACGATCACCCCGACCACGCCCACGGGTTCGCGGGTGATCAGGGCCAGCGCGGTATCGGGCGTGGGTGCGATCTCGTCGTAGACCTTGTCCACCGCCTCGCCGTACCAGCGCACGCAGTTGGCCGCGCTGTTCACGTCCACGCCCTTGGCGTACTTGACCGGCTTGCCCATGTCCAGCGTCTCGGTCAGGGCCAGCAGGTCGCCGTTGGCCTGGATCAGCTCGGCGAACTTGATCAGGATGCGCTTGCGCACAGCGGGCGCCTTGCCGGCCCAGCGGCGGTCTTCAAAAGCCGCGCGGGCCGCGGCCACGGCGGCGTCGATGTCGGCCTGGCCGCAGCGCGCGACCTGGGTCAACACACGACCGTCGACCGGCGAAATGCAGTCGAACAGCTGGCCGTCGCGCGCGGCGATTCGTTCACCGTTGATGACGGCGCGGCCGTCGAAAGTGATCGAGGAGGTATCGGGCATGGGCAAAGGACTCCAAGGGAAATTGGCTCCATGCTACGCCCGAAACAGAGGCCTGCATCAATCCAATTTGCTCGACCTCAGCGCATCCAGTGTGGCAGAACGTGCCTGCGTCCAGAACGCCGCGGAACCGGCTCCGCCGGGCCGCCAGCGTTGCCCCCAGGGGGTGACGCGAAGCGGCGCGGGGGGAGCGTTATTTCAGCGTCGTCGCTTCGGCCCGGGTGGCTGCGGCGATCTCGCGCTCGCGCCGCCGGGTTTGCCGTGCCACCCAGACCGAGTAACTGATGATCACGATGGTGACCGTGGCGATCAGCAGCGTGGCGGCGGCGTAGATGGTCGGGTTGATGCCGCGCCGCGCGTAGCCGAAGATCACCTGCGGCAAGGTGGACACACCGGGACCGGAGAGGAATTCGGAGATCACCACGTCGTCGAAACTCAGGGTGAAGCTCAGCAGGAAGGCGGCCAGGATGCCCTGGAAGATGTTGGGCAGCGTGACCAGGAAGAACACCTGGTGCGGCCGCGCGCCCAGGTCCATGGCGGCCTCCTCGATGCGGCGGTCCATCTCCAGCAGCCGACTCTGGATCACCACCATGCCGTAGGCCATGCCCAGCAGGGTGTGGCCCAGGATGATGGTCAGCATGCCGCGCTCGGGCCAGCCGAACACGTTCTGCGCGCCCACCATCAGCAGCAGCAGCGACAGGCCGATCACCACCTCGGGCATGACCAGCGGCGCGTTCACCATGCCCGAGAAGACCGTGCGACCCAGGAACTTGCGGTAGCGCACCAGCACGAAGGCGGCGAAGGTGCCCAGGATGGCCGACAACAGGCCGGTGACCGTCGCCACCTTCACCGACAGCCAGAAGCCCTCGACGATCTTGGTGTCGCGCGTGAGCGCCTCGTACCAGCGCAGCGAGAAGCCGGTGAAGTTCGCGTCCTGCCGGGTGCTGTTGAAGCTGAACACGATCATGAAGAACAGCGGCATGTACAGGAACAGGAAGACCAGGGCCATCCAGGCCTTGCCGAAGTGCTTTTCGAGAAGCCGATTCATGGGCGATCCTTTGCAACAAACGTCTGTGCGCATGGGATGCTTCGTCCAGGGCGCCCGTGGAACCGGCTTTGCCGGGCCACAGGGCGCGTCTCCCCGCGCAGCAGGGGGGAAGAGGCGAAGCGGCGCAGGGGGGTCATTTCTTTTCCGCGGTGTAGTGGTAGTAGATGGCCAGGGGCACGATGATCAGCAGGATCATCACCACCGCCAGCGCCGAGGCGCGCGGCCAGTTGTTGCTGGTGAACATCTCGTCCCAGACCACGCGGCCGATCATGATGTTCTCGGGCCCGCCCAGCAGCGAGGGAATCACGAATTCACCCACCGCCGGGATGAAGACCAGCATGAAGCCGGCGATGATGCCGGCCTTGGACAGCGGCACGGTGACCAGCCAGAAGGCCTTGAAGGGCGTGGTGCCGAGGTCGTAGGCCGCTTCGAGCAGGCGGAAGTCCATCTTCACCAGGTTGGCGTACAGCGGCAGCACCATGAAGGGCAGGTACACATAGGTCATGCCCACCAGCATGGACACGTTGGTGTAGAGCATGAGGATGGGCTCGTCGATGATGCCCAGCGCCATCAGCAGCTTGTTGACCACGCCCTGATCGGCCAGGATGCCCTTCCAGGCGTACACGCGCAGCAGGAACGAGGTCCAGAACGGCAGCATCACCATCATCAGCAGGGCCGGCCGCACCGAGGCCGGGGAGCGTGCGATGAAATAGGCGAAGGGGTAGCCGATCAGCAGGCACAGCAGGGCCGTGAGCAGCGCGTACCAGATCGATCGCAGATAGGCCTCGATGTAGATGGTCTGGAACAGCGCCCCGCCTTCTGCGTCGCGGAAGATGGTCCAGTAGTTCTCGTACTTCAGGCTCAGGATCCCGGTCTGCGGGTCCCACAGCGGCTTGAAGGGGTTGATGCTCTCGCCCTGGTCCACGAAGCTGATGTACAGCAGGATCAGGAAGGGCAGCAGGAAGAAGACGAACAGCCAGGCGTAGGGCAGGCCGATGACGAAGCGCTTGCCTGGAACCGGAAGTGATGAAGAAGCCATGAGCGACTCCCGAAACGTTAGGGTGAGGTAACTCGGTCGAGGATGCGGTGGAACCGGCTCTGCCGGGCCACTCGCATCGCCCCCTGGGGGGTGACGCGAAGCGGCGCGGGGGGTGTCATATCAGTCGCGAAGGACAACGGCATCGAGGTCGTCCCACCAGAAGAACACATCGTCCTCCCAGGTGATGTCCAGCAGCTCGTGGCGCGAGCCGTTGGGCTCGGTGATCTTGACCCTGGTGCCCTGCGGCGTGATCACGATGTAGTTGTTGTAGGAGCCGAAGTAGCCGATTTCCTTGACGCGTCCGGCGAACAGGTTGTGGTCCACCCCGGCCGGCCGCTGCTTGCTGATGCTCACCTTCTCGGGTCGCACCGCCACCGCCACCGGCATGTCCAGTGTGCCGCTGATGCCGTGGCCCACGCGCACCTCGCCAATCGCGGTGCTCACCGCGCAGCGGTCGGGTTCGTCCACCGTGAGCTTGCCATCCAGCAGGTTCACGTTGCCGATGAAATCGGCCACGAAGCGGTTGGCCGGGTATTCGTAGATCTGCTGCGGCGTGCCCACCTGCAGCACGCGGCCCTTGCTCATGATGGCGATGCGGCTGGCCATGGCCATGGCCTCTTCCTGGTCGTGCGTGACCATCACCACGGTCACGCCCACCTTCTCGATGATGTTGACCAGCTCGAACTGGGTCTGCTCGCGCAGCTTCTTGTCCAGCGCGCCCAGCGGCTCGTCCAGCAGCAGCAGCTTGGGCTTCTTGGCCAGGCTGCGCGCCAGCGCCACCCGCTGCTGCTGCCCGCCCGAGAGCTGGTGCGGCTTGCGCTGGGCATACGGCGTGAGCTGCACCAGGGCCAGCATCTGATCGGTGCGCTGCGCCACCTCGTCCTTGGGCAGGCCCTCGCGCTTGAGGCCGAAGGCCACGTTCTCCCAGATGTTCAGGTGCGGGAACAGCGCGTAGCTCTGGAACATCATGTTCACCGGCCGCTCGTAGGGCGGCATGTTGGCCACGTCCTGCCCGCCGAGCAGGATGCGGCCCTTGGTCGGGGTCTCGAAACCGGCCAGCATGCGCAGCAGCGTCGACTTGCCACAGCCCGAGCTGCCCAGCAGGGCGAAGATCTCGCCCTTGCCGATGGACAGCGAGACCTCGTCGACGGCCACCGCCTCGTCGAACCGTTTGACCAGTTTTTCCGTGACCAGATAGCCCTCGTGCGTACCGGCTGCTGCCATGGTGACCCCTCGTTGCGTGTGATTCAGAAACAGAAAGGGCTGTCCATACGCAGGGTACGAACAGCCCGGTTCAGGCGTCGCTCGGAAGCGGCCGGTGCTTACTTGCCCTTCTTGAAGCTGTTGTAGGCGTTGGACATGGCTTCACGCGCTTCGTTGGTGAAGCTGCTGGGCGGGATCATCTTGGCCATGTAGTCGGGTTCGACAAAAATGGTCTTGTTGCTGGCGATCTCGGGGTTGACCTTGTCCATGCCCGCCTTGTTGCCGGTGGGGTAACCCATGTCGTTGGCCATCGCAGCGGCGTTCTCCGGGCGCAGGAAGAAGTCGATGAACGCGGCGGCGTTGTTCGGGTGCTTGGCGTCCTTGGTCACGGCCATGGTGTCGAAGAAGATCAGCGCGCCGGTGCTGGGCAGCAGGGCTTCGATCACCTCCTTGGAGCCGTTTTCCTTGGCACGCGCAGCGGCCTGGTTCACGTCCCCCGACCAGGCGATGGCCACGCAGGCCTTGCCACCGGCGATGTCGTCGATCATGGTCGAACTGAAGATGCGCACATCCTTGCGGACCTTCATCAGCATCTCGTTGGCGGCCTTGTAGTCGTCGGCGCTGTTGGAGTACGCGTCCTTGCCGATGTAGTGCAGCGCCACCGGCATGATCTCGGTCGGCGAATCCAGGTAGGCGATGCCGCAGCTCTTGAGCTTGGAGGTGTACTCCGGCTTGAACACCAGGTCCCAGGCATTTTCAGGCATGGCCATGCCGCCCAGGGCCTTCTCGACCTTGGTCTTGTTGATGCCCACGGTGGTGAAGCCCCAGGCCCAGGGCACCAGGTGCTGGTTGTCCGGGTCGGCCTTGGTCAGCACCTGCATGATGGCCGGGTCCATGTTGGCCAGGTTGGGAATCTGGTCCTTCTTCAGCGGCTGCAGCAGGCCGCCTTCGATCTGGCCTTTGGCGAACACGGTGCCAGGCACCACGATGTCGTAACCGGTGTTGCCGGCCACCAGCTTGGCCTGCAGGGCCTCGTTGGTTTCGAAGGTGTCGTAGTTGACCTTGATGCCGGTTTCCTTCTCGAAGGCGGCGATCATGCCTTCGGGGACGTAGTCGGGCCAGTTGTAGATGTTCAGGACCTTTTCGTCGTCGAACACCGGGCCGGCGGGCTTGGCCGGTTCAGCGGCCACCGGTGCGGCAGGCGCCGGTGCCGGCTCTTCCTTCTTGCCGCAGGCGGCCAGGACGAGGGCAGAGGCGATGGCCAAGGCCAGAACTTGCTTCTTCATGGTGATGAACACTCCTGATTTGAGAGATGAGACCGGACAAACGACGCGGGAAAACGGTCGCCATGCCGCCAGTGGGCTAGCAATTTGCAGACCAAAAGCATCCCCAACATGGGGCATCGCGGCACTTTAGCAAAAATTCGGCGGCTCTCTCAGTGCGACAACCCGTACCCGGCGCCCGGTCGCTCATGCCAGCAAGCCCTGGGCACGCAGGTCGTCCAGCGTGGCGTCCAGGCAGCGCCGGATCAGCGCCATCATCTCGTCGATCTGCGCCCGCGTCATGATCAGCGGCGGCGCGATGATCATGCGGTCGCCCACGGCGCGCATGATCAGGCCATTCTTGAAGCAGTGGCCGCGGCAGATCATGCCGACCGCCAGATCGGGATCGAACATCTGGCGCGTGGCCTGGTTCTTGACCAGCACCAGCCCGGCCACGAAGCCGCAGGTCTCGGCGTCGCCCACCAGCGGGTGCTGCTTGAGCTCCTCGAAGCGCTCGGCCAGGTAAGGGCCGGTGTCGTTCTTCACGCGGCCCGGCAGGTTCTCGCGCTCCATCAGCTCCAGGTTGGCCAGCGCCACCGCACAGGCCACCGGATGGCCGCTGTAGGTGTAGCCGTGGTTGAACTCGCCGCCCTTCTCGATCAGCACATCGGCCACGCGGTTGCCCACCATCACGCCACCCAGCGGAATGTAGCCGCTGGTCACGCCCTTGGCGAAGGTCACCAGGTCGGGCCTGATGCCGAACTTCTCGTAGGCGAACCAGTGACCCAGGCGGCCGAAGGCACAGATCACCTCGTCGGCGATGAGCAGGATGCCGTACTGGTCGACGATGCGCTGGATCTCGGGCCAGTAGGTGGCCGGCGGGATGATCACGCCGCCGGCGCCCTGCACCGGCTCGCCGATGAAAGCCGCCACCTTCTCGGGGCCAATTTCCAGGATCTTCTCTTCCAGCCAGCGCGCGGCGCGGATGCCGAAGTCGGTCTTGCTCTCGCCCGGGTTCGCGTTCTCCCAGTAATGGGGCTGCTCGATGTGCATGATGTTGGGAATCGGCAGATCGCCCTGCGCGTGCATGCCGCTCATGCCGCCCAGCGAGGCGCCGGCCATGGTCGAGCCGTGGTAGGCGTTGTGGCGGCTGATGATGACCTTGCGCTGGGGCTGGCCCATCAGGTCCCAGTAGCGGCGGGCCATGCGCACGTTGGTGTCGTTGCTTTCGCTGCCGCTGCTGGAGAAGAACACGTGGTTGAAGCTGCGCTCGCCCACCTTCGGTGCCAGCGCCGCCAGCTTGGTGGCCAGCTGCACCGCCGGCACGTTGGTGGTGTTGAAGAAGCTGTTGTAGAAGGGCAGCGTCATCATCTGCTGGTAGGCCACGTCGGCCAGCTCCTTGCGCCCGTAGCCGGCGTTGACGCACCACAGCCCGCTCATGGCGTCCAGGATCTTCTGGCCCTCGGAATCCCAGGCGTAGATGCCGTCGGCGTGCGTGATCACCCGCGCGCCCTTGGCAGCCAGCCCGGCGTGGTCGGTGAAGGGGTGCATGTAGTGCGCGCTGTCCAGCGCCTGGATGGCCTTCGTGTCCTGCTGCTCGGCACGGCGGACCAGGGCGGGCGGGGCGATGAGGGTGGAAGTGTTCATGTTCGGTCCTTGCTCTCGATGACAGATGACTTTGTGCGCTTCGCGCACTCATGACAGATGACGAACGGCCGGGGTCATGCGGCGAAGCCGCGTCAGGGCCAGACGCGCAGCGGCGGCGTCATTTGTCATCACACATGCAGCAGCAGGTGCTCGCGCTCCCACGGCGAGATCACCTTCATGAACTCCTCGAACTCCAGCTCCTTGATCTCGGTGTAGATGGTGATGAATTCCTTGCCCAGCACCTCGTGCAGGTCGGACTCGCGGCGCAGCCAGTCCAGCGCCTCGCCCAGGCTGCGCGGCAGCGCATACGGCGAGAGGTAGGCATCGCCCTTCATCTCGGGCTTGGGCTTGATCTGGTTCTTCATGCCCAGGTAACCGCAGGCCAGGGTCATGGCCATGGCCACATAGGGGTTCGCGTCGGCACCGATCACGCGGTTCTCCACCCGGCGCGCGGCCGGGCTGGAAATGGGCGAACGGATGCCCACCGTGCGGTTGTCGTGGCCCCATTCGATGTTGATGGGCGCGGCCGTGTGGCGCGAGAGGCGGCGGTAACTGTTCACATAGGGCGCCACCAGGGCCATGGCCGCCGGAATGTAGCGCTGCAGACCGCCGATGTAGTGCAGGAAGGCCTCCGAGGCGGAACCGTCGGGGTTGCTGAAGATGTTCTGGCCGGTTTCCTTGTTGACGATGCTCTGATGCACGTGCATGGCGCTGCCCGGCTCGCCCGCGATGGGCTTGGCCATGAAGGTGGCGTACATGTCGTGGCGCAGCGCGGCCTCGCGCACCGTGCGCTTGAAGAAGAACACCTCGTCGGCCAGGCCCAGCGGGTGGGCGTGGAAGAAGTTGATCTCCATCTGGCCGGCGCCCACCTCGTGGATCAGCGTGTCCACGTTGAGCTCCATCTTCTCGCAGTAGTCGTAGATCTCCTCGAACAGCGGGTCGAACTCGTTGACCGCGTCGATGGAATAGGCCTGGCGCGAAGTCTCGGCCCGGCCGCTGCGGCCGATCGGCGGCTTGAGCGGCGTGTTGGCGTCGGTGTTGCGGGCCGTGAGGTAGAACTCCAGCTCGGGTGCGACCACCGGGTCCCAGCCTTCGGCCGCGTACAGGTCGCAGATGCGGCGCAGCACCGAGCGCGGCGCGAACGGCACCAGCCTGCCCGTGTGGTCGAAACAGTCGTGCACCACCTGCGCCGTCGGGTCGGTGGCCCAGGGCACGATGCGCACCGTGCTCGGGTCCGGGCGCAACTGCATGTCGCGGTCGGTCGGGTCGACCACGTCGTAGTACGGACCGCTTTCGGGGAACTCGCCCGTCACGCCCATGCCCACGATGGCCTGCGGCAGGCGCATGCCGCGGTCTTCGGTGAATTTCTCGCGCGGCAGGATCTTGCCGCGGGCCACGCCGGTCAGGTCGGGCACCAGGCATTCGACCTCGGTCACGCGGTGCTGGTTGAGCCACTGTTCCAGGTCGTTGAAGGTCTGGGGGCTGGTGATCGGCTGGTTCATGAGCAAGCTGTCTCGTTGGGGTGTCTCTGGCCAGGCCCGTGGCGGGTCAGGCCGGTGTGTGTCGCGCCAGGTCGGCGGCCTGCAGACGCAGGCTGCGCCGCTGCCGGCAGGCCTTGCCGAAGGCTTCAAAAATGGCCGCGTAGAACGGGGTTTCCCAGCAGCGCCATTCGGGGTGGAACTGCACCGCGTAGGCGAAGGTGCGCGCGCCCTGCACCGCCACCGCCTCGACCTGCCCGTCGGGGGCGTGCGCGAGCGCCTGAAGACCGGGCGCCAGGCGGTTGATGCCCTGCCCGTGCAGGGAATTGACCATCACCTCCGGGCCGCCGGCCCAGGTCTCGAACACGCTGCCGGGCGCGAGGTGGATAGCGTGGCGCGGCGCGTACTGCTCGTCGAACGGGGCGCTCCTGGGTTCGCGGTGGTCCATGCGGCCGGGCACCTCGTGCACCCGCTGGTGCAGCGTGCCGCCCAGCGCCACGTTGATTTCCTGGAAGCCGCGGCAAATGCCCAGCAACGGCACGCCTTCGTGCACACAGGCCTTGACCAGGGCCAGGGTGAGCGCGTCGCGCACCGGGTCCAGCGGCAGGCTGGGGTCGGCGACGTCTTCGTCGAAATGGGACGGATGCACGTTGGACGGCGAGCCGGTCAGCATCACCCCGTCCACCAGGGACAGCAGGTCGGTGATCTGTCCGGCGTCGGCCAGGGGAAACATCACCGGCTGGCATTCGGCCCCCACCTTGACGGCCCGGGCGTATTTGTCGCCCAGCAGCAGGAAGGGCATCTGGTGGCCGTGATCGCCCAGCAGGCGGTGGTCGGCGGGCAGCCAGACCATGCAGGGTGGCGGCTTGTTCATGGAATCTCCAAACTCGTGGATGGATTCTGGCCCCACAATTGGATCACAATCAGGGCCATTTGAAGCCACCCAACGGTGCCACTTGCGCTGGCACACCGGATGACGAATGACGAATGACCTCGCCGCTGCGCGGCTCGATGACGGATGCGCCTGCGTCGCCGCCGCACGTCATCGAAGCGAAGCGAGGTCATTCGTCATCGGTCATCCGTCATCCCGCACCGGTCACACGCCGCCATGCTTTCAGAATTCCTGCTCAGCGAGATGAACCGCCTGGGCGCGCAAGACGCGCTGCCCCTGCACCGCCAGCTGTACGAGGCCCTGCGCCGCGCCATGCTCGACGGCAAGCTCGGCGCGGGGGAGCGGCTGCCATCGAGCCGCGACCTCGCGCAGGACCTGCGGCTCTCGCGCAACACGGTGGTGGCGGCCATCAACCAGCTCAGCGTCGAAGGTTATCTGGTCAGCCACGTGGGCAGCGGCACCTACGTCAACGACAACGTGCCGCGCATCCACGCGGGTGCGTCCGCGCGCCAGGCCGCCCGCAGTGCGCCGGCGGCCGCGGGCACGCTGTCGCAACGCGGTCTGGCCCTGTCGGGGCGGTTTCGCGCCACCGACCTGGAAGTGCAGCCCTTCACGCCCGGCATCGCCGACTTCAGCGCCTTCCCGCTCACGCTCTGGCAACGGCTGCAGAACAAGCACTGGCGCATGACCTACCCGGACATGCTGGACTACAACGACTCGGGCGGTTACGCCCCGTTGCGCCGCGCCATTGCCGACTACCTGCGCGTGTTCCGCAGCGTGCAGCTGGACGCCGACCAGGTCATCATCACCACCGGCACCCAGCAGTCGCTGGAGCTCTGCGCCCGCCTGCTGGCCGACCACGGCGACACCGTGTGGGTGGAAGACCCGGCCTACTGGGGTGCGGCCAAGGCCTTCATGGCCAACGGCCTGGCGCTGCACCCGGTGGCGGTGGACGACGAAGGCATCCGCCCGGGTGCCTGCGACGAGGCCCGGCAGCCCCGCCTCATCTACGTCACGCCCTCGCACCAGTACCCGACGGGGGCCGTCATGAGCCTGGCGCGGCGCCACCAGCTGCTGTCGACCGCCCGCACGCACGGCGCCTGGGTGCTGGAAGACGACTACGACAGCGAATACCGCTTCAGCGGGCCGCCGATCTCCAGCCTCGAAGGCCTGGACACCGACGGCCGCGTGCTCTACATGGGCACCTTCTCCAAGGTGCTCTACCCCGGCATCAAGCTCGGTTACCTGGTGGTGCCCAAGCCCCTGGTGGCCGCGTTCAAACAGGCGCACTACGACCTCAACCGCCCGGGGCAGATGCCGCTGCAGGCCGCGCTGGCCGAGTTCATCGAGATGGGCCACTTCAGCAGCGCGCTGCGCCGCGCCCGCCAGAGCTACGCCGAACGCCGCAGCGCGCTGCTCGAAGCGCTCAAGCCGGTGCTGGACGGCCCAACCTGCATCAGCGGCGCGGAACAGGGCCTGCACCTGTGCCTGCGCCTGCCGCATGGTGTGGACGACAAGGCGCTGGCCCAGCGCATTGCCCAGCAGGGCCTGACGGTGCGCCCGCTCTCGGCCTACTGCCTGGCCCGCACCGACCTGCGCGGCCTGGTGATCGGTTACGGCTACGCGCCGCTGGCCGACATCCAGCGCGGCGGGCCGCTGCTGGCCGCGGCCGTGCGCACCTTCGTCGGCTGAATCAGAACGCGTCGCGCAACCGGTACCACAGCATGCCCAGCGCCAGGCTGGGGGTGCGCAGCAGCGCGCCGCCGGGAAAGTCGCGGTGCCTGAGGCGGGCGAACAGGTCGAAGCGCCCGGCCTGACCGGCCACCGCCTCGGCCACCAGCTGGCCGGCCAGGCCGGTCAGCGCCACGCCGTGGCCGCTGAAGCCCTGCAGGTAATACAGGTTGTCGCCCAGACGGCCGAAGTCCGGCGCGCGGTTCATGCTGATGTCCACGAAGCCGCCCCACACATAGGGCACGGCGACGTTCGCCAGCTCCGGAAACACCGCGCCCATGCGCCGCGCCATCACGCCCCTGAGGTCCGGCGGGGTCATGGTGGTGTAGCTGACACGGCCGCCGAACAGCATCCGCCGGTCGGCGCTGAAGCGGAAGTAGTCGAGCACGAAGTTGTTGTCGCACACTGCGGCGTTGCCGGGAATCAGCCGCTCGCACAGCGCCGGATCCAGCGGCTCGGTCCCCACGATGTAGGTGCCCACCGGCATGATGCGGGGCGCGATCTCGGGAGCCACCCGGGGGCCGTATTCCGGCAGCATGCAGTTGCCCGCGAGCACGCCAAAACGCGCCGTCACCTGGCCCTGTGCGGTGCGCGCCACCAGGGAGCTGCCGCGCTGCAGGCCGGTGACCGGCGACTGTTCGAACACCCGCACGCCCGCTGCCCGGGCGGCCCGCGCCAGGCCCAGCGCGTACTTGAGCGGGTGCAGGTGGCCCGAGGTGTTTTCGCGGAAGGCGGCCACGTAACGCGGGCTGCGGATGAAGCGCTCCACGTCGGCACCTTCGGCCCATTCACAGGCCACACCACGGCGGTGGTGGTCCTCGCATTCTTCGTGCAGGGCGCGTGCCTTTCTGGGCGAATCGGCCACGTAGGTGTAGCCACGCACCCAGTCGCAGTCGATGGCGTGGCTGCGCACGCGCCGCTCGACCAGCTCCACCGCTTCGAGCGACAGGTCCCAGGCGCGCTGCGCATCGGCCGCGCCCAACTGTTCCTCGAACGGACCCTGACCGCTGGCGTAGCCCACGATGGCCTGGCCGCCGTTGCGCCCGCTGGCCCCGGCGCCGATGCGGTCGGCCTCCAGCAGGACCACGCTCAGGCCCTGCTGCGCCAGCTCCAGCGCCGCGCTCAGGCCGGCGAAACCGCCGCCCACCACCACCACATCGGCCTGCTCGGCGCCCTGCAGCGGCGCGGCTGGCGCCGGTCGCAGCACGCTGGCCTCGTAGTAGCTCTGCTGGTTGAGCTGGGTGTCGGAGTTCAGCAGGGAACGGTTGAACATGGTCGGCGTGCCTGGGTCAACAAGATCGGGGCGCCCGTGGAACCGGCTTCGCCGGGCCACAGGGTGCGTCCCCCCTCCCGCAGGAGAGGGGGGAAGACGCGGAGCGGCGCAGGGGGGTGTTCACTTTTTCGCGACCTGGCCACACAGGTAGGCCCAGACGAAGGTGGCGGCGGCGTTGCTGGTCAGTTCGGCGTGGTCGTAGGCCGGGGCCACTTCCACACAGTCCATGCCGACCCAGTTCAGGTCCGCCAGTTCCTCGATGAAGGTCAGAACCTGGGCACTGGTCAGACCGCCCGGCTCGGGCGTGCCGGTGCCGGGTGCAAAGGCCGGGTCCAGCACGTCGATGTCCAGGGTCAGGTAACAAGGCCGGTTGCCGATGCGCTGGCGGATGGCGTCCAGCACGGGTGACAGCGCTGCGCCGTCCAGGCCGCGCAGGGCTCGCCCCGTGAAGATCAGCCCGCCCTGGTCGGCCACGTACTCGCGCGCCGCGCGCACGCCGGCCGAGCGGATGCCGATCTGCACCGTGTGTTCGGCGCTGATCAGCCCCTCCTGGATGGCTTCGTAGGTCCAGGTGCCATGGCCCGAAGGCTCGCCGAAGTGGTCGATCCAGGTGTCGCAGTGGGCGTCGAAATGCACGCAGGCCAAGGCCTCGCCGTGTTTCGCACGGGCGGCGCGCAGCAGCGACAGCGTGACCGAGTGGTCACCCCCGAGAAACACGCAGTGGTGCCGGGCCATCAGCTCGGCCGCCTGCCGCTCGATGTGCGTGCGCACCTCCGGCAGCGGCGAGGCGTTGGGCAGGCGCATGTCCAGCGCATCGCCCAGGTGCTCCAGCGGCGAGACGTCGAACAGCGGGTGGATGCCGTCGCACAGCATCAGGCTGGCGGCGCGGATGGCCTGCGGCCCGAAGCGCGCCCCCGGGCGGTTGGTCACCACACCGTCGCAAGGCACGCCCGAGACGGCAAAGGGCTGATCCGTCAGCGGCGCGCAGGCAAGGAAGCGGTTGGTGTTGCTGGCGAAGGCGAACTGGCCGATGGGCATGGCGGTGCTGCAGGCGTTGGGTGGACAAGTGGAACCACAAGATACCCTTTTCCACCGATCGGGCTGAGTCCAATTGCCCGCCGAGGCTGTCGTCCACCGCCACCCGGCGGGCCGCAGCTCAGAGCGCCCGCTGCCGCAGCGCCAGCAGCGCGCCCAGCCACAGCGCAGCCGCCGAAAACACCAGGCCACGCGCCAGACCCCCGGGGCCATCCGCGATGAAGCCCACCACCGTGGGGCCGACGATCTGCCCCGCCGCGAACACGATGGTGAAGGCGCTGATGCCCGCCGCCCACTGCGCCGGCGGCAGGTTGTGGCGCACCAGCGCGGTGGTGCTCGCCACCACCGAGAGGAACACCGCGCCGAACAGCAGGCCCGAGGCCAGCAGCAGCGGCCAGGCGCTGGTGAGCGCCGGCACGATGGCGGCCACCCCCAGCAACCCATTCAGCCGCGCCAGGGCCTGGCCGTCGCGGTGGCGGTCCAGCAGGCCCGCCCACAGGCGGGACGACGCCACCACCGCCAGTCCCAGCAGCGCGTAGAACGTGGTCACCGCCGTCGGCGACGCCCCCTGCTCGCGCAGCAGGGCGATCACGAAGGTCATGTAGCCGATGTAACCCACGCCAAAGCCCAGGTAGCCCAGCAGGCCGAAGGCGAACGCGCGCACGCGAAACACCCGCGCCCGCCCGGCGGCCTGCGCCGGGTCTGTCGCCGCCTGCTGGTCGGCCTCCAGCGCCAGCAGCGCCCGTGCCGGCCAGCGCAGCAGCGCCGTCGCCAGCACACACACCAGCGCCAGGCCCCACCAGGCCCAGGCCCAGGCGTGCGGCTGGGTGGCCGCGGCCTCCAAGGCCAACGGCACCCCCAGGGCCGACAGCACGATGCCAACGCCCGTACCGCCGTAATACAGGCCCAGCAGCCAGCCGCTGCGCTGCGGCTGGCGCGCACCCAGGCGGGCGGCCAGCAGACCGCCGGCGATGAACACGAAGGCACTGGCCACCCCGGCCAGCAGGCGCTGCAGCATCAGCGCCGTCGCGTCGGTGAAGAAGCCGCTGGCGGCCATGAACAGCGACGCCAGCGCCGAGCCCCCCACCAGCAGCGCGGAAGGGCCCAAGCGCCGCATCAGCCAGGGCGTGGCCAGCGCACCCAGCAGGTACCCCAGCGCGTTGGCGGTGTTCATGGCGCCGGCCAGGGTGTAGCTCCAGCCCAGGTCGGCCCGCATGGGCGGCAGCAGCAGGCCGTAGGCAAAGCGCGTGATGCCCAGCGACACCGCCGCGCCCAGCGACAGCGACAGCGCCAGCCGCAGATAGGGCGTGGTGTCGGGGGACGGAAGCTCGACCGTCAGGTCGGCGTGCTGGGTACTGCGGGCCATGCGCCCATTGTGACCCGGCTCGTGAAGGTAGCCACCTTCTCCGGACTCCAAGGATGCCGTCCAGGGGCACCGCCGGGGCGGCTGGGCCGGACGGCCAGCGCCGCCCCTCCCGCCGAAGGCGATAGAGGGGGGTGACGCGAAGCGGCGCCGGGGGTGTTTCGCTTTACGACCCGAGGCCGACCGGCGCCGGCGCCATCCGCACGATCTGGGTGAACAGGCGGTCGAACTGCGGGTCGCGCGGGATGCGGCCGCTCAGCGGGTTCTGGTTGGTCGCGAAGGCCGCGTTCAGGGCATGCCAGTCGGCGTCGGTCAGGTGCTTCTCGGCCAGGGGCAGGATCACGGTTTCCTCCAGCCGCATGTGTTCCAGGTAGAAGTCCACATAGCGGTTGACCTCCTGCACGAACGCGTTCTTGCGGCCTTCGCCCAGCAGTTCCCAGGCCATCAGCAGGTGCATCAGGTCGCGCACGCGGGCTTCGCCCTGCATGTGGTCACGTTCGAGCTGGTCGATGGTGGACATGGCGTGCGGGGCGACCCGGGCCACCCGCGGAAACAGCAGGTCCGACTCCTTGGGGTGGTGGTTGCGCTCCGGAAACTCGTCGATGTAGAACAGCATCGCGCGCATGACATCGAAAAAGCGTGCGGAGTCGTCCACCCCGTCGGCCGTCGGCCCCCGTCGCACCAGCTGCATCAGCGACTGCAGCATGGCGGCCAGGGTGGAATGTTCTTCGCGAATGACGCGCAGCGCCTCGTGGGTCATGGGTGTCTCCTGTCTGCGGGTGCGCCCGGACGCCGACGGCGGTCCCGTCCCGGGCGAACCGAAATACCCGACCGATCGGTCGGCGAATGTGAACAGGGACTATGCGGCCGCCGCGCCCGCCCGCCCTTGACCCATGTCAAGCACGCCCGGCAGGCGGCCCGCCTTTCAGCGGACGGGCGGTTTCCAGCGCTTGAGCAGCAGCGCGTTGCCCATCACGCTGACCGAGCTCAACGCCATGGCCGCACCGGCGATCACCGGGCTGAGGAAGCCCAGCGCCGCCAGCGGGATGCCGGCCGCGTTGTAGAAGAAGGCCCAGAACAGGTTCTGCCGGATCTTGCGCACCGTGCGGCGCGAGATGTCCAGCGCCGCAGCCACCAGGGCCGGGTCGCCGCGCATGAGCGTGATGCCGGCCGCGTGCATGGCCACGTCCGAGCTGCCGCCCTGCGCGTGGCTCATGGCCATGCCCACGTCGGCCGCAGCCAGGGCAGGTGCGTCGTTCACGCCGTCACCGATCATCAGAACGATGTGGCCCCCTTGCGCCCCATCGCCTCTGGCGCTGTTTCGCGGCTCCGCCGCTGCGCGGGTCGCTGCCCCAAGACCGGGAAGGACACCGGTCTTCGCCGGATCCGGGGGCGCGAATTCACCTTGGGGCGGCCCGGCGGTGAATTCATGGCCCTCTGCGCCAGCACGAAGGCGTTCGATCACCGCCGCCTTGTCCCCGGGCAGCACCTCGGCGATGACCTCGCCGGCTTCGTCCTTCAGGCCCAGGCGCGTGGCCATGGCGCGCGCGGCGGCCGCGTTGTCGCCCGAGACCATGAACAGCCGCAGCCCCTGCGCGCGCAGCGTGTCGATGGCCCGCCGCGCCCCGGCCTTGGGTTCGTCCCCGAACGCCAGCAGGGCCAGCGGGCTCCAGCGGCCATCGGCGCCCTGGCTGGCCAGCAGCGACACCGTGGCGCCCTCGGCCTGGGCGGTCTGCACCGCCGCGGCCAGCGGCTCCAGAGCCACGCCCAGTTCCGCCATCCAGCGCTGGCTGCCCAGCGCCAGCCGGGCGCCCAGCACCCGGCCCTGGCTGCCCCGCCCGGCCACGGCCTGTGCCTCTTCGGCGGCGCCAGCGGTCACGCCCCGCTCGCGCGCCGCGTCCAGCACCGCGCGGGCCAGCGGGTGTGCGCTCTGGGCCTGCAAGGCGGCGGCCGCCTGCAGCACCGCCAGCTCGTCCACGCCGGCCACCCCCTCGATGCGCAGCAGCCGCGGGTGCCCCTCGGTCAGGGTGCCGGTCTTGTCGAAAGCCACCGTGTCCACCCGGTGCGCGATCTCCAGCGCCTGCGCGTCCTTGATGAGGATGCCGTGTCGCGCCGCCACCCCGGTGCCGGCCATGATGGCCGCGGGCGTGGCCAGACCCAGCGCGCAGGGGCAGGCGATCACCAGCACCGCCACCGCGTGCAGCAGCGCCTCTTCCACCGGTGCGCCCACAAACAGCCAGCTGCCCAGCGTGATGGCCGCGATCACCAGCACCACCGGCACGAACACCGCCGCCACCCGGTCCACCAGGCGCTGCACGGGTGCCTTGCCGGCCTGCGCGTCCTGCACCAGCGCGATGATGCGGGCCAGCACACTCTGGGCGCCCACCGCACGCACCTTCACCTCCACCGCGCCCTCGCCGTTGAGCGAACCGCCGGTCACCGCATCGCCCGGTTGCTTGGGCACCGGCATGGCCTCGCCGGTCAGCATCGATTCGTCGGCCTGCGTGTGGCCTTGCAGCAGCTCACCGTCGGCCGGGAAACGTTCACCCGGCAGCACACGGATGACATCGGCCGGCAGCAGCTCGTCCACCGGAACCTCGACGAGTTCGGTGCGCTTGACCCCATCCGGAACCAGCCGGGCCACCTCGGGCCGCAGCGCCTGCAGCGCGCGGATGGCGCTGGTGGTCTGGCGCTTGGCGCGCGCTTCCAGCCACTTGCCCAGCAGCACCAGGGTGATGACCACCGCCGACCCCTCGTAATACAGGTGCACCATCTCGCCCGGCCCGGCCCGCCACCACAGCCAGGTGGACAAGGCCCAGCCCGCAGTGGTACCGATGGCCACCAGCAGTTCCATGTTGCCGCTCAGCGCCTTGAGCGCGTGCCAGCCGGCTTTGTAGAAGCGCGCCCCCAGCCAGAACTGCACCGGCGTGGCCAGCGTGAACTGCAGCCAGGCGGGCAACATCCAGTGCTTGCCGAACAGGTCGCCCACCATGGGCAACGCGAGCGGGGCCGAGAGCAGCAGACCCGCCAGCACCGGCCAGAAGTCCTTGGGAACGCCCAGCCAGCCCGCAGCCGCCACCTCGTCGGGCACGTCCATCGCACGCGGCTCGTAGCCGGCGTCACGCACCGCGCGCTTGAGGCGCGCCACGGTCTCCACGTCGTCCGGCCCGGCCAGGGTGATGCGCGCCGACTCGGTCGCCAGGTTCACCGTCGCCTCGAGCACGCCGGGCTGCTTCTTGAGCACCCGCTCCACGCGCGAGACGCAGGAGGCGCAGGTCATGCCGCCGATGCCGAGGTCGATCCGGCACAGGTCGGAGGTGGGATCAGAGGAAATGGTGGTGCTCATGGGTCTTGTCGTGGCGTGCCGTGGAACCGGCTCTGCCGGGCCACTGGCGCGGTCCCCTGGGGGAAGCCGCGCAGCGGCGCAGGGGGTTCCCGTTTATAAGGTTTACCACCATGGGAAGGTCAAGCCACCTGATGTATCCGCACGCTTGACCTTGACACCGTGTCAAGGTGCATCATCCGAACTTTCATCCATCAGGAGTCATCCATGAGCCAGGAAGTTTTCACCGTGCAGGGCATGACCTGCGGCCACTGCGAACGCGCCGTGCAGACGGCCATCAAAGCCCTGGACCCGCAGGCCGACGTGCGCATCGACCGCGCGCAGAACAAGGTGGAAGTGACCACCGACAAGCCGCGCGAAGCCATCGCCGCCGCGATCAGCGAAGAGGGCTACGCCGTCACCGCATGAAGCCCGACGCGGTGACACCCTGGCCGGTCAGCATCGGCGCCGCCGCGCAGCTCTCGGGCATTTCACCCAAGATGCTGCGGCACTACGAATCGCTGGGCCTGCTCGGTGCGGTCGCGCGCACCGGCAGCAACTACCGACAGTACACCGAGGCGGATGTGCACACCCTGCGTTTCATCCGCCGCGCCCGCGACATGGGCTTCGGCCTGGACGCCATCACCGAACTGGTGGACCTGTGGCACAACCGGCGCCGCAGCAGCGCCCACGTCAAACGCATCGCCCAGAAGCACCACGACGACCTGGGCCAGCGCATCGAAGCGCTGCAGGCCATGCAGCGCAGCCTCGACGCGCTGTTGTGCCACTGTCCCGGCAACGAACGCCCGGACTGCCCCATCCTGGACGACCTCGGCAAGGTTTGAAGACGCCTGCGTCCGGCCGGCGCACGACGGACTCCGGAACAAATCTTTACCAACCGGCAGCAATGGCTGCGCAGCCGGTTTACATGCGGCCACCACACTGGATGCCAAGCCAGCCGGAACTTTTCGGCCGGTCTCTTCATCTACCCACCGCAAGGAGCGACTCATGAAACTGAACACCACCAAAGCCGTCATCGCCACTGTGCTGGCCACCGCCTTCGCCGGCATTTCCGCCACCGCCATCGCCCAGGGCATGGGCATGTCCTCCGAACGGCATGCCCAGCACATGGCCCAGCGCGGCACCCCTGGCGCCGGCGCCATGGACCCCGCCCACATGGCCGAGCGGCACAAGCAGATGGCCGAACGCCACGCCCAGCGCATGGAGCAGCTCAAGACCGATCTGAAGATCACCCCGGCCCAGGACGCGGCCTGGAAAGCCTTCGTTGCCCGCACCGAACCCACCCCGCCCAAGGCGCCGGCCGCCGCGCAGGACTGGTCCAAGCTGAGCACCCCGCAGCGCATGGACGTCATGCAGGCGATGCACGCCGAACGCAGCGCCGAAATGGCCAAACGCATCGACGCCACCAAGAGCTTCTACGCCCAGCTTTCGCCCGAACAGCAAAAAACCTTCGACGCCCAGCACAGCGGTTTCCACCGCGCGGGCATGCAGGGTGGTGAACACCGGCACGGCGGCAAGGCCGGCCACGGTGGCCAGGGTCACCAGGGCATGGGCGGCGGCATGGGTTGCCACGGCGGCGCCGGCATGCACAGCTGAAACCAGCGCTGACCGAATCGCGTCTCCTCGTTGGCCCCGCTCGTCGGGGCCTTTTTTCGTCGGTCGCTCCCCTCGGCAACCCGGCGCGCTTGACCTGGGTCAAGCCTTTGCCAGGCACCGACCCTTAAGCTGCGCGGCCATGGACTTCGACCTCATCGCCATCGGCGCGGGGCCGGCCGGGCTGTGCCTGGCGCGCGCCCTGCGCGGCTGCGGCCTGCGCGTCTGCGTGCTGGAACAGCAGCCCCTGGCCGCCGTGCAGAACCCGGCCTTCGACGGCCGCGAAATCGCCCTCACCCAGCACAGCGCACAACTGATGCGCCAGCTGGGCCTCTGGCCGCACCTGGGCGAAGCGAACATCGCCCCGCTCAAAGACGCCCTGGTGCTCGACGGTGGGGCTGGCCGCGGCCAGCAACGCATGGTCATCAGCCACGCGCTCAGCCCCAGGCCCGAACTGGGCTTCCTGGTCGCCAACCACCACATCCGCCGCGCCGCCTACGAAGCTGCCATGGAGGCTGGTGATGCCCCCGAACTGCGCTGCGGCCAGCAGGTCACCCACATCCACAGCGACGAACACGCCGCCCACCTGCAGCTGGCCAGCGGCGAGCGCCTGAGCGCGCCGCTGGTGGTGGCCGCCGACAGCCGCCACAGCAGCACCCGCCGCGCCATGGGCATTGCGGCCGACCTGCACGACTACGGCCGCACCATGCTGGTCTGCAACATGACGCACGAGCAGCCCCACCACGAGACCGCCTGGGAATGGTTCGACCACGGCCAGACCCTGGCCCTGCTGCCCATGAACCCCGACCCCGCCAGCGGCCTGCCGCGCTCGTCGGTGGTGCTGACCCTGCCCAGCCAGGAACTGCAACCGCTGATGGACCTGCCCGAAGCCGCCTTCAACCACGAGATGACGCGCCGCTTCAGCGCCCAGCTCGGCGCCATGCGCCTGGTCAGCACCCGCCACGCCTACCCGCTGGTGGGCGTGTGGGCACGGCGCCTGGTGGCGCAGCGTTTTGCCGTGGTGGGCGACGCCGCCGTCGGCATGCACCCGGTCACCGCGCACGGCTTCAACCTCGGCCTGCGCAGCATCGACGCGCTGTCACGGCTGGTGCGCCAGGCCCGGCAGCACGGCCAGGACATCGCCAACCCGCAGCTGCTGCAGCGCTACCAACGCGAACACCAGGCCGCCAGCCGCGGCCTCTACATGGCCACCCACGCCCTGGCCACGCTCTACACCCGCGAAGAAACCCCGGCCCGCCTGCTGCGCCAGGCCATGGTGGGCATCGGCGAACGCTTCACACCCTTCAAGCGCGCGGTGGCGGCGAGCCTGACCGGGCTGCACTGAGCCAGCGAGGCCTGAGGCGACAGGCGGCTCAGGCGGCCTGCGGCTGGCGGCGGCTCAGGTCGCCCACGCCAGCCAGCAAACCGGCAATGGAAACGTCTTCGTCCAATGCCTCCCAGTGCAGGCCCTGGCGGCTGATCTGCACCGCAGCCCGCTCTTGCGGGCTGGCCTGCAACAGACGGGGAAACCACGCCAGCGGCACGGCCAGCACCCGCCCATCGGCCAGGTTCACCCACATGCTGTCGTCGTCAAACCGGACGGCCGTCGCCGACGTGTTCATTCCAGGCCCTTTCAATCAACGCCACGTTGTCCTCCACGACACGAAGCAATTCGCGCAGGGTCCGGGCGTCCAGACCATCACTGTCGGCCAGCGATATCTGTGGACGCAACCAGAACTTGGCATCACCACCCGCCCCCATCACATGCACGTGCAACGGTTCGCGCGGGCTTCCTTCGTTGGAGCAGAAGAAAAACCGGAAACCCTTGTGGCGGAACACCATTGGCATGCGGAGAATGATAGACGCGCAACGGCGCAATAGCACCGAAAGTGAAAGGGCGCTGACATGTCATGCCGAATGAAAACGCTGGTCGTGCCACTGACTGACGACCAACACCAGCGCCTGCGCGCCCTGGCCCAGAGCCGGCACACCACCATCAACCGCCTGATGGACGAAATGACCACCCTCATGCTGGCCGAATTCGACGCGGAAACCCGCTTCAAACTGCGCGCCGCACGTGGCACCGGACGTGCAGCCGAAGGCCTGGCCTTGCTCGACAAGGTGACCAAGGCGAAACCCCAGGACGCAGACGCTTCGCGCTGAGAGACCCGTATGGATCACTCGACGGACGCTTTCATCGAACGCGCGCGCCTGTCGCTGGCCCACGCGCAAGCCGGCGGGCCGGTGTACGACGGGCCCGCCTATGCCCGCTACCTGCGCGACCGGGTGCACTGTGCGGTGACGGGTTCCAAGCCCAGCGTCCCAAAGCCTGAGCCCACCAAGCTGACAACGGCTTCCACGTCGAACAAGAAATCCGGCTGAACCGCGCTCAGCGCTCCAGCCAGTAAGCCTCGATCAGATCGCCCTCGGCCGACATCAGCCACCACTCCACCACCTGCGGGCGGTGGCCCCAGCCCAGGACGGCCAGCGGGCCGGTCGGGGCGCCCTGGCGCACGCAGCGCCACAACACATCGCCCGGCTTCGCGTCGCGCTGCACCGCCTCTCGGACGGCGGCGGGCAGCTCGGGGTCGTCCAACGCCACCGGGCGGTCATCCTCCACCGCCACGTCATCCACCGGCGGGCGGCGTCCCATGCCTCAGCCCCGCCCCGCCCGCTGCAGGTTCAGCGCCAGCAGGCGGGCGAGGATGTCGTCGTCGCTGGTCTGCGGCGAATAGTCGGTCCAGCCGTAGGCGGCGGCCACTGCCGCATCGAGTGCTTCGTGCGCCATGGCCAGCCAGGCCGGGCGCTGGTTGTAGAGGTTGGTGAGGGTGCGCTTTTGCAGCGCCTTGGCGTCCGCCTCGCTCAGGCCGGCGCGGGGCACGATGCGGTCGGGGTAGGGGCTCTGGTCCAGCCCCAGCGGCACCACCTCGGGCACCCGCTCGGTCCACTCGGGCGGGTTCAGCCAGTTCTCGCGCAGCGTGTTCAGCCGCGCCGCTGCCTCGGCGATGCGCATGGCGTGGGCCTTGAGCGCCGGGTCGGCGATCCGCGCCGGTATCAGCGCCCCGCCGGCCGTGGCCTCGGTCTGCTGGTGCGCCGTGTCGGCCGGCGTCAGGCCCGCGGGGAAGGGAAAGGTCTCGAAGCAGGTGGTGGGGGTGTAGCGCGGCCGGTCTTCGAGCGAGGTGCCCATGCGCAGCGACCACAGTTCGTGCAAGCGCGAGTGCAGCAGGCCGAAGGTGGTGTCGTCGGCGCGGGCGATGGTGATGAGCGCCTGGTCCGGCGACGTGGTGACCGGCAGCCAGACGAAGAAGCGGTGCTTGGAATGCGCCACCGTGGCGATGAAACGGGACAGCGGTTTGAGCGCCAGACGCAAACCTGGCCGTGCTTCCGCAAAGCGCCACCAGTACTTGCGGTAGGACTCACGGTTGTTCTTCAGCCGCTCCGGCTTGACATGCTGGGTCACATACGAAAACGGCTGCTCGTAGAGTGATGCATCGATCTCGGGCATTTCAATGCCGAAGTCGATGATCCACTGATGCTGCGGCCCGCGGCTGAGTTCAAAGCCGTTCGCCCAGGGCTTGAGCACATCGCTGTTCGGCCGCCCGTTCGGGTTGGGCAACCGCAGCCACTCGCGGGCCAGTGGGGCGTCGATCTCGAACTTGGCCTTCTTGGACGCGCCTTGAAAACTGGCGTTCAGGTTGGGCGGCAGGGCTTGCGCCTTGCTCAGGTTGAGCGAGTCACCAGCAATAGCAGGTGCGGTGAGGTCGGGGTAAATCTGCGGCACCACTTGGCCGTCGAGCATCGCGCCTTCGCCATGGCCAAAGCACACCAGCGACACCCGCACGGCGGCCCCTTCGTTCACCCAGGGCTCGTCGCTCCAAGCCTCGAAAATGCGTGTGGTCTCGCCAATCGCTTCGAGCACCTTGCGGTTGGCACCGCCACGAATGGAGTTGGTGGACACCAGACCGGCGGCGCTCAGCTGCCCGGCGGCGATCTGCGCACGGGCCTTCTCGAACCAATAGCACACCAGATCGGCCGCACCGGGGACGCCCGGCGCATAGACCGCATCCAACGCGCGGGTGTAGGACTCGCCCAGCTCACCCCGCTTTCGGCTGACGCCCAGAAACGGCGGGTTGCCCACCACCGCGTCCGCACGCGGCCATGGCGCTTCGGTGGCGGCGGGGCGGGTGGGCTGGGCGGGGGCGGCGACTTCCGGGTCCCCCGGGACC
>CAYRWN010000027.1:0-43447 GCA_964428045.1 uncultured Hydrogenophaga sp. | reverse complement strand
TCGTTTGCATGTCCGAAGCGTAACGGGATCGGGGGATTTATAGAAGTGCCCTTAAGGACATTCCAGATAATGCAAGGGCATTGCAACAGCGGGCCTTGCCCGGAGCACGACATGCGCATTCTGGTGGTGGAAGACGATGCCGGTATCGCAGGAGGCCTGGCGGCATCGCTGCGGCAGGCGGGTCATGCCGTGGACGTCTGCGGCACCCTGTCGGCGGCCTGGTCGGCACTGTGTGTGGAGCCCTTCGACGCGGTGCTGCTGGACCTGGGGCTGCCCGACGGCGAGGGCCTGGACCTGCTGGCGCGGGTGCGCGGCCGGTCGCCGCGCGGCGCGGGCGCCCCGGCGCTGCCACACCCGGACCTGCCGGTGCTGATCATGACCGCGCGCGACGGCGTCAACGACTGCATCACCGGGCTGGACGGTGGTGCCGACGACTACATCGTCAAACCCTTCGATGCCAACGAGCTGCTGGCGCGGCTGCGGGCCATGCTGCGCCGCGCGGCCGGGCGGGGGCGACCGGTGATCGAGCACGGCGACCTGGTGGTGGACCCGGCCACCCACAGCGTGGAAAAGGGCGGCCACCCGGTCGGCCTGGGCGGGCGTGAATTCGCCCTGCTGCTCACGCTGCTGCAGGCGCGGCCGCAGGTGATGTCCAAGGCGAGGCTGGAGTCGGCGCTCTACGGCTTCGGCGAAGCGCTGGAAAGCAACGCGATCGAAGTGCACGTGCACCATTTGCGGCGCAAACTCGGCGACTCGCTGATCAAGACCGTGCGCGGGGTGGGTTACTTCATTCCGCGCGACGACGCGCCCCCCACGCCATCCGCCGAACATGCCACCTGAACCCGCCGCCAGCCGCCGTTCCGCCCAGCCCGCGCTGTGGCGCCATCTCTGGGGCTGGACCCTGGGCGCCTTGCTGGTGGTCTGGCTGACGCTGATGGCCGTGGCCTGGTACACCGGCCACCACGAGGCCGAGGAAATCACCGACGGCCAGCTGGTGTCCGTGGCCCGCCTGTGGCTGCGCGCCGCGCCGCTGGACGAACCGGCGCCCCTGCAGGCCCTGGCCAGGGAGCGCAGCAGTGCCTACGTGCAGGACGTGGCCTTGCTGCAATGGGACGGCGACCGCCTGGTGACCGACACCCACGGCATGGCGGCCGGGCTGGGGCTGATGGCGCCGCCCGCGCCGGGTTTCTCCGACCCCTGGCACAGCGGCCCGCAAGGTCGAACGCACTGGCGCATGTTCGTCGCCAGCCATCCGGCGGAGGGTCACGAGCGCCGCGTGGCGGTGCTGATGGACATGGCGCAGCGCTACGACCTGGGCAAGGATGTGGCTTTGCGGGTGGCGCGCCCCGCCCTGCTGGTCCTGCCGCTGATCGCCGTGCTGCTGTGGTGGACGATCCGCCGCGGCCTGCGCCCGCTGGACCGCCTTTCGGGCGAAGTGGCCGCTCTCGACGGGTTTGCCGGGCAGCGGCTGGACGAGGGGCACCGCTTCCGAGAATTCACCAGCACCGTGAACGCCATCAACACCCTGGTCGATACGCTGCAGACCCGCGCCCAGCGCGAGCGTGCCTTTGCCTCCGACGTGGCGCACGAACTGCGCACGCCGCTGGCGGCCATCGCCCTGCAGGCGCGGGCGGCGCAGGCCGAGCCTTCGGCCGAGCGGCTGCAGCAGCTCGAAAACGAGGCCCTGCGCGCCGGCCGCATCCTCGGCCAGCTGCTCGACCTGGCCCGGGCCCAGCGCAGCGACGGTCTGGGCGAGCCGGCGGACACGGCGCTGGGGGACGTGGCGGCCGAACTGATCGCAGTCCACGCGCAACAGGCCCACGAGAGCGGCCTCGAGCTGTCCCTGGTGCAGCTCGAGACGCCGGTGACCGTGCCCCTGCCCCCCATGCTGCTGGAGCTGGCCCTGCGCAACCTGATCGAAAACGCGTTGCGGCACACGCCGTCCGGCACCCAGGTCTGCGTGGAGGTCTGGCGCGCGCCCGGCGAAGTGGGCGTGTCGGTCAGCGACGATGGTCAACGGGCTGGCGCCCCTTCCGTGGCGGGCCGAGAGGCAAAGGGCCTCGGTCTGGGGCTGCGGCTGGTCGAGCGCATGGCCGAGCAGATGGGGGCCGAGTTGCTGCGCGATACCGGTGAGGCGCCCATGACCACGCGCTTTGCCCTGCGCTGGCGCTTGTCGGGCATCCGCCCCTGAGCGGTTCTGAACGGGCCATAAGGCTGCCATAACGCTGGCCCCGTACCGTGAGCGTCCCGGCATGTGCCGGGTCGTCGTTGCTCACGGATGCCAGCTGTCTTTCCTCTCTTGTCCCGCCTCGGTGGCGCATCGCCAGCCGGCGCGGCGCGCCCACTGGCCGTGGTCTGGCCGCTGGCCCTGTGGCTGACGGTGGTGGGCAACCTGCCGCTGTGGCAACGCATCGCCGACATCGCCACGCAGCCGGCGCAGCGGGTGGCGCTGCTGCTGGTCATGGGCGGCCTGGTGCTCGGTCTCACCGCGGCCCTGCTGTCGCTGCTGGCCTGGCCGCGCCTGTTCCGGCCGCTGGCCACGCTGCTGGTGCTGGTGTCGGCCTTCAACACCTACTTCATGGGGCAGTACCGCGTGGTCATCGACCCGACCATGATGGCGAACGTGGCGGCCACCGATGCGCGCGAGGTGCGCGACCTGCTCTCGCCAGCGCTGCTGGGGGTGGTGCTGCCGGTCGCCGGGCCGGCCCTGTGGTGGATCTGGCGGCGGCCGCTGGCCTTTGGCCGCCACTGGCGGCAGACCGGGCGCAATGCCGCGGGAACGGTCATCGGCCTGCTGCTGGCGGTGGGTGTGGTGCTGGTCGGCTACCAGGGCATGGCCTCGCTGATGCGCAACCACAAGCCGTTGCGCTACATGATCAACCCGCTCAACAGCGTGTACGCCGCCACCCGACTGGCGGCCGACCAGCTGCCCCAGCAGGCGCGCATCCTGCAGCCGGTGGGGGAGGACGCCCGGCTGGGCGCGCGCTACCAGCGCCAGCCGCGTCCGCCCCTGCTGGTGCTGGTGGTGGGCGAAACCGCGCGCGCCCAGAACTGGGGCCTGAGCGGCTACGCCCGACCGACCACGCCGGTGCTCGCCCAGTGGACGCAGCAGCATGGGCTGGTGAACTTTCCCGATGTGCGCTCCTGCGGCACCAACACGCAGGTGTCGGTGCCCTGCATCTTCTCGCCGCTCACGCGCGAGCAGGGCGGCGACCAGACCGCCGCGCACGAGAACCTGCTGGATGTGCTGCAGCGCGCCGGCCTGGCCGTGCTCTGGCTGGACAACCAGTCGGGCTGCAAGGGCGTGTGCGACCGCGTGCCCAGCGCCAGCACGCGCGAGCTGAAGCTGCCCGGGCTGTGCGAAGACGGCGGGTGCTTCGACGAAGCCATGCTGCACGGCCTGGACGAGCGCCTCGCTGCGCTCGACCCGCAGCGCCGTGCGCGCGGCGTGGTGCTGGTGCTGCACCCGATGGGCAGCCACGGCCCGGCCTACTTCAAGCGCACACCGGCCGCGCGCAAGACGTTCATGCCCGAGTGCTCCAGCAACACGCTGTCCGACTGTGCGCCGGAGCAGCTGCTCAACGCCTACGACAACACCATCGCCTACACCGACCACTTCCTCGGCCAGACCCTGCAGTGGCTGAAGGCGCAGGCGGAGAAGGGTTCCTACGACACCGGTCTGCTGTATGTCTCGGACCACGGCGAGTCGCTGGGCGAAAACGGCCTCTACCTGCACGGCGTGCCTTACGCCTTTGCGCCCGAGCAGCAGACCCGCGTGCCCATGGTGACCTGGCTGTCGGCCGGCCTGCAGCAACGCAGCGGCGTGCGCGCCGACTGCCTGCGCGACCAGGCCGCGCAGCCGCTGTCGCACGACCACATCTTCCATTCGGTGCTGGGGCTGATGGACGTGCAGACCGCGGTGCGCCAGCCGGCGCTGGACCTGTACGCGCCCTGCATGGGCCGCTGACCGCGCTTGCCTACAATCGTACGGTCAGGTTCTCGGCAGCGAATGCCGACAGGCCCTTGTTCCCCCGCCACCGGAAACCGCCATGCAATTCATCCGCTTCTCCGATCTCTGCGCCCAGGGCAAGGCCCAGGGCCAGCGCGTCTTCATCCGTGCCGACCTGAACGTGCCGCAGGACGACGCCGGCAACATCACCGAAGACACGCGCATCCGCGCCAGCATCCCCGCCATCCAGATGGCGCTGGACGCCGGTGCGGCGGTCATGGTCACCAGCCACCTGGGCCGTCCCACCGAAGGCGAGTTCAAGCCCGAAGACTCCCTGACCCCGGTCGCCGCCCGCATGGGCCAGCTCATGGGTCGCAACATCCGCGTGGTGTCCCACTGGGTCGACGGCGATTTCTCGGTCGCCCCCGGCGAGGTCGTGCTGCTGGAGAACTGCCGCCTGAACAAGGGCGAGAAGAAAAACAGCCCCGAACTGGCCGCCAAGCTGGGCAAGCTGTGCGACATCTTCGTGCACGACGCCTTCGGCACCGCGCACCGCGCCGAAGGCACGACCTACGGCATCGCCGAGACCGCGCCCATCGCCTGCGCCGGCCCGCTGCTGGCCGCCGAGATGGACGCGATTTCCAAAGCACTCGCGAACCCCAAGCGCCCGCTGGTGGCCATCGTCGCCGGCTCCAAGGTCTCGACCAAGCTCACCATCCTGCAGTCCCTCGCGAAGAACGTCGACGGCCTGATCGTCGGCGGCGGCATCGCCAACACCTTCATGCTGGCCGCCGGGCTGAAGATCGGCAAGAGCCTGGCCGAGCCGGACCTGGTGGGTGAAGCCACGGCGGTGATCGAAGCCATGAAGGCGCGCGGCGCCGAGGTGCCGATCCCCGACGACGTGGTTTGCGCCAAAGCCTTCAGCGCCGACGCCGAAGCGACGGTGAAAGCCGCCACCGAGGTGGCCGACGACGATCTGATCCTGGACATCGGCCCCAAGACCGCGGCGAAGCTGGCACAGAAGCTCAAGCAGGCCGGCACCATCGTCTGGAACGGTCCGGTGGGCGTGTTCGAGTTCGCGGCCTTCGAGAACGGTACGAAGGTGATCGCGCAGGCGATTGCCGAATCGAGCGCCTTCAGCATCGCCGGCGGTGGCGACACGCTGGCCGCGATTGCCAAGTACGGCATCGAGAAGGACGTGGGCTACATCTCCACCGGCGGCGGCGCCTTCCTGGAAGTGCTCGAAGGCAAGACGCTGCCAGCCTTTGAAGTGCTGGCACGCCGCGCCGCCTGACGGCCCATGACCGCGCCTTGCGGCGCATGACCTCGATGCGCCTCGATGACGGCGCTGCGCGCCATGACGGTCGGTCATCGGTCGGCGCAGCCGACCATCATCAAGATGCGCAGCATCGAGGTCATGCGCCGCAAGGCGCGGTCATTCGGAAAACACTTTTTCAACAAGGAGACCACCATGGCACTCATTTCCCTTCGCCAACTGCTCGACCACGCTGCCGAGCACAACTACGGCCTGCCGGCCTTCAACGTCAACAACATGGAGCAGGTGCAGGCCATCATGCAGGCTGCGGCGCAGGTGGACAGCCCGGTCATCCTGCAAGGCTCGGCCGGGGCGCGCTCCTACGCGGGCGAGCCCTTCCTGCGCCACCTGATTGCTGCTGCCATCGAGATGTACCCGCACATCCCCGTCTGCATGCACCAGGACCACGGTGCCACGCCGGGCATCTGCTTGCGCTCCATCCAGTCGGGCTTCAGTTCGGTGATGATGGACGGCAGCCTGCTGGCCGACGGCAAGACGCCCGCGAGTTACGAGTACAACGTGGCCACGACCAAACAGGTGGTGGACCTGGCCCACGCCTGCGGCGTGTCGGTGGAGGGTGAACTGGGTTGCCTGGGCTCGCTGGAAACCGGCAAGGCCGGCGAGGAAGACGGCCACGGCGCCGAAGGCGAGCTGGACCATTCCATGCTGCTGACCGACCCCGACGAGGCGGCGGACTTCGTGACCAAGACCCAGGTGGACGCACTGGCCATTGCCATCGGCACCAGCCATGGCGCCTACAAGTTCACCAGCAAGCCCAGCGGCAAAGTGCTGCGCATCGACCGCGTGAAAGAGATCCACCAGCGCATTCCCAATGTGCACCTGGTGATGCACGGAAGCTCCAGCGTGCCCGAGGACTGGCTGGCCATCATCAACCAGTACGGTGGCGACATGGGCCAGACCTACGGCGTGCCGGTGGAAGAAATCGTGGAAGGCATCAAGAACGGCGTGCGCAAGGTCAACATCGACACCGACCTGCGCATGGCCAGCACCGGTGCCATCCGCAAGCACCTGGCCGAAGACCGCAAGAACTTCGACCCGCGCAAGTTCTACAAGGAAGCCACCAAGGCGATGCAGGCGATCTGCGCGGCGCGCTACGAAGCGTTTGGTGCTGCAGGCATGGCCTCGAAGATCACGAAGGTGCACAGCCTGGAGGCGATGCAGAAGCGCTACGACGCGGGTGAGCTGGCGGCGCGGGTGGCCTGAGGTTGCGGCTTTGCCGGTGGCCAACCGAGGTCCTTTCCTTCTTCCACGAGCAGAAGGCAGGTGCGAGGGTCAAGCCGTCATTTTTCGGGTGACTGGGCTTGTGCGACCTGCTGCCTCAGGGGCGAACGCTGCCCGGTGGACGCCGATCCGCTCGCCTGTGCGTACGAAGTCGTAGACCATCAACTTCATGGCCAGTGGCTGCCGAGCCGCAATCCTGGCCGCCCGCCGGGCGTTGATGGCGGGGAGGGCAGCGCCCACAAGTCGCCGGACACGTGGTCCGCTCGCGTTGCGTTTCGCGGGTTTTTCCAGTTCGCTCTCGCCGCAGCGCATCGGAAAGTGCCGGTTCGTGCCCCGCAAATGCCCTCACGAGTGCCCGGCTGGAAACGGACCTCACATCGCACGTCCAACAACGAAAAAGCCCCGCAGGGCGGGGCTTTCCGGGGTGTTTCTGCACTTCCTTGGAAGTCCTGAAACCGATCTGTGGCGGAGAAGGAGGGATTCGAACCCTCGATACAGGAGATCCTGTATGCCGGATTTCGAATCCGGTGCATTCGACCACTCTGCCACCTCTCCGCGGTCAAGCGCCGCATTCTAGCAGGTGCCGGTGGTACTGCTTTCGGTATATCGACCGCCGCGTCCAGGCTGCGAGAATGCGCATTCCGATCCCGCCCCGACAGACATGCTCGTCGATACCCAGCCCGCCACCCACCAGCACGTGCCTGCGTCCCCCGAGGTGCGGGACGAATGGGTGAACTCGCAACTGATCGGCGTGCTCATGGACAACGCCATGCCGTCGCTGCTGGCGGCGGCGCTGGCCTTGCCCGTTCTGGTGCTCCTCATGGCGGGGGAGGTCAACACGCCGGCCTTGGTGGTGTGGGCCGCGCTGTTGTTCGGTGTGCTGCTGTACCGATACCGCCTGATCGGGATCTACCGGCTGCGCTACGACAGCGTGGGCGGTGCCATGCGGCTGGCTTTCGTGGAGCGTTTTGGCTGGTCATGGTCGGTGGTCGGTCTGCTCTGGGGGGCATCGACCGCGTTGACCTTCTTGCAGGCCAGCGTGCAGACCCAGTTCGTCTCCAGCGTGGTGGTGCTCGGGCATGGTCTGATCTCGCTGACCGCCTTCAGCACCTACCTCCCGATTTTCCACCGGTACACCACCTTCATGCTCGGATCGGTGATGGTCAGCCTGGCCTTGCCATTTCTGTGGGTGGATTTCACGCCGGAGCGTCTGAGGCTGGTGCTGGCGCTGGAACTGCTGGTTCTGATTTTCTGGTGGCTGTTGCGCGCGGCCGGCGAGCGTCTGCACCAGGTGCACCGTTCGAGCCTGGAGCTGCAGTTTTCCAATCAGGAACTGATCGATTCGCTCACGCAGCAGACCCGCGCCTCGCTGCGCGCCGTGGCCACCAAGAACCGGTTCCTCGCTTCGGCCGCGCACGACCTGCGCCAGCCGGTGCATGCGCTGAGTCTGTATGCCGACTGGCTCGCGACGGAGCCGGAGATGGCCCGTGACATCGCGCCCCGCATCCTGCAGTCGACGCGGGCCATCAACGAGCTGTTTGACTCCCTGTTCGATCTGACCCGCATCGATGCGGGCAACTACAAGGTGCGCTTGCAGCACGTGGGTGTTCCCAAGCTGTTCGCCGATCTGGCTGCGCAATTCGAACCCGTGGCCGCCGCCAAGGCGCTGCGGTTGCGCACCCGCACGCCGTCGATCACCATCTGGGCCGACCCGGTGGTGTTGCGTCGGATCCTGGGCAACCTTCTGTCCAACGCGCTCAAGCACACCACCCGGGGCGGCGTGTTGCTCAGCCTGCGGCTGCGCACCGACATGCTCATGTTCGAGGTGTGGGACACCGGCGTGGGCATCGCGCGCGAACACCAGCAGGCGATTTTCCAGGAGTTCTTCCGCGTGTCGCAGCACCAGGGCACCGAGGACAGCCTGGGTCTGGGGCTGACCATCGTCTCGCGCCTGGCGACCTTGATGGGCTACCAGCTGGCCGTGACTTCCGAGGCCAACCGGGGCAGCGTGTTCAGGGTCATGCTGCCGGCCTACACCCAGCGCGACCCGGATCACGCCGCCGGGCCGACCGTGGTGTTGAGTTCGGAGCTGATGCCGCTGCGCTGAACAACCCCGTCCGCATGGGGCGGGGTTGTTCAGCGCACGGGACTCAGAGATCGAGCAGGCCGGCGGTGCGGGCCAGGTGGCTGGCTTGCGAGCGGCTCTTGACGTTCAGGCGGCGGAACAGGCGCCACAGGTGCACCTTCACGGTGTGCTCGCTGATCTGCAACTGCTCGGCGATGTCGCGGTTGGACAGTCCGCGGTCGAGCATGACCAGCAACTGCTTCTGCCGCTTGGAGAGTTTCTCCGGAATCGTGGGCGCGTTCTCGTCCTCGGGCTCTTCGGCCAGGAATTCCTTGAGCACCCTGGCGATCTGGGCCGCGCCGGCGGACTTCTCCACGTAGGCGTCGGCGCCGGCCTCGCGCGAGAGGTCTTCGTAATCCGAGGCCGGTGAGGCGGACAGCACGATCAGCGAGGTGTCGGGCAGCATCTGCCGCACTTCGCGCACGCCGGACACGCCGTTGGTGTCCGGCAGTTTCAGGTCCAGGCACACCAGTTCGGGTTCCCCGTGTTCGGCAATCGCCTTGTTCACCGAGGCCAGGCGTTCGAGCTCCACCACCTGGGTCGAGGCTCGCAGGCGTCGCAGCAGCATGACGACGGCTTCGCGCATCAGCGGGTGATCGTCAATGACAAAGATACTCATGGCTATACGGTTGGACAAATGTTCGCTTTGAAGAGCATATCGGCAATGGGGCCCTTTGGCGAGCGCGAAGTGCGCCCGGATGCACACCTTGTTTTTGTTTTTTTGACCCGAATTCGCTCGCGATGGAACTATGGATTGCGCTTTTGCGAGTAAGCGCCAGAAACCCGCCCCTGTCAATTCTCATTCGCGGACCGGTTCCAGCTGCGTCAGAGCGGCTTTGACCAAGGCGGTGTCCGCCTGCGATGCCAGCACGGCGGCGAGTGCTGTCAGGGCAGAGGCGCCTTCCCGCTGCAGCTGTGCCATCGATTGCGCGGCCTCTCGCGGGGACGCGAAGCCGATGCTTTGCAGCAACAGCTGTCCCTTGGGATCGAGCAGCTTGAAATAGAACAGGCCATCGCTCTCGCGGTACTGCTTGAAGCTGGGCAGGGCCACTTTCGCGGTTTTTTCCGGCTGCGCGGGGGTCGGTGCACTGAACAGGGGGCGCAGCCCCACCGCGTGGCGCAGCTCGGCGGTGAACGGCGTGGCCACCGTGCGTGCCTTCTCTGCCCCGGCCCTGAGGATTTTTTCGATGCGGGCGGGGTCGCGCATCATCGCTTCGTACACCTCGCGCATGGGCGCGATTTCGCGGTCCAGGCGTTCGAACAGCAGCTGTTTGGCCTCGCCCCAGGCGATGCCATCGGCGTAGGCCTGGGCCAGTGCGGCGGTTTCGTCGGCGCTGGCAAAGGCCTGGTAGAGCTGGAACAGGGCCGAACCGTCGGTGGATTTGGGTTCGCCAGGAGCGCGCGAGTCGGTCACGATGCCCATGATGAGCTTGCGCAGCTGGTCCCTGGGGGCAAACAGCGGGATGGTGTTGTCGTAGCTCTTGCTCATCTTGCGGCCGTCCAGCCCCGGCAGGGTGGCCACATGGTCTTCGATCACCACCTCGGGCAGGGTGAAGTGTTCGCCGTAGAGGTGGTTGAAGCTCGACGCGATGTCGCGCGCCATCTCGATGTGCTGGATCTGGTCGCGGCCGACCGGCACCTGGTGGGCGTTGAACATCAGGATGTCGGCCGCCATCAGCACCGGGTACATGAACAGGCCGGCGGTCACGCCCGCGTCCGGGTCCTCGCCGGTGGCGTTGTTCTTGTCGACCGAGGCTTTGTAGGCGTGGGCGCGGTTGAGCAGGCCCTTGCCGGTGACGCAGGTCAGCAGCCAAGTCAGCTCCGGGATCTCGGGGATGTCCGACTGGCGGTAGAAGGTGACCTTGTCCGGGTCCAGGCCGCAGGCCAGCCAGGTGGCCGCGATCTCCAGCGTGGAGCGCTGCACCCGCGCCGGCTCGCCCACCTTGATGAGTGCATGGTAGTCGGCCAGGAAGTAGAAGTTGCGGGTGTCGGGCTGGCGGCTGGCGCGCACCGTGGGCCGGATGGCGCCCACGTAGTTGCCCAGGTGGGGCGTGCCCGAGGTGGTGATGCCGGTGAGGACGCGACGAAGGCTCATGGGGGAGGGAAATCAGAACAGCAGGTAACGCAGGGGGGCGAGCAGGACCTGGATGGCGTTGCTGGTCAGCGCCATCAGCGGACGCAACCAGAGGCTGCTGACGACGCCGGTGATCACCAGGGCCATGACGATGAAGAAACCCCAGGGTTCGATGCGCGAAACCTGCCAGGCCAGCGGATGGGGTAACAACCCCACCAGGATGCGGCCACCGTCCAGCGGCGGCAGGGGAAACAGGTTGAACGCGAACATGACGAGGTTGACCAGCACGCCCGCCCGGCACATTTCGTTGAAAAAGCGTTCTTCCACGCCCATGAACACCAGCAGGTAGAGCGCCAGGGTCCAGCCGATCGCCTGGACGAGGTTGGCGCCCGGGCCGGCCAGGGCCAACCAGATCATGTCCCGCTTGGGATTGCGCAGGCGGCCGAAGTTGACCGGCACCGGCTTGGCGTAACCGAACAGGAAGGCGCCCGAGGTCGCGAAGTACAGCATCAGCGGCATGGCGATGGTGCCGAGCGGGTCGATGTGCTTGATCGGGTTGAGCGTGATGCGCCCCAGCACATGGGCCGTGTTGTCACCGAAGTGGAGCGCCGCGTAGCCGTGCGCCGCCTCGTGCACCGTGATGGCGAACAGCACGGGCAGGGCGTAGATGGCGACGGTCTGGATGATCTGGGTGAAATCCATGGCGGGATGGAGCAAACGGCTATTGTCCCAGATGTGGCCCGCCGTGCCTGTGTCCCTCAGAGCCCCAGCGGAGCTACCGGCCCCTGGCCGACGCGCACCACCTCGGGTTCGCCGCCGATGCCCATGGGGGTGAGATCGATCACCGTGGTCGGCTCCAGCGTGCAGGCGCCGGCGGCCAGCACGCCATCGACCGCGTGCTCGAAGCGCTCGCGGATGGCCTGCGGGTCGTTCATCGGCTCGGTTTCGCCCGGCGGGATCAGCGTGGTGGCCAGCAGCGGCGCGTCGTGCAGATCCAGCAGCGCCAGCAGGGCGTTGTGGTCGGGCACGCGCAGGCCGATGGTCTTGCGCGAGGGGTGGCTCACCCGCCGCGGCACTTCCTTGCTGGCTTCGAGGATGAAGGTGTAGGAACCCGGCGTAGCGGCCTTGAGCAGGCGGTACTGCCGGTTGTCCACCTTGGCGTAGCTGGCCAGTTCGCTCAGGTCGCGGCAGAGCAGGGTGAGGTGGTGCTTGTCGTCCACCTGCCGGATGCGGCGCAGCTTGTCGGCCGCGGACTTGTCGTCCAGGTGGCAGACCAGCGCATAGCTCGAATCGGTGGGCACCGCCAGCACGCCGCCCTTGTCGAGCAGTTGCACCGCCTGCTTGAGCAGCCGCGGTTGCGGGTTGTCGGGGTGGACTTCGAAGTACTGGGACATGGCGGTGATTGTGCGCGGCCGTGGTGAGGACGTTCTGTGGCCCGGGGCGCGAGGATCAGACCACCGGCAACCGCGGGGCAGTGGCTGGACCCTGCCAGCGCGGGCGGACCATCATCCGTGAACGCGGTTGGCCAGCAGGGACCAGACCGGGGTGAGCTTGCCGGGCAGGTCGGGGAGCAGGCCCAGATCGGTGTGGCTCTCGTCGGGGCTGTGGAAGTCGCTGCCGCGCGAAGCCACCAGGCCGAACTCGTGGCAGAACTCGGTGTACTTGACCACGTCCGATGCGTTGTGGGCGCCGGTCACCACCTCAACGCCCTGGCCACCCAGTGCCTTGAACTCGGAAAACAGCGCGTATTCCTCGTTGGCGGTGAACACGTAGCGCCCCGGGTGGGCAATCACCGCCACACCGCCAGCCCCGGTGATCCAGCCCACGGCGTTGCGCAGGGTGGCCCAGCGGTGCGGCACGAAGCCGGGTTTGCCCTCGGTGATGTACTTGCGAAACACCTCGCCGGTTTCCTGGCACACCCCGATCTCGACCAGGTAACGCGCGAAGTGCGAGCGCGAAATCAGCTCCGGGTTGCCGACGTACTTGAGCGCGCCTTCGAAGACGCCCGGGATGCCCACGCGGGCCAGGTCGTCGCTCATCTCGCGGGCCCGTTGCTCGCGTCCGCCGCGCGTCTGGCGCAGGCCTTCCACCAGCGCGGGTTCTGTGTGGTCAAAACCCAGGCCCACGATGTGCACCGTGACGCCTGCGAAGGTGACCGAGATTTCTGCGCCGGTGAGGTAGGGCAGGCCCGCGGCATGCGCCGCCGCGATGGCGCGGTCCTGGCCACCCACCTCGTCGTGGTCGGTGAGCGACCACAGTTCCACCCCGTTGGCCTTGGCGCGTTGCGCCAGGGCTTCGGGCGTGAGGGTGCCGTCGGACACGACCGAGTGGCAGTGCAGGTCGGCGTTGAGTAGGTGGGTCACGGGGTCATTGTAGGTTTGACGCATGCCGCCTGTTGAGCCGAGATGCAAGACCCACATCTGAAGAGGTGAACCGGTCCAGAACACCGCGGAACGGGCTCTGCCCGGCCGCAGGTGTTGCCCCCTGGGGGGTGACGCCACAGGCGGCGCGAAGGGGCACTGTTCCGCGCGGGGGGTCAGCCCGTATTCCGCAGCCCGGCCGCGATGCCGTTGATGGAGATGTGGATGCCCCGGCGCACCTTCTCGTCGCGATCGGCGTGGTTCTCGCCCGCCCGGTAACGCCGCACCAGTTCCACCTGCAGGTGGTGCAGCGGGTCGATGTAGGGGAAGCGGTGGCGCATCGAGCGCTGCAGCGAAGCGTTGTTCACCAGGCGCTGCTTCTCGCCCGTGATCAGCGACAGTGCGTCGGCCGTGCGGTGCCACTCGGCTTCGATGGCGCTGAACACCTTGGAGCGCAGCTTCTTGTCTTCCACCAATTCGGCGTAGCGGGTGGCCAGGGCCAGGTCGCTCTTGGCCATCACCATGTCCATGTTGGACAGCAGGGTGCTGAAGAACGGCCATTGCTTGAACATCTTCTGCAGCTGGGCCGTTTGCTGCGCGACGCCCTTGGGGCCATGCTTGTGCAGGAAACCGTGCACCGCCGAGCCGAAGCCGTACCAGCCTGGCAGCGTCAGGCGGCACTGGCCCCAGCTGAACCCCCAGGGAATGGCGCGCAGGTCTTCGATGCGCTGCGTGGCCTTGCGCGAGGCCGGGCGCGAGCCGATGTTGAGTTCGGCGATCTCGCGGATGGGCGTGGCGGCAAAGAAGTAGTCGGCAAAGCGTGGGGTTTCGTACACCAGGGCGCGGTAAGCGGCCATGCTGGCGACCGACAGCTCGGCCGCCGCCTCCAGAAAGGCCTTGGGCGCATTGCGTGTGGGCTGCAGCAACGTGGCTTCCAGCGTGGCCGCGACCAGAGTCTCGAGGTTGCGTCGGCCGATCTCGGGGTTGGCGTACTTGGAGCCGATCACCTCGCCCTGTTCCGTCAGGCGGATCTGGCCGCGCACCGTTCCCGGGGGCTGGGCCAGGATGGCCTGGTAGCTCGGTCCACCGCCGCGGCCGACGGTGCCGCCGCGGCCGTGGAACATCCTGAGTGGAAGGGCTTTGTCTTGTTGTCTGTTCAGCGCATCGAACAGCTCGACCAGCGCGATCTCGGCGCGGTAGAGCTCCCAGTTGCTGGTGAAGATGCCACCGTCCTTGTTGGAGTCGGAGTAGCCCAGCATGATGTCCTGCTCGCTGTAACCGTCGTGCGCACCGCGGTGCACCATGGCGCGCACGCCGGGCAGGGCGTAGTAGTCGCGCATGATGGGCGCGGCGTTGCGCAGGTCTTCGATGGTTTCGAACAGCGGCACCACGATCAGGTCGGCGGTGGCGTCTTCGTCGAGCAGGCCGCGCATCAGGCCGGCTTCTTTTTGCAGCACCAGCACCTCCAGCAGGTCGCTCACCGATTCGGTGTGGCTGATGATGGCGTGCCGGATCGCCTGCGCACCGAAGCGTTCGCGGCCGCTGCGGGCGGTGTCGAAGATGGCCAGCTCGCTCTGCGCATGGGCCGAATAGGTGTGGCCCGGCACGCGCAGCGGGCGGGCGTCGTTGAGCTGGCGCAGCAGCAAGGCACGCTTGCCCACCTCATCCAGACCGCTGTAGTCGGCTTCGATGCGGGCCGTGGCCAGCAACTCGGCCACCACCGCCTCGTGCTTGTCGGAGCTCTGGCGCAGGTCGATGGTGGCCAGGTGGAAGCCGAACACCTGCACCGCGCGCATCAGCGGGCGCAGGCGCGAGCGGGTCAGTGCTGCGCCATGGTGAGCGACCAGTGACGCGTCGATGGTGCGCAGGTCGGCCAGCAGCTCGTCGGCACTGGTGTAGGGATCCTGTGGCGCCACAGCGTGGCGCGCCGCTTCGCCGCCGGTCAGCACCTTGAGCGTGGCGGCCAGACGGGCGTACATGCCGGTCAGCGCGCGGCGGTAGGGCTCGTCCTGGCGGTGGGCGTTCTGGTCGGGCGAGCGCTCGGCCAGGGTCTTCATCTCGGGGCTCACGCTGGCCAGCATGGCCGAGACCGACAGTTCGGCGCCCAGGTGGTGCAGCTGCGTGAGATGGTGGCGGATCACCATGTCGGCCTGGCTGTGCAGGGCCAGTTCGAGCGTCTGTGCGGTCACATTGGGGTTGCCGTCGCGGTCGCCGCCGATCCACTGACCCATGCGCAGGAACGGTGCCACGTCCTGGGCGTCCAGGCCGTCTTCCAGGTCGCGGTAGATGCGCGGGATCTGCGTCAGGAAGGTGGTCTGGTAGTAGCTCAGCGCGTTCTCGATCTCGTCGGCCACGGTCAGCTTGGTGAAACGCAGCAGGCGCGTCTGCCAGAGCTGGGTCACGCGGGCGCGCAGCTGGGCTTCGAAATCGGGCACGTCGCGCGGCAGCAGCTGTTCGCGCTCGGCCAGCAGGTGGGCGATGGCGCGCTCGGCGTCCAGGATGCTCTTGCGCTGTACCTCGGTCGGGTGGGCGGTGAGCACGGGCGAGATGTGGGCCTGCGCCAGGGTCTGCGCGATGGTGGCGGGCGCGATGCCGGCCTGGTGCAGGCGCTGCAGCGTCAGCGCCAGACTGCCTTCCTGCAGGTCGCCGGCGCGGTCGTGCACGGCGCGGCGGCGGATATGGTGGCGGTCTTCGGCCAGGTTGGCCAGGTGGCTGAAGTAGGTGAAGGCGCGGATCACGCTCACCGTCTGCTGGCCCGACAGACCCTTGAGCAGCTTCTTGAGCGCCTTGTCGGCGTCCTGGTCGGCGTGGCGGCGGAACGCCACCGACAGCTGGCGGATCTGTTCGATCAGCCCGAACATGGCCACGCCCTCCTGCTCGCGGATCACGTCGCCCAGCACCCGGCCCAACAGGCGGATGTCCTCGATCAGCGGCTGGTCCTTGTCGGCCGCGGCCTTGCGTCGGGTGGCGGGTCTGGCGGCAGGGCGGGCGGTCGATCGGCTCATGTCGGGCGGGGTTGTGTTGCTGATTTTTTGGGCAGGGGTCATGCTAGCATCCAAAGTTGCCTGGCCCGTTACCAAACGGGTACCAAATCGGCCCGCAAGCCGCGTGGGCCTTGATCTTTTTTGATCCTCACCGTGTCCACTTTTCAAACCTCACCGGCCTTGTCCATCACCATCGCCACGCGCGAAAGCCGCCTGGCCCTGTGGCAGGCCGAACACGTCAAGGCCCTCCTGCAAGACTTGGGCCACCAGGTGACGCTGCTGGGCATGACCACGCAGGGCGACCAGATCCTGGACCGCAGCCTGTCCAAGGTGGGTGGCAAGGGGCTGTTCGTCAAGGAACTGGAAGTGGCCCTGGAAGAAGGCCGGGCCGACATCGCGGTGCACTCCCTCAAGGACGTGCCCATGGACCTGCCGCCGGGTTTTGCCCTGGCTTGCGTGATGGAACGCGAGGACCCGCGCGACGCCTGGGTGTCGCCGCACTGCGCAGGCCTCGCCGATCTGCCGCCGGATGCCGTGGTGGGGACCTCGAGCCTGCGCCGCCTGGTGCTGCTGCGCGACGCGCTCAACGCGCTGGGCCGCCACGACGTGCGCATCGAACCGCTGCGCGGCAACCTCGACACGCGCCTGCGCAAGCTCGACGAAGGCCGGTACCATGCCATCGTGCTGGCGGCCGCGGGCCTCAAGCGGCTGGGCCTGTCCTCGCGCATCCGCGCCATCTTTGAACCCGCGCAATCCTTGCCCGCCGCGGGACAGGGCGCGCTGGGCATCGAGGTGCGGGCCGACCGCGCCGACCTGATCGAAGCGCTCCAACCGCTGGTGCACCGGCCCAGCTGGCTGCGCGTGGCGGCCGAGCGCACCGTCTCGCGTGCCATGGGCGGCAGCTGCTCCATGCCGCTGGCCGCCTTTGCGCAATGGGCAGAGGGTGATGCCGTCACCCTGCAGCTGCAAGCCGCCTGGGGCGATCCGGAAGGCCGGTTGTCGCTCGTGCGCGTCGCCGAGCAGGCCGTGGTGCGGACCCTCGAAGAGGCCGAGGCCCTGGGGCAGCGGGTGGCCCATGCCTTGCGGGCCGCCGGTGCCCAGCCGCCCGTGGTCGGAGCCTGAAGCTTTGTCGTCGACCGCCGACGCGGCCACCCGCAGAGCGGTTCCCGCGCTGCGGCGTCTGATCGTCACCCGCCCCGCCGACGAAGCGGTCACCTGGGTCGAGCGCCTGAGAGCCCAGCGCTGGCCGGCGCAGGCCCTGCCGCTGATCCGGATCACTGCGTCGAGCGACGGTGCGGCTGCGGCGCGATTGCACCAGATGCGTGCGCAATGGGCCCAGTTCGATGCCCTGATGTTCGTCAGCGGCGCGGCGGTCCGGCACTTCTTTGCGGCCGATGACCTGCCGCCCGCCGACGGGCAGACCCGGACCCGTTTCTGGGCGCCAGGCCCCGGCACCGCACGCGCATTGGCCCCGGTGCTGGCGCGGCTGGGTCTGGGCATGGATCGCATCGATGCACCGCCGCCCGCAGCCGCGCAGTTCGACTCCGAAGCCTTGTGGCCGGTGGTGGCGCCCCAGATGCGCCCGGGCTGCCGCGTGCTGGTGGTGCGCGGGGTGTCCATGCCGGCGCCCGACGGGGCAGCGGCCGTCGGCAGCGGTCGCGACTGGCTGATGCGCCAGTGCGAACAAGCCGGCGCCCGGGTGCAGACCGTCGTGGCGTACGAGCGCCACGCGCCCGAAACAACGTCGGCCTTCTGCGGCGGCTTGCAACAGGCCTGCGAAGCCGGCAGCGTCTGGCTGCTGAGCAGCTCCGAGGCGCTGGACCACTTGCTGACTGCCGCAGCGGGGATCGACTGGTCGCTCGCCCAGGCCCTGGTCACCCATCCCCGCATCGCCCAGCGCGCGCAGCAGGCCGGTTTCGGCCGCATCGTGCAGACCCGTCCCGCCCTGTCCGACGTGCTGAGCACCCTAGAATCCCAATGGATTCGACCATGAGCGACACGCCCCCCCCATCCGACCCCGCAACGGCCCCGCCGACGGCGCCGCTGCCTGCGACTGCACCGGTCGAAAGACCGCGCCCGAGCGTGTCCTGGCCGGTGTGGCTGGCGCTGCTGGCTGCGCTGCCGGCCCTCCTGCTGTCCGGCTTGCTGTGGCAGCGGCTGGGCGCCACGCAGCAGGAAATGGCACGCCGCAGCCAGGAAAGCGCGTCGCAGGCGGCCGCTTCGAGCGCCCTGGTGGCCCAGAGCCAGGCGCAGGTCCAGGAACTGCAAGCCCGGCTGGCGGTGGCCGAGGTCAAACTGTCCGAAGTCACGCTGCAACGCAGCCAGCTCGACGAACTCATGCTCTCGCTCTCGCGCTCGCGCGACGACACGCTGGTGCAGGACATCGAATCCGCGCTGCGGCTGGCGCTGCAGCAGGCACAGCTGACCGGCAGCGCACAACCCCTGCTGTCGGCCCTGCAGGCGGCGGACCAGCGCATCGCTCGCGCAGCGCAGCCGCGCCTCAATCCGGTGCAGCGCGCGCTGGCGCGCGACATCCAGCGCATCCAGGGGGCGGTGCTCACCGACGTGCCCACTCTGGTGCAGCGGCTGGACGAGCTGGCGCGCCAGGTCGAACAGTGGCCGCTGCTCAACGACGTCGGTCCGCGCCTGGCCTCATCCAAAACCCCGGTCCGACCCGTTCGGACAACCCCCATGGGCACCGTGAGCGCGGCAGCGCCAGCGCCTGTGGACGGCAGCGTTTCGGCCTGGCAGCGCTGGTGGGAGCGGATCTGGGGCGACGTGAGTCGCAGCGGTCGCGAACTCGTGCGCGTCAGCCGCATTGACCACCCCGAAGCTGCGCTGCTCGCGCCCGAGCAGGCCTTCTCCCTGCGGGAAAACGTCAAGCTTCAGCTCCTCAACGCCCGCCTGGCGCTGCTGGCACGGCAGACCGCGTCGGCGCAGGCCGATGTCCGCGCGGTGGAGGCTTTGCTCACGCGCTACTTCGACGGCACGGCGCCCAATGTCCAGGGCGCCCGGGCGGCGCTGGCCCAGTTGCGCAGCGAGCTGGTGCCGACCGAGCTGCCGCGTCCGGACGAAAGCCTGGCCGCGCTGGCGGCCGCTGCCGGAGGACGCTGATGAGCGGGTTTTCGCACCGCAGCGGTTTGCAGGGCGGCGCCATGCGCAGCGTGTTCTGGCTGCTGGGTCTGGCGGCGGTGGCTGTGGCCCTGGCCCTGCTGATGGGGCACAACCGGGCCACGGTCACCTTGTTCTGGCCGCCTTACCGCTACGACGTCGCCTTCAACCTGGTGGTGTTCGTTCTCATCGGTCTGTTTGTCCTGGTCTACCTGGCGTTGCGCGCCATTGCCCTGTTGCGCGACCTGCCTCTGCAGGCGCAGCGCTGGCGCAGCCAGCAGGTGGAGCGGGCGGCGGTGGGTGCCGTGCTTGACGCCCTGTCGCACCAGCTGGCGGGCCGTTTCGTGCGCGCCCAGTCCGCCGGCCTGACCGCCCTGGAGCGCCTGAACGCCATGCCGGCGGCGCAGTGGACGCAAAGGCCGCAACTGCAACTGCTGGCCCACCTGCTGGTGGCCGAGAGTGCGCAGTCGTTGCAGAACCGCAGTGCCCGTGAGGAACATTTGCAGGCCGCCCTGCACCCGCAGCTGGCCAAAGCCGCGCCGGTGGCACACGAAGGCGCCCGCTTGCGGTCGGTGCACTGGGCGGTCGAGGAACGCGACGCCGACCTCGCCCGCAGCCGCCTGGCCGACCTGCCCCAGGGCACGGCACGTCGTATCCAGGCCCTGCGCCTGAAGCTGCGCACCGCCCAGCTCGGTGGTGCCACCGCCGAAGCGCTGGAGACGGCACGGCTGCTGGCCAAACACCGCGCGTTTTCGCCCCAGGCCTCACGCAGCATCCTGCGGGGGCTGGCGCTCGACGCCTTGCGCGAGGCGCACGACCTGTCGCAGCTGCAGGCGGTGTGGAATCGGTTCGATGCCAAAGAGCGAACCATGCCCGAGCTGGTGCTGGCGGCCAGCCAGCGTGCGAACCAGCTGGGTCAGGCCGACGGCCCCGAGGCCGGGCAGGCCACGGCCGAACGCGTGCGCAGCTGGCTGGAGCCCCTGTGGCCGCGACTGGCCGAACTCGATGCCAACCAGCTGCGCCAGCTGGTTCTGGTGCTGGAGCCCGGGCTGATCTCGCTGGACGCCGCCTGGCTGGCCCGTCTGGAACAGACCCAGCGCCAGATGCCCGGCAACGCGTTCTTGCAGTACCTGGCCGGCCAGGCCTTTCTGCAGCGCCAGCTGTGGGGCAAGGCGGCCCAGCTGCTGGGCCAGGCCAGCCACGGTCTGCAGGACCCGGTCCTGCTGCGCCGCACCTGGTGCGCACTGGCGCGTCTGGCCGAAGAGCGTGGCGACACGGCGGGCGCCCAGACCGCCTGGAAACGCGCGGCCTTGCTGGGGTAGATCAGAACGCACCCCCTGCGCCGCTGACGCAGCTTTCCCCTCCCTCGCCTGCAGCTTGAGTGGGGAGCAGCCTGTGGCCCGGCCAAGCCGCTTCCACGGCTGCCCTGGCCACGCTCCCGCGTGTCGGCTGTGACCCCAGGCATCCCTGGCGCCCATGAAAAAACGCCGGGCTGGGCCGGCGTTTCTCTGGGGGAGATGGTCACCGCGAACGGTGACCGTGCATCACATCACTGGGGTTCGAAAGGCAGGGGCATGTTGCGCAGGTCTTTGCGCGTTTCCACCAGCACCAGCGGACCTTCGTCGAGCACCACCACCGGCTTGATCTCGCGCGGCACATGGATGGGTTGGGGCTCGGCCGCGATGGCGGCCTGCACCTGCGCCACCTTGTCGGCGTCGGAGTTCACCCACTCCAGACCACTGGCCTGAGCCACCCGGTTCAGCTCGTCGATGGACACCGTGAAAGGCTGGACCTTGGGCAGCCCTTGCTGGGCCGGTGCCGAAGTCGGTGCCGGGCTTGCGGCGAAGGGCGTTGCCACAGGCGATGCAACCGGCGTCGGGGCGTGGGTCGTCGGCGTCGCGGCGGGAACCGGTGCCGCATCGGATGGGGCTTGCACCGGGCGAGTGAAGTAGCTGCGTGTCGGTGCTTCGTAGGGCGCGTCGTCAGCGGCAACCTGAACCGGAGCCTCGGCACGGGCTTCCTCGGTCGGTGCGCCTTCGCGCGGACCGCGTTCGCGGCGGTCCCGACCGTAGCGGTCGCGGCTGCGGCGTTCGCGCGGAGCGCGCTGCTGGGCTTCGCCCTCCGCACCTTCCGGTGCAGTGACCTGATCGGCCGGCTCGGCGTTCGGGTCGCCTGCGGGGATCAGTCCTTGCGCGGCAGCGTCGCCCGTCTCGTGGCGGCGGCGGTTCTCGTTGCGCGGACGGCGCTCGCGGCGCTGGTTTTCACCGCCCTCGGGCACAACCGCCTCGGCGACCGGTGCGGCATTGAGCAAAACTTCGCCATCGGCCGGCACTTCGGCGGGCGCAGCTTCGCGGCGGTTGTCGCGGCGGCCACCGTTGCGGCCTTCGCCGCGCTGCGGGCGGTTGGGATCCCGGCCCTCAGCACGACTTTCACCGCGCATTTCGCCGCGCATTTCGCCATGGCGGCCGGCATCCCGGCCGCCGCTGCGACCGCCTTCGCGCGGCTCGCGGCCTTCGCGCGGTGTGCGGCCTTCCTGAGCACCCTGACGTTCGCCACGGCCGCCACGGCCACGGCCGTCACGGCCACCTTCGCGGCGACCTTCTGTGCGGGCTTCACCACCGTCCTTCGCCGGTTTGGCGGGTTCGGACACCGGTGCCGGTGCTGCGGCAGGGGCGCCGCCGAACAGGTTCTTGAGCCAGCCGAAGAAGCCTTTTTCCGCGGGCGCTGCAACCTTGACCGGCTGCGGAGCCACCACGGGCGCAGCCGCCACCGGAACCGGCGCGGCTTCGGGTTTGGGCGCGGCCACCGGGGCCGGGCCGTCGGGCAGCACGCCCTTGATCACCGGTTCCTGCTTGTTCGTGCGTTCCTGGCTGCGGCGCGTGAAGCTGGTCGGGTCGTCCACTTCCTCGGCCAGCTTGTAGCTGGAATCGAGGTTGTCCAGGCGCGGATCGTCGTGCTTGAGGCGCTCGAGCTTGTAGTTCGGCGTGTCCAGCGACTTGTTGGGCACCAGCAGCACGTTGATGCGCTGTTTGAGTTCGATCTTGGTGATCTCGGTGCGCTTTTCGTTGAGCAGGAAGCTGGCCACTTCGACCGGCACCTGCACCAGCACGGCGGCCGTGCTGTCCTTGAGCGACTCTTCCTGGATCACGCGCAGGATCTGCAGCGCCGAGCTTTCCGTGTCGCGGATGTGGCCGGAGCCGCCGCAGCGCGGGCAGGGGATGGACGAGCCTTCGCTGAGCATGGGCTTCAGACGCTGGCGGCTCATTTCGAGCAGGCCGAACTTGCTGATGGAGCCGAACTGCACGCGGGCGCGGTCCTGGCGCAGCGCGTCGCGCAGGCGGTTCTCCACTTCGCGGCGGTTCTTCGACTCTTCCATGTCGATGAAGTCGATCACGATCAGGCCGCCGAGGTCGCGCAGGCGGGCCTGGCGCGCCACTTCGTCGGCGGCTTCCAGGTTGGTGCGGGTGGCGGTTTCCTCGATGTCGCCGCCCTTGATGGCGCGCGCCGAGTTCACGTCCACCGCCACCAGGGCTTCGGTCTGGTCGATCACGATGGCGCCGCCGCTGGGCAGGCTGACGATGCGGCTGTAGGCGGTCTCGATCTGGTGCTCGATCTGGAACCGGCTGAACAGCGGTGCGTCGTCGCGGTAGCGTTTCACGCGGTGCCCGTGTTCGGGCATCACGTGGCTCATGAACTGGTGGGCCTGCTCGTAGATGTCGTCGGTGTCGATCAGGATCTCGCCGATGTCGCTGTTGAAGTAGTCGCGGATGGCACGGATCACCAGGCTCGATTCCTGGTAGATCAGGAAGGCGCCCTTGCCGCCCTTGGCGGCGCCGTCGATGGCGCTCCAGAGCTTGAGCAGGTAGTTCAGGTCCCACTGCAGCTCGGCCGCCTCGCGGCCGATGCCGGCGGTGCGGGCGATGATGCTCATGCCGTTGGGGTACTCGAGCTGGTCCAGCGCGGCCTTGAGTTCCTGGCGGTCTTCACCTTCGATGCGACGGCTCACGCCACCACCGCGCGGGTTGTTGGGCATCAGCACCACGTAACGGCCGGCCAGGCTCACAAAGGTGGTCAGGGCCGCCCCTTTGTTGCCGCGCTCTTCCTTTTCGACCTGGACCAGCAGCTCCTGGCCTTCACGGATCACGTCGTTGATGCGCGCCTGAGAAGGCGACACATTGCCCTGGAAGTACTGGCGCGAGATCTCCTTGAACGGCAGGAAACCGTGGCGGTCTTCGCCGTAGTCGACGAAACAGGCCTCGAGCGAAGGCTCGACGCGGGTCACGACGGCCTTGTAGATGTTGCCCTTGCGCTGTTCGCGCCCTTCGATTTCGATTTCGTAGTCGAGCAGTTTCTGCCCGTCCACGATCGCCAGGCGGCGCTCTTCGGCCTGCGTGGCGTTGATCAGCATGCGCTTCATGTTGCGTTTCCTTCGGTCTGACACTGACATGGCGCCCGGGAAAACCCAGGCGCCGATCTGCCGTGAACCAGCAAAGGTGCGCGAACGGGGGGAGGAATTGCCGGAGAGCCACCGACCCGGTGCCTGCCCGGGCACAGGGCCGGGCAGCGGGAGACATCGTTCAAGGCGGGGTACACATGGCACGCCGCGTCAAACCGCCGGGTCAGGGCGTAGGCGCATGGACAGCGGTGATCAGGGCTGGGGCGCTGCGGTCGTCATCGACGGTCGGGGCGCCACGGGGGCCGCTGGTTTCACTGCGTCCTCAGCCAGCCATTCCGTGCAGCGTCGTGCTGTCGCCGGGGCGGCTGGCCGATGGGGGTATTCCGTATCGGGTTCGCGTAGGTCTGCTGGTTGCGCCGCGGGCCTGCAACGGCCGGGGCGGGGCTCCGGCCTCGACGGTGAGGGGATGGAGCGGCGTCCTGGACCGGGTGCCTGCGGTGGCAACGGGTGTCCAATCGGGACCCACGGCACCGGGTGCCGTGGGGTCTTGCATGGGGTGGGTGCCTTAAACTCAAGGAAATCAACCACTTACAGCACACGACTGGGACGGCGCATTATAGTGCGCCGCACCGGTCCGTGGGGTCACAGTTTTCAGCGGGTTTTCCTTGCTTTCCAAGCCATCGCTCCAGACCGCAGCCGCGGTGCAGTTCCTCACCGTGGATGAAGAGTCCGCCGGGCAGCGGCTGGACAACTTTCTCATCCGCGTGCTCAAGGGCGTGCCCAAGACGCACATCTACCGCATCATCCGCTCGGGCGAGGTGCGGCGCAACAAGGGGCGTGTGTCGGCCGAGGACCGGGTCCAGCCCGGCGATGTGTTGCGCATCCCGCCGATCCGGCTGTCCGAGCGGGTTGAGGAAAAAGTCGCCCATCCCGCGCCGGCCCGCGAATTCCCGGTGGTGTTTGAAGACGAGGCGTTTCTGGCCATCCACAAGCCGGCCGGCATTGCGGTGCACGGCGGCAGCGGCGTGAGTTTCGGCGTGATCGAACAAATGCGACAGGCACGTCCGCAGGCACGCCTGCTCGAATTGGTGCATCGGCTCGATCGTGAAACCAGCGGCCTGCTGCTGATCGCCAAGAAGAAAAGCGCTCTCAAAGTATTGCAAGACCAGTTTCGTGAACGCGAAACCGGCAAAACCTATCTGGCATTGGTCAAAGGGGCGTGGCCGGTTCGCCTGAAGGTGCTGGACCAGCCTTTGCACAAATACCTGTTACCCGATGGCGAACGAAGGGTGCGTGTGACCGGCAAGGACGATCCCGAGGGCATGAAATCGGTGACGCTGGTCAAGTTGCTGCAGCCGGTGCCGGCCATGGCTGGCCTTGATGCCTCGTACGCTGAAGGATTCAGCCTGCTCGAGGTCACCATCAAGACGGGGCGCACGCACCAGATCCGGGTTCACCTGGCCAGTGCCGGGCACCCGATCGCCGGCGACGACAAATACGGCGATTTTGAACTCAATCGGCAATTGTCGCGGATCGGATTCAAGCGCATGTTCCTGCACGCCTGGCGCCTGAAAATCAGCCATCCGGTCGGTGGCGAAGTCCTTCAATTGCAGGCGCCATTGCCCCCGGAATTGCGACAATGGTTGCCCGGAGAGAAATTCGATTAGAATCCGCTGCGCATCGTTGGGATGCAATTCAGCAAAACAATTGTTTACATCCAATCAGAAGGAACAATCATGGCAACGTATTCCGAGCTGATGGCCCAGGCCCAGAAGCTGATGGCGGAAGCCGAACAGGCGCGCAAGAACGAATTGGCTTCGGTGATTGCCGACATCAAGGCCAAGATGAAGCAGTACGGCATCACGGTGGCCGATCTGGGTGGCGGCGCCGTCGGCGGCCCCAAGAAAGCGGGCAAGACCAAGTCGGCCGCTCCCGCCAAGTACCGCGGCCCGAACGGTGAACTCTGGGCCGGTGGCCCGGGTCGCAAGCCCGAGTGGGTGCGCGCCGTGCTCGCGGCGGGCAAGAGCGTCGAGGACTACCGCATCTGAACCTCGGCGAGCGCCGAACCCGGAAGGCCCGCCCCGTGCGGGCCTTCCCGTTGGGGGCGCCGCCGGTGATGCGGTCCGTGCCGGCTACCGGGTTATCCTCCCGCTCCATGACTCGCATCCTCGTCGTCTGCCTGGGCAACATCTGCCGCTCTCCCACCGCGTCGGCCGTTTTGCAGGGTGAGGTTCGGCGGCGCGGACTGGTGCATGTGGTGCAGGTCGATTCGGCAGGAACCTACGCCGGTCACCAGGGCGAGAAAGCCGATCCTCGTGCCATCGAAGTGGCGGTGGCCGCTGGCTACGGCCAGATCCTCCTGGAGCGGGCGCGAAGGGTGCGGGTGCAGGACTACGAGCGGTTCGACCTCATCCTGGCCATGGACCGCGACAACCTGCACAACCTGCAGGACGAATGCCCACCGGCGCACCGCCACAAGCTGCACCTGTTTCTGGACTTCGCCGGCGTGGAAGCGGCGGGTGAGGTTCCCGACCCGTACTACGGCAACCGGGCCGGTTTCGAGCGGGTGCTGGCGTTGTGCGAAGCGGGCGCGCGCGGCGTGCTCGACCGCCTGTCGAAGACCCTGCGCTGACGCACCGGTCGGTTCGGATCACTGCCAGATCACCCGCCGACCCGAGGTTTCCCAGTCTTCGTAGTACCGGGCGTAGAGGTCTTCGATGCGGTTGCGCTTGACCTTGAAGGTCGGCGTGATGATGTCGTTGTCCACCGTCCAGGCGGTGGTGGTGACCACGATGGTCTGCAGCCGTTCGTGCGGGTCCAGCGTGGCGTTGATCGTATTGAGGTGTTCGCCCAGCGCGGATTCCAGCTCGCGCCGTGCGGCCGGGTCCTGCGCCTTGGTCACGAATTCGGCGTTGAGCATCACGATGCCCAGCGGCTGGCCGAGGTTCGCACCGGTCACCACGCAGGCTTCCACCGCCTCGTGCATGACGAGCTTGTCCTCGATGGGGGCCGGCGCCACGTACTTGCCTTTGCCGGTCTTGAACAGGTCCTTGACCCGGCCGGTGATGCGAAGCAGGCCCTGACCGTCGATGCTGCCTTTGTCGCCGGTCTTGAGCCAGCCATCGGGCGTGAACACCTCTGCGGTCTTGGCGGGCTCCTTGTAGTAGCCCTGCATCAGCGCCAGGCTGCGCATCTGGATTTCGCCCGTGGCCGGGTCGATGCGGTGCTCCACGCCCGGGTAGGTGGGTCCCACCGTGCCTTGCTGGTTCTTGCCGTTTTCCGTGATGTGCGAGAGCGCCAGGTTCTCGGTCATGCCATAGCCTTCGTTGATGGGCAGGCCGAGTCGGCCATACCACTGCAGCAGGGCCATGGGCATGGGGGCGGCACCGCCGGCGGCGAAAGTGCACTGGTCCAGCCCCAGCGCTTTCTTCACCTTCTTGCGCACGATCCCACCCAGGATGGGAATGCCCAGCAGGCGCTGCAGCTTGGCCGGCGGCATCTTGTGATGCACACCCTGCTGGAACTTCACCCACAGGCGCGGGACCGAGAAGAAAATCGTCGGCCGCGCCCGTTGCAGGTCGGCCGTGAAGGTGTCCAGCGACTCGGCAAAATACACGTGCATGGCGGTGCGCAGCCAGCCGTGTTCGACCAGCATGCGTTCGACCACGTGGGCCAGCGGCAGGTAGGACAGCATGCGGTCTTCGCGCGTCATCGGGATGCGCTTGAGCCCCCGGTCCAGGGCCCAGGCGAAATTGCCGAAAGAATGCATCACGCCCTTGGGCATGCCGGTGGTGCCCGAGGTGTAGATGAGCGTGGCCAGTTCGTCTTCACCGCGCAGCGGAGAGTCGCGCAAGGGCGCGGTGCGTCCGATGATCGAGTCCCAGTCGTCGTAGGCGGCGCGGGCGTCGCCAGGGGACAGCGGGTAGCTGAAACAGGGCAGGTCGGCCGGTATGCCGGGCTTCATGTGTTCCCAGCCATCGAGCTTGCCGACAAAGCAGGCTTTGGATTCGCTGTGTTTCAGGATCTGGGTGATGGTGTCGGGTGCGAGCGTCGGGTACAGCGGCACCGACACATGGCCCGCCATCCAGATGGCCAGGTCGCTCATCATCCACCAGGCGCAGTTCTTGGACAGGATGGCCACCTTGCTGCCCGGCTCCCAGCCCTGCGCCTGCAGGTGGGCCGCCATGCGGCGCGACTGGTCGGCCACCTGCGCCCAGGTGAAGTCCAGCACGACATCGCCCCCCATGGGCTGCGTGAGGGCCACACGGTGGGGTTCGGCCTGTTCCCAGTGGTACAGGCGCTGCAGGGCGAGGAATTCGGATGCGATCTTGCTCATGGATGTGTCTCCTGTCTTGTGTTGCCGTAGGTGGCGGGTTCGCACTCTGTCGGTGACCACGCGCAAACCGCGCCGGGCACCTGCTGCCAATAGGTTACAGCTTGCGCTTTGCGGCCGCCAGGCACCTTGATGTGCCTCAAGACCTGGTGCGGCGCGCTATGCTGGCGCCATGAAACCAGACAATGCCATGGAAACGATGGAGTGGGTCTCCGGGGGTGATCCGGCGGCGCAGCCGCAGGCCAGCGTGGTGGTGCTGCACGGCCTCGGGGCCGACGGCAGCGACTTCGTGCCCATCGCCCAGGCGCTGGAGCTCTCGGCGATCGGCCCGGTGCGGTTCGTGTTCCCCAGCGCCCCGATCCGGCCGGTCAGCATCAACGGCGGCTACCGGATGCGCGCCTGGTACGACATCCATCCGCCCCGCCCCGACGGCACCCGCCCGGAGGACGAGGCCGGTCTGCTCGACAGCCTGTCCACTGTGCTGGGTCTGCTCGAACGCGAACAGCAGCGGGGTGTGCCGGCAGAACGCACGGTGCTCATGGGCTTCTCGCAGGGCTGCGCCATGACCTTGCTGGCCGGTCTGCGGGCACCCTGGCGGCTCGCCGGTCTGGTGGCGCTCTCGGGTTATCTGCCGCTGGCCGACACCACGGCGGCGCGTGCCCATGCAGCCAACCGCATCACGCCCGTCTTCATGGCCCATGGCGAACACGACGAGGTGGTCGTTCCGGCGCGGGGCCTCGCGGCCCGTGACCAGTTGCGGGCCTTGGGGCAGCCGGTGCAATGGCACAGCTACCCCATCGGCCATTCGGTGTGCATCGAGGAGGTGCGCGATCTCAATGCCTGGCTGCTGGGCGTGCTGGCGCCGGGTTGATCAGGCCGTCAGCGCCTCGGCCTGCGGCAGCGCCACGCGGTTGTCCGTGCTGAACTGGTAGTCCTGGAACACGTGCTGGGCGCTGAGCAGCTGGAACTGACCGTCGGCGTTGCGCACGCTGGTGTCCTTCAGGCGCCAGGTCATCTGGCCGCAGGTCCAGATCTCGAAGTTGCGCATGTGCGTGCACAGACAGGTCTTGTCCTTCACCGAGATGCGTTTTTCGCCGGGATGCGCCAGCAGCTCGCGGTTGTAGGCGGTGATGTAGGCGCACTGGCCATTGGCGTCCAGCAGGTAGCCGTAGGCTTCGCAGTTCGGGCGGATGCCGTCGCCGATGCCGGGGCTGCTCTTGATCATGCGCATGGGATAACCCGTGGGCGAGATCTCGTTGACCTCGATGTCGTCCTCGTTGGCCTTGAAGTATTCCTGCTTGATGTCGTCGGGCAGGCCGCACTCTTTGGTGACGGTGAAGCGCGTGGCCACCTGCACGGCCGAACCACCGAGCTCCATGAAGCGCACCGCGTCGCTGCCGGTGAAGATGCCACCGGCCGGGATGAGCGGAATGTCCAGCTGTTCGGCCTGGAGCCAATCGCGGATCTCGGCCACGATGGTCGCCAGGTCGTACCGGGCCCAGTCCATGCCGAAACCCAGGTGACCGCCGGCGAGCGGGCCTTCGATCACCACGTAGTCGGGCAGGCGGTTCAGCCGCGCGTTTTTCTTCAGGAACAGCTGCAGCGCGCGCAGGCTGGAGACGATGATGCCCAGCTTGGCGTCGCGAAAACGCGGGTGGTCTTCGATCAGCGCGAACGAACCCAGGTGCAGGCCGGCGGCGAGCGTGATGCCGTCGATGCCCGCGTCCAGCGCCGAGGCCATGCGGACCTTGAGCGTTTCCTTCGGCCCGTTCATGGTCAGCTTTTCCATGCAGTTGATGAACACCAGCCCGCTGCCTTCCTTGCGGCCCATGGTGTGTTCGACGTGCAGGCGCGTGGCCTCGGCCAGATCGCCCAGGTCGAACTTGACGGCCGATTTGTCTTGCGAATCGACGTTGTACTTGTACAGCGCCTGCTTGGCCTTGACGTACTTGGTCTTGTAGCGGCGGTCGGTGACCGTCTTGATCATCGCGTCCGAGATGTGGCCCACGCCACCCAGGCGGGCGGCTTCGAGGGCCAGATCGGAGGAAGAGATGTCGACACCCATGCCACCGATCACGATGGGCACCAGTTCGGACTTGCCCAGCTTCAGGCGGAAGTCGTCCAGACGTTTCATGTTGCGTGTACTCGTTTCGTCCGGACGGGGCCGGCGCTTTCAAAATGGGCAGCTGGGTCGGCGGATGGCCCGGTCGCCGGGCACCGGTACACATTGTGCCTTCACGACCTGACAGAAACTGAATGGCCCGCTGGATGCCGGGGTGGTGGTCGGGCGGGCCGCGCCGAATGGGCCAATGGCGCGGCGCGGCGATTGTGCCGTTCCAGCGACGGTCCGACTCTGACCGAGGTCAACTGTCCTTCACGCACCACCACCTGCCCATGCGCCGCGGTCATGGCCACCCGCCGGCTCGCACCCAGCAACAGGCTGGCTCCCGCCGGGTCGTGCTCCGCACCACCGGCCAGGCCCGGCGTGCGCAGGTCAAACAGCGCGAAGGCGGCGCAGCCGTCCACGCCCAGCCAGCCCAGTTCCCGCGCGTGCCGCGCCGGGTTCCTGCTGGACTTCTCGCGGCTGCAGGCGATGTCGTGGTCGTTTTCGCCAGGTGGGTGTGCAGGCGCTCAGCGGCAGCTCGGCCATGGCCACCCGGGGGGAGGCCAGAACCAATTCGGGTGTGAGTCCGGACCGGACGGGTTAGAGCCCCTGCAGCCAGGCAAACGGCTCGGCGTCCCGCACGCAAGGATGGCGCGCGTGAGGCGCAGTACCGTGTGCGGCGCGTGTTCACCAGGGCGGGCGTGTCCAGGTGGCCGCGCGCGTCGATCACCTCGGCCGCCAGTCCCATCCATTCGATGCGGTGGCCGCGCACGAACAGCGAGGCGTCCTTCAGCTCGCGCCCCTGCGCCGGGTCGGCGTGGTCGAAGGTGGCGATATGCAGGCGGCGTGATGAATCCGCAGGGGCGTCATGGCGTTCACCAGGCCGGTGCTGCGCCACAATGCGCGGCATGTTCGCATTCTCGGCCAACCTCAGCACCCTGTTCACCGATCTGCCGCTGCCCGAGCGCTTCGCCGCCGCCAAGGCCTGCGGCTTCGACGCGGTGGAATGCCAGTTCCCGTATGCGCACCCGGCCGGTGAACTGGCCCAACGGCTGCAGGCCAGCGGCCAGCGCATGGTGCTGCACAACCTGCCGGCGGGCGACTGGGCGTCGGGCGAGCGCGGCATTGCCTGCCACCCGGACCGGGTGGACGAATTCCGCGCCGGGGTGGCGCAGGCGGTGGCCTATGCCGCCGTGCTGGGTGTGCCGCAGCTCAACTGCCTGGCGGGCGTGGTGCCACCGGGCGTGGGCGATGCGCAGGCGCTGGGCACCTTCAAGTCCAACCTGCGTTTTGCGGCCGAAGCCCTGGCGCGGCACGGGCTGAAGCTGCTGGTGGAGCCGATCAACCGGTTCGACATCCCGGGCTTCTTGCTCAGTCGGCCTTCGCAGGCGCTGGCGCTGATGGGCGAGCTGGCGCTGGACAACCTGTACCTGCAGTACGACGTCTACCACGCGCAGCGCATGGAAGGCGAGCTGGCCGCCACGCTGCAGCGCCACCGTGCGCGCATCGCCCACGTCCAGATCGCCGACAACCCGGGCCGGGCAGAGCCGGGCACGGGCGAGATCCACTACGGCTTCCTGTTCGACTGGCTGGACTGCATCGGCTACGAAGGCTTTGTGGGCTGCGAGTACTTTCCCACCGACAAGGGACCGGGCGGCACGCAGGCCGGCCTGGGCTGGCTGGCCGCACACGGCCGCCGACCGAGCGGGCGGGTGCTGTGATGCTGCACGATCTGCGCGCTTTGTTGCGCCACCTGTACGACGTGGCGGTGCAGCGTGCGCTGCCGCTGCGCAACACCGCCGCGCACCTGCCGGCGCCACCCAGGGGGCGCACGCTGGTGCTGGGCGCGGGCAAGGCCGGTGGCGCGATGGCCCACGCGGTCGAAGCCCTGTGGCCCGCCGACGCGCCGCTTTCGGGGCTGGTGGTCACGCGCTACCAACACAGTCCACCGCGCCCCGCAGGCCTGGCGCAGCGCATCGAGGTGGTCGAGGCGGCGCACCCGGTGCCCGACGCGGCAGGGCTCGACGCGGCGCAGCGCATCCTCGCGCTGACGCAGGGCCTCACCGAAGACGACCTGGTGCTGTGCCTGATCTCCGGCGGCGGCTCGGCCCTGCTGACCCTGCCGTGCGAGGGCCTGACCCTGCAAGACAAGCAGCGCATCAACCGCCAGCTGCTGGAGAGCGGCGCCCACATTGGCGAGATGAACACCGTGCGCAGGCACCTCTCGCGCATCAAGGGCGGGCGCCTGGCTGCGGCCTGTGCGCCGGCCCAGGTGGTGACGCTGGCCATCAGCGACGTGCCGGGCGACGACGTGAGCGTGATCGCCAGCGGGCCGACCGTGGCCGACGCGACGACTTGCGCCGACGCGCTGGACATCCTGCGCCGCTATGGCATCGAAGTCCCGCCTGCGGTGAAGCAACAGCTGGAAAACGGCACGCTCGAAACCCCGAAACCTGGTGACCCGCGACTGGCGCGTTGCACCACGCACCTGATCGCCACGCCACAGCAGAGCCTGGAAGCTGCGGCTGATGCGGCGCGGGCGTTGGGCCTGCGTGCCTACGTGCTCAGCGACGAGATCGAGGGCGAGTCGCGCGAGGTCGGCAAGGTGCACGCGGCGCTGGCGCGCTCCGCCGCGCTGGGGCGCAGCAGCTTTGAAAAGCCTTGCGTCATCCTCAGCGGCGGCGAGACCACGGTGACGGTGCGCCCACGTGCCCAAGGCCAGCCCAAAGGGCGGGGCGGTCGGTCCGGCGAATTCTGCCTGGGGCTGGCCCAGGCGCTGGGCGGGCAGCCGGGCGTGTGGGCGCTGGCGGCCGACACCGACGGCATCGACGGCGTGGAAGACAACGCGGGCGCGCTGGTCACACCCGATACCCTGGCCCGCGCCGCCGCGCTGGGTCTGAAAGTGGGTGACCACTTGTCTCGCAACGATGCCTACGGCTACTTCCAGCCGCTGGGCGACCTGGTGTTCACCGGCCCCACGCACACCAATGTCAACGATTTTCGCGCTGTGCTCGTGATCTGACGCTGCGTTGCGGTCTGCACGTTTGTGCACGCAAAAATCTTGTTCGTGCACGATATCATGCGGGCATGCCCATCGACCTTCCGCTCGCTCGCCGAGACCGGATCGCGGCCCGGCTGGCTCACGGCGAATCGGTGGTGGCCGCCGCTCTGGCCGCTGAATTCCAGGTATCCGAAGACGCCATCCGGCGCGACCTGCGCGCACTCGCCGCCGACGGCCTGTGCCGACGCGTCTACGGCGGCGCGCTGCCGCCCCTGCCTGGGGCCGTGCCCATGGCGGTACGCATGGACGCCGCTCGCGAGCGCAAGGCCGCGCTGGCGCACGCGGCGCTGGCCACCATCGAACCCGGGGACTTCCTGTTCCTTGACAGCAGCAGCACCAACCTGGCGCTGGCCAAGGTGCTGCCCGCAGCGTGCGCGCTCACCGTGGCCACCAACTCGGTGGACATCGCCGCTGCCCTGCTGCGCCGGCAGGACGTTCGCCTGGTCATGGTCGGTGGTGCGGTCGACCCGCTGGTGGGCGGTTGCATCGACGCCACCGCCGTGCTCGCCGTCGGGCAGATGAACATCCAGCGCTGCTTCCTCGGCGTCTGCGCCATCACGGTGGAGGCGGGCGTGTGCACCGTGGACGCGGGCGACGCTGCCTTCAAACGCGCGGTGCGCGCTGCCAGCCGCCACTGCGTCGCCCTGGCCACCAACGACAAGCTGGGCCTGCAATCGCCGCACCGTGTCGCGGCCATCCGCGAACTCGACCAGCTGGTGGTCGAACACGACGCGCCGTTCGCCACGCTCAAGGCGCTGGCCAGGCAGGGCACGCAGATCCTCAAGGCCGGGCCCACCTCGCAGGCGCCCGCATGAAACTCGCGCACATCGCCCTGTGGGCACGCGATCTCGACGCCGCGGCCCTGTTCTGGCAGCGGCACTTTGGCGCCACCGTCGGCGCGCCGTACCACAGCCAGCGCCGGCCTGGCTTCGTCTCGCGTTTCGTGGTGCTGCCGGGCGACGCCGCACGGATCGAGCTCATGACCGGCCCCTGGCTGGAAGGCCCCACCGGTGACGAGCGCCCCGGCTGGGACCACGTCGCGCTCTCGCTTGGCAGTGCTGCCGCGGTGGACGCCCTGGCCGAACGCTGCCGCGCTCAGGGCGCGCTGGTGTCGGCACCCCGCACCACCGGCGACGGTTATTACGAAGCGGTCATCGCCATGCCGGACGGCACCCGCATCGAAATCACGGCCTGAGCATCCCAGCCTCCACGTTCCGCCGCTGCGCGGATCGCTGCCCCCCAGGGGGCGTTTCAGGCTTGGGGCGGCCCGGCGCCTGAAATGCCGACCCGCCCGGCGGCACAGGAACCCCCGGCCGGATCGTTTCTAATAACGCCCTGCCGTCGGCACAACCGCCGACCTGGCGCCAGCCCCCCGTTCGGGCCGGCACACCCCCATAGTGTTCGTTCCCGCACGGGTGCTCCTCTGGAGCGCTTCGGTCCTGTTTTGCGTTCTCTGTTTCACCACGCTCCGCCCACCGCCCTGGTGCGCCAGCTCGCCCGCTGGCTGCCGCCGGGGGGCGGCGCGCCCCGGCAGGACGTGGCCGAGCGCCTGGGCCAGTGGCTCAACGTCAAGGAAGCCATCGCCCTGCACACCGCCCAGGCGGCCGTGGCCGCGGCCGGTGGGGCCGCCGCGCGCCGCGTGCGGCCGGCCGTGCCTGCGGCAGACCTGCACGCCACCCTGCGGGCCGAGCTGCAGCGCGTGCGCGGCGTGCTCAGCCAGTCCATTCTGGCGCGCGACCTTTCCCACAAGCCCGACCCCGACGACCTCGACACCGAATTCGCCTTTTTCCACCAGCGCCTGAACGATCAGCAGCGCCGCATGGAACTGAGTGTGGACGCGCTGCGCGGCCATGTGCGCCAGCGCCTGGCCCAGTCCACCCCGGCGCACGCCCGGCTGGCTGCGCTGGATCAGCAGATGGAAACGCTCTTTGGCGGACGCGAACAGCGCCTGCTCGGCCAGCTGGCCGCCTTTCTGAGGGCGCGCTACCAGACGCTGCGCCGCGAAGCCGCCAGCGCCGGTCAGGTGAAAGACCTCGCCTGGCTGCGCGGCTTTGAAGCCGAGTTCGAACACACCCTGCTGGCCGAACTCGATCTGCGCCTGCAGCCCGTGACCGGCCTCATTGAATCCCTGGACGCATGACCCCCGAAAAATCCTCCACCTACCGCGCCCTGTCCGCGGGCGCCTTTGTCACTGGCCTGGCCGTGGTGGCCTGGGTCGCCAGCGGTTTTGTCGGCGCCAGCGCCTTCGCGCTGGGCATGACGCTGCTGATCGGCGCCGTGTACCTCGGTGGCGCCTGGGAGCTGTACCGCTTCGGCCAGACCACCACCGCACTCCAGGCCGCCCTGGCCAATGTGCCGCAACCGCTGGCCCACCTGGCCGACTGGCTGCCGCGTGTGCCCGAGGGCTTGCGCAGCGCCGTGCGCCAGCGCATCGAAGCCGAACGCAGCGCTTTCCCCGGCCTGGCGCTCACGCCGTACCTGATCGGTCTGCTGGTCATGCTGGGCATGCTGGGTACCTTCCTGGGCATGGTGGTCACCTTCAAGGGCGCCGTGTTCGCGCTCGAAGGGTCGGCCGACCTGAATGCCATCCGCGCCGCGCTGGCCGCGCCCATCAAGGGCCTGGGCCTGTCTTTCGGCACCTCGGTGGCCGGTGTCGCCACCTCGGCCATGATCGGCCTCATGGCCACGCTTTCGCGCCGCGCCCGCACCCAGGCGCTTCGCCAGCTCGACGCGCTGGCCGCCACCACGCTGCACCCCTTCACCCCCGCGTACCAGCGCCAGCAGAGCTTTGCCGCCCTGCAACGGCAGGCCGAAGCCTTGCCCGCTGCCGCGCAGCACCTGCAGACGCTCATCGAACGCATGGAACAGCGCAGCCATCAGCTCGACGAGCAGCTGCTCGAGCGGCAGGCGCACTTCCAGCGCGAAGCCACCGCCGCCTACACGCAGCTGGCGCATTCCGTTGAACAGTCGCTGCGCGAGAGCCTGGCCGCCAGCGCCCGAGCCGCCACCGACAGCCTGCAACCCGTGGTGCAGCAGGCCATGGCCGGCATCGCCGCCGAATCCACCCGACTGCACGAAGGCGTGAGCGCTGCGGTGCAGGCCCAGCTGGAAGGCCTGTCGACCCGCTTCAGCGCCACCACCGCCACCGTGGCCGACACCTGGACCCGCGCGTTGGCCCAGCACGAGCAGGGCGGGCAGCAGTTGCTGCAGGGCCTGGCGCAATCGCTGGCCGTCTTCAACACCGGCTTTGAACAGCGCAGCGCCCAGCTGCTGGCCGGTGTGCAGGCCGCGCAGGCGCAGGCGCAGGCCGAGCGCAGCGCGGCCGACGAGCGCCAGCGCACCGAACTGGGCAATGCCCTGGAACACCTGGCCCGATCCATCCGCGACCAATGGCAACAGGCGGGCGAACAGGCACAGGCCCAGCAGAACGCGGTTTTGCAGGCCCTGGAACAGACCGCGACCGCCATCACCCGGCGCAGCAGCGAACAGATCGGCCACAGCCTGCAGGCCGTGGCCGGGCTGGTGGCGCAGACCGAGGCCCTGGTGCAGGCGCGCGCCGCCGGCGAAGCCGCCTGGACGCAGCAGCACGGTCAGCGCATGGACGAACTGACCGCCCTGTGGCGCAGCGAGCTGGAGGCCTTGCGCGCCGCTGCGGCCGACAGCCAGCAGGCCACCCAGACCCAGCAGGCCCAGGCCTTTGAGGCCCTGGCCGCGCAACTGCAAACCCTTCGCACCGACGAAGCCGCCCGTGGCGACGCCGCCGTGGCGCGCCTGGCCGACCTGCAGACCGCCCTGGCCACCCAGCTGGCCACGCTGGGCACCGCGCTGGAAGCGCCCATGGCGCGCCTGATGCAGACCGCGTCCGAGGCGCCCAAGGCGGCGGCCGAGGTGATTGCCCAGCTGCGCGAGCAGATGAGCCGCCTGGCCGAACGCGACAACGCCACGCTCGGCGAACGCGCCGAACTGGTGGACCAGATCGGCACCCTGCTGCAGCAGGTGCAGCAAACCACCGGCGAGCAGCGCGCCGCCATCGAACATCTGGTCGGCTCCGCCACCGGCGTGCTCGACCGCGTGGGCCAGCAGTTCGCCGACACGGTGGGCGCACAGGCCGGCCGCGCCGAAGCCATGGCCGAGCAGGCGGCCACCAGCGCGGCTCAGCTCGCCAGCCTGGGCGAGGCCTTCCAGCAGGGCACGCAACAGCTGGCCACCAGCCACGAACAGCTGGTGCAGAGCCTGCAGCGCGTCGAAGGCGCCATCGGCCAGTCGATGGCGCGCAGCGACGCACAGCTGGCCTACTACGTCGCGCAGGCGCGCGAGGTCATCGACCTGTCCATCAGCGCGCAGCAGGGCATCGTGGAAGATTTGCGCCAGCTGCGCGTCAAGGCATGAGCCCCCACGCTCCACCGCTGCGCGGGTCGCTGCCCCCCGAGGGGGCTGATCCGGCTTGGGGCGGCCCGGCGCCGGATCGTTCGCGCACGAAACAGAAATACCGCATGGAGTTTCTTGAATGAACGCTTTCCACGACGCGCACGGCAGCCACGCCGAAGGCGACGACAGCGCCGAGATCACCGCGCCGGTCTGGTCGGTGTTCGGCGACCTCATGGCCGGCCTGGTCGGCGCTTTCGTGCTGGTCTTCATCGGTGTGCTGCTGACGCAGGTGGACCTGGTCAACAGCCTGCAGGCCGAAGTGGCCAAACGCCAGCAGGAAGAAGCCCGTCGCATCGCGCTGGAAAAGGCGCTGGCCGTTCCGCTGGCCAGCGGCCGCGTCACACTGGCCAACGGCCGCATCGGCATCAGCGGCAGCGTGCTGTTCGACCTCAACTCCGACCAGCTGCGCCCCGAAGGCGAACAGCTGCTCAAGGCCCTGGTGCCACCGCTGCAGGTCTACCTGGGCGAGCGCGACGAAATGCTCATGGTCAGCGGCTTCACCGACAACGTGCCTGTGCCGCGCAGCAACACCCGGTTCCAGGACAACCTCGAACTCTCGGCCCAGCGCGCGCTCACCGTCACCCGCACCCTGGTGCGCGAAGGCATGCCGCGCTCGCGCGTGTTCAGCGCCGCCTTTGGCGCCGAACAGCCTGTGGCCAGCAACGCCGACGAAAAAGGCCGCGCACTCAACCGCCGCGTGGAAATGGCGCCCGTGCCACGCGCCAACGCGGGCGCTGGCGCGGCCGCCGCGCCCGACACCAAGCCCTGAGCATGAAGAACGCTGGCGTCGAACGCCCATCGCCCCTGGCCGAACTCAACGCCCACATCGAAAGGGCGTCGGCAAGGGCGCGTGCCAGCCAGCAGCCGGCGGGTGATCGCAGTGGCAGCGGTGCCTGGCCCGATTTGCGCAGCGCGCAACGTTTTCGGGAAACCTGGGAGCGCCTGGGCGCCGAAGTGCAGGTGCAACAAGCCCGCGACCGCGCGCCCAGCAACGCCGGCCCGCTCAACCCGCAGCGCCTGATGCTGGAAACCCTCGCCCAGATGGGCGAGCTGTCACCCCATTACCTGCGCCGCTTCCTGGCCCACACCCAGACCCTGCTCTGGCTGGAAGAGGCGCAGGGTCAGCTCAAGAAGCCGACCGGCAATAGCAGCACGGCAAAACCGGCGCAGAAGACGCGCCGGTAGCCATTCCCGGGTTCCTAGCGAAGGCGTTGACGCTTGGATCCAGGCCATTCGGTCTGTCGTCGCCTGTTGCACCTTTGATGGTGTCGTCACAATCCCCGACGGGCAACGCGTCGTTGCCGCCAGAACCAAAGCTCGCTGCGCCGGTGTGCCGGGCCTTCGGTTGCGGTACGTGCGCCACATCGATCACATCGGCCAAGCCCCCCGGCGAGTGTGCCGTTTTCCAGCCAGGGGCGGTGCTCCAGTGGCAGATGGGATCACCCGTTCGTTGCCGGCTGCGCCGATGAAAGTGTCGGCGCCGCCGTGGCCGATGAAGATCTGGCTCCGGTACAGGTCGCGGGCCAGGGCCACCGCGCCGGTGGGGGCCGTGTGCAGCGCGTCCAGCCAGGGGCGCACATGGCTGGAGGCACGGTCCTGCGCCCCGGGCAAGCTGGCGCCCTGGGCGCTGGTGTGCTGCAGGACGGCGCCGCAGCGGCTGGAGAACGCCTGGCCCGCGAAGTCGATGCCTTGTGAGGGGGCAGCAGATCGGCCGGCTTCTGGTGCAGCACGTTCTCCAGCGCGTCGAGGGCCACGCCAGCCTGGGGCAGCGCCTTGCGCGACCGCATCGTTCAATGACTGCAGCCGAAGGTGTGGCGCAGGGGCAGGGGGGCGCCGGTCATGCTGGCGAACCACGCCGGGCGCCGTGGGTTTGTGTGCCGGATATGGGCCGATAACTGCACAAGTCCTGACGTGGATCATTCGGGTGCACGGCCTTTGGTGGACAATTCCGGGCCTTCAGAGAGCGGCCTCGTGCACCCCTTGCCTGTTTCTTCCGGACCGTCGTGAACCGCCCGACCTTTTCCGTTTCCGTGCCTGAATCGCCGCCCATCGTGGCCGCGAGGACAGGCCTGGCCAAGCAGCTGGCCTTGCTGATCGCGGTCCTGGCATCGGGCCTGTTCGTGGTCGAGCGCGGGCTGGGCGTGCCACTGGATGCCGACAGCTACCTCGTTCTGGCCCTGGCCGGCGCGGGTCTGGTGGCCTGGCTGCTTCTGCGCAGGCAGCACTTTGCGGGCGTGGCCTGGTTCCTGGTGGGCTGCCTGTTTGCGATGGCGGCCGCCTCCACCTACTTCTACGGTTCGGTGCGGACGGTGGACACCGCCCTGATCCTGGTCGGCCAGATGGTGGTGGGCGTCTTCCTGGGTCGCAAGGCCCTGGTGTGAACCACCTTGGGTGCCATGGCGCTGCTTGGCGTGCTGGCCTGGGCCGATGCCCAAGGCTGGCTTCTGGGCACGCCAGACTTCGCGGTCGGCCCACGCACGTTCACCTCGCAAGCCGCTTGTCTGGTCGGTGTGGCCGCCATGATGCACCTCAACCGCACCCGGTTGCGCACGGCGCAGGACCTGCACCTGCAGGAGGCCCGCCAGCGGCTGCAGGCCCTGCTGGACCGCGACCTGGGGCACGGGCGCCTGCAGCGGCTCTTTCTGACCAGCCCGACGCCCATTTTCGTCCAGTCGGCGCAGACGGGCAGGATCCTGGACGTGAACCCGGCCTGCGAGCGGGTGCTGGGCTATGCGCGCGAGGAACTGGTGGACAAGCGCGACGGCTTTCTGTGGGTGCAGGACCCGCAGTACGAACGCTTCGTGAGCGACCGGCGCAGCGCGCTGCGCACCGAATGGCGGCCGGTCACCGCGATCCGCCGGGGCGGCGAGCGCCTCCCGGTGCTGATCTGCCGGGAGCGGGACGAGGATCCGCAGGAGAAACTGGTCATCACCTTCCTGCGTTTGCCGGATGAGCACGCTGCGGCCAAACCGCTGTCCGCCGAGCGAGGCGCGCACAACGCTTCCTGGCGGCAGCACACGGAGGGCCGTTTCGGTGCTTGATTCGCGTCCACTGGAAGATCCGGCGATGATCGAGCGCAGCGAGCGCCGGCGCCGCCAGCGCAGCCTGCGCTGGTTGCTGCTGGGCATCGCGGTGATGATGGCGATCCAGGCGACGGCCGAAGTGCTGCTGGCCCCTTCCTGGGACTACCGGTTTGTCATTTCGCTGTCGATGGGTGGTGTTGCCTTGCTGTCGCACCAACTGATCAAGGTCGGCCGAGGGCACTGGGTGCCCCCGCTGATGGTGGTGAGTTCGCTTTTGTTTGCCGGCTGGGCGATGTGCAGCTACGGGTCGGTGCGGGCGGCTTCTTCGCTGGTGCCGCTGGGGGTGGTGGCGCTGGCGGGCACCTACCTGCGTCTGCCGGGCTTGCTGGCGACCACCGGTGCCTGCCTGCTCATGCTGGCATCCCTGACCTGGGCGGAGTCCGCAGGGCGTCTGCCAGAGGCGCGGATGGCGGCCGACTTGCGCTACTGGGTCATGGCCAGCGTTGTCGTGGCGGTGGTCGGGGCGCTGCTGCGCTACACCCGTCAGGCCACCGCCGAGGCCCACCTGCGCCTCCTGAGCCAGATGGAGGACCGCTTGCGCCTGGAGCACGAGCGGGATCAGTCCTTGCGCCGCTTCGGGCGGATCTTCCGCCTCAACCCCAATGCCCTGCTGGTCCAGCGGGCCGACACGCAAGCCATCGTGGAGGTCAACCCGGCTTTCGAGCGCAACTGGGGCTATCCGGCCGACCAGGTGGCGGGCCTGAAGGCCGAGTTCCTGTGGGCCGACGACGCGCAGTGGCAGGTGCACAACCGTTTGTAGTTCGCCCAGGGAAACACCGGCTGGCGGCCTGTGCGATGGCTGAGGTCCGACGGGCAGGCGCTGGACGCGCTGGTGTACAGCGAGCTCAATGACGACCCCGGTGGTCCACTGATCCTGACCACCGTGGCGGACCGCGCGGCCACCGTCGCCTGACGGTCGCTCTCGCCCAGGGGTGACGCACCGTTGGCCGGTGCCGACCCCACGACCGCCTGCGGCTGGGCTGCCATGCGGACCGGGTCGGCCAGCCCGGTCCGGGGGTGTGGGTCGCGTACCACGCCCGCACCGGGCCCGATCCCGGAAAAGCGCTGTTTCGCAGCCCCGGGACGTCTGGGGCGCATAATCCGGCGTGGCACAGGCCCGACGCGGCCTGTGCCTCTCCAAGTGATCGGTCAGTTTCGCGTGCCACGGTGCACTCTCGGGTTTGTTGTGCTTTCGGGACCCCATCGCTTTTTGTGTTTCTTGTCTTTTTTAGGAGTCCCCCGTGGGCAACAAACTTTACGTCGGCAACCTGCCGTACTCCGTGCGCGATGACGACCTGCAACAGGTCTTCAGCGAATTCGGCGCTGTCAACAGCGCCAAGGTCATGGTGGAGCGCGACACCGGCCGTTCCAAGGGTTTCGGCTTTGTCGAAATGGGCAGCGATGCCGAGGCGCAAGCCGCCATCAACGGCATGAACGGCCAGTCCCTGGGTGGCCGCAGCGTCACCGTGAACGAGGCCCGTCCGATGGAAGCCCGCCCCCCTCGCACCGGCGGCTTCGGCGGCGGTGACCGTTCGGGCGGTGGCGGCTACGGCAGTGGTAACCGCTCCGGTGGCGGCGGCTACGGCCGCGGCGGCTACTGAGCCCTGCAGACCTGTTGAACCGGCACCGTGCCGGGTCCAGTGAAAAGCCCCGGAGCTTGCGCCACGGGGCTTTTTTTGTTCAGCGGCGGATCCGCCAGCCGGTCTTGAACACCCACCACACCACGGCCAGGCAGACGCCCATGAAGACCAGCGTGATGCCGGTGCTCAGGGCGATGTGCACGTCGGCCGCGCCGTAGAAAGCCCAGCGCAGGCCGCTGACGAGGTAGACCACGGGGTTGAACAGCGAGACGGTCTGCCACGGTTCGGGCAGCATGCTGATGCTGTAGAACGCGCCACCCAGAAAGGTCAGTGGCGTGATGACCAGCAGCGGAACGACCTGCAGCTTCTGGAAGTTGTCGGCCCACAGGCCGATGATGAAGCCGAACAGGCAGAACGTGACGGCCGTGAGCACCAGCAGCCCCACCAGCCAGACCGGGTGCGCGATCGAGTACGGCACGAACAGCCGCGCCGTCAGCAGGATCAGCGTGCCCAGCAGCAGGCTCTTGCTGGCGGCTGCGCCCACGTAGCCCAGCACCACCTCCACCCAGTTCACCGGCGCGCTCAGCAGTTCGTAGATGGTGCCCGACCACTTGGGCATGTAGATGCCAAAGGCCGCGTTCGAGATGCTTTCGCTCAGCAGCGAGAGCATCAGCAAGCCCGGGATGATGTAGGCCCCGTAGCTCACGCCGCCGATGTCGCCCATGCGCGAGCCGATGGCCGACCCGAAGACGATGAAGTACAGCGAGGTGGTGAGCACCGGCGCGATGATGCTCTGCGCCCAGGTGCGCAGCGCCCGGTTCATTTCGAACCGGTAGATGGCGCGAACGGCGTGCAGGTTCAAGCCCATTTCACGCCTCCCCATTCGGTTCGTGCACCAGGCTGACGAAGATGTCTTCGAGCGAGCTCTCGCGCGAGCGCAGGTCTTTGAATTGGATGCCGTGCCTGCCGAGCGCGGCCAGCAGTTCGGCGATGCCGGTGTCGTCCTTCTGCGTGTCGAAGGTGTGGGTGAGGGTGAGCCCGTCGTCGGCCAGCGTGAGCGGCCAGGCGGCGAGCTCGGCGGGAACGGCCTGCAGCGGTTGCTGCAGCGTCAGGGCCAGCTGTTTCTGCCCGAGCTGTCGCATGAGCACCGCTTTGTCCTCCACCACGATCAGTTCGCCTTTGCGGATCACGCCGATGCGGTCGGCCATGTCCTCGGCCTCTTCGATGTAGTGGGTGGTGTGACCTTACCCCTGAAAAGTGGAGTTCTTAGTCCTTGTTGAAAATACCGACAAGGAGTCAAGG